>CAJTZJ010000006.1 GCA_910583925.1 uncultured Eubacterium sp. | reverse complement strand
GTAAAACCTATAGCTACAAGGTAAGAGCAGTAACAAGCAAGAACAAGAATGCAACATCAAACTACAGCAAGGTTGTTAGTGCTAAGAGAAAATAAAAACCTGTCTTGCTTCGCAAGCCGGAGCCTGGTTGTTACTTCGAAACAATAAATCGTAGGGGCGGATTTCATCCGCCTCTTTTCTTTGTTGCAATTTGGAAGATTCGTACAATGAATCAAATAAGCTGTAAGAAAAAGATAAGAGCAGACAAAAGTCGTCTTTTTTGCTATTGATAAAACATAAAAAAACTTATATAATATCCTTGGTGATATGATGAAACAATTTTTAGAAATAGGAAAACTTATAAATACACACGGCATTAAGGGTGAAATGAAGCTTGAAATGTGGTGTGATGATATTGAATACTTAAAGCAGTTTGAAAAGCTTTATTTGAACAGCAGCGGCACAGACAGCTTAGAGCTCATCTCTGCCCGTCCTCAGAAAAATCACGCTATTGTTAAATTTTCAGAAATAACCTCTATTGATATGGCTGAAAAGCTCAAAAACAGCGTTGTTTACTGCAATCGTGATGACGCTGAAATAGCTGAGGATGCAAATTATATTCAGGATTTAATCGGCTGCTTGGTTCTTCATGCGGAAAGCAATAAAGAATATGGCAGGGTTGCCGATGTTGTAAACTATGGTGCTTCCGATATTCTTGATGTTGTAAACGATAACAGGCATAGCTATATTCCTGTCATTCCCGATATTGTTAAGGAAATTGATACAGAAGATGAAACAATCAGAATAATTCCGATGAAAGGGCTTTTCGATGAGGATTGATATACTTACGCTTTTCCCTGAAATGTGCAATGCCTATCTGTCTGAAAGCATTATAGGCAGAGCACGCAAGGCGGGAAAGGTTCAGATTGAATGTGTTGATATAAGAGATTATACAAAGGATAAGCACCGCAGAGTGGATGATACGCCGTATGGAGGCGGTATGGGTATGATTATGCAGGTTGAACCGATATATGATTGCTATAATTCCTTGTGCAGGAAAACAGGCGCAAAGCCGCATCTAATTTATCTTACACCGCAGGGTAAAACCTTAACGCAGAAGCGTGTTCGAGAGCTTGCACAGATGGATAATATTGCCCTTTTATGCGGACATTATGAAGGGATAGACGAAAGAGTGATTGAGGAGCTTCAGCCCGAGGAAATCTCTGTCGGTGATTATGTGCTTACAGGCGGTGAGCTGCCTGCTCTGATTCTTGCGGATTCCATTTCCCGTATGCTGCCCGGTGTATTGTCTGAAGATGAATGCTTTGAGGAGGAGAGCCATTACAGTTCGCTTCTTGAATATCCCCAGTATACCCGTCCTTATGAATGGCGGGGAAGAACGGTTCCCGATGTCCTTCTGACGGGTCATCACGCTAATGTAGATAAATGGCGCAGGCAGCAATCTCTTAAGCGCACCTTTGAAAGACGGCCGGATATGCTGGAAAAAGCAGATTTGTCCGAAGAAGATAGGGAATATTTGTCAGATTTAAAATGATTTCAAAATGTTATGTGAATTTTGCACAAATCAGACAACTGTATTTTGTGTTTAATTCATAAAGCATACGAACTTTTATCCAATTTGTTGACCAAATTAACTTTAGTGATATAATATGTAAAGTAAGCTAATAATTAAATATTTATTAACATGTTGAGAGGTTTTAATTATGTTTGTTAAAGATGTTAAAGTTGAGAATCAGGTTGGTCTTCATGCTCGTCCTGCTACATTTTTTATTCAGAAGGCGAATGAGTTCAAATCATCAATCTGGGTTGAAAAGGAAGAAAGAAGAGTTAATGCTAAATCACTTTTAGGTGTTCTTTCACTCGGTATTATGGGCGATACTTATATTCGTATTATTGCGGATGGCTCTGATGAAGAGGATGCAGTTGAGGGTCTTGTTGCTCTTGTTAAAAGCGGATTTGCAGATTAATTAAAACTGTTATATTTAAATTTAAAAGTACAGAGCAATCTGTACTTTTCTTTTTGTTTATAAAATTTTGTGGGAAGGAGGCTTGAATTGTGACCGAAAAAGAACTTCGCCAAAAAGCAATGGCTTTGCCGCTGCAGCCGGGTGTGTATATAATGAAAAACAAAGATAAAAAAATTATATATATCGGCAAGGCAAAAAAGTTGAAAAATCGCGTGTCGTCTTATTTCGGCTCTCACTCAAACCATTCATTAAAAGTAATCAGGATGGTTGAAAATGTAGATGATTTTGATTATATTCTTGTGGATACCGAATTTGAAGCCCTTGTTCTTGAATGTTCTTTAATAAAGCAGCATATGCCGAAATATAATATTCTTCTTAAGGACGATAAGGGCTATAAATATATTAAAATTACTAAGGGTGAATTTCCGCGGATTTCGGAGTGTAATCGTATGGATGATGACAGGGCAGCATATATCGGTCCTTATATTTCATATTTCTCTGTAAAACAGGCTGTAGAAGAAACGCTGAAGATTTTTAAATTACCGCGCTGCAGCAAGCAGTTTCCGAGAGATTACGGAAAATCAAGACCTTGTCTGAATGGTTTTATGGGGCTTTGCTCTTCTCCATGCGCCGGACGAATAACGAGGGAAGAATATGTAAATAATGTTAATGATGCTGTTGCATTTCTTAAAGGCGGAAGTCAGGCCACTGTTCGTGATTTAACCAAGCAGATGCAGGAATTATCTGAAAATCTTCAGTTTGAGGAGGCTGCAAAGCTTCGTGACAGGATAAAAGCAATCAAAAATCTTGATGAAAGGCAAAAAGTTGTTTCAATCAATGTTCCTGAAGAGGATGTTTTTGCGCTTGTAAACGGCAAGAAAAAGGCTTGCTTTGAGGTTATCCGCTTTCAGAATGGTAAACTTACCGATACGGAATACTGGCTTATTGATGCTGTTGACGCTGTTTCAGAAGCACGATTTGAGCTTATTGAACGCTATTACGCTATGAGAGATAGAATTCCGGCAAGAATTGCTGTAGACGGCGAGATTGAAGATGAAGAACTTCTGCTTCAGTTTCTTGAAAGCAGACGCGGTAAAAAAGTGGAATTTATTCATCCGCAAAAAGGAGAGCATCTTTCTATAGTCAAAATGTGTATTCAGAATGCAAACGAGCATCTTGCACAGAGCGAGGGCAGACTTGGCAGGGAATTTGCAGCTCTTGAAGAGCTTGCAAAGCTTCTTGGTCTTGCAAAGCCTCCTGAATATATTGAGAGTTATGATATATCTCATACTTTTGGTGCGGATAATGTTGCAGGAATGGTTGTTTTCCATAATGGCAGACCGATGAAATCAGCCTATAAACGCTTTTCCATCAAAGGTTTTGACGGTCAGAATGATGTCGGATCAATGAATGAGGTTTTAACTCGCCGTTTTAATCATTATTATAACGATGAAGAAGGAAGCAGTTTTAAAATTCTTCCTGATCTGATTTTGCTTGACGGCGGTCAGCCTCAGGTTAATGCCGTGCTTCCTGTTGTTGCAAAAATGGGTATAAATGTGCCTGTTTTCGGCATGGTAAAGGATAATAAGCATCGAACAAGAGCAATTGCTTTTGACGGCGGAGAGATAGAAATTAATTCACACAGAGGTGCATTTACCCTTGTTTCCTGTATACAGGAAGAGGTACACCGCTTTGCGATAACCTATCATCACAATAAGCATAAAAAATCGGCGTTTTCATCAAGCCTGCTCGGTATTGACGGTATCGGAAATGCTAAGGCAAAGGCTTTGCTTAAACATTTTAAAACGATATCTAAAATTAAAGCGTGTTCTGTTGAAGAATTACAAAATTGTCCGTCAATAAATAGTAAAGATGCACAAAATATCTTTAATTTTTATCATAAAATGTAAAAATCGTAGTATAAAACTTGACGAAGCAGCTCTTCAACTGTATAATGTTTATGTATAAAAATGTGAAAGTGTATACTTTGCACAGAGGACAAGCAATTATGATGAGAGTAATTACGGGCAGCGCCCGAGGCAGGCGCCTTGAAACGCTTCCGGGTGAGGATGTAACAAGGCCGACAGCCGAAAGCGTTAAGGAAGCCCTTTTCAGTATGATACAATTTGAAATTGAAGATAAAAGGGTGCTCGACTTATTTGCCGGCTCCGGTCAGCTGGGTATTGAAGCCTTGTCCCGTGGTGCAGCTTTCTGCACATTTGTTGAAAATAATAAAAAAGCTGAAAGCGTTGTCAGGTCAAATATTGCAGCCTGCGGTTTTTCACCCGCTTCTCAGATTGTGCTTTGTGATGCTTCGGCTTTTCTTACAAGAATAAACAACTTTGATGTTGCTTTTCTTGATCCGCCTTATAATAAAGGTCTTATTGAAAAATGTATGCCAAGTCTTGTAAAGCTTATGAGCGAGGATGGTATTATTGCCTGTGAAACCTCAAAGGAGGAAAAACTGCCCGAAAAATTCGGCAGTTTTGCAGTAGCTAAAGAACGAAATTACGGTAAAACAAAAATAACAATTTACCGAAAGGAAGCTTAATTATGAAAATAGCAGTTTGTCCGGGCAGCTTTGATCCTATAACGCTTGGTCATCTTGATATTATAGAGCGTGCAGCAGAGCTTTTTGATAAGGTAATTGTTGTCGTTATGTGTAACAGCACAAAGAAATCATCCCTGTTTTCCATTGAAGAGCGCTTGGATTTAATAAAACGCTGTATTTCAAAGGATAATATTGAGGTTGATACATACAGCGGGCTTCTTGTGGATTATGCAGCAAAGAAGGATGCTGTTGCTATTGTTAAAGGGTTGCGTGCTATGTCTGATTTCGATTATGAATTTCAGCAGGCACTTATTAATAAAAGTCTTTTACCGCAGGTTGAAACGGTTTTCCTTACTGCAAAGGGGGAGAATATGTTTTTATCCTCAAGTATGGTAAAAGAGGTTTGCAGCCTTAACGGGGATATTTCCCGTTTTGTTCCGGAAGTTATATTAGAAGATGTTATCAAAAGATGTAAAGGAGAAATTTCTAATGACTAATACAGATATTTTGCTTGAAGATTTAGAAGATGTGCTTGATGATGCCACTTCTATGCCGATGACAAAGAAATGCCTTGTTGATGTTGAAAAAATTAAAACGATTATTGAGGATATCCGCCTTAATACACCTCATGAAACGAAGCAGGCAAAGGCAATTATTGATTCAAGAAATACGATTCTTGATGATGCCCAGAAGGATGCCCAGGCTATTATTGCTGAGGCAGAGGCTCAGGCTCGTGAGCTCGTTGCCAGAGATCAGATTACGCAGACAGCGCAGGCTCAGGCTGCAGAAATTCTTGCAAAGGCAAGGGAAGAGGGCGATAACAGTATCCGTGAAGCACAGGCTCGTGCAAGTGAAATCCTCGGAACTGCAACTGCTCAGGCTAATGAAATGCTTGCTGCTGCACAGAAGAATAAAAAGGATTCTGTTAATGCAGTTAATAACTATGCAGAGGATACGCTTCTTGCTATTGATGATGCACTTTATAAAGCGCTTCAGGATGTCAGAGGCATTCGCCAGAATTTGATGCGCAATGTCAGCGGCAATCAGTAATAAAATACAATCAGTTTTAAAGGAACGATGTTTTCATCGTTCCTTATTTTTTATCTAATATTAATTTGGTTAAATAATAATGCTATTTTACCTTCAAAAAAGCTTTTCCTTTAAGGGCGGAAGTGGCTGCAAAGCAAGCGGAAAGAAGTATTTTAAAATAAATAATTAAAAATTGATTATATTTTTTTACTTCAACAACTGTAAAGTGTGAAACCATTACAGCTGATTTGAGGCGGTTTTGCGATGTAAAGTCTAAAACTATTACTGTAAAGCTGAAAACTTGCTGTACAGTCACATGTCGTTTATATAAATGTAATTAATTTATATAAGTTATATCTTAAGCAAATTTTGCACAAAAAAATTGTTAATATTTTGTGACTTTTTTATTTGCTCAAATTCATTGACTTTGAGCATAAGTAATGATACAATGAAATCACAATTGTGGAATTGTATACAATTTTCACAATCCATACATAATTTTTTATGGAGATTTAAAGAAAGGAGAAAAAATTATGGGAAAACCTAAAAGGTTTAAAAAGTGTTTGAGTTTTTTCCTCGCATTTTTAATGCTTTTATCCTCAATTACAGTTGGTTTTACTGCATTTGCTGCACCCGCTGATTGGGCAGATGCCGTTAAAGCACAGGATAACAGCGGTACAGCCATTGGTGATTATCTTTATGATATTGCTATGGCTTACTATAATGACGGGGTTAAGCCAACCTCATCTTCTAAAGGTCATCCGGCAAGCAGAGCCACTTATCAGAACCTCAATACCAATGGTGTTGGTCCTGAAAATAAGCGTGGTTCATATGTTGAAGATGTTTATGAAGATGGTCGAACCTACAAAGCCGTTGTAGCTGCGTGGCATTTGGTTCTTGAATGTACCGGACGAAATGACCATGTATCAAACCAGGCTAAATGGTTTATAAACGGTAGATTAGGTCCTAGTAGAGGAGACAAAACCAATCTTATGGGTAATGATTATCCGGGTGGTGAATCCGAATATGCTACCGATGGTATGATGGGTGTTCTTCACGAATCAGGTACTCGACAGAATAGTCACTATTTTACTATAGTTAAGCTTAATGAAGGTTATTATCTATGGAACGAATATGGTAATGATTTGAACAAGCTTACTGCTCTGCGTAAAACAATGGCATCTAATCACTGGAAGTCCAGAGGCTTTGTTTGGGGCGGAACAAATGGTGCTGCTGAAGAAATGAATCAAGGATACAATTATATTGATGCTTATTACAGTGCAATTGCTGTTAATGCAGATGAGCTTAAAGCGTTCAATAAATTCTTCAGCTCAAGTGATGACAACCAAAGAGACTATTGGAATTATTTGGTAGCGGGTCAGTCAGACGAAACACAGTTTGACAAGATTCCAAGAGATAAGCAGGTTGAAATTGTAAGCCAAACTGCTTCCCTTCTTCAGGCTATTCAGAACGGTTCTCATTCTTACAATTATGATCGTCTTATAGGCGATAATAACAGTACGAAAACTGTTATGACTGCATCTTCTTCAAGTGCAGACGGTAAAGAAGGTACAAGAAAAATTTTCGAGCATTTCTTTGGCTGTACATATGCACAGGTAACTACCTATGTTAATAATCTTCTTCAGTACCTTTTGAAACAGTTCAGAGCTGCAGTAAATGATGTAAAGCAGGCGCTTTACATTGACGGCGATGTTACGAAGGGTGTAAGAACTGATTTAACAATCAGTGACCTTGAAGAAATTCAGTCAAATATTTCATTTGCAGATAGTGTTTATGGAAATCTCGGTTCTCTGCAGTCTGCAGTTACTACTGAGAAAAACTTACTTGACAAAACATATAAACCGGATTTTGTTAAGCAGTGGAATATTGCACATGCAAATGCCTATATTGCCGAAGTAAATAAAATGGAGGATGCTTATAAAGGTTATCCTGCTACATTTGGTAATGAGGGCTATATTCCTCTTGTGGATACCGGTCTTCGTCCTGTTTATGTTAAGCAGACTCTTGATCAGGCAAATGCATATTATAATTCTTTTCTTGCCGATTTCAATACTAAGGCAACTCCGAATAATGCTCCCGGTGTTTCAGGTACAGATTTAAACAATAAGGTTGCAAGTGAAAAGAATCATTATGATTATGTTTTAGAAAAGTATAACAGATATCTGTACGATGACTATCTTAAATCTGCTCACAGATTGGATGGTTTCTGGAGAAAAGATTCCGGCTCAAGCTATGGTTCTGCCTATGGCGGAATTTCAGCAAGAACGGATTTAAACTATTTCCAGATTGCAAGAGCAAAATCTATTATTACAACTGTTAATAATAAGTATAATGCACTTACCAATTATTATAAGAATTACGGAACGAATCCGGGAACGAGCGCAACGCCGCAAAATCCCCCTGATTATCCGCCGTTCTATCAAAATGGTGTAATTCCTGCTTTGAATTGGTATATTCAAAACGAATTGCCAAAGGATTATCAGCAGTATCCGATTGAAGCTCCGACAGGAATGAATTGGACCAATGCTGGCTCTATTGCACCAATAACCGAATTGATGAACAGACTTTCTGCTTTCATTTCAGATGATGAAATGAATAAAGCACTGTTGGGTGTTGGTTTGAACAAGGCTTCATTAGATAAGGCATTGTTTACAAAGGGCGAAAAGTTAAACAAGGTTGTAAATGATCTTTGCACAACCATTTTAACTGCTCTCGGTCCGATTCTTCAGAAGGCTTTGTTTGATACCAAGATTACCGGTGCAGCAGCAGTGGCAGTTGGTGCCGATGATGCACTTGCTGCTTATAGAAAAGGTCGTATTACGGGTTTAACTCCGGATCCGAACGCTTATGATAAAAACAGCTGGTTTAAGGGCAATTGGCCTGAGATTACACAGATTTTGCTTGATGCCGGCTATAATTGGAATAACGTTAAAGCGCACAAGGATGAATTCGATTGGAAAATTACCAGTATTGATAAGCTTGCCGATGCACTCGGTGGTGCAACCTGCGGTGCAGAAATCATTGTTGATGCTGTTCTTCAGAACAGACAGGCAAATGTAAAAGCTTTAAATATTGTTGACCAGAAGGTTACGGATGGAACACCCGGTTATGAAAAGCTTGTTCTTCCGATTCTTGAATTCCTCGGTTGTACAAATCTTCGACCGATAAACAATTTTAACGATGATAAAATTGAGGACTGCATGAGATATATTGTTACACCTCTTTATAATCGAGTTGTAGCAATTCTTGAAAGTCCGGATACCCTTACAATCATTTTGGATATGCTTCCGTCTCTTGCTTATGCGCTTGAAGAAGGAATTATTTCCGATATGCTTCACTCTATTGATGCTTCTCTTGGTGGTGTTGGTTTCAATTTGTTTGATACGCTCAAGGGAATCGGTTTGAATTCGCTTGATTCTGTTGGCGTAAATGAGCTTCTTCAGAATCTTGTAAGCGGAATGGAAGGTTTCTCACTTCCGGAACTGTCTTTCCTTGAACTCGGACATCTTGGAAGAACTCTTGTTGATAAGAATTCGCTTCGTCCGTCAGGAACAAGAAAATGGGTTCAGATTGATCAGAAAGAGCGAGTTCTGGTTTGGCTTGCTTATTATATCAATTCAGTATTACAGCAAAATGAAGATTTCATCAGAGACTTTGCAACGAAGGGTGCAGATTTGGGAGCTGCTGCCGGTTTTAATATCGGTGCGCTTCTTAACGATTTACTTGATAATGCATTTGATTATGTTCAAAGTGATGCTGATTTCGGCGCTGATTTCTTTAAAATATTTACGGCTTATACTCCTGAAAACTTCGATTGGGTGCAAACTGTAAATGGCTGGAAATGGCAGAAGAATACCGTAAATTACGATGAAGTAAAAGACCTTTACACGAAGGCTGATGTAGATTATTTCATTTCCAAATTAAATGATATTCTTAACAATATTCTTCCGGGTCTTTTCAAATCCGAAAAGGGCGACAGTATAACTGCTTTCTTACAGGAACAGTTGTATTCAAGCCGCAGAGCAGATGAATTATTCAATACATTCTATAGAATATTCGGCTCTGAGTTCCTGCAAAAGATTTATACAATCGGAACCATTACCATAAATGGTACGGCATCTCCGAAAATCAAGGCAGATCCGGATACGCTCTATTTGCATTTGGGTCGTGTTGCAGGTGTTCAGGCTGTTCGCGAGATACTTGACGGTGTTAACGCTTATTATGAATATGACAGAAATAATCAGCCTGTCTATGATGATTACGGAATGCGTCAGCATGCTAAATATAATTTAGCTTATGATAATGGTGTTTTAGTCAGAGATAAGAGTAATAATCCTATTGAAATGGAATATGAAGGCTCCTTCATTATTACAAAGAAGGTTGCTATTCCGACTGAAGATAAGACATCTTATACTCTTGAAGAAAGAGAAGTATATAACTGCTTTGATCTTGCATCATATATCGGCAAGGCAGATCCGAAGGATCCTGAAAACGGCGCACCGGCCACAAAGGATGACTGGAATGTAAACGGGGATGCAGATAGACTGAAGAAAATTGTTACTGCTCTTCTTTATCCGTTCAATGATTTTGCTACTCTTCTTCTTGCAGGTGAAACCGATAAGATTATCGGCGGTAAGGAATCAAATGTTAAGGTTGTAGGTGCTCTTTATCTTAAGGGTAACAATGGTTATGAGAAAGCATTGATGCCTTTATTCCAGGCTCTTAACTTTGATAATCTTATGACTGCTGATAATTTCAATACAGCATACAATAATGCTATGAGCAATCTTATTGATATGGTATTCAACTATCTTAATAAGCTTGCTGCAGATCCTGTAAATACAATTGTTACTGCGATTCCAAGCATTGCATACTTTATTGATAACGGCGGCATTCAGATGCTGGTTTCAAACTTCCTGCAACCGCTTGCTAATATAGTTACTGCGGTAACAGATATTGCTCAGATTACACAGCTTGGTGAAACAAGCTTTACGAACAATATGGGCAAAATCGGTGATTTCGCTTTATCAGATGTTGTTAAAAAGCTGTTCAATTCCGAACATACCTTTACATGGGCAAATGTTCAGCATGAGCTTGGAGCTCTTGTAACGGATATTATTCCTGCTATCAAGCTTGATAAGAAGGATGCAAACGGCAATAAGATTCAGGCAACTGATGAAAAAACCGGTCTTCCTGCTGTAGATAAAGATGGAAATCCGATTTATGAAAAGGAAGAGTTTAAATTAACAATTCCTGAAATTCCTTGGAGCAAGATTGCTGGCTGCGGCTCTAACCGTGTAAGCGGTCAGGCTCGTATTACGGGCGCAATTAGCGCTGATACCATTGTTACAATTATCCGTTATGTATGGGATGATATTGTAGTTGGTGCAAACAAGGACACTGTTGAAGGAATTTTAACAAATGTTCTCGGCACGGATGTTTATGCTATTATTGAAGAAAACATTGATATCTTCGGTGTTGGCGGACATAAAGGTGATCCGCTTACAGGTGATCATCTTATTAAACTCCTTTGCGAAGTTGCAAAGGTTATGGATACCAGCGGATTCGGTGAAAATGGTACTGTTCTTCAGAAAATTGTTGCTACTGTTGCAAACAATAAGCCGGTTTCATCTGAGTCTCAGTATCAGATTCTTGAATCTGTTATTGAGTATCCTGTTAATCCTTCTTCTGATGCAGGAGAAAAATATGAACCAAGCAATGTTAAAGACTTTGTAAATGTTTTAACTAACGTTGTTATGTCTGTTCTTGCCAATAATGCTGATTTCTCATTGGCCGGCATTGCCAAGAACGGTGTTTACACGAGTGAGCTCGTTGCAAATGTAGCCAAAATCGTTTATCCGCTCTTTGATAATGCTACTGTCAGCTCTGTTCTTAATATATTGGGTGTTGAGTCATATGATATGACGAAGCTGAGAAAGAATATGGCTGATGCCGGATATACGGATTTGGTTTTGAAGGTTTTGGTTGACAGAATCACGATGGATCCGGAAACTTATCCGGGTGATGCCTCTGTTACAGATAAGTCTGCAAGCCCGAACTGGGTTTATACTGCTCAGATTGATGCAGACGGAAATGTAATTAAGAATGAAAAAGGCGAAATTCAGTACGAATGGGCAAACAGATTCTGGGCTAAAAATGATAAGGGTGCTTACCGTATGGAAAACGGAAAGCACGTAATGACCTATTGGGTTGAAGATGAAAAAGGATGGGTTTTAAATCCTGATGGCAGCCATGTTGTAAGAGAGATGATTTTCTCTGATATCAACTGGGATTATGCTGTTCAGGAAAAATACTTCCACGTTTATGAGGAAGCCTCCGGTGAGGAAACCGAAGAAGAATATAACGCAAGAATGCAGAGATGCCAGGAAAATCTTAATAAGGCATTAACTGCTGTTCTTTCTCCGTTTGTTCCTTTTGTTGATTTCCTTTTGAACGCAGGTTCCGTAAATGTTGCCGGCGTAGCTCCTCTTATTGGTACTCACGGCTACAGAAATGCTGTTAAGCCTCTTCTGGATTTACTTGGCTGTACCGATGCTGTTGATGCTGATACATATGCAAAACATGCTCAGTCAAATCCAAATGCAGTAATTTCTGATATAATCAGACCTCTTCTCAGCAAAGTTAATGAAATCCTCAACGGTAAGGATGCTATCGGTCCTGTAAGAGCTATTCTTAATATTGTTCCGGATCTTGCTAACTTTGTAAATATGGGCGGTATTCAGGAATTGGTATTTGAGCTTATTTATCCGTTTAGCTCTTTGCTGAATACAGTTCTTGATATACTTACAAGAGGCAGCGTAACATCTATCTTTGATGCTGTAATTGATATTGTGCTTTACAGTGGAATTATCGGCGGCTCCGAAGAAGATGACAGATCCATTATCGACAAGATTATCAGCGGTATTTTTGGAGAAAAAGAAGCTGATAGAATTACTTGGGATAATGCACATACAAAGATTTTCTCACTTGTTGACAAAATCTTCTCTATGATTAAGGTTCAGAATGTTGATCTTAAAGCAGTAACCGATAATGGCAAGGATAAGGCTCTTGAGGTTACAATCAGTAAACTTAAGATTGGCGAGAACGAAATTAATCTCAATCTTTCGATTCCGATGTTTGATCTGGATTGGGTAGCCGGTATCGGCCCTGGCTTAAGAGATGGCGGAAACCAGATGGGTGAGAACGCTATTAAGAAGCGTACAGATTCATTCCTGGTAATTATGCAGTATATTTGGAAGATAGTTCAGGTTAATAAGAATGCACTTATTGATGCGAAAACAGGTCTTCTTCCTGTTCTGCTTAAGGATACTTATAAAACTGCAGGTCCTTTCATCGAAAGCGTACTTGATGTAGAGCTTTCCAACATTACAGTTAACAACCTTGAAAATAATTTAAGCCAAGTTGTTGCTTCTGCAAATGAAATTGTTGCTGCATTAATTCAGTTTACCGAATCAACAGATTCATCAGATCATGATGTTTCATCTGAGTGGACTAAGTTCTTTGAATATGCAGATTATACAGATGGTAAGGATTATGAAATTTCTTATCCTGTAGTTCCTGCAAAGGCTGCTAATGATAATCATACAGCAGGCGATAATTATACAGAGGATGATGTTCAGAATCTTGTTAATGTTATTACAACAATTGTACAGAGAGCACTTTCCGCTTTACTTGATACAACTGTTGAAGGTCTTGTAATTGATGCACTTTATACCAATTCTTTGATATCTCAGATTTCTAAGCTTATCTTTGGTCTTGGTGATAATGCAACAGTTGCTACAATTCTTCCGATGTTCGGAATTGATTTGTCAGCTCAGGGTCTTTACAACACGCTTTATAAATATGGTTATGTTGATCTCGCAAATGAGGTTAAGGCAGTAGCTATTGATGAAAAAGATCCTAAATATACCGGTTCTCTTTCAGATATTGAATGGTTTACAACGCAGAAGGATGCCAGCGGAAAAGACGTTCAGGTTCCGAATGTAGCTAAATATTGGTATGTTGAATCAGGTGTAGCAAACAACGGTAATGATTCTACTCTCTTTGAAGAAAAGGTTTGGAATGCTCATGCAGATGTATATCATAACCCTAAGTTATTAAATGCTGACGGTACCGTAAAGGACGGCGCACTTAATGCAGGTTATCGTTTTACAAGAGCAATCGTTGTTGCACTTTCTCCTTTCAGTAATATTGTTAATGTTCTCTTTAATGCAGGCACCGGTCGATACTTTGATGCTATTGATATTACCGGTACACGCGGATACAGAAATGCAATCAAGCCTCTTCTTGATGTTCTTGGCTGTGATGCTGTATCGCCTCATCAGTTTGTACTTGATGCAAATGGTATTGATGATACAACAGGCAATGTAGATCCGGATGCAGATAAGACAAAGAATATTGACTATGTCCTTTATAATATTATAAATCCTGTTATTTCCAGAGTCGGCGATATAATGTCCGATCCTGTAAATGAAGTTCTCGATATTGCAACAAATCTTGCTGCATTTATTGATAACGGCGGTGTTCAGACAGCTGTTGAAGAACTTCTTTATCCGATTACACAGATGTTCGGTCCTATTATCAGACTCGCAACACGCGGTGTTCCTGAATATAAGGACAGTGAAAACATCTTTGAAATCGCTGTTTCATTCCTTGGTTTAGGCAAGGATGTTAAATGGAGCAATATCCATCAGCATCTCCCTGCAATCATTGAAAACTTCCTTAAGGTAACTGTATTAAAGAGTGACAACCAGGTTAGGGTATTCTCCAAAACAGTTACTGAGAATGATACTACGGTTACTAAGTATTACAAAGTTTCATCTCAGCCAAAAGCTAAAGAAAAGCTTGGCGAAGACGGTAATCCTGTTCTCGATGAGGATGGAAATCCTGTATTTGAAACAGACGAAGAGGGTAACGTCGTTTATGAAAAAGATGCAGATGGTAACATTGTTTACGAAGATGTTGAAGAAGAAGTAACCGAAAGACAGGTAGAAACAATTACCGGTATTCAGATTAACGGTAAGGTTTATAAGCTCAACATTCAGGAGATTAATTTTAATCTTAAGAATCTGGCTTATTGCCTGATCAATGCTAAAAATGCTTCAACAACATTTGCTGTAAAGGCAGATGATGCAGACGAGGCTAAAACAAGAAGATCAGATGCTTTTGTTGCAGTTTACAGATTTGCAAGAAGAGCTGTTGATGCAAACGCTGATAATCTTGTAATGCCATTGGTTGAAGATCTTCTTCCGGCAGCAACATATGACGCAGTAGACGAATATGTTGAAAATGTTCTTTATGTAGAGAATTCTAAACAAAAAGATAATGTACTTATTACATTAATCAGACTTGCTGATGCTTTAGGTAATGGTGGCGTCTTTGATGAAGATGCAGCTGTTCAGGATTGGAAGGATCGCCTTCAGATTACATCCGATAAGGTTGTTGAAGGTGAATTCACTGTAAAGAATCCTAAGGCTGATGTGGTATCAGCAATTGAAACAATTTACGGCACGGTAAATAATGTTATTTCTCAGATTGTATTTAAGGATAATGATCACATTAATGACTTAAGTGATTTTGCTGTTGCAGAATTCTTAAATAACAGCTTGATTTCAACAATTGCTAAGGGTGTATTCTCCCTTGCTGATAATGAAACTGTTGCCAGAATATTTAACATTCTTAATGTTAAAATGACTAAGGACTATATTGTTAAGCAGCTTAATTACTATGGTTATGCTGAATTAGCAACAAATATTAGCTCATATACGGGCAAGCTTGCTGATATTCCTTGGTTTACAACACAGAAGGATGCAGACGGAAACGATATTCAGGTTCCAAGTGATGAGTTTGGTAAGTTATGGTATGTTTCATCCAAATATGATACAACTTCTGATTATACTGATCTCTTTATTACAAATGTTTGGAATACTTCCGGTGCTTATCAGAATCCTGATTACATCGGTCTTACAGGAGAAGCTCTCAAAAAGGCTCTCGATGTAACCTATCGTTTCTCAAGAGCACTTGTTGTTGTTCTTTCACCATTCAGTGCTTTGATTGAAGTTCTTACTACAAATCATGAAGTAGACTTCGGCAATAATGTATCCATTAAGGGCTCTTATGGCTATACTTCAGCTATTAAGCCATTCCTTGATGCATTTGGTGTTAATTCTGTTCACAGAGATAAGTATCGTGCTGATGCTGAAAAGAATCCGGATTATGCAATCTATAATATTGTTTATCCGTTAATAGAAAGAATTGACACAATCATGCAAAGACCTGTTCGCGGTCTTCTTGATACAATTCCAACCCTTGCAAACTTTATTAACGCAGGCGGTATTCAGACAGCGATTCAGAATCTTCTCTTCCCGATTGATTCACTTCTTCAGATTATTGTAGATCTTCTTATGGATGATTTTGATACTGAAGTATCATCAGACGGAAAGACAATTTATCAGATAGCTCTTGAATTTGCAGATACAGCATTCCTTGATGGAGCTATCACTCAGAAGGCTAAGCTTTCATGGGATACTCTCCATACTGATATTTCAGGTTTGGTTGATGTTTTATTCCCAACTCTTTATACAACAACTTATAAAGACAGTGTTTACACAGCTAAGCTTTCTCAGGATGAGAACGGCAAAGACGTTTACACAATCAGCGTTAAGAAGGTTGATGCAGACAATAAGCCTGTTCTTGATAAAGATGGAAAAGAAATTTATGAAGATGTTGTAATTCCTAAGAAGGATATTACATCAACAGAAAATGGTATCTTAATCAATGGTGTTGCATATCCGATTATTATTCCTGAGGATATCAATGGATTGCTTGCTAAGCTTGCTGGCTGTCAGGGTGAAACTGCTGTTATGGCAAGCACAACAGGGTCATTCGCTCCTGTTGTTAATACAGCTGATGATACCAGAGCGAATGTTCTTGTAACACTTCTCAGATTTGTTTGGGATGATGTTGTAAGAGCTAACTTCAATGATTTCCTTGATCCGTTATTAACAAATGTTGTTGATCCTCTTCTTGAAGGCACTCTTGAGAATGCTTACTCAGAAGTAATCAGACCTTACATCGTTAAGGAAAGTATTCTTCCTTGGAATAAAGACAACATCAATTATGACGGCGGCGAATTTGTTGATTTAATTATCGGTGCAATTAAATCTCTTGATGCTTCCGGTCACCATGCCGGTGCAAGCTGGAAGCCTTATGTTGAAGCTGCACGTGATCCCGGCTTTACAGTTGACTATCCAAGAGTAGATACAACTAAGACCGGCGGCGATCGCTATCAGTCAGCAGATGTTAAAACTCTTGTTTCTGTAATTACCAATATTGCAATGAGTGCTATTGAGGCATTCCTTGATATGTCAATCGTTGGATTGCAGGAAGGTAATATTTACGATTCAAGCTTTGTTGTAACTGTTGCAAAGGCTGTTTATCCGCTTCTTGATTCAGCTGCAGTAGCAACTGTATTTGAAGTTCTTGGTATGGAGGCAATCACTCTTGAGAGTCTTGCTGATGCTCTTCGCACTGCAGGTTACTCAAGAACTGCAGATTTGGTTCTTGCCGGTTATGATGAGAATGAAGTAGTTGACGGTGTTAAAGTTAACTATGTTGAAAGAGTTAAGAAAGAACTCAACAATGAAACAGGAAAGCTTGAAGATGTATTAGACAAAGATAAGAATCCTGTTATGGAATCTGTTTATAAATACTGGGCAACTGAGGAAGACGGCTACACTTGGAAGTATCTTCCGGACGGAACAACCCATGTTATGACATTCTGGATTCCTGATGAAACTGAAGCAGACGGCTATGCTTATGAAAAGTATACTGCGGAGGATGAAAAAGCTGATCCTTCTCATAAGGAAGGCGAATATAAGCTTGACAGCACAGGTAATAAGATTCGTGCTATCAGAGAAAAACAATTTTCCGATATTAACTGGACTCCATGTATTGAAGGCAAATTCTTCAATATTCAGACTGTTGCCGGTCAAACAGAAGACCAGTGGCGTGCAAACCTTGTTAAGGCACTTTCAACTGTTCTTCATCCGTTGAATGAAGTTCTTAACTTCCTTCTTAACAGCGGAGAACTTAATATTTACGGTCTTGCAAACTTAACCGGTGCAGACGGATATGAAAACGCTATCTATCCGCTCCTTCAGGTTCTTGGCTGTACAGCAGAAAGAAATGGTCTTAAAACTCCTGCTGACTATAAGTCAGAGGCAGAGGCTGATCCGAACAATCTTATTTACAATATTCTTAATCCGGTATTCTCAAGACTGAATAATATTCTTCGCGGTTCAACTGCAACCGGTGAAGCAATCGGTCCTGTAAGAGCAGTTCTCAATCTTCTTCCCGGTCTTGCGCTCTTCGTAGAGCAGGGCGGTGTTCAGAAGCTTGTTGAAGAGCTTATTTACCCGATAGGAAATATAGCTGATACAATTATCGGCGTTCTTTCAAAAGATAATTCTAAATTATTTGATGTAGTATTTGATGCACTTCTTGCTGCAGATACACTTGAACCGCTCCATACAAAGGATGGTTTTGAGGGTACAGGTATTACAGACAGAATTATTGAAAAGATTATCGTTGCAGTATTCAATGCTCCGGAAAAGACAAAAGAAGACGGAACAATGGATGATGCTGTGATCCAGTGGGGCAATGTACAGAAGCATGTTTATGAACTCGTTGCCGGCTTTGTTAAGGCAAACGAAGATGCAAGCAATGTATATCTCACTGCAACAGAAGACGGAAAGCTTGAAATCAATAATATTAAGCTTACTCTTGCAGAGAAGAAGGATGAAAACGGAAATGTAACCCGTCCTGAATCCAAGGTAACGCTTCCTGCAATTCAGATAAGCAGTCTTAATGATCTTCTTTCTGATCTTTCAAAGCTTGGTGCTCCGATTCCTTGGGGAACTCTACCAAACAACGATGGTATGAATGCAACTGCTGTTCAGAGAAGAACAGATGCGTTTGTAATTCTCTGGAACTTCATCTGGGGTATCGTAGAAAACAACAGAGATGCAAATGGTGCTATTCCAACCCTTATTAATGATTTTGTAAAGCCGTTGCTTGGCGATGAAACATTTAATTTAATGGGCAAATACATCAATAAGATTCTTCTTGACCGTACAGCTGAAGATGTTCTTTCGGCATTTATTGCTGTAACAAAGGCTCTTGATTCTTCAAGTTTTGATGTACAGTCAACATGGGATGATTACTTTGCTGAGGCAGTAGACTTAGCTCCTGTTCAGTATCCTGTTAAGAATTATGCTACGGATACAACTGCTGAAGAACTTTATACATCAAAAGATGTTGGCTCAGTTGTTCACACAATTTCAGGTATTGCTCAAAGCGTACTTTCCGCTGTAACAGGCAATACAATAGCTGATCTTTCAGTAGATCTTCTTTATAACGACAAACTTATTGCTACAATCTCACAGGCAATATTCAATCTTGCGGATAACAATGTTGTTAAGGCATTCCTTCCGTTACTCGGTGTAAATGGCTTATCAATTGATGGAATCGCAGCTAAGCTTACTGAATATGGCTATGCTGAATTGGCAGCAGAAGTAAACGCTCTTAAGGGCAGCGTTGGTAAAGATGACGGCAAGCTTTCAGACCTTGTTTGGTTCGTTCCTGCTACAAATGATAAGGGCGAAGAAATTAAGGACGATGATGGAAATACCGTTATGGTTCCGTCAGAGCTTGCTAAGAAATGGTATATATCTGATGGTGATGGCTTTATTGATAATGTTTGGAAGACAACAGGTGCTTACCATAATCCAAATGTTTCAGAAGCTGATATTGATGCAAACTATCGCTTTACAAGAGCAATCGTAGTTGCGCTTTCACCATTCAGCGGTCTTATCAATACCTTATTTAATGCTCGTACTTCAACTGTATTCGGCGAAATCCAGCTTACGGGTGCTAAGGGCTACAGAAACGCTGTTAAGCCTCTGCTTCAGGCTCTTGGTGCTGATGCAATGTCCGTAAATGATTTCAATGCTTATATTGACGGTAATAACGCTACATTAGACGATGGTACTGTAATTGCCAATGGCAATCAGGATTATGTAATTTACAATATTCTTAATCCGATCCTTTCTAAGGTAGATGATATTATTCACAACCCTGGCAATCAGCTCTTCGCAACAATTGCTTCACTTGGTGCATTCCTCAGTGATTCTGCATTCAAGGCTGCAAACGGCGAAGATAAGGGCAATCTCCAGAGTGCTGTTGAAAATCTTCTTAAACCTGTTCTTGATTTGATTGATCCGATTGTCAGACTTGCTGATGACGATGAAGATCTCTTCACAATCATATTTAATATTTTAGGTATTTATCATCACGATAAGGACGGCAAGAACGAAACACTTGTAACATGGAATAATATCCATCAGCACCTGTTTGATGTTGTTGCTCACTTCCTTGGATTTGATGATGAGTATCCGAATAAGCTTTACATGACTACGCTTGATAAGCAGCTCATCGTAAACAACATTACAATAAATGGTAAGAAATATTCTCTTACAGTTCCTGAATATGATTTATCCAAGTTAAAGAACTGCACTGTTGATTCTGATATTGCAAAGAGGGCTTCCGATGCTTTCGTAACAGTATTCAGATATATCAGAAGCATACTTAATGCAAACTCTATTCTGAAACACAGTGATGGCTCTTATGTAGGGGATGGAGATACCTACAAGCTGGATGATGATGCATTTATTCCGTCATTGGTAAATGACTTACTGAATAATGCAGATCTCTATGCAACGATTAAGCCGTATCTTCAGAATGTTCTTGGTTCACAGGAAGATGAAATACTCATAACTGTAATCAGACTCTTTGAGAACCTTGATAAGCATGGTCTTAAAACAGACTTCGATGAGATTGCTAAGGATTGGGCAGATCAGCTTAAGCTTTCAGGTACAACTGCTGATGTAAATTACGGCGGTGTAACACTTGATGAAGTTTCAAATGCAATTGATACATTAAGAACTTCAGTTCATAATGCGTTAAATGCTTACACTGATATTAAGATCGAAAACTTCACTGCTGATTATATTTATCAGAACAGCCTTATCAATACGCTTGCAAGCGTAATCTTCCCGCTCGGTGATAATGCAACTGTGGCTGCTCTTCTTAAGATACTCCACATTGATGTTACCCGTGATGGTATTGTAAAGCAGCTTGAAAAGTATGGCTATAATGAGCTTGCTGATAAATTCAAGGCTTTGGATGCCGAAGAAAATCTTGGCGATCTTCCTTGGACCGTTCAGGATACTGAAAAGAACGAGGACGGCACCGTTAAGACTGATGCAGACGGCAAGCCTGTACTTAAGGTTGATGAAAACGGCAAGCCTGTTATGATTGCTAATCCTGAACTTGCAGATCTTTGGTATATCCATAGTTATGATGAGTTCAAGGCAAATGTTTGGGATAACTCACCATTCAAAAATGATTTAATCACTGATCCTGCTGCTCAGCTTACAGATCAGTACAGATTCACAAGAGCACTTGTAGTAGTTCTTTCACCATTCAGCGAGCTTATCGGCGTATTTACGCAGGCTAAGGAAGCAGTTATCTTTGAGGATCCTCATACTGGTGTAGACGGTCATGATAATGTAGTGCTTAAGGGTGAATATGGCTATTCAAATGCTATCAAGCCTTTACTTGAGGCTCTTGGCGTTGATGCTATGGACGGTGCAACATATCGTGCAATGGCTGCCAAGAATCCGGATTACATTATTTATAATATTGTTAATCCAATCCTTTCAAGAATTGATACAATTCTTGATACACCTATCAGATCACTTCTTGATACCCTTCCGACTCTTGCTCAGTATCTTGGTCACGGAGGTCTTCAGAAGTCTATTCAGAATCTCCTTTATCCTGTTACTAAAATTGCAAGCCCGATTATCAGACTTCTTACAGGCGAAGTTCGCAGTGAAAACGAAGTTAAGCCTGAAAAGTTCTACGATATCGTAATTAAGCTCATAGCTAATATTGCTGATATCGAAGTTCTTAAGAACGCAGAGGCTGATGGTCTTTGGAGTTCAGTTCATGAATGGGATAAATTGATTTCACTTGTTGATGGCATACTTGATATGGTTGGTGTTAAGTCAGATATTGCTGTATTTGACGGCCACTATGTAAAGGTTGCTCCTGTTATTGAAAAGGATGCAAACGGCAAGGATGTTATTACAGGTTATGAATACAAATATACCGTTACTGAAAACGGTAAGGATGTAGAAAAAACAAAGGTTTATGATGTTAAGGATGTTGAAAAGGCACTTGGCATCGAAATCAACGGAATTGTTTATAAGATAGACCTTAAAAAGCTTGCTGAAGCAAAAGAGCTCAGCCCGTTTGACAGACTTGGAAGATGCCAGTTTGTTAAGACTGAAACAACAGATGCAATTAAAGCAGCTGAAGATGCTCTTAAGGCAGCACAGGCAGCCGGCAGTGATGCTGACACCATTAAGGCTCTTGAAGATTCTCTTGCAGAAGCCAAAGCAGTTCCGACACTTGAAGTAAGAGCAAATACATTGCTTTGCTTTATCCAGTACATCTGTGATGTTGTTGAATTCCTTGAGCCTGAATTGATTAATCCGCTTCTTGAAAATGTACTCGGAAGCAATTATGATACATTCAGCGAGTATATCAACAATGTATTTACAAAGGTTAATGACACACCTGAAGAAGTTTCAGCAGCTTTAATTAAGCTTCTTAATGCAACGGATTCAAGTAATCATGTAGCTGAAGGTTGGGATATTCTTAAGAAGAATCTCATTCCTACAGATGTTAAATATCCGAATAGCTACAACAGAGATGATGTTAATACTGCTATTCAGACTCTTTCTAACATCGTAACAGGTGTTATAGAAAACTTCCTTGAAACATCTATTACAGAGCTTACAACAGAAAAGATTTATACCAATGAGGTTGTTATTACATTGGCTAAGGCTATTTATAAAGCAACTGCCGGTATGGAATCAACGCTTAAGCTTGCCGGTATTGATGTATCAAGAGATAATTTCGTAAAACTCTTAAATGACTATGGTTACACAAATGTAGCTAATGAAATAGCTAATTCTACTAACCCTGCTGAAGGTCAGACATGGGCTGATACTGTTTTATGGAATTATTTGGATTGGAAGATTGATAATAAGAGCGAAAATTTCGCTCATGCAATCGCAGCTGTTCTTGCTCCGTTTGATACTCTTATCTCAGCGCTCCTTTGCTCCGGTAAGGTAGATGTTGCTTCTGTTATTACAATAACAGGTGCAAACGGATATAAGAATGCACTTAAGCCTCTTCTTGATGAGCTTGGCTTTGCTGCAATTGAAGATGAAGACAATCCAACTCTCGAAGCAATCATCAAGGTTGTTCTTGCTAAGCTTGATGATATCGTTAAGGATAAGAATCTTGTTGGTAAGGTAATAGACTTCCTTCCTGGTCTTGCAAACTTCGTAACAAACGGCGGAGTTCAGAAGTTCATTGAGGAGCTTATCTACCCATTAACAAATCTTATTAACCCAATTCTTAAGTTAGTAACAGATAAGAATATCTTTAATTTCGCAATTGAAATTCTTGATAAGCTTAATGTTATTGATTTAACAGCTTATGATTGGAATGATGTTCATAAGGAAATCTTTACAATCATTGAAAGCTTTATCAATGTAAACTATACTGTTGTTGACGGTAAGAAGATTGCATTGTCAAAAGATGATGATGGCTATTTCTATACAGTTGATGAAAAGAAGCAGTATGTTGAAAAGCCTGAAAAGATGACAGGTATTGCCATTAACGGCACTGCTTATCCTCTTACAATACCTGAGAATATTACAGGTATGACAACTGCTGATATCTTTGCAACAATCGCAGGCTGTGCTGTTCTTGCAGACGGTAGTGATAAAGCAGAGAATGAAGTAAGACCTGATACTCTTGTAACAGCTCTCAGATATGTTTGGGAAGTTGTTCAGGCAAATAAGGAAGATTTGATTAAGCCTCTTGTTATCAGCCTTGTTGGCGAAGAAGCTTATGAAGCTAATGTTAAACATTATATTGAAAATCTTCTTGATGTAACAACTGCTGATGAATTCGTAGATGCACTTATTGAGATCCTTGTAAATCTTAATGATTTGGATTGTGATATCAAGTGGAATCTTTATGATGATTATCAGTCAACAGAAATCGGATATCCTCTTAAGGGTATCAAGAAGCTTGAACGTGAAGTTACAGCTAAGGATGTTGAATATGTAATTGAAACCTTATCAGATGTTGTTGCCGGTGTAATTCCTATGCTTCTTAAGGATGCTAATGGAGAGCCTTACACATCACTTAGTGCCTTCGTATCCGATAAGCTTTATACAGACAGCATTGTAAATGCACTTGCTGCTGTAATTCTTCCTCTTGGTGAGGATGAAACCATTGTAAAAGTGCTTTCAATTATTGGTATAAGTTTTGATCCTTTCTATCAGGCAATAATTGATGGAAAAGTTGAAACGAATGTATTAGCTGAACGTAACAAAGTTCATTCTTATAAAGAGGTTGAGTGGAGTAAAGTAACTTGGAATGTAACAGACGGTGCATCATTAGTTAACGCTTTGGCTAATCTCCTTTCACCGTTCAACCCTGCTCTTGGATTCCTTCTCAATGGCGAAGGTCTTGATGTTGCAGGCGGTGCACTTACCATTCCTGGTGACAATGGTTATGCAAACGCAATCAAGCCATTACTTGATGTTCTTGGCTGCACAACAATAAGCGGAGCAGATTATAAGACTGCAGCAACTGCTGATTCTAATAATCTCTTAGCTAATATTCTTAATCCTCTTCTTAACAGAGTAGATGAAATTCTTGCTGCTCCTGTTGATGAAGTATTAGGAATCGTTCCTGCTCTTGCAAACTTCATTAATGAGGGTGCATTGCAGACAGTGGTTGAAGAACTTCTTCATCCAATTACAAATATTGTTGCTCCTATCGTTAGATTAGCATCAGATCGAAACGCAGATGGCAGCTTCTCAGATGCAAATATCTTCGGCATTATATTCGATCTTGTTAAATCTAAGATTGGTGCTCCAAATGATGCAACCTGGAATAATGTTCAGGATTACATCTTTGATATTATTAATCATTTCGTTCCTGCTGAAATTGAAATCAATAAAGTGAAATATCCTCTTACCATTCCTTCGGGCATTGATAAGAATATGAACATTATTGAGGCTCTTGCAGGCTGCGGTACGGTAACAGGCGATAAGCTTGTCGGAAACAAGGCAGATACTTTGGTAACAGTTCTCAGATATGTATGGGCTGTTGTGGAAGAAAACGAAAAAGATTTTGTAACTCCTCTTCTTAAAAACCTTCTTAAGGCCAATGAAGAGGGAAGCATCTACGGTAAGGTAGAGGACTACTTAGCAGAACTCTTCAAGAGCGATGCCGATCAGGTAATCGTAGCTCTCGTTGAAGCACTTAAGGGCTTCAATAAGGACGGACACGATACTTCTGCAGAATGGAAAACTCTCCTTGAAAAGACTCCTGTTGAGGTTAAGTATCCTAATGGCTTAACTGTAAAGGATGTTAAAGATGCACTTTATCAGTTAACTGATATTGTAAATGCTGTGTTACCTATGGTTCTTAAGAGCACAGGCTATGATTCACTTAAAGCATTAGTAGGCGATAAGCTTTACACTGCTTCTCTTGTTGAAACAATTGCTAAAGCGCTCAATGGTCTTGGCTATGAAAAGGATGAAAACGGAAATACAGTAGAAAGCAGTCTGAATAAGACACTTAAAGATATTGTAGGAATTGACTTTACATCTGTTCCGACAGTTGTAGGCGAAGTTAAAGACGGTGCAACATTTGCAGCTGAACTTGCTAAGGTTCTTGCTCCGTTCAATGGTATTGTTAATGCTCTCCTTAATGGCGGAAAGCTCGAAATCGCAGGTATAGTAAGCATTGAAGGCGAAAATGGTTACATTAATGCAATCAAGCCATTACTTGAAGTTCTTGGCTGCAATACAATTTCTCTTGATGCAATGGATGGCAGTGCTTCAATTGAAGGACTTCTTAAGGTTGTATTTGCAAGAGTTGATGAAATTCTTGATTCAACAAATCTTGTTGCCGATATCCTTGAAATGGTTCCTGAAATTGCAAACTTCATTGCAAAGGGCGGTCTCCAGAAGTTCGTTGAAGAATTAATCTATCCTGTTCTCAGAATAGTTAATCCGATAGCTGATCTCCTTGGTGCCGGCAATATATTCGATCTTGTTCTCGGTGTTCTTGGTATAGAGGGAATTGCTTGGAACGATGTTCAGAATAATATCTTCGAACTCATTGCTACATTCCTTAAAGCAAATGATAAGAAAGATAATGTTTACGCTGAGGTTGTTAAATCCGGTATCATATTCAACAGAACGAAGACTCTTGTTATTCACAACATTAATCTTGGCGATATTGATGGCAACGGAAAAGATGATATTATAAATATCAATGTTCCTGAATTTGATTTGGCAAAACTTGCCGGAGCAGATGATGGAAAGGGCAACGCTGCCGAAAACACATTAGTAATGGCTCTCAGATATGTATGGGCTGTTGTTGATGCAAATGAAGATACACTTGTTGATGTTCTTAAGGGTGTTCTTAAGGATAATTACAGCAAGGTTGATAAGTATATCACCAGATTGTTCAAGAATAGTGATGATAATGTAGTTGTAGCTCTTGTTAATACATTAAATGCTCTTGATTCGGCACTTGATCGTTCAGATGCTTGGGACGAAATCAGAGCAGCAGTAGCTGAAAAGCCAGTTAATTATCCGGCTGATGTTCTTTCCAGAGCTGAGGTTACTGTACTTGTTGACAGAATTACAGATATCGTAAATAAAGCATTACCAAAGCTTCTTCCAAAAATTGATATTAATGGAAAGCATTACACATCATTACATGATCTTGTTGCAGGCGAACTTTATACTAAGAATTTAGTTGAAACAATCGCTAATGCACTCAATGGTCTTGGATATGAAACAGATGCAAACGGTAATAAAGTTGAAAGCGGTCTGAATAAGACTCTTAAAGATCTTGTTGGTATCGACTTTACTGCTGTTCCGACAGGTGATAAGCTTGGAACTGTAAACAGCAAGGAAACATTTATTGATGCTCTTGCTAAGATTCTCGCTCCACTTGATCCTGTTGTAAATGCTCTTCTTAAGGGCGATGATCTTGAAATTGCAGGTATTGCAATTGGCGGCGAAAATGGTTATGTATATGCTATTAAGCCATTACTTCAGGTTCTTGGCTGCAAGGATCTTGAAGCAACTGTAAGTGATAGTGCACCAACTCTTAAGGCTATCATTACAGTAGTTCTTAACAGAGTTGATGAAATTCTTGCCGATCCTATCACTGAAGTTCTTGAAATGCTTCCACAGCTTGCGAACTTCGTAGATAAGGGCGGAATTCAGATATTCGTTGAAGAACTTATCTATCCTGTAATCAGAATTGCTACTCCTGTAGTATCTCTTGTTAAGGATGATAAGCAGAACTTGTTTGACTTTGTTCTTGAAATCGTTTCAGAATTTGTTCCTGAGGTTAATGATTATCTTCCAAGTGGAGCAACATGGACGAATATTACGGATAAAGATATGCTGAATAAGCTTATCGCTCAGTTTGTTCCTTCTGAAATTGAAATCAACGGAGTTAAATATCCAATCAACATTCCTGAGATTGATCTTTCTGAGATTGCCGGATGCGGAAGCGGAACAGGTATTGCATTCAATCCTGAAAAGGCTGATGTATTCACAAAACTTGTTGGATTTATCTTTAAGCTTGTTAAGGAAAACAAAGATAATCTCTTTGTTCCATGCATTAAGGATATGATTGGCGATGCATTCGATGAGGAAATTCTTGATGAAGCAATCAACCTGATTTTTGAATTAGATGAATTTGAATTCATTGCTGCTTTAGCCGATATTGTAGACGGTCTTGATACGGATACAGCTCATAAGGCTGACTGGTCAAAGGTTGCAGCATTAGTAACTCCGACAAAGGTTAACTATCCGGAAAACGGTAAGGCTGAGGTTGAATCCTTTATCTCAACTGTTTCAGGTCTTGTTAATACTTTGGTTCCCGGTCTTATTAAAGATGCTAACGGAAATGGTTACGATTCATTAACAGCTCTTGTTAATGAAAAGCTTTACACCAAGTCCTTGCTTGAAACAATTGCTAAGGCACTCAGAGGTGTTGGTGTAAATGAAGACGGAACTGTTAAGGATATCAACAATACACTTAAGGATATTGTTGGTATAGACTTTACTAAGGTTCCGACAACAATCGGAGAAGTTACAGACAGTGCTTCGTTTGCTAAAGAGCTTGCAAAGGTTCTTGCTCCGTTCGATCACATTGTAGATGCTCTTCTCAATGCCGGTTCACTTGATGTTTACGGTATCGTAGAAATCGGCGGTCAGAATGCTTATGTTGATGCAATCAAGCCTCTTCTTACAGTACTTGGCTGTGATACATCAAGCATCGTAGATGGAAAAGCAACACTTGAAGCAATTCTTACAGTTCTTCTTGCAAGAGTTGATGAAATCGTTGCAGATCCTGTAAATGAAGTTCTTGCTCTCATACCTTCCATTGCAAACTTTATTGACAAGGGCGGTATTCAGACATTTATTGAAGAACTTCTTTATCCAATCGAAAGAATAATTTCTCCAATTCTTCCTATGGACGAAGTATATAACATGCTTATTTCCTTCGTAGCAGTTATGTTCGATTTACCTGAGGATGCAACTTGGGAAAATATTCAGGATTATATCTTTGATATTGTTAATACTCTCATTCCTGAGGTTGCTTATCTTGAAACAACCGATAAGGATGGAAATGTTACTTACAGAATCCTGAAGGCTGAAAAAGATGAAAATAGTGATGAATACGGTAATTACTATTATGAAACAACAGATAAGAACGGAAAGGTAATTCGCAATTATCTCACCGAAGAAGAGTGGGAAAATGTTGAATTTATCAACGGTATCGTAATCAACGGTGTTCCATATCCGATCTATCTTAATGGTTCAAATCTTCTTAAGGATCTCGGTGGCTGCGGAGTAGGCGGAGGATTCGATCTTGTTGCTGATAAGGCAGACACATTTGTAACACTCTTCGGCTTCGTTTGGGATGTTGTAAAGGATAATGAGGATAATCTTGTTCGTCCGTTACTTAAGAATCTCATCGGCGATAACGAAACAATCAACAATGTTGTAGATCGTTTACTCGGTCTCAGCAAGGAAGATGTTGTGTTAACAATCATTAAGCTCTTCAATGGTCTTAAGTCAGACGGTCATGTTGCTGATTGGTCCAGAATTGAAGCAGCAATCAATACAACAAAGGTTAAGTATCCGAACGGTGTAACAGCTAAGGATATCGATAACCTTATCAATACAGTATCAAATGTTGTTGATGCTGTAGTACCTATGGTTCTTAAGAGCACAGGTTATAAATCATTACAGGCACTTGTTGCCGGTAAGCTTTACACTCCGAACTTAATCAACACAATTGCACAGGCTCTTAAGGGTCTTGCTGAGAATAAGCAGGTTACAGATATCCTTGCTTATGTAGGCATCACTCTGAACCCGGCTGATTATGATAAGACATGGAATGTAAAGGATGCAAACAGCTTCGCAAAAGCACTTGCAGAACTTGTTAAACCATTCAATGGAGTAATAGATGCTCTTCTTAACGGCGGTTCAATCGTTGTTGCTGAAGGTCTCCTTGGCGAAAATGCAATTACCATTGAAGGCGAAAACGGTTATATCAATGCAATCAAGCCGTTACTGACGGTACTTGGCTGCAACACAAACGGCATTAAGGATGGCCATGCAACAGTAGAAGCAATCCTTAAGTCACTCCTTGGCAGAGTAAATGAAATTCTTGCAAATCCTGTTGATGAAATTGTAGCGCTTATTCCACAGCTTGTTAACTTCATCAATAAGGGCGGAATTCAGACCTTCATTGAAGAGCTTCTTTACCCTGTAACAAGAATTGCTGCTCCTGTATCAGCATTACTTGATGAAAACGGCGATCTGTTCAGCTTCATATTCAATATTGTTAAGGATCTTGATGCTGTTAAGGCATATATCCCTGCAAAAGCAACTTGGGATACTATCCAGAACTACATCTTTGATATCCTTGCTAAGATTGATATCAAAATTCCGATTAACGGTAAGAATTACAAGCTTCGTATTCCTGCTCTTGATCTCAATGCTCTTGGCGGATGCGGAACAGGCAACGGCTTTAAGTACAATGCAAATAAGGCAGATGCAGTAATCATCGTTCTTAGATATGTATGGAATGTAGTTCAGACAAATAAGAACAGCTTCATCATCCCAATGCTTAAGTCAGTTCTTGGTAATAATTATAAGAACTTCGGTGAATATATCGAAAAGGCTCTTGCAAATAAGGATGATACAGTAATTAAGGCAATTGTAGATGTATTCAAGGGTCTTGATGCTTCAGCTCATAAGGCTGATTGGTCATTCCTTTACAAGAATTACAAAGCTACAAATGTTAAATATCCTAATGGCGTAACAGCTAAGGATTTAGAGCAGGTAGTTGAAATTCTGTCAATTGCAGTTAATAATGCTCTTGAAATCTTCCTCGGCAAATCTCTTGATGATCTTGTTCCGGATATGATTTACACAGAGTCATTAGTTAAAACAATTGCTAAGGCTATCGGTTCACTTAAGAACAATAAGGATCTTAAGGATATCTTCGCACTTCTCGGTGTTGACTTCTCAAAGGTTAACTACAACCAGAAGTGGCATGTAACGGATAAGAGAAGCTTTGCTAAGGCATTAGCTACAATTCTCAGTCCATTCAATAACTTACTTGCAGTTCTTCTTAACGCAGGCGAGTTCCATCTTGAGGGTATTATTGAATTAAGAGGTGCAAATGGCTACGAAAATGCTATCAAGCCATTACTTGATGTTCTTGGCTGTAAGACAGTAAGCGCAAGCAAGTATAAGAGCGATGCACTTAAGAATTCAAATAATCTCTTACTCAACATTCTCAATCCTCTCCTTGACAGAGTTGATGTAATCCTTGCAAATCCGATTGAAGAGGTTCTTAATCTTCTTCCTTCAATTGCAAACTTCATCAACAAGGGCGGTATTCAGAAATTCGTTGAAGAACTTATCTATCCTGTAACAAATCTTGTTAGCCCGATAGTTAAGTTAGTAACAAACGATAATGTATTTGATTTCGCATTGAAGCTTCTTAACAAACTTGGTGTGCTTGATGTTAAGCTTTCATGGAAGAAACTTCAGAATCAGATCATTCCGCTTGTGAATACATTCTTGACGAATATTAAGATTAACGGCAAATCCTATAAAATTACCGTTCCTAATATTGACTGGGCTGTTATGGCTGGTTGCGGCAAGGTTAGCGGTAAGGCTATCGTTGCCAAAGACGGTGATGTTCTTCTTACACTTCTTAGATATGTCTTCAAGGTACTTGATGCAAATAAGGGCATGCTCTTCAATCTCGTTGGCGGCAAGAATTCCACCATCGGTCAGATTGTAAACAATGTTCTTAAGCAGGGTGCAGACGGATTAGCTAAGATTGTTGTCAGAATCCTTCTTAAATTAGAAACATTTGACAATGTTAAATGGACATTTAAGAACATCAAGGAAATCCAGGTTAAGTACACAGAACACTTAGGCGAGAAAGAATACTTTGAAGCAATCGGTAAGCTTGATACAATGATTGCTGAGCTTCTTGACCAGTTTGTTCATATTTCACTTGAATCCGTATTGGGCGATCTTGTTTATACAAACAACATCATCAATACACTTGCTAAGCTTATCTACACGAACATCGAAAAGGTTGATATCGGCATTGATCTGAACACAGTTCTTAAGGTTGTTGATCTTGATGTTTCAACAAGCGGTGTTGCTTCAATCCTTCGTGATTACGGCTCGGCTTCAAGAGAAATCGGTCGTCACGCTAAGTGGAGTCAGGTTAACTTTGATTCACTTAACTGGGGCTTCAAGGATGGCAACAGAGATGGATTTGTAAATGCACTGAGTGCAGTTCTCAGACCTATCCAGCCAATCCTTCGTGTAATCCTTTCAGGTGAAGATTTAATCGTTCTTGGTTCTATCCAGATTAAGGGCGGTAATGGCTATAACACAGCTATTATCCCGCTTCTTGAAGCACTTGGCGTAAATCCAAGCAACCTTGTTTCACCTCAGCAGTACGCTAGAGAGGCTTCAACAGATAAGGTATTAACAAATATTCTTAACCCATTACTTGATAAGGTTGAAGAATTAACACACGGACCGATTGATGCATTAACCAAGATGCTTCCGAATATTGCATACTTTATGTATAACGGCGGCGTTCAGGCTATTGCAGAAAATCTCATAGCTCCTGTAACCAATATTCTTCACGAAATTGATCCTATCTACTCACTCAATCTTGATCTTTCCATGCTCGGCGATCTTGACCTTGCAGGTCTTGTAAACGGTATCCTTTCCGGTATCAAGATTAACGGTCAGCCGCTCGGAATTGTTCTTCCGGATATTGATCTTTCAATTCTGGCAGGTCTCGGAAAGCTGGTAACATATCGTTCCGCAAGAACTTACTTTGGTAAGCAGATGGATTGCAAGAAGATAAATGCAGATCAGGCAGCTGTATTCATTACGGTTCTTCGTTATCTCATCAAGACATTACAGCAGAATCTTGATAATATCAAGAAGCTTCTTGAGGGTCTTGGGCTTTCAGGCGATATCGCTAAAATGATTGCTCAGGTACTTGAAATGCTGACATCCATGGATGTTGACGGCGTTATTGAAGCACTTATGGAATTGCTGTTTGACTATGATATAGGCAACGGCGAGGAAGGTCCAAATGATGAATCCGCAAAGAACGGTCTTGCATTCGGCGAATTCTCATGGTTATATCAGGCATACTGGGTAATATTTGCGATTACAGTTCTTATTCTGATTTACTTCTTGTACTTACTGTTTAAGAAGAATGAAGATGAAGAAGATCCGGAAAATCCGGAGGGTCCAAACCCTCCGGAGGCTCCCTCCGAAGAACAAGAAACATACAAAGATAATAATAAACAAGGAGATATGATATGAGCGAAACAAAAGAAGCTAAAAAGGCTAAAAAAGCCGAAAAAAAAGCTGCTAAAAAAGGCAAAAAATCCGGAAAGGGATTTAAAATTGTAATTGCTGTTCTTCTTGTTATTGCGATTGCCGGAGAGTTTTATATCGGTTTAACGATTCCGGGTAAAATCGAAAATGCAATAACCGCAGCAACATCTGCTACTTCAGGTGATGAATCGAATGATCCGGGTATAGAGTTCAAGGAAGGAACTTACGGCGGAGTTGAGTTCAAAACACTTGAGGATGTAGTTAAATATTATAATGACGCTTATAATAAGACAAAGGCTAAAACTGCTGATTTCAAAAACAGTGGCGGCGATGTAGAAACTCTTTATGCTTTCATAGGCGAAGAGAACTTACAGATTAAAGAGGGAAGCCTTCTTGTAGGCGGCTCTGCAAACGCAATGCTTAATGGAATGGTTCCGGGTATACTTAGCGGTATATTCAAGCCAAATGTTTGCGGTCTTCCTCCTTCATCAAACAGACATCCTGCAGATGATACGGATTCAGCAGGTGTTTCAATGGGTACATCAAGAGTAACTGTTGAAGATGTTAAGGCTGGAAATGTTGTGGATAATGGTGATGGTACCATTACAATTACTCTTGTTCCTGTTGCAACAGAGATGAGTGAAAAGGGTATGGATCCTCAGGGACACTTCTTCAATACACTTGGCGCACTTGACAGTGTAGTAGGAAGCATTAGTGTTCTTTCCTTCTCTCAGGGTAGTGCTTCTGAGAATGTTAAGGCAACTTATGAAGGCGGTAAGGCAGTTGTTACAATTGATCCTGCTTCAGGCGAAATTGTTAAAGCAGATTACAATATGGTTGTAAATGTTGATGTTCAGCATGCAAATGTAACGGTTCTTAAAGATAAGAGTGCTTCTCTTACAATTCTTTATGACAACCATTTCCCTGTATCTGATGCAACTATGACTGAAAAAGGATATACACCTGTATAATTACAAAAAACAAATCCTCTGTGCGAAAGCACAGGGGATTTTCCTTTATAATATAAAAAGTGGTTGGTATCCGAAAACTTATTTTATAGGATTATAAATACAAAAATCCCCGATGGATTGTCCATCGGGGATAATTTTTTGTTGTATTTATTTTAGTTGTTTTTTCTTCTTTCAGAAATATAATCATGAACCTTTTGTCTTAATTCGCCGTGAAGCTTGAATCTTGTGCTGAATACGATAAGTGAAAGTAAGATAAGAACAGGCGGAATACCGAAACAGATAATTCCTATTGCAGTTTTGGTTGAATCATTAATGCTTCCTGATGTAATCTGACTGTTGTAATTCATAATTCCAAGTCCGCCGAAAAGGAAAATTGTTTGAATTGTGTATGCCATTTTCTGAAGAAAGCCTTTCATTGAAAAGGTTATGCTTTCGTTTCGTTTTCCTGTTTTGTATTCTCCGTAATCAACGATGTCGGCAAGGAAGACTGTTTGCGCAACAAACATGGAGCCGATTCCTATGCTGGCAATGATATAGCTTATATCAAGTGCAATTGTGATTTTAAATACCGGTCCGAATATAAACATCAAAGCGTATCCTAAAATAGCCATTCCAAGTGAAATCTGATAAATTGTTCGGTTAGATAATTTCTTTTCGAGAATCGGAATAACAAGCAAGCCTAACACCGAACCGACAGCGCCTATCATAGAAAATAAGCTTTGCTTTGTACTGTCGCCCAAAACATCGGTAAAATAATAAACTGCCGTTCCGCTTGTTAAATACCAGCCTGCGTTTGAAAGCATTGCAAAAATCATAAATACAATAAGCTGATCGTTTGTACCTATAACCTTAAACATCTGTTTAAAGCTGAATTTGCTGTTGTTATAAACTACATTGCGTTCCTTTGTTGATAAAACACATATTACAGCAAAGATTACAAGGAATACTCCGCAGATAATTGCCCATCTTGAAAATCCTGCTGCACTGTATCCTTTATCTGTTGTCATTCCGGATGAAAGAAGCGGAAGAATAATGGGCGTAAGAACGGTGATTATACCTTGTCCGAGTCCGCTGAAGGTTCTTGCAACGGTTGCTACAAGGTTTCTGTCCTTCGGATCGTTCGTAAAGCTTGGCACCATAGACCAGTATGGAATATCAGCCGTTGTATTTGTCATACCCCAAAGAATATACATAACTGCTATATAAATGTATAGCTTTGTTCCGCTCATCCCGAACGAAGTAAACAAAAGTGATAAAACAATTGCGTTGGATAATGCACCGATTAATATCCATGGTCTGTATTTTCCCATTTTGGTTTTTGTATTGTCAACAATTGTTCCCATAATCGGATCGTTGACGCCGTCCCATATTCGTGCAAGGGGAGTAAGCAGCAGCAAAAATCCTTCTTTTAATCCCAGTACACTTGATAAGTAATAAGATAGATAGGAATAAAACATTCCATATGAAAGGTCAAGTCCGATAGCGCCGACTCCATAGCCTATCTTTTGACCCCAAGTTGTTTTGTAATCTGACATTTTGTTATACCTCCATATTCGTAGTATAACACAATATAGGGGAAGTAGGCAACCTGTAACTAACTAAATATGCTAAAATGCAGTGTTTTATCCGAATTTTTGTGCTTTTGTTTGGTTGTTACAATTTTGTTACAAATGAAAATTTGCTTGACAAGCACTGTTTTGCCTATTATAATTAAACACAAGAGGGAGTAATTCCATTAAAATCCCATTAAATTCAATTAAATCCCAAAAGAATTTGGATTTCATCCCACAAAACAGGAAAGGAGAGATGAATGTGCGCTTGCTCGTAGGTACACTTGATAATTATAAATTAGACAGCAAGGGCAGACTCTCTGTTCCGACAAAGTGGCGTGAAAGACTTGGTAAGGAATTCTATATGGTTGCAGTAACCGTTAAAGGCTGCAAATGTTTAACCTTATATCCTGTTGATTATTTTGAAGAAACCTTTTATGCAATGCAGAATGGCTCTGAAAATCAGAAATATGATGCAATTACAAGCTTTCTTGATAATGCTGAAGAAGCTGTTCTTGATTCTCAGGGCAGATTTACCGTAAATCAGCGTCTTAAGGAAACAGCGGGCTTTACCAATGAATCCAATGTTATTTTTAAAGGTAAGGGTAAGTTTATTGAAATCTGGAATGAAGAAGAAAATGAGAAAATGAATAACACCTATGATCATTCTTTGGGTATGTATGATCTTATGGATAGATTAAAGGGTAACAACGAATAATGGAATTTAAACACAAAAGTGTCCTTTTTGATGAAGCGATTGCTGCACTGGAATTAAATGAAAGTAAGATTATAGCTGATGGAACAGCAGGCGGCGGCGGTCATTCAAGGGAAATTGCAAAAACAGCAAAAAGACTTATTGCAATAGATCAGGATCCCGATGCAATCCATGTACTTAATGAAAGATTAGGAGATATGCCTAATGTATCAATTGTGCAAAGCAATTTTTCAAATATCAAAAACATTATTTCGGCTTTAAATATATCAAAAATAGACGGAATGCTTTTGGATTTGGGCGTAAGCTCCTTTCAGCTTGATAACGGCAGCAGGGGATTTTCCTTTCATCAGGACGCACCTTTGGATATGCGAATGTCTAAATCAGGGCTTTCTGCTTATGATGTTGTTAATACATATGATGAAAAAAGCTTAGCGGATATGATATGGAAATACGGCGAAGAAAAATTCAGCCGAAGTATTGCAAGGAATATCGTTAAAGCAAGAGAAGAAAAGCCGATTCAAACAACCTTTGAACTTGTTGAGATCATTAAGGCTTCAATGCCTGCAAAGGAGCTTAAGAAAGGGCATCCTGCAAGAAAAACCTTTCAGGCTATAAGAATAGAGGTTAATGGCGAGTTGGACAGGCTTAAAGAAGCCTTGGGTAACGCATTTGAATGCCTTAACAAAGGCGGCATAATAGCTGTTATAACCTTCCATTCGCTTGAAGACCGAATTGTTAAAGAAACATTTGCACAGTGGACAAGGGGATGCACATGCCCAAAGGAATTTCCAATCTGTGTTTGCGGCAATAAGCCAAAAGGCGAGCTGCTGTTTAAATCAAAATCTCCGAGCGAGTCAGAACTCGAAGATAACCCGAGAGCGCGCTCCTCTCGATTAAGAGCGTTTAAAAAATATTGATTATTGAAAGGATGATAGATGTGACTAATGCAAGCGATTTTCGCCGTTATTCATATGGTATAGATTTTGAAACAAGAAATGCGGTAAGTGCTTTCAGTCAAACACGATCATCCGCAGCTCCTGCATATACTCCGGAGGTTATGCCTGAAGCGCCTGTTCCTAGACGCAGAAGAAAGCTTTCTGTTACAACCAATGAGAATTTAAAAAGCAGGGAGGAACTTATAGCAAGCCAGAAGCTTGCAAGAAAGCAGATGCTTGCTATAGTATCTGTTATTGCTGTGGTTGCTGTAATGCTTTTCAGTATGCTGTTTACATATGCAGTAAAAAATGAATATACCCGTCAGATAGCTGCTTTAAAAACAGAGCTTTCCAGAGAGGTTAATCAGAATATCTGTACCAATGCCGAGTTGGAAGCCCTTGTAACGATTGAGCAGATAGAGGATTATGCCGTTAATAAGCTTGGTATGGTTAAACTTGATTCGGATCAGGTGAGATACATAGATGTTGAAAAATATAAAGATGCAAGAACTGCAGCTTTGAATGAGCAGCCACTTGAAGAAGCGGCTGTGGGTACTGCTGCGGAAAATCAGTAATATTCAGCAAAATAAATTAGTATTATTTTACGAGAGTTGGGAATTTTTCTTAACTCTCTAAAATATTAATATATATAATATATAAATTATAAGGTGGGAATTTGATGAACAGATTTAAAAAGCTTTGCACATCAAGGGCATTCATAATGTTTCTGGTTATCGTGCTTTTTTTAGGTGCAGGAATATCCCGCCTTTTTTATTTTCAGATAGTTCATGGAAAAGAGTATTCGGAAAAAGCTCAGAATCAACAGCTTTCCGATAAAGAGATTGAAGCAAGACGAGGCACGATTTATGACAGCCAGGGAAATGTTCTTGCACAATCTGCAACAGTTTACAATGTTTTTATTGATCCATCAAAAATTAATGATACCAACCGAACCGTGCTTGTTGATCTTCTTTCCTCAACTCTTGAATATGATGATAAGGAAAGGCAGGAACTTGTTGAAAAAACAAATCAGGAAGGTCAGTATGTAGTTGTTGAGCGTAAGGTTGAATACAAAATCAGAAAATCGCTTGCAGAATTTATGGATGCAGACGAAAATAAAAAATACAAGCTTCGCAGCTGCCTTGGCTTCGAAGAAACAACAAGGCGATATTATCCTTACGGCACGCTGGCTTCTCCGGTGTTGGGCTTTGTAGGCTCCGATAATCAGGGATTAGAGGGAATAGAGGCTTACTATGATGAAGTACTTACGGGAGAAAACGGAAGAATAATTACCGTTGCCGATGCGGCTTCAAAATCTATTTCAGATGAATTTGAAACAACAATTCCTGCACAAGACGGTAATTCACTTATTCTTACAATAAATGGCTCTATTCAGCATACGCTTGAAAAAGGGCTGCAGGATATTCTTGAGGAATATTCGCCCAAAGGTGCCTATGGCGTTGTAATGGATGTAAAAACCGGAGCTGTACTTGCAATGGCTTCACTTCCTCATTATGACTGTAATAATCCCCGAACTGTTATTTACGATAAATATATTGAGGATATCAAGAAAGAAAAGGATTCCGATAAAAAAGCGGAGCTTGAAAGTACATATGTGCAAAAGCAATGGCGTAACTTTACTGTAGCGGATACATATGTTACAGGCTCTGTTTTCAAAACCTTTATCTCTGCTGCGGCACTTGAAGAAAAGATTGTATCTCTTGATACCACATTTACCTGTGTAGGTTCAATAAAGGTACAGGGTTGGAACAAGCCTATAAATTGCCATGTACATGATGGACACGGAACACAAAATTTAACGCAGGGGCTTGGAAATTCCTGCAACCCGTTTTTCATTACAATCGGTCAGAAGCTTGGTGTACATAATTATTTCAAATATTTTGACGGCTTCGGATTTACTGAAAGAACGGGGATTGACTTACCCGGTGAGGCGGCTCCGCAGTATTACAAGGAAGAACAGTACGGAATTGTTGAGCTTTCCTCGGCTTCTTTCGGACAGACAAACAATGTAAGCCCGATTCAGATATGCACTGCGCTATCAGCTATTGCAAACGGCGGAACACTTTTACAGCCTTATCTTGTTTCTGAAATCCGGGATGCAGACGGCAAAACAATTTCTAAAACCGAAAAAACAACATTAAGGCAGGTTATAAGCAAGGATACATCAAGCAAGGTACTTGAAATGATGAATTATGTTGTTGAAGAGGGTACCGGAAGAAATGCGAAAGTGCCGGGCTACAGTGTCTGCGGTAAAACAGGAACTTCGGAAAAGCTTGGCGAATATAAAGAGGGCGAAAAGAAAAAATATGCTGTTTCCTTTTCGGCTATTGCTCCGGCGGAAGATCCCCGTGTTGCTATGATTATCATTTGTGATGAACCAAATCAGGACTTAGGCGGCGGTGCAATATGCGCTCCGGTTGCAGCGGCTGTTGTCGAAGAAACAATGAAGCAGATGGGTGTTGAGCCGACTTATTCCGAAGATGAGGCAAAGGAACTTGCGATAAGAGTTCCGAGTGTAACGGGAAAAAGTGTTGAAAGTGCAAAATCAACTCTCAAATCGCATGAGCTTCAGGCAAAGGTTGTCGGAAACGGAAAAAAGATTGTTAAGCAGTCACCGTCAGCAGATAACGAAATTCCTAAAAACGGAATGGTCGTTCTTTATACAGAAAATAAATCCGAAGAAACCGTTAAGGTTCCGGATTTTGATGGTCTTACAATTGCAGAGGCAAACCGAGTTGCAGCTTCATATAATCTCAATATCAAAATTTCAGGCAATGATTCAAAAAATGCAAATGTAGTTGCATATAAGCAAAGCGAAGCGTATGGCAGCGAGGTAGGAATCGGCTCGGTAATTACAGTATCATTCAAATCAAATCAAGCTCTGCTTGACTAATTTAAAGCTTTAAGTATAATAATAAAATAAGTGTAGGCGGGCATAACTTTTCAGCTTGTTTATTGCTTTTGGAGGAAAAGAAATGAAATTATCAGAAATATTAAAGGGAATAGATGTTCTGAATTCTTATGAGGAAACAGAAATTCTTGATGTAACGCAGGATTCAAGGCTTGTAAAAAGCGGCAGTCTTTTTGTGTGCGTTAAGGGAAACACCTTTGATGGTCATTCCGTGGCGAAGGAAATGCTTCAAAATGGTGCATCTGCTGTTATAACCCAAAAGGATTTAGGGCTTGAAAATCAGGTTATTGTTTCGGACACCCGTAAGATTTTTTCCTCAGTATGTGCAAATTTTTTCAAAAACCCTGCCGAAAAGCTTAAATTAATCGGCTTAACTGGTACAAACGGAAAAACAACAACAACCTTTCTTATAAAGCAGATTCTTGAACAGACCGGCAAAAAGGTTGGCTTAATTGGAACTGTTCAGAATATGATTGGTGAAGAGGTTTTTCCTGCTAAATATACAACTCCCGATCCATATGAGCTTCAGGGACTTTTCAGAAAAATGGTTGATGCAGGCTGTGAATACTGCGTTATGGAGGTTTCCTCTCAGGCTCTTGCACAGGGCAGAGTAAACGGACTGCATTTTCTTATCGGTGCATTTACAAATTTAACGCAGGATCACCTTGATTATCATAAAACATGGGAGAATTATTTTAACTCCAAAAGGATTCTTTTTGAAAACTGTGATATCGCAGTAACCAATGCAGATGATAAAAACGGATTGAAGATTGCCGATCATCTTCCGTGCAGAGTTTTAACATATGGCGTAAATGCCGATAATGCAGATTATTGCGCAAAGAATGTCAGATTTAAAGCAGACGGCGTTGAATATGAGCTTGTTGCTGATTTCATAGGCAGAGTAAGCTGCCCGATTCCGGGAAGATTTTCAGTCTATAATTCACTTTGTGCCGCTTCAATTGCTATTGCTCTCGGCATTGATTATAAGGATGTTATTTCGGCAATTTCAAAATCTGCCGGCGTTAAGGGCAGAATAGAGGTTGTCCCTACAAATACGGATTATACGGTTATTATAGATTATGCGCATTCTCCGGATGGTCTTGAAAATATTATTACCTCTCTTCGTGAAATAGCTAAAAACAGAGTGGTAACGGTTTTTGGCTGCGGCGGAGATCGTGATAGAACAAAGCGTCCTAAAATGGGTAAAATTGCGGCAGAGCTTTCGGATTTCTGCGTGGTAACCTCAGACAATCCCCGTTCTGAAAATCCGGCGGCAATTATTGAGGATATTCTTGAGGGTATGAAAAATATTTCAACTCCGTATACTGTTGTAGAAAGCAGAAAGGAAGCAATCCGCTGGGCAATGGAAAATGCTCAGCCGGATGATATAATTCTCCTTGCCGGAAAAGGTCACGAAACCTATCAGATTCTTCCTACAGGTACAATTCATTTTGATGAAAGGGAAGTTATTGCAGAAATTTTAGAAAAGTAACAGGAGAGCATAATGGAAGTATTAACTCTATCCGAAATAGCACAAGCGTGCAGCGGAGAATTTAATAGCGATACTGAAATCAGTTCCGTTTGTATAGATACAAGAAAAATAACAAAGGGATGCCTTTTTATTTGTATCAGGGGCGAACGCTTTGATGCACATCAGTTTGCAGATGAAGCACTTGAAAAGGGTGCGGCGGCTGTTATGATATCTGAAGATATAAATGTAAACGGAGCTTATGTTAAGGTTTCCGATACGGCAAGAGCTATGCTTGAACTTTCGGGATACTACAGAAGAAAATTCAATATCCCTGTTGTAGGTTTAACGGGCTCTGTAGGTAAAACAACAACAAAGGAATTTACCTATCTTGTTGTGAATGCAAAATATAATGCGATTAAAACCCTTGGTAATCTTAATAACGAAATCGGTCTTCCTCAGATGCTCTTTCAGATAGACGAAGCGGTGGAGGCTGCTGTAATTGAAATGGGAATGAATCATTTCGGTGAAATACACAGACTTTCAACTGCCGCAAAGCCGACAATCGGTCTTATAACCAATATCGGCGTATCCCATATAGAATTTCTCGGCTCAAGAGAGGGAATACTTAAAGCAAAGCTTGAAATATTGGATGGACTTACCGAAAATGCTCCGCTTATCTTAAACGGCGACAATGATTTGCTGAAAACAGTTAAATCCGATGATCATAAAATTTATTTCTATGGAATGGAAGATAATGCAGATTTCAAGGCTGAGGATATAACAGAGGTAAACGGCAATACAGAATTTTATGTTTCCTATTTCGGGAAAAAGCAGAAAATAATGGTTCCTCTTATCGGAATACATAATGTTTATAATGCTCTTGCGGCATTTTCTGTAGGCTATTGTCTTGATATTGAAGCTGAAATGGCTGCTGATGCAATTGCTTCATATAAGCCTGAGGGTATGAGACAGAAAAGCGTTGTTATAAACGGGATTACTTCAATAGAGGATTGCTATAATGCTTCGCCGGATTCAATGAAGGCTGCCCTGCAGACACTGTCTGCAACAAAGGGAAACAAAAAAATAGCCGTTTTTGCGGATATGTTTGAGCTTGGAGATTATTCTGAGACTGCACATACCGATGTTGGCAGAATGGCGGCAGCTTTCAATACGGATTATCTTCTTTGCTTCGGAAATGAATCAAAGCATATAGTAAACGGAGCAAAGGAAAAAGGCTTGGAAAACGCTTTTTGGTTTGATAATCAGGAAGCTTTGGTTGATAAAATTGAAGAAATAGCGCAAAGCGGAGATGTTCTTGTTTTCAAGGCAAGCAGAGCAATGCATCTTGAAAATGTTATTTCTGAATTATATAAAAGGTGGGAAAGTTAAATGAATATGTCTGTTGTAATTTTAATCAGTGTTGTTATTGCCTTCGGCATAACCGCTGCACTCGGTTTTGTTATTATTCCGTGGCTCAGAAAGCTTAAATTCGGGCAAACTATTCTTGATATCGGACCTTCGTGGCATAAGTCAAAACAGGGAACCCCGAATATGGGCGGTCTTATGTTTATTATCGGAATTGTAATTTCCGTTATTGTTTCCGCAGGAATATTTGTTGCACAGGGCGAAAGCCTTGAAACGGATTTTTCCGCAATGGTAAAGAACAGGGAAAATATCCTTATTGCCGCAAGTGTTCTTCTTGCAGTTGGCTGTGGAATTGTCGGTTTTCTTGATGATTTTATTAAAATCAGATTTAAAAGAAATAAAGGGCTTTCCGCAAAGCAGAAGTCAATCGGTCAGATGCTGATTACAATTGCATATGTTGCTGTTCTTTGGATTTCTCATAATACAGTTTGGTATGTTCCTTTTATCGGAACAGTTAATTTTGAACAGAATTTTCTTACGGCAGTTATTTTCTGGATTATATCTATTGTAATAATCTATGGATGCACAAATTCCGTTAATTTAACAGATGGTATTGATGGGCTTTGCTCTTCGGTAACTGCAACTGTTGCAATCTGCTTTATTGCAATTGCATTTTTTCAGCAGTTTGCGGGCTTAGGTATTCTTTCAGGTGCTCTTCTCGGTGGTGTTTGCGGTTTCCTTTGCTGGAATTGGAATCCTGCCAAAACCTTTATGGGCGATACAGGCTCGCTCTTCCTTGGCGGCTTTGTTGCTGCTCTTGGCTATTGTATTAAATGCCCCGTTCTTCTTCTTCCGATTGGTATTATTTATGTATGCGAAACAATGAGTGATATTATTCAGATTGGATATTTCAAGCTTACACATGGCAAGCGTATTTTCAAAATGGCTCCTATTCATCATCATTTTGAAATGTGCGGTTGGAAAGAAAAGAAAATTTGTGTTGTATTTTCAATTGTTAATGCGATAGGCTGTGCCATTGCATATGCTTTAATCTATTTCGGCTCAGAATTTTAAATAATTAACTTTTACGAGGTGCTGTTATATGGCAGACAGATTGACACCGCCGATGCGTTATCCGCGATACGGCGAGGAATCTTCTGATAATCATTCATCAGGAAAAAAAAGAGAAAAAAGCGGAAATTCAAGAGAAGTTTTTCATAAATCGAAGCTTTCGGAATTTATTCTGTTAGGCGGTTTTGATATTCCGTATTTTGCTCTTGTAATGCTGCTTCTTGCAATCGGGCTTGTAATGCTGCTTTCGGCATCTTATCCAACAGCTTATTTTAACGGCGAAAACTCATATTCATTCTTTATAAAGCAGGCAGCTTTTGCTGTTGTTGGCGTAGTTGCAATGCTTGTTATGTCCAAGATTGATTATAAAATATTTAAAAAATATGCAAATATTATTTATTTCGGTGCATTCGGTCTGCTTGTAATTGTTCTGTTTTATCATACGGATATGCAGGCTGCAGGCGGCGATGAATTTAAAAGATATATTCCTATCGGTCCTATAACCTTTCAACCGTCAGAGGTTGGTAAATTTGCATTGATTGCCTTTCTTTCTGCTTATTTCTGCCGAATCGGAAATAAGGTGCATACCTTTGCTTACGGTATTTTCATTCCGCTCGTATTTATCGGAATGTACTGCGGCTTGGTGGCTCTTGAAAACCATGTTTCGGGTATGATACTGATGTTTGCTCTCGGTGCGGCAATTATGTTTGTCGGCGGAACAAGAAGCTGGATTTTCTGGCTGGGAGTAATCGGAGTTATTGCAATTGTAATGGTTGTGTTTATGTTTCCGGATATGCTTCCGGAATATGTTGAGAAGAAGCTTATTGCTTTTACGGATAAAACCTATGATCCGCTTGGCGGCAGATGGCAGATCAATAATTCCCTTTATGCAATAGGCTCGGGCGGATTTTTCGGAGTAGGGCTCGGCAACTCAAAACAGAAATATATGTATGTTTCAGAGCCGCAGAATGATTTTATTTTTTCTATCGTATGTGAAGAGCTTGGCTTTATCGGTGCTCTTGTTGTTCTTATTCTTTTTGCACTTCTTGTGTTAAGAGGAATTCAGATTGCTATGAAGGCAAGAGATAAATTCGGCTCATATCTTGTTTTGGGAATTACAGCTCAGATTGGTATTCAGACAGCACTTAATATTCTTGTTATAACAGACAGTATTCCGAATACGGGAATTTCACTTCCGTTTTTCAGCTATGGCGGAACGGCACTTTTAATGCTTCTTTTTGAAATGGGTGTTGTACTCAGTGTTTCAAGAAAAGCGAATCAAAGAAAGGTATAGGTAGCTATGAAAATTCTTTTTGCAACAGGCGGAACAGCAGGGCATATTAATCCTGCCCTTGCTGTAGCATCATACATCAAAGAGGTTCATGAGGATGCGGAAATCCTTTTTATCGGCACTGCCGATCATATGGAGGCTCGTCTTGTTCCGAATGCCGGCTTCCCGTTAAAAACAATAGAGATAAGCGGTTTTCGCCGTTCGTTCTCTCCAAGTGCAATTTCTCATAATCTTAAAACCGTTGTGCGGCTTATAAAATCAAGCTCAGCCTGTAAAAAAATAATAAATGATTTTCAGCCTGATGTTTGTGTCGGTTTCGGCGGGTATGTATCAGGTCCTGTTATTGAAACAGCGGCAAATATGGGAATTCCAACCTGTATCCATGAGCAGAATGCTTTTCCCGGTATTACCAATAAAACACTTGCCAAAAAAGCAGACAAGGTTATGGTTGCCGTTGAGGATGCAATTAAGCATCTTGACTGCAAAAATGAAGCCTATGTAACAGGGCTTCCTGTTCGCGGAGAGATTATAGCTGCTGATAAGGATTTTTCAAGAGCAGAGCTTGGAATCCCTAAGGACAAGCCGCTTGTTTTATCCTTTGGAGGTTCATTGGGTGCAAGACCTCTTAATGATGCTATGTATGATATTCTTGTTGAAAATGCAGAAAAGGGTGATTGCTGCTATATTCACTCCATCGGAACAAACGGAACAGAGTTTCTTGAAAAATTTGAGCGTGCAGGGTTTGAAAACGGCAGAAAAGGCACGGTTGAGGTCAGAAGATATATAGATAATATGGATATATGTATGGCAGCTGCCGATGTTGTTATTGTAAGAGCAGGTGCTTCAACTCTTTCGGAAATTGAAGCGCTCGGAAAGGCATCCATTCTTATTCCAAGCCCTTATGTTGCTGAAAATCATCAGTATCATAACGCAATGGCTCTTGTAAACCGCAATGCTGCAAGAATACTTGAAGAAAAGAATTTAACCTCAGAAAGCCTCAAAAATCTGCTTGACAGTCTTATTTCGGATAATATGCAGCGACTTGAAATTGAAAAAAATGCTAAGGCTATGGCAATTACTGACGCCAGAGAGAGAATTGCCGATATTATTTTGAGTTTGGTTAAATAAGTGTATTTTAGCATTCTGCCGATAACTGCATAGTATGAAGAAGAAATTTATACTATGCATGGCAGGTGGCGTATTTGGAAAAAATAATAGTGAATGGCTGTAAAAAGCTTCAGGGAGAAATAACTGTTCATGGAGCAAAGAATTCCGTTTTGCCTATTCTTGCTTCAACACTCTTGATTAAAGGTGTAAGTGTAATACATAATGTTCCCGATTTGTCAGATGTTGATGCGTCTGTAAAAATTCTTGAATACCTTGGCGCAAAGGTAAAAAGAGAAAACAGTACATTGATTGTTGATGCAAGTGAAATCAGTCATAATAAAATTCCCGAGGAAATGATGCGTGAGATGCGCTCTTCAATAATTTTTCTTGGGTCTTTGCTTTCAAGAACAAAGGAAGCATATATATGCTATCCGGGTGGCTGTGATATTGGTATAAGACCGATTGATCTGCATTTGAATGCATTGAAAAAGCTGGGAGCAGTTATCTATGAAAACGGAAACTGCCTTTGCTGCAAAAGTCATGGCTTTCACGGCTCTAAAATAATACTGACCTTTCCAAGTGTCGGTGCTACAGAAAATATTATTATTGCTGCAGCTGTTTCAAAGGGTAAGACTACCATTATCAATGCAGCACGAGAGCCTGAAATATCCGATTTGGCTGCGTTTCTTAATTCCTGTGGTGCAAGAATTTTCGGTGCAGGCGAAGGTACGATTGAAATAGAGGGTGTGGAGAGTCTTTATCCTTCTGCGCATTCCATAATTCCGGATCGTGTTGTTGCTGCAACCTATATGAGTATCGGTGCGCTTTGTTCTGATGAGCTGGTTGTCAAAAATATTCGCTCGCAGCATCTTATGCCTGTTATGCCTGTTTTTATGGAAATGGGCTGCAGAATTGATATAGATAAAAATGATTTAAAAATAGCTTCTCCAAAACGGCTTAAGCGGGTCAAAATGATAAAAACGATGCCGTATCCCGGTTTTCCGACAGATTGCCAGTCTATCGTTATGGCTGCTTTAACAAAAGCCAAGGGTACAACGATTATCAATGAAAGCATTTTTGAAAGCCGCTTTAAACATATAAGTGAGCTGAACAGATTTGGTGCCGATATAACCGTTAATGACAGAAGTGCAATCATCAACGGTGTTAAAAACCTTTATGGTGCAAATGTTTATTGTACGGATTTACGCGGCGGTGCATCAATGGTTGTTGCTGCTCTTGCAGCTGAGGGTAAATCAACAATAGGCGATATTCATCATATAAACAGAGGATATGAAAAAATAGAAGAAAGTCTGGCACAGATTGGTGCAGACATAAAGAGGGTTAATAATGAAAAAAAGCAGGAAGAAACAGAAGAATGCTCAGCCTGAGCCCAAACGCAATATTGCCCCTTTGGATTTAGAGCCGCCGAAAAGATATAATTTTAATGACGAGATTGCGTCAACATTTAATACTGCGGCTGAAAAACCTAAAAATAAAAATGAAATCAGAAGAAGGCAGAATAAAAAAAGAAAGCTGAAAAGAGGAGTAAGAAATTTTCTTATTACCGCCTGTATTGTTTTTGGGGTGGCTGTTATCGGTGTGGTTCTTTCATTAACGGTTTTCTTTAATATTGCATCAATTCATATTACAGGCAGTGGCATCTATTCTGAAGAACAGATAGAACAGCTTTGCGATATAAACATAGGCGATAATATGTTTCTGATTGATGAAGATAAATGTAAAGAAAAGCTTACAACTGCGCTTCCTTATATTTATGATATAACGATAAAACGAAAGCTTCCTGACACCGTAAGCATTGAAATAAATGAAGCACAGCCTTCTTATATAATTAAGAATGATGACAAAACATATACTTTACTTGATGATAATTTAAAGGTTCTTGAAAATGCTTCAAAAGATAAATATAATGGAGCAATAGCAATATCAAACGCTATTCCTGTTTCAAATTCTCCCGGAAATATCATTGAATTTGAAAATGAGGACACACTCAATTGTATTAAAAGCATTGTTGCTGCTATAAAGGAAATAGAACTTTCGGATGTTTCGATGATAAGCAGTGCGGATAAAAGTAATAACTCAATTCTTTATAAAAACAGAATAACCTTTGAGCTTGGAGATTGTAAGGATTTGGAAAATAAGCTGTATAAAGCACTTGCTGCTGTAGAAGAGCTGGATCGTAAAAATGATAAATTAAAAGGAAAGCTTAATGTATCAAACGGTAATCAAATATATTTTACTGAAAGCTAATAAGTGTAAAAAAAATTAGCGGAATTTTGCCAATGTTTTAACAAAATTTACGGATTTGTGCATTATTAACAAAGCAATTTCAGAATAAATCAAAAACTTTATAAAAAAAATTTGTAAAAATCAAAAAAAAATATTGCAAAAAGATTACAATACTGTTACAATGAGTCCATAGGCTAATTTTTAAAAAAGCAGAATTTTATACATAAGGAGAATTATAAATGGGAAGATTTGAAATTGATACCGATGATACAAAAGTAGTTTCTATAAAAGTAGTTGGCGTTGGCGGCGGCGGCGGAAACGCTGTAAACCGTATGGTTAGCTGCAATATTCAGGATGTTGAATTTATTACAGTTAATACGGATAAGGCTGCATTAAATAAGTCTATTGCTTCACATAAAATTTTTATCGGCGAAAAAACAACCAAGGGCCGTGGTGCAGGCGCTAAGCCTGAAATCGGAACAAAGGCTGCTGAGGAAAGCCGTGATGCGATTGCTGATATCCTTTCCGGAACAGAAATGGTATTCATTACTGCCGGTATGGGCGGCGGAACAGGAACAGGTGCTGCTCCTGTAGTTGCTAAAATTGCAAAGGACATCGGAATTCTTACGGTTGGTGTTGTAACAACTCCGTTTGCTTTTGAGGGTAAACACCGTATGGATCAGGCTCAAGAGGGTATTAAAGAGCTTGCTCAGTATGTTGATTCTCTTATGGTTATTCCAAATGAAAATCTCAAGTTTGTAACAGAGGAAAGAATTACGCTTCTTAACGCATTTGATATTGCAAATGATGTTCTTCGTCAGGGTGTTCAGTCTATTTCGGATTTGGTAAATGCAACAGGTCTTGTTAACTCAGACTTTGCCGATGTTACTGCAATTATGAAGGATGCCGGCTATGCACATATGGGTGTCGGCAAAGGTAAGGGTAAGGATAAGGCTGAAACCGCTGCTCAGCAGGCTATTTCAAGTCCTCTTCTTAATACATCAATTGATGGTGCCCGCGGAATTCTTCTTAATATTACCGCATCAACCGATATCGGTCTTGAGGAAATTGATGCAGCTTCAACAATTGTTATGAATGCAGTTCATCCTGATTGTGAAATTATCTGGGGTGCAAACTTCGATGAAACACTTGAGGATGAAATGATTATTACTGTTATCGCAACTCGTTTTGGTGAAAAAGGTCCGGGTACTCCGATTAAATCAACAACGGCTAATGTAGCTGTTGAGCCTCCTGTTCAGTTTGATGTTCCTGCAGCTCCTGCTCCAAGCAGTTTTTCAGAAACAGATGATGACACCTTCAGCGATATCGTAAGCTTCTTTAAAAAGTAATTTTTAAAAGTTAAGACTTTAAAACGGCAGTTGAATATTTTTCAACTGCCGTTTTTGCATATATACATATTGACAATTTTTTGTAAATTTGTATTAAAATTGTTGAAAAGTAATTGTGTAACCTTTGTAAATCTTTTGTAATTGGGGTAAATATACAATAATGTTGAAAACTTTTATAACTTTTCAACAATTTTAATGTAGTTTTCAACATTCATTTAATAAGTTTTCATTTTTACTTTCAACATTGCTGTTAAAATAAGTAAAACCTCTATACATAAATTGTATAGAGGTTTTGTTTGTTACCATTCTGATTTTGTATAGGAACGAATAATATTTGTTACAATATTATCTCTTTTAAAGCCTTTGCCTTTTCCGCCTTTTATCTGGTCCTGAATTTTTCCGGCTCTGATTGTAACAAAATCAGCCTTATCAATAATTTTATCAATAGGCGGTATCTCATCAAATCTGTAATCCGGATTAGGTGTTGTGTCTATAAGCTTTGTTGCAAGTGTTGTGGTAGAGAATTTTCTGACAGCAGTCATTGCGAGAATAATAATTCTGTTATCCTCCGGCAGTGTTAATGCTTTGCCGTTTCTAACATCAATTTCATAAACATAGAAGTATGCTTTTCCGTTTGCAATGTTGCCCTCGGGATGATGTGTATGCGTAAATTCCAAACCAAGGCAGGCGTCTTTGATTTCAGCCTTCTGATTAAGTGCAGCCATATCCCATTTCCCGATTGGCGCTTTGAATGACAGAATTTTAAGCTGTTTTTCTCTTTCATCAACAAAGAAGCTTGCTTCTCTGTCGCCCAGAGTGGAAGCTGCAAGAATATACATCTTTGATGTTCCTTTTGGAATTTCAAGAATCTGATTTCTTGCGACCATAACATCATTTCCGTTTGATAAAACAGGCATTCTGAATGTGATTCCGCCAACGGTTAAGGAGTCGGGGCATAGCTCGGCAGGAAGTGAACAGCCGCCGCCCTGAAGAATAATATGGCGCATATTGCTGTCTGCGGTAAAGCCCTTTGAATTGTATTCAAGCTGAAGCTTCTTAAAGCTTTCTCTTCCTTTCTTTTCCGGCTTTGTGAGTTGAATTCTGAATGTTTTTACCTGATAAGGCGCAATATCAAAGGTAAGCTCTTTTTTGCTGAATTTCGCACTTCCGATAATGCTTTCATCCGCTAATGCCTCTTCAGCTGATAGAATTTCTTCAAATAATGAAAGCTTGACCTTTTTGTGTGATGTGCCGACTGCTTCGTTTACACGAATAATAATTCCTGTTCCGTCTTCCTCATTTTTAACTGCCCTTATTAATACATCATTTGTGTTCATATCTGCAAATGAAAAATCATCTGAAAGACAGCCTTTTCTTCTTGCAGTAGTCTGAAAAGCAATAAGCGGCTTCTGGAAATTCTCATTCTGTGTTTGCGTACCGTTTTCAAATCCGCCGTTGTGGCAGTAAATTCCGAAAGAAAAGATATTTCTTCCTAAATCCTGCATATCCTGCCTTGTTTCCTTTGTAAATGCACCGGCAGGTGTGTGCAGACAGGTTAGGCGCAGTGTATTGTCGTTCGGCTTATCCCATCCATATTTGCAGTCCGAGAAAACAGAAACACCAAAGTGATTGCTTTCATCGGTTATATCAGCCCATTTCTGAGCGGGTACTTCGTAAAGGTTATCTGTATTGTTTCCTCTTTCAATAACACCGAGACCAAGATCATAAGATGCTTTACTGTTTTTGCAGGAGAAGGGGAAAACAGCTTTAAGCATCGTTCTTCTGGTTCTCCAGTCAATGAAATTATCAACCTTAATGAATTCACTTTCACTGGTTAAGGAAATCATTTGGATAATGGCGGAATGCTCTGCCTCTCTTGTGATTTTAAGAGATACTCTTGCTGCTCCGTCCTCAACGATTTCAAACATCGGTGTGTTCGCAAAGCATTTTGGCTCTTTGTCAATATCCTCTTTTCGAATTTCCCAGCTTGGATAGGAAAGAGAGCCGGTGTCACTTATCAAAGCCATTTTGATAGGGGAGTCAAGCAGCTGAATTCGGTTTTTCTTATCAACGATTGAGGCAATATCCCCGTTTTTGTTGAAAACAACCTGATATTTGCTGTTTTCAAGAATATGCTCGCTGATTTTTAAATCCGTTTTGATTTCACATTTGCTGTTTGCCGCTTTAACATCATAAACTTTGTATCCAAGCGGCTTAACCTCAGCAAGAAATACAATATCAAATTCCTTGCCCTTTTTTCTGATAATCTGGCTCGGAACTTCATTGCCGTTTTTATCAACAACCTTAACGAAGGTTCCGTTATGCTTTAATTTAATATGCGCAGAAACGGCATCCTTTCTTTTTTGTGCAGATGGATTATTTACTATAACCGCACATTCGGAAACCCATTCCGTGTCAAGCTCATTTGCAATTGCGCCTACGGCACCGATGTATTCATTTTTAAACTGGCTTAATGAAACAAAGTAATCGTTGAATGCTTCATTATATACCTCCATATTAGAGGTACCTGTGATGTCATCATGAAACTGATGTCTGATTACTCTTTTCCACGCATCGTTTATATTCTTTTGCGGATATTTGTAAACACCGATTGCATTTGCAAGCACGCAAGCTTTTTCGGTAGTATCGGCAAGGTTTTCGTTCTGTGCATTAAGCCGTTTGCTCATAGCTCTTGAGGTGTATGCGCCTGCACCGTGCGCTGTCATTACAAGCTCATTGTTCCATACAGGGAAGGTATCTTGAATGTTTTTCGGAAGCTTTTCAAAATCTCTGAACATTTCATCTGATGCTGCAGAAATGATTTCAAAATCGCTTTTCTCATTTTTCAGAACGCTTTTTTCAAGAGCCATAACACTCTCTTCAGTGGGTGAACCGCCCCAATCTCCTGTTCCGTAAAGATTAAGCGTCTGCGGAAATCCGAAACGGTTAGCATTAGCTGATATTTTGTCTATAATTCCAAGATCGGCCCTGATATCGTCACTGAATTTGTATCTGTAGGATTTTGCATCGATTGAAGCAAAAACCCTTGATCCGTCAACACCCTGCCATATTCCTATATCAAACGGTTGCCCATAAGCAGAGCCCCAGCTTAGCTTCTGTGTTGTAAAGCCGTTTAAGCCGGCGTGCTTCATAACAGCCGGCAGGGCATATCCGAAGCCAAAGCAGTCAGGCAGGAAAATATCTGTTGATTGTTTTCCGAATTTCTCTTTGAAATAGCCGTTTCCCAAAAGGATATTTCTGAATAATGCTTCGGGAGAGGGAATGTTAACATCTCCGTTTTCATAGCTTGAGCCGGAAACGCACCATCTGCCGTCTTCAATCAGTTTTTTGATTATCTCAAAATGCTTTGGATAATACTCCTCAATAAGAGCATAACGGAATGCACCCTCAAAATTAAATTTGTAATGAGGGTATTTTTCAATTAAGTCAAGGTTTTTAGCAATTGTATCTGTTATGTATTCTTCAATTGTTGTTGCAAGATTCCAGCGCCAAACCGTGTCTAAATGGGCAGTTGCAACAGCATAAACTTTTTTCTTTTCCATTCTATCGCCTTATTTTTCAATTATTTCATAAGTGAATTCATATTTTTCCTGCAAAGCTTTAACTTTGTCCTCATTGTCTTCAATAAAGGTTTTGCTGTAAATTGATTTTCCGTCAACGGAATAGTCCTTAACAATTTGATTAAGCGCATCCCATGCCTCGTCAGCCTTATCATAATTGTCCTCAAATTTAATCAAAAATTCTCTGTGCTTAGGTAATCTTACTTTCATATTTTTTCTCCTGTAAAATTTTTCTTTAATTATAAGTTATATATAAGTATATATCAAGTATTTTAACATAATTGAATTATTTAATCAAATAAGTTAAATTATTTAATAAAAATTATATATGTCTTTTTGACTATCTTTTTATATCTTCTTAAATGTCCGCAAAGCCTTATTTTATCGGCTCTACGGGCATTTTGCTTTTATGGTAAACCTCACATATCTAGGTCTATCTTCTTATATTTTCGCTATCAAGCGTGGTTAAAATCGTGGTAAATACTTCTTATGCGATTAGACGCTGAACCTCTGATTTTGCAGTATCTATGGACGCATGAGCATACCAGTTCATTGTGATACTGATATTTGAATGTCCCATGATATACTGTAAATCTTTCGGGTTCATGTTCTTGCTTGCCAGCCTTGTGCAGAACGTATGGCGTAGTGTATGCGGTGTGATATGTGGCAAGGGGTTATCCTTATGGTGCTTGTTGTATTTCTTTACCATACGGACAAAAAGCATATTGTAATCAATCGCAACTTTGGGATTGCCTTTATGATTGACAAATAGAAAGTTGCCCCGTCCGTCTATCACAAATGGTTCTGCCTTTGGGCGTTTCTTCATAACCCGTTGAAATGCTTGTATCGTTTCTCTGCTTAATGGCACTTGCCTTGTTCCGCTTTTTGTCTTAGGCGTTTCAATATAATAGCCCTGTTCCTTGCTTTTTAGTAACTGGTGGTCGATAACTACAACCTCATGGATAAAATCAACGTCCATGATTGTCAGTCCGCACAGTTCCGAGATACGAAGTCCTGTCTTTGCCAAAATTTCAGATTGGAGTGATGACATGGTGTCTGTTAGAGCTGTTCAATAAGATTATCGGTGCATAAAATTATATTGTATTGCTGATATGAGAATGTTATAATACAGATATGAAGAAATCGAAAAATTGAAATCAATGCGATTGTCAAAGAATTTTGATGAACGTTATAAGTGATGTCAAAGTCATATGATAGACGATACATTTAAAATGGTAAACAGCATTGCTTTTTACAAACTGAATGCCCCAGTCTTGGGAATGATTGTAGCTGAAGCAATAATATCTTCAATCGGTATGTTAGTAGGTTCGTTGTGGAATAAGAAACGCTATAATCAAAATAAATAAGAAAGAGAAAATTTCCAGTTAAAGGGGGGATAAATGAATGGAATGGTTACCACTTGCTATAATAGGCATACTGATTATTATATTGGGTGTATATTTTATTGTTAAATGGGCTGTGAAAGATGCACTGAAAGAATATTTTAACGATAAAGAAAATAATAAATCTTAAGTTGTGAAGGAAGAATATACTATGAATATAGGGTTTTGGCTATGTGGAGTTTTGGTTATTCCATTTGTGATTATAGGAGTGTTATTTGCAATATTTAAAGAAAAAGCGGCTAAATTTGTTTCGGGATTTAATTCGTTGCCAAAAGAAGAACAGGCATTGTATGATAAAGCTCATATTTCTCGTGATATAAAAAATCAGTGTTTTACATGGGCTGGTATAATGTTAATAGGAGCAGTGTTATCTTATTTTTTAACATCATATATGGCTATTCCGGCTTTTATTGTTTGGTTCATTTTATTTTTCAAAGAGGTTCACTTTGATACGCACAAAGCATTTGAAAAATATTTATTAAAATAAATCCCAGTTTGACAATTTCATATCTACATACAAAGCAGTTAGTTTTAGGATTGACTGCTTTTTAAAAAGACACCATTTAGGTATAATGATGTCTTTTGAGTGTTATTTTATAGGTCATATCAAGGCTCATTCAATCGTGGTAAATTCGTGGTAAAATGAATGGTTTTCTATACTTCAAAATACTTGAAAGTATAGTGTTTATGAGGATAATCGAAAATTAGATATAAAATTTTATATAAATTTTATCATCTTGAAAAATTATTCGGAAAACTTTGTCTTTATATCTGTAATTGCGGTTAAGATTATCGAAATAAATATAGCGCCCAATGCAATTCCTCCGCCCACTAAAGCAGTTTCTTTTGCATGAATTGAAAAATTTTCTCTGTCCGAATGAAGAAGATAGCTTAAAGTGTAGTAAAGACTGCCTCCCGGAAGAAGCGGTATGGTGCTTGGCAATAAAATAATATTTGCCGGTGTTTTGATTATTCTTGCAAGAGCTTCGCTGTATATGCAGATGGCTGCCATGGCGAAAAAGGTTGATGAAAAGCTTCCGAAACCCATTTGTATTAAAAAATATGATAATGAAGCGGAGATCGTACCGCCTAAAACAGTATATATCAGCTTTTGCTTTGATACTTTAAGCAGAACCGAAAAGCCAAAGGTTCCGATAATGCAGGTTAATATTTCAAGCAAGGTAATCACTTCCGAAAATTATTAATGAAATGGAAAATCCCAGCGTGATTGCAAATGCAATAATAATTGCTTCTATAAGCTGCAGAATCCCTGCAATCAGGTTTCCGCTCATCATATCCTTCATTGAAGCACCGATGCTCATTCCCGGAATCAGAAGCATAATTGTGCCAATCATAATTTTGTCGGGATGTGTGCTTATACCTATCAGTGACGGCATAAAGGAGAGCATCCCTGCAATTGTAGCTTCAATAAGCGTTTTTGAAAATATGTTAAATAATTTTTTGCTGTAAGGCATATAATTAATTATGATACCGGTCAATCCCGAAAACAGAGCATCAAGCAATGTGCCGCCGAAAAATATGCAAAAAGCACCTGTTGCCAGAATAACGCAGAAGATGCTGAATATAATGTTATAGTGATAACTTATTTTGCTGTTTGATGTTTTTTCGTTGCATTTCTTTCGTGATTCACTGTTTATTTTTTCAAGAGCGCCAAGGTTTAAATCATTTTTGTAGATTCTTCGTGTAGATGTAATTTCTTCTCCGTTTATTGTTGCAGTAACGGAAATCAAAGAGGGGATAATAAAAACATTGATATTCTCAGCCCCAAAGGATTTGCAGATTCGTTCAACCGTTTCTTCTGCTCTTGCAATTTCTCCTCCGTTTTCAACAATTTCCGTCCCCAGCAAAATGGCATTTTCAAATTCCTTTTTCATAAATGTATCACCAAAAGTATTATGTGAAATATTTTTAATAAAACACTATAATTTTTCTATTGACAATTCTAAATTTTCTGCTATAATATATATTACCAAAGCGAAGTGATCGTTAGCTTCGCAGAATATATATCGCGGGGTAGAGCAGTTGGAAGCTCGTCGGGCTCATAACCCGGAGGTCGCAGGTTCGAGTCCTGCCCCCGCAACCACTGTGATAGAGCTGAATTTTTATGTTCGGCTCTATTTCTTTTTGTTTTTTTTGATATTTCTGATAATACCAAAAAAAGGATAAATATATTTACATTAAAATTTTTGCAACACTTTTGGATGAATTTTATACTTATACAATAGAACACATAAAAACCGTAAAAAGTTTTGTGCAACCTTTTATGATTCTGAATTGTGTATATAAATGCACAAGGCATAAGCACGATAACGAAAAACCAAAATGTTGTTGTCCATTGACTTGGCAGTTTTGCAGTAGTATACTAAAAAACAGTGATAATTCAGAATCTTGCTTTTGATAACAAGAGATTTTTAGGAGGAATAGGTTTATGAAAAAAATAGTTTCTTGTTTTTTTGCAAGTATCATATTGATTATTGGTATATGCTCTGTATCCGTTGTGTTTGCTCAGACTGATAAGGAGGAAACAACGGAGCATATCCATAACTACATTTCCGAAATAACCAAGGAAGCAACCTATGCGGAAGATGGGCTGCAGACCTTGACCTGCAAAGAATGCGGAGATGTTCAAACAGAAATTATTCCTGCAACAGGTCAGATTTCAGCTCCTGAGTTAGAAGTTTCTGTAAACAAAAACGGTTCGTTTACATTATCCTGGAATGAGGTAGACGGTGCCGATAAATACAATCTTTATATCAGGCAGGCGAACGGTTCCTATAAGGTTATGAAAACAACAAGCGAAACTTCGTTTGTAACAGCTATAGCTCCTTACGGCAAGGATTACAGCTATAAAATGAAGGCTATAAATCGTTCGGACAGCAGTTATAATTCGGAATTCAGTAATATTGTAAGTATTGTTAATGATGTTAAATTACAGAAACCTGCTCTTAAAGTAACTGAAAATAAAAACGGTACCTTTAAGCTTTCTTGGAACGCAGTGGCAGGCGCAGACAAGTACGAGCTTTATATCAGGCAAGCAGACGGCTCCTATAAAGTTATGAAAACAACGGGTGCTGAATCCTTTACAACCGCAATTGCGGAATATGGTAAAAAGTACAGCTATAAGATGAAAGCGCTGAACAGTGATAACGCCTCGGCTGTATCCGATTTCAGCAATACGGTAAGTGCAGTAAACAATTATAAATTGCAGACGCCTGCACTAAAAGTGACTGAAAACGCAGACGGCACCTTTAAGCTTTCTTGGAATGCAGTAGCAGGTGCGGATAAGTATGAGCTTTATATCAAACAGGCCGACGGCTCCTATAAGGTTATGAAAACAACCGGCAATAAATCCTTTACAACGGCGATTGGCGCATATGGCAAACAGTATTTCTATAAAATGAAAGCCGTTAAAAGCAACCATAGCAGCTTGAATTCCGATTTCAGTACATCTGTAAGTGCAATAAACAATATGATATTGCAGACTCCTGCTCTTAAAGTAACAATAAATGCCAACGGCTCATTCAAACTTTCGTGGGGTGCAGTTACAGGTGCGGATAAGTATGAGCTTTATATCAAGCAGGCAAACGGCTCCTATAAGCTTATGAAAACAACAAGCAGTAAATCCTTTACAACAGCTATTGCTGCGTATGGCAAACAATATTCATACAAAATGAGAGCTGTAAGAGCTGAGAATGACAGCATAACTTCAAAATACAGTTCTGTTGTAAGTGCGAAATATTTAATAAATTCAGTAAAAATCAGCCAAGGGAATTTCAGTCTTGGGCTGAAAGAAACATCTCAGCTTACAGTTGCCACGCAGGATAATGTTGTTCTTACTTCCGATATTAAATATTCATCAAGCAACAAAAGTATTGTATCGGTATCCGCAAAGGGTGTAGTAACAGCAAAGAAAACAGGAACAGCGACGATTACTGCCGTATATAAGGGCGGAAAAAAGGCATCAAGTAAAATTACGGTAAAAAGTGCTCCAACCTCAGTTTCACTTAATTATGCTACAGCAACGATAGGTGTCGGTGAAAAAAGTCTTGATCTGGATTCGAAAATACACGGCGGCTATTCAAGACTTCGTAAATGGTCAAGCTCAAATATAAAGGTTGCCTCTGTTAACGGTTCAGGTGTGGTAACAGGTGTGTCCGAAGGAACGGCAACCATTACCTGCACTGCGTACAACGGCAAAAAAGCAAGCTGTAAGGTAACTGTCAGGAAAGCGCCGACAAGCCTTGCAATAACTAACTCAAATCAAAAGATTCAGTACGGAACAAGTCAGTATAAGATAAAAACAAAGCTTTCGGGCGGTTCTGCAAGCCGCTTGATTACATATAAGTCGTCCAATACGGCTGTGGCAAAGGTATCTTCTAATGGCATTGTTACAGGTGTAAAAAAAGGTACTGCAGAGATTACTGCGGTTGCTTATAACGGCATAGCATCAACTGTTAAAATTTCAGTTGTAAATGAAAACAACTGCCTTTCTCTTAATCAGGTTGCAACGCAGGTAAGCTACGATTACGGCAATGTAACGAAGTATGTATTTGGAAAAACTTATCAGGGCAGAAATCTTGAAGCATTTATCATTACTCCGACGAACGGAAGCTATAAAAAAACATATGTTATGAATTTTGCCATTCATGGCTTTGAGGATTCATACAGCAGAGACGGCAAGGTTCTTGTTGAAGAGGGAAATAAATTAGTAAAATATTATGCCGAAAATCCGAAAAACTTAGGCAATTTCAGATTGGTTATCATTCCCTGTCTTAATCCGGATGGAACAATTGCCGGAACAAACAATCAAAGGGCCTGCTCAACGGCTTTCGGCAGATGCACAGCAAATCATATTGATATGAACAGAGATTTTATGCAGGGTGCATTTAAAGCAACCGAAACCCGTGCTATGGTAAATCTTCTGAAAAAGTACAGACCGGATGTATATACCGATTTTCACGGCTGGCTTGACGGTACATATGGTACAAGCGATTTATGCACAATATTCGGAAATACTATGCGGCTTTCGGAAAGACATGTGGATAGATATGGAACAACAAAGGGTTATATTGAGGGATATGTTCGTTCAACATATCATTGCCCTTCGGCACTTATTGAATACACCTCTCCGAGCAAGGTAAGCCATTATGATACTTATACAGCAATCAACAGAGTTATAAAGCATTACAGTTAAATGTATCAGCATAGAATCAGACAAATTTGTTTTGTATTGAAAAAGCAGGGCTGCGTACAGTCCTGTTTTTTTTGTATTTTAAAAAGATACATCGCCTGCTGCGCATAGTTTTATTGCTATACTGCATATCTTGTAATTTCCTGACACTTTTTCCGGTTTTGTTTACAAATTTACTTTTTGGTGTTATAGTATAATTAAGAAAAGATTTTTATAATTCTTTTCAAAATTTAAAGGGGTAATTTAAAATGTTAAAAAATAAGGTTGCCGTTGTAACAGGCGGTACAAGAGGAATCGGACTTGAAATTGTCAGAGTATTTAAGGAAAACGGTGCAGAGGTCATTTTATTCGGTTCAAGACAGGATACTGTTGATAAGGCGATTACACAGCTTAAAGAAGAGGGTATGGAGGTAACAGGCTATTGCCCGAATCTCAGTAGTTTTGATGAGGTCGAAAAAACGGTTGGGGAAATTATTTCCAAGTACGGAAGAATTGATATTCTGGTCAATAACGCAGGAATTTCTGCCAACAAAAAGATAGAGGATACTACTGCAGAAGAATTTGACAATATTATGAATCTGAATGTAAAAGCAATCTTCAATGCTGTAAAGGCTGTTGTTCCGAATATGAAGGAAAACGGCGGAGGTGTTATCTTGAATACCTCATCAATGGTAAGCATTTACGGTCAGCCGTCAGGTGTAGGTTATCCTGCAAGTAAGTTTGCAGTAAACGGCTTAACAAAATCATTGGCTCGTGAGCTTGCTCCGTTTCAGATCAGAGTTAACGCAGTAGCTCCGGGAATTACGAAAACAGATATGGTAGCTGCTCTGCCCGAAGCTATGATTCAGCCGCTTATTAAAACAATTCCGCTCGGCAGAATCGGCGAGCCGAGGGATGTTGCAAATGCGTTCCTCTTCCTGGCAAGCGACCTTGCATCCTATGTAACAGGAGATATCCTTTCGGTAGATGGCTGCGCAAGAGCATAATATAGGTGGTAAAATAAAAGCCTTACAAGTTATGTGCTTGTAAGGCTTGTTTGATATTTGATTAATGATGTGTTATAGTGTTTTTGTGAATTCTGAGATAATGAGGATGAGAGTTATGTTGCATATATTTTTTACGCGCCACGGACAGACGGTATGGAATGTTGAAAATAAAATCTGTGGTGCAACAGATATTGAGTTGACAGCACTTGGACACGAGCAGGCAATTCAGCTTGGTAAAAAAATCATAAACGATGATATTAAAATTGATGAAATTCTTTATTCTCCGCTTATCCGTGCAGCAGAAACAGCACGGCATATTTCTGAAACAACGGGAATTCCTATGCGTGAGGAACCTCGCTTGAAAGAACAGAATTTTGGTAAGTATGAGGGTACTGCAAGAGATGGTCTTGTTTTCCAAAAGGCTAAATCAGATTTTATAAACAGTTATAAAGGCGGTGAAACAATGCTTCATCTTGCACAAAGAATCTATAATCTTCTAGATGATTTGAAGCAAGAAGATAAAACATATCTTCTTGTTGCTCATAATGGTATTTCTCGTGTTGTAAATTCTTATTTTCATAATATGAGCAATGAGGAATATGCAGCCTTTGGAATAAAAAACTGTGAAATTGTTAGATATGATTTTTAAAAATATAAGAATGAGAGATTGATATGAATTATTTTCAAAAAATTAGTATTATTGTAAAAGTTAAGCAGGGCTGAATAGCAGTCCTGCTGTTTTTATATATCATAATTGCAAAATTGTTCTATTCGTTTAACAAAAATATTATTATCTCTCCAAAAACGGCAAACGCAATCATAGCCGTTGTCTTTTGATAAAATATAATATTTTTTCTTTGGGCTTTTCTGTATGCATGCTCCAAGATATGATGAAAGCTGAAAATCAAGTGCATTTTTATGTCTTGCTTCTACTTTAATATAAATCTTTTTGGCTTTGGTCATTTCAAGTTCCTTATGCAGCTCCATGGTTAAATGAGATGCGTGTTTGCTGTAAAAAATGATGATTTCATCATTTCTGCTGAAATTCAGATGTGATATGCCGTTAAGTAAATTTCCGCATTCATTTTCAAAATCAATCAAAAAGCAAGCCATTTTTTATATTCCCTCCAAAACAATAAAAAAGCACAGCCGAAGCTGTGCAAAAAACACATCGCTCCAATTGTCGCCAAACAACCACAACGCTTTTATTGTTAAATAAGAGCAGTATAGTAGAGCTTTGTATTTTTATAAAAGGATATAAAAATGCTACTCAATTTAACAATAATAAATATTAAGTTGTGGTAATTTGGCAATATTCAGTATATCATTATTAATCGCTAAAGTCAATGAATGTGTTTATGCACTTACATTGTTTTATAAATAAAAAATGCACAGCCGAAGCTGTGCAATAAAACGCAGGCTTCAACTGTCGCCAAACAAAATTCTACAACCGCCATTTTTATCCTATGGTGTGCAAAATTAGAGCCTGCATTTTTATCAAAAGACAAAAATACAAACCACAGGATAAACATTATAAAATTTTGTTTGGCAACAATAAGTATAACATTATCAATTTATAAAGTCAATGTCCGCTCTTACAAATTACCGTAGGGGCGGATATTATCCGCCCGCTTTGAATTGGAAATTGCTTCTGCCTTTTTATAATAAAAAATGAAGCAGGGCATAAGCCCTGCTTTTCTTAGTAATATTCAGTTTTATTTAGCTTCCTTTTTTCCGATATGGATAAGTCTTACAATAACAGGGGAAAGCACAACATTTGTACCAAGCTCAACAAGGAAATTAATTCCTGCAAGGCCTATAAACATAAAGCCGACTGCTGAATCAAAGCCTGCATCGTTTGCCATTTGTGAAATGGCATCGAAGAAGAAAAGTCTGCATCCTAAAAGGAATATTCCCGTGTTTGTTAACGGACAAATAATTGCTGCAACAATTACTGCAAGGTATTTGTTTACCTTTTCAAGCGCTTTGTATGCAAGCCCTGCAAAGAGTCCTGCTAAAAGCCCTTTAAGAAGAACAGTTACAATTGTTCCTGCAACATTTATTCCGAGAAATGCTGCTGCATCGCCTGAGATAAGCACGGTTACACCGAATACAAGACCAAGCCATGCGCCTGCCTTATATCCGTAAAGTGCTGCACCAACAACAAGCGGAATAAGGATGAATGAGAAGGTGAATGTTCCAACTCTGATTGAGCTGAGGCAGAATTGCAAAACTGCTACAATTGCTGTAAGCAAAGCAATTCCAACCATTTTCTTTGTGTTTTTCATATGTATTTCCTTTCTGCTATCGTTCCGAAAGCTTTGCTCAAAACACAACAAGAGCAATGCTTTTGAGAAATCTTATTTTTCTCTGGGCAATAATGAGAAACCCAAACCTGCCAGAAGGCAGATTAAGTGATTTTATTGCCTGTGGATACAATGCGCAATTAATATAGCACAATGATTTTTGGATTTCAAGAAAAATTCATAATTTTTCGTTTTAATTAATATAATTGAAAGTGTATTGTTTATGTGGAAAACCTACAAATTATTTACTTATTTTTATGTAATAAAAACAAAAACTATGAATAAATTGTTTAAAATAAACATAAAAATTGACAAATGATAAAAAGTATTATACACTATTTACAAACAAATAAATATATAATGAGGGATTTTTATGAAAATTTATGACGCTAAAGATATAAGAAATGTTGCTGTTGCAGGTCATGCCTCAAAGGGCAAGACTACTTTAACGGAAGCTATGCTCTATATTGCCGGAGCAACCGAAAGAATGGGCAGGGTTGCAGACGGCAATACCGTAACAGATTATGATTCAGAGGAAAGAAAGCGCACCCTTTCAACCTCAAGCGCTGTTGCCCCTGTTGAATATAACTCAAAAAAGATTAATTTTATTGATACTCCCGGTCTTTTTGATTTTGCCGAGGGTGCTGCTGAGGGATTAAGAGCGGCTGAAACTGCAGTTATTGTGGTATCTGCCCGTTCGGGTCTTGCCGTAGGTGCTGAAAAAGCATTCAGAAATGCAGGCTCCAGAAGAATGGCAAGAATTATTGCGGCATCTAAAATGGATGATGAAAGAGCGGATTTCTATAAATCCTTCAACGGTATGGTTGCCAAGTTCGGAACGATGGTCTGCCCGATTGTTGTTCCTGTTATTTCGGATGGAAAAGTTGCTGCATATTACAGTATGATTGATGATACATCCTATGCGTATAAGGGTACGAATGTTGCTTTTGTTGATGCAGTTCCCGATGATATTCCTCGTTTTGAAGCAATAAAAGAAGTATTTAACGAGGCTGTTGCAGGAACAGATGAAGAGCTTATGGAAAAATACTTTGGCGGCGAGGAGCTTACCAGAGAGGATAAAATAAAAGGTCTTAAAATGGGTGTAAAAGACGGTTCGATTATTCCCGTTTTCGCATTAAGTGGTGCTACGGGGGAGGCGTGTGATCTTCTGCTTGATTTCATTGCTGAGGTTTGCCCTGCACCTGAAGCCGAATATGCCATCAGTAATGATGAGCCTGTAGAGCTTGCTGCCGATGCGGAAGGTCCGCTTGCGGCTGTATGCTTTAAAACAGTTGCGGATCCTTTTATCGGCAAGCTTTCCTTCTTTAAGGTAGTAAGCGGTAAAATTACGCCGTCAACCGTTCCGTATAATGCAAATACGGGCAAGGAAGAAAAGCTTGGGAAAATTGTAAATATGTTCGGCGCAAAGCAGCTTGATACTTCTGAAATAACTGCCGGAGATATTGGTGCGGTTGTTAAGCTTTCCGGATTCAGCACAGGTGATACAATGTGTTCGGCTTCTAAGATTGTTAAGCTGGATGGGGTGTCAACTCCAAATCCAACCTACGCAATGGCAGTAAATGCAGTTAAAAAGGGCGATGAAGAAAAAATTGCAAATGGTCTTTCAAGACTTTCCGAAGAGGATCCAAGCCTTGAATTCTATACAAATCATGAAACACATCAGCAGATTATTAAGGGGCTCGGTGAGCAGCAGCTTGATGTTGTAGCTGCAAGGCTTAAAGCAAAATTTGCCGTTGATGTTTCGCTTTCCGTTCCAAAGGTTGCATATCGTGAAACGATTACTATGAAGGTGTCTGCTCAGGGAAGGCATAAAAAGCAGAGCGGCGGTCATGGTCAGTTCGGCGATGTTCTTATCGAATTTGAACCATATGACTGTGAAAAGCTTGAATTTGCCGAAAGAGTTGTCGGCGGCGCTGTTCCCAAAAACTTTTTCCCTGCCGTTGAAAAAGGGCTTAATGAATGTATGGATAAGGGCGTGTTGGCAGGCTATCCTATGGTAGGTGTTAAGGCAACGCTTTATGACGGCTCCTATCATCCTGTTGACAGCAGTGAGATGAGCTTTAAAATGGCTGCTTCAATTGCGTTTAAAGAGGGTGTTTCAAAGGCGATGCCTATTATTCTTGAACCCGTTTCAACTGTAAAGGCACTTTGCAATGATGAGGTTATGGGTGATATTATAGGCGATATCAATAAGCGCCGCGGAAGAGTGCTTGGGATGACTCCGGCCGGCGACGGAATGCAGGAAATTCTTGCTGAGGTTCCCGATGCTGAAATGACAACCTTCTCAACCGCAATGCGCCAGATTACGCAGGGCAGAGGCTCGTTTGAAGCTGAATTTGCACGCTATGAACGCTGTCCCGAACATATTGCTCAGAAAATCATTGCTGAAAGTAATCAGAATTAGTGGAAAAAATCTTTTATTCGTGGTAAAATATAAGGGACGGATAATACCGTTCCTTATGTTTTTTTAAAGGATTGATGTTATGAGAAAAATTTTAACGGAAATTAAAAAGTATTCAATAATTGTAATTATAATAACGGCTGTTCTCGGTGTGCTTCTTATCGCAATTCCCGATAAAATGCTTGCCTATACGGCTTTGTTTATCGGCGGTGCATTTACAGCCTGCGGTGTTTTTGCACTTATCAGCTATATTTCTTCCGATACAAAATCGAAGCTTACGCTTGTTTTGGGCTTGATTTCAGCAATTTCGGGAATTATTATCTGTATTGCTTACCGACATATTATGGCGATTATTGTTTTCTTTATCGGTATATTCCTGCTTGTAGGCGGTATAATTGATTTTGTTAATTCCATCTATGTTGCTGCAAGCCGTCATCGTTCATGGCTTTTAACTGTTGCACTTGCAATTGCTTCCATTGTGCTTGGTATTGTAAGTATTATAAATCCGTTTGATACACAAACAAAGGTTGTTCAGTTCATCGGTATCGGTCTTGTTGTTTTTGCAGTTACTGATTTGATTGCATTTATTCAGGTAAAAAAGGTTGCCGAAGAGGTTTCAAACAGACTTCGGAATTCCTCTGATGAATATGGTGCAACGGAGGTTGAATTTAAAGAGGTTGACGAAAACTAATATTTTGTAAATTAAGCGGTATGGGTAAAACTATATCGCTTCTTTAAATTATAAATTATTTATATAATTTTTTATTTATTTTATTGAAACCATAAACCTATGGTGCTATAATTATCAAAATTTTTTTTGAGGGACATTATGAATTATTCTGAAAAATATCAAAAATGGCTTTCCTTTGCTGATGATGAAACAAAGGCAGAGCTTCTTTCAATCAAAAATAATGAAAAGGAAATTGAAGATCGTTTTTATAAATATCTTGCCTTCGGTACAGGCGGACTCAGGGGTGTTATGGGCGCAGGCTCAAACAGAATGAATAAATACACTGTCGGAAAGGCTACCTTTGGTCTTGCCAACTATCTTAAATCAAAATACAGCGGGGAAATCAAGGTTGCTCTTGCTTATGACAGCAGAAATAACTCGGCATATTTTGCAAAGGTATCGGCAGAAATTTTTGCGAACTGCGGCTTTAAGGTTTTTCTTTACGATACTCTTGTTCCCGTTCCTGTGTTATCCTTTACAACCGCTTATCTTGGCTGTAATGCAGGTGTTATGATAACGGCATCTCATAATCCAAAGGAATATAACGGCTATAAGGTTTATGATGACCGAGGCTGTCAGTTCTGCACGGAGGATGCAAAAAATGCAATCGGCTTTATCAACAAAATAGAGGATTTTTCTTCAATTCCGTTTGGGGATCATTCAAAAGAAAAGATAACAATGCTTGGCGAGGAAACACTTTCCGCCTATCTTAATGAGGTTAAAAAGCAAAGCCTTTACGAAGCAAAGTCTGATATTAAAATTGTTTATACTCCGCTTCACGGAACAGGAAATATTCCTGTAAGAAAAATGTTGAGCGGACTTGATGTAACAGTTGTTAAAGAGCAGGAGCTTCCGGATGGTGATTTCTCAACAGTAAGAAGTCCGAATCCGGAGGAAAAGGATGCTTTAACAATTGCTATTGAAAAAGCAAAGGAAATAAAGGCTGATATCGTTCTTGGAACGGACCCGGATTGTGACAGAGTCGGCATTGCCGTAAAAGATAATAACGGCGAATTTGTTCTTTTTACGGGAAATCAGACGGGCGCACTTCTTGTGGATTTCGTTTTACGAATGAAAAAAGACAGATTAAATGAAAAATCAACGCTTGTAAAAACAATTGTAACCTCTGCGCTTGGTGCAAATATAGCAAGAAAAAACGGGCTTATTGTTGAAGAAACCTTAACAGGCTTTAAATATATAGGCGATAAAATCAATAAATATGAGGACAGCGGCGAACAGGAATTTGTTATCGGTTATGAGGAATCCTACGGCTATCTTGTCGGAACACACGCAAGAGATAAGGATGCAGTTGTGTCGTCTATGCTTATCTGCCAGATGGCTGCATGGTATAAGAATCACGGCAAAACACTTATAGACGGTCTTAATGATATTTATAATGAATACGGCTATTATCTTGATGTTCTCAATTCCTTTGTTCTTAAAGGAAAGGACGGCGCAGAAAAAATAGAAAGCCTTATGGTTTATTTCAGAGAAAAGGGAAAAACTCTTTTTGATGATGTTAAAGAAATAATTGATTACTCAAAGGGCGTTGCTGATTTGCCAAAGGAAAATGTTCTGAAATATGTTTTTGATGATGGTTCTTGGATGGCGGTTCGTCCAAGCGGTACAGAGCCGAAAATAAAGGTTTATTACAGTGTTCAGGATGCAAGCAGAGAAAATGCCGAAAAACGCTTTGACGCAATCAGCAGCACAATGGCTGATATAATAGAGGGGTAAGCTTATGGAAAAATATATTGCAGAGGTTCTTTCGCCTAAAATTCAGGGCGATGGCGGCTGGATTGAATTTGTTTCTTTTGAAAATGGTGTGCTTACAGTTATTTTCAGAGGAGAATGTTCAAAATGCCTTATTCTTAACAGATGTATTGATTGGATAAAGAGCGAAATTAAGCGTGATTTAAAGAAAAATGTTGAAATAAATGCAATCCGCAAAAAGCCTTATTTTCAGGAGGTCTAATTATGGCTCATATTAAAGTTGTCAGGCGCTCTATGCGCCCTGAGGAATGGACAGATTTAAGATTCGGCTGGCTGAAACGATATATTTACAGCAGTAAGTGGGAAATAAAAAATCTCTTAATCCGTGATGCCCGTCAGGTTTCCGAAATGGAATTTGAGTATTATTCAGAGGATTATCGTCCTCTGAATAAAGGCGATATGTATTTTACACCTGACGGAACAGCTTTCATTAAAGCAGATGTTGATATTCCGAAGGAATTGCAGGGAAAAGAACTTTGGTTTACTCTCAAAACTGCCGCTGAAATCTGTGTTAAGGTAAATGGAAAATATGTCGGCGGTGTTGACCCGAACAGAGAAAGAATGCTTCTGTCTCCATATATTGATGATGCAAAAACGCTGCATTTTGAAATGATGGGCTATAACAGAAGCAAGCCCGATGATGAAAGAAATCCCGAAAGCCTTTCCGTTCGCGGCTGCCGTCAGATATTTGAGGGTGCATACATTGCAACGGTAAATCACGCTGTTCAGAATCTTGTTTGGGATTTTGAGCTTTTGCTTGATATTGCAAAAAGTGATTTGTTCAGTGAGGATTACAGGAATTTCCTCAATAAAGAGCTTAATAATGCAATGAATTTCATTGATTTTGACAGTGACGAATTAACAGGTGTTGAGGAGGCTCAAAGGTATCTTGATGAGGTTGTTTTTCCGAATGATACCTACAGGGGAAACGGCGATGTTGCGTTGATAGCACATTCACATCTTGATATTGCCTATTATTGGCGCAGAATTCACGCTGTTCAGAAAAATTTAAGAACCATTCTTATTCAGCTTCGTCTTATGGATAAATATCCGGATTTCAAATACACACATACACAGCCGTATGTTTATGAAATGCTTGAAAAGTATTATCCTGAGGTGTTTGAGGAATTAAAGGAAAAGGTTGCAAACGGTCAGTTCGAGCCTGTAGGTGCAATGTATGTTGAGCCGGACTGTAATATACCCAATGCCGAAAGTCTGATCCGTCAGTGTCTTTACGGACAGCAGACCTATAAGAGAATGTTCGGCAAAACCGTTAATAATGCCTGGCTGCCCGATGTGTTCGGAAACAGCTGGATTTTACCGCAGATTTTAAAGAAAAGCGGTGTTGATTATTTTGTTTCAAACAAAATGTCAACCTGGAATGATACAAACCGTTTTCCTCACAATAACTTTATCTGGAAAGGTATTGACGGCTCAGATGTACTTGCCTGTGTTCCGCCAACCCATTTTATTACATGGAATATGCCAAGTCAGATTCAGGAAAACTGGGAAGCGTATATTGATAAGGACAGCGGCGGACAAACAATGAATATGTTTGGCTACGGCGACGGAGGTTCAGGCTGCACTGAGGAAATGATTGAAATGATGCACCGTTTTGAGAAGCTGTCCGTTATGCCGAAATGCACGCATATGGGCGGTGCCGAATTCCTTGAAAAGAATTTAAAGGATAATAAAAACCTTGAAATGTGGGATGGCGAGCTTTATCTTGAAATGCACCGCGGAACCTTTACAACCAAAAGTGAAATGAAGCGTGCAAACCGCCGTCTTGAAAATAAATTCAGAAATGCAGAAATGCTTTCTGTTTTAAGAGGCGAGGATAACAGAGAAAGAATAACCGATTTATATAAGAAGCTTCTTATCAATCAGTTTCATGATATTCTTCCGGGTTCGCATATTCATCCTGTTTACGAGGATGCAATGGCTGATTATAAGGAGATTGAAACAGAGCTTGATAAAATTATCGGCACAGGCTCCAAGTATTTCAATACACTTAATTTTAAGCGTGATGCGCTGACCTTTGTTCCCAACAGAAACGGTACGGCAACAAGATGCGGCGAAAAAGGAAACTGGATTCTTCCTGATATTCCTGCGCTGTCATCTGCCAATCTTCGCAAGGCGTATTTCAACAGTGAATGGATTGAAATAGGCAAAACGATTGAAACACCTTATTATTCAGTTCGCTTTAATGATGACGGCTCCATTGCTTCTCTTTATGACAAGGACCTTCAAAGAGAATGGGTAAACGGAGATTTCAATAAGCTTAAGCTTTATTCCGATTGTCCCGGAAACTATGATGCGTGGGATATTCTTCCGAATTATAAAGATAAGCAGATTGATATTGCTGTTGCAGCTCCGCTTTCTCTTGCAGAAAAGGACAATGAATCTGCATCATTTGTAACAGAGCTTAAAACTGAAAATTCAACATGGAAAATGATTATTCGTCTGTTCAGAAGAAGCAGGGGAATAGAGGTTGAAAATATTGTAAACTGGAATGAAAAGCATAAGCTTGCAAAGGCGGAATTCGGTTGCAATGTTTTAACAAGAAAAGCTCTTTGTGATACTTCGGCAGGCTTCATAGAAAGAGATACACATAAAAATACCTCCTGGCAGCAGGCTCGTTTTGAAACCTGTCATCATAAATGGTGTGATTTATCGGAAACAGATGCAGGTGTTGCTCTTGTTAATGATGGCAAGTATGGTGTGGGCTTTGAAAATAATGTTATGAGCCTCTCTCTTCTTCGTGCAACAATTCGCCCTGATGTAACATCGGATATAGGTCAGCACAATTTCTGCTATATGATTGTTCCGCATAGCGGTAATGCTGTTGATGCAGGTATAAATAATCTTGCATTTCAGTATAATGTTCCGCTTGTTAAATCGGATGCCGAGTACAGCGGAAATACCTTTGAGCCTCTCTATATGCAGGCACTTAAAGAAAGCGAAGACGGTAATATGACTGTTATCCGTCTTTCTGAGCAGAATGGCAAACGCGGAAAAATAATGCTGAAAAACAAGGTTAAGCTTCTTAATATGCTTGAAGAAATTGAGGGCGAAACAGATGTTATTGTATATAAGCCGTTTGAAATTATTACGCTTGGGATTTCAAAATGAATTTGTCTTTGATAACCCATTTGAACAGGATAAAGCAAAGACCAAGCCATAGAATTGAATACGGCAGGCATATCTGACCAAGTATGTTGAAGGGAACATTTTCATAGTTCCAGACATTCATATTAAGCAAAATGTTAAATATGATTCCGAAAATGAATTCAACTGCTGTAATAATAACTGCTCCTAAAAGACACTTCTTAAATAGAGGTGTCTTTTTCATTTCCGCGGAAATATAAAATAATATCATCAGTATGATTCCGCCTGCAAAAAACATACTGTAATGTGTTCTTCCACGCCATAGCATTTCAAGTGTGCAGTATCCCTGTCCGCCCAGTAAAAAAACAAAAAAGTAATATAAAATATAGTTCATATTTGTATTATTGCTGACTGTATGATAAAATATTAAAAATGAGGTGAGCAAATGAAAATATCCGAAGATGCAGAAAAGTTAATAAATATATTGTCTGATAACGGCTGCAAGGCTTATGCCGTTGGCGGATGTGTCCGTGATTATCTTCTTGGAAAGCCGGAAAAGGATATTGATATAACAACCTCTGCAAAGCCTGAAACAGTAGAAGAGATTTTAAAACAGAATAATATTAAGGTTATTGAAACAGGTTTGCAGCATGGTACGGTTACGGCTGTTTTAAATGGTGAAAACTACGAGATAACAACATTCAGAAAAGATGGAGAATATAAGGATAACCGCCGTCCGGAAAGTGTTTCTTTTGTTGATGATGTGAAGGAAGATTTATCCCGCCGTGATTTTACAATTAATGCAATGGCTTATAATCATAAAGAGGGTATTGTTGATTTATTCGGCGGTAAGAAGGATATTGATAATAAAGTGATTCGTGCAGTCGGAAATGCCGATTTAAGATTTAAAGAGGATGCGCTGCGTATTATGCGTGCGCTTCGCTTTTCTGCAACGCTCTGCTTTGATATAGAGGAAAGTACGAAAAAAGCAATTTTTGATAATATGTATCTTCTTGATAATATTGCAAAGGAACGGATTTTTACAGAGCTTAAAAAGCTTCTTGCAGGCGACAACGCTTTGCAGGTGCTTGATGCCTATAAAGAGGTTATAGGTGTTGTAATTCCTGAACTGAAGCCTGCTTTTGATTGCGTTCAGAATAATCCGTGGCATATTTATAATGTTTATGACCATATCATTCATGCTGTTGATGCTGCTCCGAAGGATGAAATCATCCGTCTTACTATGCTTCTGCACGATATCGGCAAGCCGTCTGTTAAAACAACGGATGAAAAGGGGATAGATCATTTCAAATTTCATGCTCCCGTCGGTGCTGATATTGCAAAAAAAGTGCTTAAACGGTTTAAGGTAAGCAATGAAGTTTATGATAAGGTAACAACGCTTATTCGTTATCATCAGGGTGTTGAAAATGTTGATGATATAAGAGTAAAACGCTGGCTTGCAAAAATCGGGGCTGATTATACAAAGGCGCTTTTTAAAGTCCGCATTTCGGATTTGTACGCCCATAATCCGGCTAAGATAGGCTATGAGCTGAAAAAACTGAATGAATTTCTGATAGAGCTTGATGAAATTGTTGCAGCAGGCGAGGCGTTTAAAATATCTGATTTGGCAGTAAACGGCAATGATTTAATTGCGCTTGGCTATAAAGGAAAAGAAATAGGCGAAAAGCTGAATGAAATTCTGATGCTCGTTGTTGATGCTCGGCTGAATAATACGAAAGAAGATATTGTGGATTATTTAAACAGAAAATGAATTGACAGTTATATTGCTTTACGATATAATCAGTTTTGTAAATTATTTTTTATTGGTATAAGGAGTAAAATTTATGAAAAAGATTGCAAGCTTGCTTTTAGCTATTGTTATGCTTGTCAGCTTAGCATCGGGAATGGGTATTTCTGCATTTGCTGCTACTGCTTTGGTAACAGAGGATGGTATCAGATATGCCGAAAATTATGTTGAAAACGGTGAGAACACAGTGAAAATTGTCGGCTATTCCGGCAAAGGGGAAGATGTTGTGATTCCGGATACAATTTCGGGAAAAAAGGTAACCAGAATCTCAAATTTTTCATTTAATGACAATACAATTGTAAAAAGTCTTTCTGTTCCTGCAAGTGTAACGGAAATAGATGATATGGTTATTCTCAATTGCCCGAATATCACTGCAATAAAAGTTGCTTCTGATAATAAATATTATGACAGCAGGAATAACTGCAATGCTATTATTGAAAAAGCAACGGGCAATTTGATTGCGGGTTGTAAAACAACTAAGGTGCCGAACGGTGTAACAAAAATCGGCAGATTTGCATTTTATAACTGTTCCGGCTTAACCGATATTACACTTCCCGAAAGTGTTAAAAGCATACAGCATCAAGCCTTTCAGGATTGTAAAAACCTTAAAAATATAACTTTCCTGAACAAAAATTGCAAAATATGTGAACTCTGCAATCCGGGGGATAAAACCTGTGACTTTACAATCGTCAAAGGTGCAGCAATTCATGGCTATAAAGGCTCAACTGCAGAAAAATATGCTAAGGAATACGGCAGAAAATTTGTTGCTTTAACACAATTATCTACACCAACCCTTAAAGCAATCGTAAATGCAAATGGTACATTCAAGTTGTCCTGGAATAAGGTTTCAGGCGCAGAAAAATATGAGCTTTATATCAAACAGGCAGATGGCTCATATAAGCTGATGAAAACAACAACTGCTACCTCATTCACAACAGCATTTGCAACATACGGTAAACAGTATAGTTACAAAATGCGAGCTGTAAAAGGCAATACAAAATCTGCTTACAGTAAAGTTGTCAATGCAAAGAATACGAAGAAATTACAGACACCTACATTAAAGGTAGCCGTAAATGCAAACGGTACATTCAAATTGTCTTGGAATAAGGTAACAGGAGCAGAAAAGTATGAGCTTTACATTAAGCAAGCAAATGGCTCATATAAGCTGATGAAAACAACTACTTCCACCTCATTCACAACAGCGTTTGCAACATACGGCAAGCAGTTCTCATACAAAATGAGGGCAGTGACAAGTAAGAACAAGTCGGCAGCATCAGCTTACAGTTCAGTAGTAAATGCAAAGAATACGAAAAAGCTACAGACACCGTCGTTAAAGGTCGCCGTAAACAAGAACGGTTCTTTCAAGCTGTCCTGGGGAAAGGTAGCAGGCGCAGAAAAGTATGAGCTTTATATCAAACAGGCAAACGGCTCTTACAAGCTTATGAAAACAACAACAGCAACAAGCTTTACGACAGCAGTAGCCGCAAAGGGAAAAACCTACAGCTACAAGATAAGAGCGGTAACAAGCAAGAACAAGAATGCAACATCAAATTACAGCAATGTTGTTAATGCAAAGAATACTGCCACTTCAAATACTGTATATATAACACCAACAGGAAAAAAGTATCATTATAGCCAGGCTTGTGCGGGTAAAAATGCTATGAAAACAACTATGTCTAAAGTAAAAAACACATATTCTCCATGTAAGAAATGTTGCTGATGTTTTATTAGTATCTTTCAGAATGATAAACATTCCTTTTCATTGGTAGAAGTTTTAAGAAGTAGAATCAAAAGATAAATCATATTAATTTGCAAAAAATGAGTTCGATGTTATATCGAACTCATTTTCAATTTAGGAACAATATATAAATTATAAAAGTAAGGTTTGTACCAAGTTGAAAATATTAAATATTTTTTAACACGGTTGACAAATGGAAAATAAAGGCTATAATATAAATTAGCACTCGATACAACAGAGTGCTAATTTATAAAAAACAGGTGATTTTTATGAGAAAGAAACAATTCAAAGCTGAATCTAAAAAGCTCCTTGATATGATGATTCATTCAATTTATACAAACAGGGAGATTTTTATTCGTGAGCTTATTTCAAATGCGTCCGATGCGATTGATAAGCTTTATTTTAAGTCTTTAACGGATGACAGTGTCGGTATGTCAAAAAGCGATTTTGAAATAATGGTTGCTGCAGATAAGGATGCACGCACAATTACTATTTCAGATAACGGTATCGGTATGACTGCTGAAGAGCTTGAAGCGAATCTCGGCACGATTGCCAAATCCGGCTCTCTTAACTTTAAGAAGGATAACGAAGAAGCAAAGAAGAATGATATTGAGGTTATCGGTCAGTTTGGTGTAGGTTTTTATTCCTCATTTATGGTTGCTTCAAAGGTTGAGGCCGTTTCAAAGGCATTCGGTGCAGATACGGCTTATAAATGGACCTCTGAGGGTGCAGACGGTTATACAATTGAAGAATGCGAAAAGGATGAAGCAGGTACCGTAATTACGCTTTATATCAAGGAGGATACGGATAATGACGATTATTCTCAGTTCCTTGAGCAATACAGACTTTCTGAGCTTATTAAAAAATACAGCGATTATATCCGCTATCCGATTAAAATGGCAATGACACATTCTGTTCCTGATGAGGAAAAGGAAGGCGAATATAAAGAAGAGGTTACGGTTGATACTCTTAACTCAATGATTCCTTTGTGGCGCAAGAATAAAAGTGAAATCGGTGAAGAGGAATATAATGAATTCTATAAGAATAAGTTTATGGATTATGAAAATCCTCTTTCCGTTATCCATTCAAAAACAGAGGGTCAGGCAACCTTTGATGCGCTGATTTATATTCCTTCAAAGCCTCCTTATGATTTTTATTCAAAGGAATATGAAAAGGGACTTCAGCTTTATACAAACGGCGTACTTATTATGGACAAATGCTCCGATTTGGTTCCGGATTATTTCAGCTTTGTAAAGGGTATTGTTGACTCTGCTGATTTAAGCCTTAATATCAGCCGTGAAATCCTACAGCAGGATTATCAGCTTAAGATAATGGCAAAGGCTATTGATAAGAAAATTAAGAATGAACTTAAGAAAATGCTTAATAACGATAGGGATAAGTATGAAAAATTCTTTGAAACCTTCGGTATTCAGCTTAAATGGGGCATATACGCAAATTATGGTATGGAAAAGGATGCACTTAAGGATTTCATTCTTTTTAAATCGTCTAAGGAAAATAAATATGTAACGCTTAAGGAATATGTTGAAGCAATGCCTGAAAATCAGGATACCATTTATTATGCCTGCGGTGAAAGTGCAGAAAAAATCGCTTTGCTTCCCCAAACAGAGGCTGTTAAGGAAAAGGGCTATGATGTGCTTTACTTTACGGATGATGTTGATGAATTCGCTATTCAGATGCTTATGGAATATGACGGCAAAAAATTCGCAAATATCTGTAAGGATGATTTGAATTTAAGCTCGGACGAAGAGAAAAAGGCTCTTGATGAAAAGAACAATGCATCAAAGGATATGCTTGAAGAAATGAAAGGTTATCTTGATGATGAGGTGTCTGCCGTTAAATTTACCGATTCTATCGGAAAGCACGCAGTATGCCTTTCGGCAGAGGGATTTGTTTCTCTTGAGATGGCAAAGGTTTTAAGCCAGATGCCTGGCGGAAATCAGGGGATGAAAGCACAGCTTGTGCTTGAAATAAATTCTGAGCATAAGGTGTCCGAAAAGCTTTATGAGTTATTTGCAAATGATAAAGATAAATTAAAGGCATATACAAAAATTCTTTATAATCAGGCTCGTCTTATAAGCGGTCTTCAGATTGAAAATCCAACAGAATTTGCGGATATGGTAACCGATTTAATGTAATTAAAAGAGAAAGCCCGGGAATAGCCTGTGCTTTCTCTTTATTTATTCATTCTTTTATGCTATAATGTAGTTGTTATAAGTAAAATATTGCTTTTGTGGAGGGGTAAATATGAAGAAAAGCATAATAACAATAAGCCGTGAATATGGCAGCGGCGGCAGAATGATAGGCAAAATGGTTGCCGAAAAGCTGGGGATTTCTTATTATGATAAAGAAATTATAGCTAAGGTTGCCGAAGCAACAGGCTTTACCGAAGATTATATTGAGAAAAACGGCGAATATTCTCCGTCAAAAAGTATTTTTGCTTATTCTGTTGTTGGCAGAGACAGATCAGGCTCTTCAATGAATGATTACATATTTTCCGTTCAAAGAAAAATAATACTTGAAATTGCCGAAAAGGGGCCTTGTGTTATCGTTGGAAGATGTGCTGACGATATACTTGCCGATTATGAAAATTCTCTTCATGTTTTTGTTTATGGTGAAGCGGAAGAGAAAATAAAAAAGGTTATGGCTTCAAATCATGTTTCCGAAAAGGAAGCGTTAAAGCTTATGAAAATGACGGATAAAAAACGAAGCATAAATTATAATTATTATACAGACAGGCAATGGGGCAAAGCACAGAATTATGACATATGCCTGAACAGCAGTGCTTTTGGTTATGAAGCCTGTGCAGATATAATTTCTGAAATTGCCAAATAAGAACATCATCGTATTCAACCGATAATAAAAAAACAAGGCGTCAATGAACGCCTTGTTTTTTTATCTTACAAAATCGTAAGATAACAGTCACTTAAAAGTAAGAATAAAATTATAATATAGTATTGCCAAAGATTTGGTTTATCTTTTTTTGAACTCTTCGCCTTTAATCAGAAAGTCTATTGAAACATTAAAATAGTCAGATAGTTTAATCAACATATCAAGGGACGGTTCTCTTTTTCCGTTTTCATAATGTGATAATGCTTCTCGGCTTATATTAAGGTCAATAGCAACTTTTTGCTGGTTTAGATTTCTTTCTTTACGAATTATTTTTAATCCCTTCAAAAAGCGTTCACCCCTTGACTATATTGTAACAGTTTGTTACAATATAAAATGTTACATTATGTAACTTAAAAGGTTTATTTATAACTTAATTGTATCTTAACTTTTCTTAATAATTTCTTTGCTTTTTCTTTGTTGACATTTTTTGAACGGTGTTGTATTATGTATAAGAAATCTGTATTAAGCATTGTAGTACAGTTGGTACGATTTATAGTACGGTTAATAAAATTAATGAGGCTAACTTATGAAAAATGTACTTGAATATTTAGAATATAATGCAGCTGTTAATGCTGATAAAATCGCGGCATCGGATTATGATGTCAGTGTAACTTATTCCGAACTGTCGGAAAGGGCTAAACAAATCGGTTCTTTTCTTTTAAGGTTCGGTGCGAAAAATAGGGCAATTTCTCTTTTTATGGAGAAAAGTGTAGATTTGCTTTCGGCAATGCTCGGAGTTGTATACAGCGGAAATTTCTATTCTGTTGTTGACCTTGAAATGCCGAATGATAGAAAAAATAAGATTTTTGAAGCCTTAAAGCCTGCTGCTTTGCTGACCGATAAAGAGCATTTTGACAAGGCAAAGGAAATTGATTTTGACGGCGAAATAATTCTGATTGAAGATGCAGTGCAATGTTCTGTTAATGAAAACGGGCTTTCCGAAATCAGAAAAAGTCAGATTGATACCGACCCTCTTTATGCAAATTTTACTTCCGGTTCAACAGGTGTTCCTAAGGGTATCGTTGTCTGCCATAGAAGTGTTATGGATTTCATAGATGTTTTTACGAAAACATTCGACATAAACGGAAATGATATTATAGCAAATCAGGCCCCGTTTGATTTTGATGTTTCCGTTAAGGATATATATTCTTCCTTAAAAATGGGGGGGCATCTTGTTATTGTTCCAAGAAGATTGTTTTCTGCTCCCGTAGAGCTTATTGACTATCTTTGCGAAAATAAAGTAACTGTTATGATATGGGCTGTGTCTGCATTATGCCTTATCAGTACACTGCATGGTCTTGATTATAAGACACCCGAAACTGTCAGAAAAATATTGTTCAGCGGCGAGGTAATGCCGTACAAGCATCTTTTGAACTGGCAAAGTCATCTTCCGAATGCAACTCTTGTAAACCTTTACGGACCTACAGAGATTACCTGCAACTGTACTTATCATATTCTTGAAAAGAATCGTGATTATTCTGCGGGTATTCCAATCGGCAGAGCTTTTGAAAATGAAGATGTTTTCCTTCTTGATGAAAATAATCAGCTTGTAACCGAATCAGGCAGAGCAGGAGAAATTTGTGTAAGAGGAACGGCGCTTGCTCTCGGCTATTATGCCGCTTGGGAGCAAACGGCAAAAAGCTTTGTTCAGAATCCGCTGAATCCTAATTATCCGGAGTTTATTTACAGAACAGGCGATCTTGCAGTCTATAATGAAGACGGAGAGCTGGTTTTCAGCGGCAGAAAAGACTTTCAGATAAAATATATGGGTCATCGTATTGAGCTTGAAGAAATTGAGCATGCAATGGCTGCTATAGACGGCGTTGAGCGCTGTGTATGTGTTTTTGATGAAAAAAAGTCAAAGCTTAAGGGTTTTTATATAGGTTCAATCGAAAAAACAGAACTTCTTGCAATAATGAGAAGCACGCTTCCTGTATTTATGATACCCGGTATGATAAGACAGATAGAGGAAATGCCGTTAACAAAAAACGGCAAGGTAGACAGAAAGCAGCTTCAGGAAATGGGGAGAAGGTAATGAAAGATTTTGAAAAGCAGCTTTTAGCTGAAAATTCAACGGCTTTTTATACTTTTGATATATCCGTTCTTAAAAACCGTGTTGATTATCTTAAAAGCCGTTTGCCGAACGAGGTTTCACTCTGTTATGCGGTTAAGGCAAATACATTTATTATAAAAGAAATTGAAGGCTGTGTTGAAAGGCTTGAGGTTTGCTCTCCCGGCGAGGAAGCGGTATGCAAAAAGCTTGGTGTTCCCTCTGAAAAAACAGTTATCTCGGGGGTTTATAAAACGCCGGAATTTATTGAGGAGCTTGCTGCGGATAAAAGCTTTAATGGTATATTTACAGTTGAATCCTTAACGCAGTATGATTTGCTTTGCAGCTTAAGCGAAAAATACGGAAGAAGGCTCCAACTTCTTTTAAGGCTCACAAACGGAAGCCAATTTGGTATAAATAAAGAGGATATTGATGATATTGTTAAAAACAGGGGATTGCATAAAAATATTGATATTCTTGGAATTCAGTATTTTTCAGGCACACAGAAAACCTCTGTTAAAAAATATAAAAGGGAGCTTGCAAAGCTTGATGCTTTCCTGATTCATCTTAAAGAGGATTTATCCTTTGAAGCAAAAGAACTTGAATATGGAACAGGTTTTCCTGTTGCATATTTTGAAGATGAAGAGCTTGATGAGGAAGCGCTTTTAAAAGGCTTTTCCGAGGCAATAAATGATATGCAGATGAAGCCTGTGATAACGCTTGAAGTCGGTCGTTCAATCGCTGCCTCCTGTGGAAAGTATTATACACATATTGTGGATAAAAAAATAAATAAGGGTGTCGGCTATCTGCTTTGTGACGGCGGTATGCACCATATTGTTTATTTTGGCCAGCATATGGCTATGAGAATGCCAAAACTGTCTGTTGCAGGCAAGGCAGATAAAATCGTTGATAAAGAATGGAATATATGCGGCTCTTTATGTTCAATGAATGATATTATTGTAAAAAATGCCGCATTGCCTGAAATTGAAATCGGCGATACCTTGGTTTTTGAAAACACAGGTGCTTATTGTATGATAGAATGTATTTCTCTGTTCTTAACAAGAGATATTCCGTCTGTTTATCTGATTGATGAAAACGGAAATGCGGTTAAGGTAAGGGATAAATTTGAAACATACAATCTTAATACACCTATTTATTAAATATTTATTTTGAAAGGAATTATAATTATGGAAACACTTATTGAAATTTTAGAGGATATTCAGCCGGGAATTGATTATGAAACCTGTACGGATCTTATTGATGCCCATCATCTTGATTCACTTTCAATCATCTCTCTTGTTGCAGAGATTGAGGATGAATTTGATATAACTGTTCCGGCAGTGGAAATTATTCCGTCAAACTTCAATTCAGCGGAAGCAATGTGGAAAATGATTAAGAGGCTTGAAGAGGAAGACTAAATGGATGCGATATCAACTCTATTTAATGCAGGCTTAGTGCCTAAGCTGACCTCGTATTTTTCAGTAGCTTATCTGGCAATTTTTCTTCCTGCAGCAATTGTTGTTTATTGGCTGCTGCCTCAGAAGGCAAGAAGATGGTTTCTTCTTGCCGCAGGGTATGGTTTCTTTTGGCTCATAAGCGGAAAACTTACTGTTTTTCTTCTGTTGGCAACACTTTCGATTTATCTGTTTGGTCTGTGGCTGGACAAGCTGAATGCCAAACGAAAGGCAGAAGCCAAAACAGCTAAGGACAGAGCAGAGAAAAAAGCAATCAAAAAAGCTTATCAGACTCGTCAGCGCTGGGTTATTTTCTTTGCATCCGTAGTACATATAGGTACGCTTCTTGTGCTGAAATATACTCCGTTTTTCCTGGGAAATGTAAACTCGCTTATAAAGGCATGCGGCTCTTCGTTTGAAATCGGCATACCGAAGTTTATTCTTCCTATCGGTATTTCCTTCTTTACAATGCAGGCGATGTCTTATATTCTTGATGTTTATCACGGTGCAATAAAAGCAGACAGAAATTATTTAAGAATTTCTCTTTATATGAGCTTTTTCCCACAGATTGTTGAAGGTCCTATCTGTAAGTATGCAGATACGGCAGAGCAGATTTATGAGGCAAAGCAGATCAGCTATACGAATTTAACGCTTGGTCTTCAGCGTATTGCTTTCGGTATGATGAAAAAGGTAGTTGTAGCTGACAGACTTAATGTTTTAGTTGAAACAATTTTTAAGGATTACAAAGAATTCGGCGGTTTTACGATTGCAGTTGGTGCCATTGCCTATACTATCCAGCTTTATATGGATTTCTCGGGTACTATGGATGCCGTTTGCGGCTCAGCTCAGATTTTCGGCGTAGCAATGCCTGAAAATTTCAAAAGACCCTTCTTTTCCAGGTCTATTTCCGAATTCTGGAAAAGGTGGCATATTACACTCGGTGCGTGGTTCAGAGATTATATTTTCTATCCGATCTCAATGTCAAAGCCGATGAAAAATTTAACAACTTCGGCAAGAAAGAAGCTCGGAAATCATTTCGGACCTCTTATTGCAGGTGCGATTGCTCTTTTTGCAGTTTGGTTCTGCAACGGCTTGTGGCATGGTGCGGCCTGGAGCTATATTTTCTTCGGTATGTATCACTTTGCTTTGATTTTATCGGGCAATATCATTGCTCCGTTTTCAAAGAATATAAATGATAAGCTGCATATTAATACGGAATGTTTTGCTTATAAGGCTATGCAGATTGTCCGTACAACAATATTTGTTGTAATCGGCGAGATGTTCTTCCGTGTGCATGGTCTGAAAGCCGGCTTTTTAATGTTCAAAAAGCTGGTAACAGATTTCAGCTTCGGTGAAATTCAGGAAGGATATTTAAAGGCACTTGGCGTTGATGTTAAAGACCTTATTATTGTAGGTGTTACACTTCTTATTATTTTTGTTGTAAGTATTATTAATGAAAAGGGCATTAATATAAGAAATGAGCTTCAGAAAAAGAATATCATTCTTCGCTGGGTTATTTTTACTGCTCTTGTATTATTTATTTTTATTTTCGGTGCGTATGGAATCGGCTATGATCCGGTTGATCCTATCTATGCTAATTTCTGATTAAAGGAGGGAAGAGCTGAATATGAGCTATTTTAAAGAGCGTGTTAACAAACGCTTTCTGCTTCATAGCTGCAAAGCTGTTGTATTTATACTTGTTATTTTAGGGCTTCTTTTCGCTCTTTCTCCGGTTTTTATGCCGAAAACCAATAAGGATTTAAGAGATTCATCTGCAAACGGAATTTTGGCAGAGCCTGCAGGTACAATAGATGTTATTATTGTTGGAGACAGTGAAGCCTACTGTACCTTTATTCCGCTTCAGATGTGGAATGATTATGGAATAACCTCCTATGTCTGCGGAACGCCGAAGCAAACGCTTGACTATTCCGAGGATTTCTTAAGAAAAGCATTTAAGAGCCAGAAGCCAAAGGTTGTTGTGCTTGAAACAAATGCTATTTTCAGAAAATTCAGTCTCAGCTCTGCTCTTCTTATCAAGGCTGATGAACGGTTTTCTATTTACAGATATCATGATCGCTGGAAAAAGCTTTCCTTATCGGATTTTTCATCTGATGTCGATAATGATTATATTGAGAATGATAAAGGATATCGTATAGACGGCAGTGTGAAACCAGGCAATGTGTCAGGTTATATGAAGCCATCTGATAAAAAGGAAAAAATCCCGATAAAAAATAAGCCTTATCTGAAAAGCATTAAAGAGCTTTGTGAGGAAAATGGGGCGCAGCTTATGCTTGTAAGTACGCCAAGCCTTAAAAACTGGAACAGCGAGCGCCACAATACAGTTGCAGAGCTTGCCGAAGAATTCGGTTTGGAATATATTGATATGAATACACTCAAGCAGGATGTTCCGATTAATTGGACTAATGATACTAAGGATGCGGGCGATCACTTAAATCATATTGGCGCTGAAAAAGCAACTGCTTATTTTGGAAATTATCTCAGTTCCAAAAACATTCTTGAGGATCACAGGAATGATCCTTCTTATTCCGATTGGAATAAAGCGTACAGTCATTTCCTTGTTGAAATAGAAAAATGTAAATTACAGGCAAAAAAAGAGGTTTAGATACTGATAGAAACAGACTGAATCCATTGGTGGTTCAGTCTGATACTGCTGTTTATTGCCTATGAAATAGATTATTGTCCCGTTTTGGAGGTATAAGGTTGAATTATTTTAAAGAGCGCTTTAATAAACGCTTTCTGAAAAATGGTATTAAAGCGCTTTCGTTTGTTCTTATTATTGCAGTTATTCTGCTTGCACTTTCCCCGGTTTTTATGCCGAAAACAAATAAGGGATTAAAAGATAAGTCTGCTCAGGGCTTTCTTGCGGAGCCTGATAACTCAATTGATGTAGTTTTTGTGGGAGACAGTCTGGCATACAGTTCTTTTATTCCGCTTAAAATATTTAATGATTATGGTATATCATCGTATGTATGCTGTACTCCGTCTCAGACGCTCGCTTATTCCGAAGACTTTGTAAGAAGAGCCTTTAAAAATCAAAAGCCAAAGCTTGTTGTTCTGGAAACAGATGGTGTATTCAGACGATTTAACCCTTTGCAGTCGCTTGTTCTTCGTGCTGAGGAGTTTCTTCCGATTTATAGGTATCATGACCGCTGGAAAAATCTTAAGCTTGCCGATTTTTCTTCCGAATTTTCAAGTGATTATATTGTTAATGATAAAGGCTTTCGCTTGTATGGCGGTGTGAAATCTGCTTCAATAAAGGATTATATGAAGCCGTCTGAAAAAAAGGCATCTATCCCTCTGAAAAATAAAGCTTATATCGAAAATATAAAAGCACTTTGCGAGGAAAACGGCGCAGAGTTGATGCTGGTAAGTGCTCCGTGTGTAAAAAACTGGAGCTGTGAAAAGCATAATACGGTTCACGAACTTGCCGAGAAGCTTGGTGTTGAATATATGGATATGAACTATATGCAAGAGGAAATTCCTATTGACTGGTCAAAGGAATCAAGAGATGGGGGAGAGCATCTTAATTATGCAGGCGCTGAAAAGGTAACCACTTATTTCGGCGCGTATCTTAACTCCAAGAATATTTTTACTGACCACAGAAATGATAAAAGCTTTGAGGATTGGAATAAGGCATATAAAAGCTTTCTGAAAGAGGTTGAAAAAATTAAAAAACAGGATAAGCTTAATTCTGATAAAAAATCAAAAAAGACTAAATCTTAAGGATTTAGTCTTTTTTGATATGCCGAAATTGCGGCTGACTTTTTGATGCAAATTTATTGCTTTTTTAATTCCAAAAGCTCTTTTTCGTTTACATATGCTGAAAGCGCTCCAACGGCAGTAACAGCCTTGCCGCCGGTTATATTGCCGAATTCAATGCAGTCCCTAAGCGGATAATCATTAAATAAGCCATAAATGAATCCGGCAAGAAAAGCATCTCCTGCACCGGTGCTGTCAACATTTTTAAACTGTTCAAGGCTTGGGCAGAAGAAGTAATTATCGCCGTCAATACCTATACATCCGTCTTTGTCTACCTTAACAACAACCTTATCAAAATATTTTTTTAAAGCATATGCAGCATCCTTGGCATTGCTGCATCCTGTTATGGCAAGTGCTTCCTTCTGGTTGGGCGTATAATAATCTGCAATTCTGAGAAGCTCATCATATTTTTCAAAGCAAAGCTCATCATCCCATCCCATATCAAGCACCATAATTGTGCCTTCGGTTTTTAGTTCTTTATAAACATCAACGAGTCCGCCGGGGGACATCATACAGATTTTTGCGCCTTTGGCAATGCTGTAAAACTCTTCTTTAGCCTTTTCGTCAGGCTCAATGCTGCCTTTGCCGTATGTAATAAAGCTTCTGTCATTTTCCAGAATAATTGCCGAGGTAATATTAAGAGGAATACCGTCGCCTTTATAAAGATTTGTAGGCGCAACCTTATTTTCTTCAAATTTTTCCTTTGCGAATTCTGAAAAAATATCCTTTCCAAGCTCCGTCGCAATTCTTGCTTCTATGCCAAGTCGGCCTGCATTTATGAGTGTTGCGGGAAGTCCTCCGCCAAGTTGCAATGAAAACGTATCTGTATAAATTTCTTCGCCGATATTTGGGATTCTCGGCATATTTTCGTATAAAAGATCAACATTTGTTGCGCCTGCGCCTGCGATAAAAGCCATAATTCATTCTCCTGCCTGTATTTTATTTAAGTATATATAAATATAATATATATTTCTATTAAAAATATAGCATTGTAACTAATTTGTAATTGACTTAAATTACTTCGTAATATATAATACTGTAAAATGAGAAAGGTATGGGCTTAAAATGGCATTGTTAATAAAGAATGCCCTTATTTTTACGGGCAATAAATTTGAAAAATCAGATGTTCTTATAAGTGATTCCAAAATTCAGAGCCTTGGCCCCTCCATTTCTGCTGATGGAGCAGATCGTGTTTTTGATTGTAAGGATAAGTATTTTTTAATTCCGGGTTTTGTTGATGTGCATGTTCATCTTCGAGAGCCCGGTTTTTCTTATAAGGAAACCATAAAAAGCGGCACTATGGCTGCGGCAAAGGCAGGATATACTGCTGTTTGCGCAATGCCTAATCTTAATCCTGCGCCGGATTGTATTGAAAATCTTAAGGTGCAGAAAGATATAATCGAAAGGGATGCCGTAATTGATGTGTTTCCGTTCGCATCAATAACAAAGGGCAGAAAAGGCATAGGCGAATGCGTTGATTTTGCTTCGCTGAAAAAGGATGCAATCGGTTTTTCCGATGACGGAACAGGTGTGCAGACGGATGAGCTTATGGAACAGGCAATGAATGAATGTTCAAAGCTTGGTGCTGTAATTTCAGCTCATTGTGAGGTTAATTCGCTTTTAAACGGCGGATATATCCATGCCGGCGAATACTGTAAGGCTCATAACCATAAAGGTATTTGCAGTGAAAGTGAATGGGCCCAGATTGAGAGAGATTGCACCCTTGCTGAAAAAACAGGCTGTCAGTATCATGTATGCCATATTTCAACAAAGGAAAGCGTTGATATTATCCGTAAGGCTAAGGCAAGGGGGGTAAAAGTAACCTGTGAAACCGGACCGCATTATCTTACTATGTGTGATAAGGATTTGCAGGAGAACGGCAGATTTAAAATGAACCCTCCGCTCAGAGCTGAAGAGGATATGAAGGCACTTATAGAGGGTGTTCGGGATGGTACGATAGATGTTATTGCAACAGACCATGCACCGCATAGCGCAGAGGAAAAATCTAAAGGGCTTGAAAAAAGTGCAATGGGTGTTGTCGGTCTGGAAACAGCCTTTGCCGTGCTTTATACAAGGCTTGTTAAAACCGGAATTATTTCTCTTGAAAGACTTGTGCAGATGATGTCTGTCAGCCCAAGAGAGATATTCAATATAAACGGCGGCGTAATCAGGGAGGGCGAGACGGCAGATTTATGCCTGCTTGATTTAGATGCCGAATGGGTTGTAAATCCTGATGAATTTGTTTCGCTGGGCAAGGCAACTCCGTTTGAAAATTGGAAATTACAGGGTAAAAACCTTTTAACGATATTGAGAGGAGAAATTGTTTATGAAGCCATTTAACAAAAAAATTGTTCTTGAAAACGGAAGCGAATTTTACGGCTATGCCTTTGGCGCAGATAAGGAAGCTGTTAATGAGCTTGTTTTCAACACTTCAATGGCAGGATATCAGGAAATTATTTCCGATCCGTCTTATACAGATCAAATGGTATGTATGACCTATCCGCTTATAGGAAACTATGGTATTACCGATGAGGACTTTGAAACAAGAGTTCCTACTATGGGCGGTCTTATTGTAAGGGAGTATAATGATCTTCCGTCAAATTTCCGCTATACCAAAACGCTTTCCGAGGTGCTTGATGAATATGATATTCCGGGAATAAGCGGAGTTGATACAAGAAAAATAACAAGAATTATCCGTGACGAGGGAAGCCAAAAGGTTCTCATTACAGATGCTTCAACACCATATGAAGAGGCGCTCAAAAGGGTAAGGGAATATGTGATTCCAACGGATATGGTAAGCCGAGTAAGCTGTAAAAAGCGTTGGTATTCAAGAACGCCGAATCATAAATATGATGTTGTTGCCGTAGATTGCGGTATTAAGCTGAATATTGTAAGAAAGCTTAATGAAAAGGGCTGTAATGTAACGGTTGTACCTTTCAATACAACGGCTGAAGAAATTTTAAATATGAATCCTGACGGACTTTTTCTTTCAAACGGTCCCGGAAATCCTGAGGATGTTCAGCCGGTTATCAATGTTGTTAAGGAGCTTAAGGGCAAGCTTCCTATTTTCGGTATCTGTCTTGGTCATCAGATGATTTCTCTTGCTCTTGGTGCAAAAACCTTTAAAATGAAATTCGGTCACAGAGGAGGCAACCATCCTGTTATGAATATGGAAACAGGTAAAATTGAAATAACCTCTCAGAACCATTCTTATGCAGTTGATGCAGCCTCTCTTGCCGGAACAGAGCTTACACTTACACATAAAAACCTGCTTGATGATACGGCAGAAGGTGTGGAAAGCGCAGAAAATAAGCTTTTCTCTGTTCAGTATCATCCCGAAAGTGCTCCCGGTCCGCAGGACAGTGCATATCTTTTTGATAAATTTATCTCATTAATGGAAAAGGAGGCTGAGTAATATGCCAAAGCGTACAGATATTCATAAAATATTAGTGATCGGTTCAGGTCCTATTGTTATCGGACAGGCTGCTGAATTTGACTATTCAGGTACTCAGGCATGCCTTTCTCTTCGTGAAGAGGGTTATGAGGTAGTTCTTATAAACTCAAATCCGGCAACCATTATGACGGATACGGATATTGCGGATAAGGTGTATATGGAACCGCTGAATCTTGAATATGTTGCAAGAATCATCCGTCATGAGCGTCCGGATGCAATTCTGCCGTCACTTGGCGGACAGACGGGTCTTAACCTTGCTGTTCAGCTTGCTAAAAAGGGTATTCTTGAGGAATGCGATGTTGAAATTCTGGGTACACGCTTTGAAGCAATTGAGCGTGCGGAAGACAGAGAGCTTTTCAAGGATCTTTGCGAAAAGCTTGGTGAGCCTGTGCTTCCGTCAGATATCTGCAATACACTTGAAGAGGGTCTTGAAATTGCAGGAAAAATCGGCTATCCAGTTGTACTTCGCCCTGCATTTACCCTTGGCGGTACAGGCGGTGGCTTTGCAGATAATGAAGAAGAATGCCGTTTGATGCTTAAAAATGCGCTTGCGTTATCTCCTGTTCATCAGGTGCTTGTTGAAAAGAGTATTAAGGGCTATAAGGAAATTGAATATGAAGTAATGCGTGATGCAAACGATACTGCTATCACAATCTGTAATATGGAAAATATTGACCCTGTAGGTATTCATACGGGGGATTCCATTGTAGTATGTCCGTCGCAGACACTTACAAATAAGGAGTACCATATGCTCCGTGATTCGGCTTTGAGAATTATCCGTGAGCTTAATATTGAGGGTGGCTGCAATGTTCAGTTTGCGCTTGATCCGCATTCCTTCAGGTATTATCTTATTGAGGTAAACCCTCGTGTGTCCCGTTCTTCGGCTCTTGCATCAAAGGCTTCAGGTTATCCTATTGCAAGAGTATCTGCTAAAATTGCAGTCGGTATGCACCTTGATGAAATTCAGATTGCAAATACACCGGCATCCTTTGAGCCTACGCTTGATTATGTTGTTTCAAAAATTGCCCGCTTCCCGTTTGATAAGTTTGCGGATGCAAATAACAGTCTTAATACGCAGATGAAAGCAACAGGCGAGGTTATGGCCATCGGCAGAACGATTGAGGAAAGTCTGCTGAAAGCCGTGCGTTCTCTTGAAACCGGTGTTTGCCATCTTTATTTAAGCAAATTTGATGATTATTCGGTTGATGAGCTTCTTGATTATATTAAAATCGGAACAGACGACAGACTTTATGCAATTGCACAGCTTATCCGCCTTAATGTTGATTTAAACAGAATTTATAACGCAACAAAAATTGATATGTTCTTTATTGAAAAGTTTAAGAATATTGTTGCTTTTGAAAATGTTATTAAGGAAAGTCCTAAGAATATTGAAGTTCTTAAGGATGCAAAAAAAATGGGAGTGTCCGATAAATTTATCGGTATGCTCTGGGGAATGAGCGAGGCTGAAATATTCAGACTTCGCAAAGAAAATAATATCTTCCCCGTATACAAAATGATAGATACCTGTGCTTCCGAATTTGATTCCTATGTGCCGTATTTCTATTCAACCTATGAAGAGGAAAACGAAAGCGTTATTTCGGATAAAAAGAAAATTATTGTTCTTGGCTCAGGACCTATTCGTATCGGTCAGGGTGTTGAATTTGACTATTCAACCGTTCATGCTATCTGGTCTATCCGTGATGCAGGCTATGAAGCAATTATCATCAATAACAACCCCGAAACGGTTTCAACGGATTATACAACCTCTGATAAGCTTTACTTTGAGCCGTTAACGGTTGAGGATGTTATGAATGTTATTGAGCTTGAAAACCCATTGGGTATTGTTGTATCACTCGGCGGACAGACGGCAATTAACCTTGCGCCTCCGCTTGATGCACTCGGCGTTCCGATTATAGGTACGGATGTTGTAGCCATTGACAAGGCTGAAAACAGAGATTCCTTTGAAAAGGTTATGACAGAGCTTGGCATTCCTCAGCCAAAGGGACAGGCAGTAACAAAAATAGAAGACGGTGTTAAGGCTGCCGAAAAAATCGGCTATCCCGTTCTTGTTCGTCCATCCTTCGTTCTCGGCGGAAGAGCAATGCAGATTGTTGCAAGCGAAGAAAGTCTGCGTCATTATCTTCAGACTGCTGTTGAAATCAACACGGAACAGCCGGTTCTTGTAGATAAATATATTATGGGCAAAGAGCTTGAGGTAGATGCTATCTGCGATGGTCAGGATGTGTTTATTCCGGGTATTATGGAGCATGTTGAAAGAACCGGTGTTCACAGCGGCGACTCTATTTCGGTTTATCCAACCTTTGATGTTACACAGGCGGTTAAGGATAAAATTATTGATTATACGGTTAAGCTTGGTAAAGCTATAGGTATTATCGGTCTTTATAACATTCAGTTTATTGCAGATTCAAATGATGATGTCTTTGTAATTGAGGTTAATCCCCGTTCCTCAAGAACAGTTCCTTTCCTTTCAAAGGCAACCTCTGTGCCGATGGCTCATATTGCAACGCAGGTTATTCTCGGTCATAGCCTTAAAGAGCAGGGAATTACGGAAGTATATCCGGCTGAAAAGAAACGCTGGTATGTTAAGGCTCCTGCATTTTCCTTCTCAAAATTAAAGGGTATGGATACCTACCTTTCCCCTGAAATGAAATCAACAGGAGAAGCAATAGGCTATGATAAATCGCTTAACAGAGCACTTTATAAAGCAATTCAGGCAAGCGGTCTTAATGTATCCAATTACGGAACAGTGCTTGTTACGATAGCTGATATGGATAAGCCGACTGCGCTTCCGCTTATCAGAAGATTTTATGAGCTTGGTTTTAATATTGAAGCCACTGAGGGAACTGCAAGATTCCTTAAGGAGCATGGCATACGCACAAGAATCCGTGCTAAATTAACAAGCGACGGCAGTGATGAAATTTTGATGGCACTTCGCCAGGGTCATATTGCTTATGTTATAAATACGATTGATGTTAGCCATGGCGACAGCCATTCAGACGGCTCGGAAATCCGCCGTGCTGCTGTTGAAAACAATGTAACTATGTTCACATCTCTTGATACAGTAAAGGTTCTTCTTGATGTTCTTGAAGAAATAACACTTGGTGTATCAACAATTAATGCAGAAGATTAATTTGGAGTTACTTATGTATAAACAGGATATTTACAGAATAATTGAAAATACGGCATTAACTAAAGATGTTTATAAAATGATTCTGGAGGGAGATACGCAGTATATTACCGCTCCCGGTCAGTTTATTAATCTTAAGCTGGAGGGAAAATTTCTTCGCCGCCCGATTTCTGTTTGCGATTATGATGATAAAACAATAACTATAATCTATAAGGTTGTAGGCGAGGGAACAGAACAGATGTCTGCGATGAAGGTCGATGAGGAAATAGACTGCTTAACGGGTCTTGGAAACGGCTATGACATAAGCAAATCAAAGAAACCGCTCGTTATCGGCGGCGGTGTCGGTGTTCCTCCGATGTATAATTTAACAAAATGCCTGCTTGCAGATGGACAGAGACCAACAGTTATTCTCGGGTTTAATACAAAGTCCGAAATCTTTTTTGAAGAAGAATTTAAGGCTCTCGGTGCGGATGTTATGATAACAACGGTTGACGGCTCATACGGCATAAAGGGATTTGTAACGGATGTCCTGCCTGCGGATTATGATTATTTCTATACCTGCGGTCCTATGCCTATGTTCAGAGCTATAGAAAATACAGCCAAAACCTCAGGGCAGTATAGTTTTGAGGAAAGAATGGGCTGTGGTTTCGGTGCCTGTATGGGCTGCTCCTGCAAAACAAAATACGGCAGTAAGCGTATCTGTAAGGACGGACCTGTTCTTGAAAGGGAGGAGATTGTATGGTAGATTTGTCTGTAAATCTCTGCGGCATGCAGATGGATAATCCTGTTGTTCCTGCCAGCGGAACTTTTGGCTTCGGCAAGGAATTCAAGGATTTTTATGATATTAATATTCTCGGCTCTTTTTCATTCAAGGGAACAACAAGGGATGCCCGCTTCGGAAATCCTACACCCCGTATTGCTGAATGTGAGCAGGGGATGATTAATGCTGTAGGGCTGCAGAATCCGGGTGTTCATCATGTTATAGAGCATGAGCTTCCCGAAATGAGGGAATACTTCGGTAAAAAGGTTATTGCCAATATAAGCGGCTTTTCAGTTGAGGATTATGCTTATACCTGTGCACTTCTTGATAAGGAAGAGCAGGTTGGCATTTTAGAAGTGAATGTAAGCTGCCCGAATGTTCACGGCGGCGGAATGAGCTTCGGAACGCAGCCTGAATGTGCGGCAGAGGTAACAAGGGCTGTAAAGGCAGTAACAACAAAGCCTGTTATTATAAAGCTTTCTCCCAATGTAACGGATATTGTTGCAATAGCCAAAGCTTGTGAGGAAGCAGGTGCAGACGGTATCTGCCTCATAAATACGCTTCTTGGAATGAGAATAGATTTAAAACGCAGACAGCCTGTTATCGCAAATAAAATGGGCGGTTTCAGCGGAAATGCCGTTTTCCCTGTAGCTGTAAGAATGGTTTATCAGGTTTCAAAAGCCTGTAATATTCCTGTTATGGGTTGCGGCGGTGTTTCCTTGGCAAAGGATGTTATCGAAATGATGATGGCTGGTGCAACAGCCGTTCAGGTTGGCGCAGCAAATCTTGTAGATCCTTATGTCTGCAAAACGATTATAGAAGGATTGCCAAGGGAATGCGAAAAGCTTGGTATAAATAAATTAAGTGATATTATAGGAGTGGTTGATTAATGGGTAAGGATGTAATTATTGCCTGCGATTTCAGCAGTGCAAAAGACACTTTTGATTTTCTTGATCAGTTTACAGAGGAAAAGCCTTTTGTAAAAATCGGTATGGAGCTCTATTATGCTGAGGGTCCGTCTATCGTTAAGGAAATTAAAAAAAGAGGACATAAGATTTTCCTTGATTTAAAGCTTCACGATATTCCGAACACAGTTAAAAAGGCTATGTCTGTTTTATCTTCGCTTGATGTTGATATGACAAATCTTCACGCTGCAGGCACAGTGGATATGATGAAGGCAGCTGTTGAGGGCTTAACTAAGGAGGACGGCACTCGTCCGATTCTTATTGCTGTAACTCAGTTAACCTCAACAAGCGAGGAAAGAATGCAGAATGAGCTTCTTATAAATGCGTCAATAAATGATACTATCGTTAAATATGCAGAAAATGCTAAAGCCGCAGGGCTTGATGGTGTTGTATGCTCTCCTCTGGAAGCAGGTATGGTTAAGGATGCCTGCGGTAAGCCGTTTATAACGGTTACTCCCGGTGTTCGTTTTGCAGACGGCGAGGTTGGCGATCAGGTAAGAGTAACAACACCTGAAAAGGCAAGAGAAATCGGCTCTGATTATATTGTAGTCGGCAGACCTGTTACACAGGCAGAGGATCCTGTTGCCGCATACAGAAGATGCGTTAAGGAATTTGTAGGCTAAGATAAATGTTTAACATATTGGAGGATATAAAATGGAAGGCTATAAAAGAGAGTTTATTAAGTTTCTTGAAGATGCAGGCGTTTTGAAATTCGGCGATTTTACAGCCAAAAGCGGAAGAAAAATCCCATATTTCATTAATGCTGGCGATATCAAAACAGGCGAGCAGATTCAGAAGCTCGGCGAGTTTTATGCAAAGGCTTATTTTGAAAAGGTTGGCAATAAAAGGGCAGTTCTTTACGGTCCGGCATATAAAGGTATTCCGATTGCTGTTTCCGTTGCAGTAGCTCTTGCAAAAGAAGGTCTTGATGTTCCTTTCTTTTTCAATAGAAAAGAAGAGAAGGATCACGGCGAGGGCGGTGTATTTGTTGGCTATAAGCCGCAGGCAGGCGAGGAAATCGTTATTGTAGAAGATGTTGTAACTGCCGGAACGGCTATCAGAGAAAGCATGGAAATTCTTTCAGGGATTGAGGGTACAAAGGTTGCCGCTACTTTCGTTATGGTAGACAGAAAAGAAAAAGGTCAGACTGATAAATCTGCAATTGCTGAGGTTGCCGATGAGTATGATTTTCCCGTTTATTCCGTTGTTGATGTTTATGATATTATCGAATATCTTGAAGAGGATGAAGCAAACCGTGAAAATGTTGAGCGTATAAAGAAATATCTTGAAATAAACGGTGCAAAAGCATAAGACGGTAAAGGATAAATCTTATTTGAAAGGACTATAAATATGCGTCACTTGTTAGATACAACAGATTTATCTGTAAAAGAAATAGATGATTTAGTTGCGCTTGCAATGGATATCATTAATCATAAAGAAAAATATTCAGATGCCTGCCGTGGCAAAAAGCTTGCAACGCTTTTCTTTGAACCAAGCACACGAACAAGGCTTTCCTTTGAAGCTGCAATGATGGAGCTTGGCGGAAATGTTCTCGGTTTTTCAGAAGCGGCATCTTCCAGCGCCTCAAAGGGCGAAACCGTAGGGGATACGATTAAAATCGTTTCCTGTTATGCAGATATCATTGCCATGCGTCATCCGCTTGAGGGTGCGCCGAGAGTTGCGTCCTATAAAACCGATGTTCCTGTTATCAATGCAGGCGATGGCGGTCACAGTCATCCAACCCAGACCCTGACGGACTTGCTTACCATATTCCGCGAAAAGGGGAGATTTGATAACTTAACAATCGGTCTTTGCGGCGATTTGAAATTCGGAAGAACAGTTCACAGCCTTATTAAAGCAATGTGCCGTTACAGCAATATCAAATTTGTACTTATCTCTCCGAAGGAACTTTCTGTTCCTGATTATATCAAAAAGGATTATCTCGATGAAAACGGAATGGAATATCTTGAAACCGAGGATATGGAAGCTGCAATGCCTTCTCTTGATATTCTTTATATGACCCGCATTCAGCGTGAACGCTTCTTCTCTGAGGATGAATATTTAAAACATAAGGATGCGTTTATTCTTGATGTGGATAAGCTTGAAAATGCAAAGTCCGATTTAACGATTATGCATCCTCTTCCAAGGGTTAATGAAATAACCACTGCAGTTGATGAAGACCCAAGAGCAAAATATTTTGAGCAGGCATTAAACGGAAAATATATCCGTATGGCGCTTATCATAACGCTTCTGAAATGGGGAGGTATGCTTTCATGAAAATTGATGAAATTGAAAACGGTATTGTGCTTGATCATATTAAAGCGGGCAATGGTATGCGTGTTTATGAGGCGTTAAAGCTGAATGAATTAAAGTGTCAGGTTGCGATTATTCAGAATGCAAAATCCGAAAAACAGGTCGTTAAAGACATCATAAAAATCAATGAACTGATTGATCTAAATCTTGATGTTCTCGGCTATATTGATTCTGATGTAACGGTTAATATTATTAAAAACGGAAAGGCTGAAAAAAAAGCCGTAACGCTTCCGAAAAGAATTGTCAATGTTGTAAAATGTGAAAATCCGCGCTGTATCTCAAATGCTGAAGATATAGATTATGAATTTGAATTAACAGATCATAAAGGCACTTACCGTTGCATTTACTGCGAAACAAAAGCAAATTAATTAGAAAAAACTCCCTTTTTCAAGGGAGTTTTATTTTTTATATATTGTAGGGAAGATGACCTCATCACTCTGTTTTCAAATTAAAATTCTCTTTTCCTATATAAAATAATGGAAGCAACAATTGAAATGATAACCAGAATAACAGCAAGAAGAGCAAATAAAAACGCATCTGCCTGCGGAGTAAACTGTCCTTCAAGTGCCGTTTCTCCGGTGCTGTTTCGGAGGTTTATCGCAGTAATTGTTGAAGCCATCAGCGCAATTACAATTAAGTTTATAAGCTTTCCCTTTAAATAACCGAATCTGAAATTAAGCGGCAAAACAATTGCAGGGGAAATAAAGCCTACAAACAGCATTAAATATGCAAGACTTGCCGTATTTTCAATGCTTATTCCCTTGGCATAGTGAAAAATCAAAGCTTCAATTATTATTGCAGGAATTGTAAATATAAATGTTATAATATATTTCTCCAGTACAATATGCTGCTTTTTTACAGGGATAATTGCTTCAAATTTGCTCCACTTGTATGTTTCGTCATATGCCATTGTAAAAATAGGAGTTAATGAAATCATAGCAATGGAATAATATGAAAAATACATAGATGTGTTTTGAATTACGGACAAGGCAAAAAATATAGCCGCAACAAGGAAAAATCCCAGATTGTGTTTTTTTATAAGTATTAAATCCTTAATTAATAAGCCATTCATTATCTGCACCCCCTGATCATATAAACAAATAAGTCTTCAAGATTTATCGGCGAAACATTCATATCTGAAGTGGCGGCAAATTTTTTAATCACTGCATTCACTCCGTACTCTGATTTGCGGACACTTAAAATATCGGATTTATCTATTTTATTTATTCTGCTTTCGTCACACTGAGCAATGCAGTAATTATTTAACAGCTCATCCTTTTCCTCGCATAAAAGAAGACATCCTTTATGCATAAATGCAATATAATCACAAAGTTTTTCAAGGTCGCTCACAATGTGTGAAGAAAATAATATTGAATGGTTCTCATCTCTTGTGAAATCATTGAAAATATCAAGAATTTCATCACGCACTACAGGATCTAAACCGCTTGTAGCTTCATCAAGAATAAGCAGTGTTGCATTATGTGAAAGAGCCACGGCAATGTGAATTTTCATTTTCATTCCTTTGGAAAAGTTTTTAATTTTCTTATTGGTTGGAATGCTGAATTTGTTAAGATAGTGAAAGAACTCTTTTTCGTTCCAGCTTTTGTATATGTTTTTTAAAACGGAATTAATTTCTTTGGCGTTGAAGCTTTCAGGCAATCCGTTTTCCTCCATAACAACTCCGATATCTTCTTTAGAGCAGGCGGTATTGCTTTTTCCAAGCAGGTTTATTTCACCGCCGGATTTTTTAATCATATCAAGAATTAATTTAATTGTTGTGCTTTTGCCTGCTCCGTTTTCACCTACAAGCCCCATAATACAGCCGCTTGGCAAAGTAAAGCTTATGTTTTCCAGGCTGAAGCCTTTGTAATTTTTGGATAAGTTTCTAACTTCAATAGCATTCAAGGCTATTCCTCCTCATAAAGTATGTTAAGCATGGAAATTATGTCTTCTTTTTTCAGATTGCAGGAAACTGAAAGCTTCATAATTTCTTCTAAATGTTCTTCAATTTTTTTCAGATTTTCTTCACGCAGAAGTTCCGTGTTTTTTGCTGAAACAAAGCTTCCCCGACCGGGAGCAGTGTAGATAAGTTCGCTTTTTTCAAGCTCGTCATATGCGCGTTTCGTTGTAATAACACTAATCTGCAAATCCTTTGCAAGACTTCTGATAGACGGCAGGGGAGCGTCCTCCTCTAAGGTGCCGTTTATTATCTGTTCTTTGATTTGGGAATAAATCTGATCGTAAATCGGAACACCGTCTTTGTTGTTGATAAAGATTAGCATATCTTTCTCCTTTTATTCAGTTAACTGTATATGAACAGTATACACAGTATAATCGCGCTTGTCAACACCTTTTTGCAAAAAAATAATGCCTCCCTTGTTAAAGGAAGGTGTTCTTTCGTAGGAACGGATATGATCCGCCCGAATATACAATATTAAACAAAAAATTTGTAGAGACGAGCATTGCTCGTCTGTTTCCTGTGATATAATATATTAAAAACATAAAATCCATTATCAGTGGATTGTTTCCACGAATGGCAGATTGACGAAATGATACCTTGTTGCTATAATGAATCTAAAGAAGGGGATAAATGTATGAAAGCAAAGAAAAGGGCATTTGTAGCAATCATTGTTGTTATTGCATTGGTTTTATCGGGCGTATTAATATATGGCTTATCTTATCGCATTTATTGGGGAAGAAGGCATGCAATTTTATATGATGTAAAAACGATTTCAATTCAAGCGGATAAAGAAAAGGAAAATCTTTATTATCTTACCCTTGATGTTGATGCAGATACTTGGTTTGGCGATTTTAAAACATATCATTATACTTTGAATCCGGGTGTAGGCGGAGATCCGGGTTTCGATGTATATGATTGCAATAATCCAAGTTTTACTTTGGATCATAAAGGTACAAATTTTAGAATAGAGTGTACTCTTGATATAAAAGATCTTTCTTCAATGGGTCATGCCACATATAAATCTGCTTTAGATGAATTCTTGTTTTATTTTGAATTTATTGCAAAAGACGAAGCTGGGCATACAGCCGAAAATGCTTCGCTTTATATGAATGATAACAGAGATGCAGAAATAATTTATATTTACTAAAAAACGCACCATTTGGTGCGTTTTTTCTATCCCTTTATCCTATCTGTAATCTTCTGTGCATTACGATAAATTTCATCCGTATCAATACCAACGAATTCGCCGTTTTCATAAAGAATTTTGCCGTTTATCATTGTCAGTTTAACATTCTCTTTAGAGCCGCTGTAAACAATGTTTTTCGTGATATTGTTTATCGGCTGCATATTCGGTCTGTTTAAATCAAGTACGATTAAATCAGCCGTCTTGCCCTTATCAATGATATCACAGTTATCAAGTCCCATACATTTTGCACTGCCGACTGTTGCCATTTCAAGTATCTTGTTTGCATCTGTTGAAGCTGCATTCTTATCTTTCAGCTTCTGTGTTGCTGCTATCAGATACATTTCTCTGAACATATCCAGTGCATTGTTGCTGCTCGGTCCGTCAGTTCCGATTGCAAGAGGAATGCCTTTTTCAATCATTTTTGAAACCGGGGCAATGCCTGAAGCAAGCTTGCTGTTTGAGCCTGCGTTTATAACAGCATAAACTCCACGCTTTTTGTATATTTCAAGGTCGTTGTCATTTACCCAAACACTGTGGTAAGCACCACCGCCGTAATTGAATAATCCTAATTCTTCAAAAAGAGCCGTAGGTGTTTTTCCGTATCGTTCAATACATTCCCGAACCTCACTCTCTGTTTCGCTTGAATGTGTGAAAACAGGAGCTTTGTATTTCTGTGCAAGAGCAGAAATACCCTCTAAAAGCTCTCTTGAGGTTGTGTATTCTGCGTGGAAACCTAATTGATAGCTGATTAATTCATTGTAATTGTTGAATTTGTTGTAGTATTCTTCCAGCTTTTCAATGCTTTCCTTAAAGTTGTTGAGTCCGCAGGTCATAACGGTCCTGAAGCCGAAATCAACGCTTGCTCTTGCCATATCCTCGGGAAAATAATACATATCAAAGCAGGCTGAAATGCCGCTTGTTAAGTATTCAAGAAACGCAAGTTTTGAAAGATGATAGATATCCTCGCCTGTAAGCTTTGCCTCCATCGGGAATATCATATCATAAAGCCATGGCTGAAGCGGTAAATCATCAGCAAGGCTTCGTGCAAAGGTCATAGCGGAATGCGTGTGTGCATTTTTTAAGGAAGGCATAAGAAGATTACCGTTGAGATTAATTTCTCTGTCTGCCTTTTTATCACAATTTTTGCCGACAAATACGATTTTTGAACCGTCAACCCAGACCTCGTCATCCGTTATTTCTGTTCCGTTTTTTAAGGATAAAATCTTTCCGTTGTAAAATCTTATCATCTAAGCAGCTCCTTTAAACTTTTGCTGAATGGGGGATAAGCAATTCCCTTGTCTGTAATAATTGCTGTAATTAAGCTGTTGTCTGTAACATCAAAGGCAGGGTTAAAGCATTTCGTTTCGGGCAGAGCAGTCGGCATTTCATAAAACATGGATTTGATTTCATCCGATTCACGCTCTTCAATGATAATGTCTTCCCCTGTAGGTGTGTTGAAATCAATAGTTGAATAGGGTCCCAAAACATAAAACGGTATGCCGTAATGCTTTGCCAGGATGGCAACACCGCTTGTGCCGATTTTATTGGCAGTATCGCCATTGGCAGCAACTCTGTCACAGCCGACAAGAACAGCATCAATAAGCCCTTTTTTCATAACAAGGCTTGCCATATTGTCACATATCAATGTTACATCAATACCTGCTTTTTCAAGCTCGTAGGATGTCAGCCTTGCACCCTGAAGCAATGGTCTGGTTTCATCACTGAAAACATGGAAGTTGTATCCCTTTTCTTTTCCTAAAATAAGCGGACCAAGTCCTGTTCCGTATTTTGATGTTGCAAGTGCTCCTGCGTTGCAGTGGGTTAAAATACCGTCGCCATCTTTTAAAAGGGATAAGCCGAATTCGCTTATTTTTCGGCACATTTTAATATCCTCATCGTGAATAGCTATTGCTTCTTCAATAAGGTTTTTTCCGGTTTTGCACGCATTAACCATTCGTGCAGTTGCCCAAGAAAGGTTAACGGCAGTAGGGCGCGAACTGTCTAAATATTCCTTTGCCTTTTCAATGTCATTTCCGTGGAAAAGGGCAAGGGAATAGCCTGCAAAAATGCCGATAGCTGGCGCACCTCGAACCTGTAAAAGCTTAATCGCATCCCAGCAATCCTCAATGCTTTTCATTTCAATGTATTTTTCTTCGTTTGGTAAAAGCGTTTGGTCTAAGATAAATAAACGTTTTCCGTCAAATTTAATGTTTTCCATATCAATATCTTTCTATAATGTAGTATAAAATTATTATATAGTTTTCTTTAATTGAAATCAATATTTAATTGACTATGCGATTTTATAATGATATACTTTAAGTGCTAAATAATTTACATTTTAATAATCAACTTAGTTAAAGTGTGTATTTTTTATCTTCTGATAAAAATGCATGCTCTATTTATCATACTTTTTCTAAGTTAGTAAGATGTAAATTGTTTGGCGACAGTTGGAACTGTGCGTTTTTTGGCGTAGCTTCGGCTACGCTTTTTTATTTTATATTAGGAGGTAAATTATGAAATTTACAAAAAGTGAAACCGTAGGGCAGGGGCTTGCTCCTGCCGTAAAAAAGTTGCTAAGTCTAATGCTTGCTATCGTAATGTTGTTTAGTATTACGGTAAGTATAGACATTTCTGCTTATGCATTAACAAGTGGAGATTATGAGTGTTCAGTAAAAAACGGAACTGCTACTATTACAAAATATAATGGTTTAGAATCGGATATAACTATCCCGTCAGACATAGATGGATATTCTGTAACTGCTATTGGAAATTATGCCTTTAAAGGATGCTGGAGTTTAGAAAATGTAACTATTCCAGACAGTGTGATAAGTATTGGTTCTGGTGCTTTTTCTAATTGTTCGTGCTTAATAAGTATAGATATACCAAATAGTGTAACAAGCATAGGTAATTCTGCATTTTTTTATTGTGAAAGTTTAAATAGTGTAACACTTCCAAAAAATATTAAAGTTATAAAATATATGATGTTTGAGAACTGCAAAAATTTAGAAAAAGTTATAATTCCTGATGGTGTTACAAGTATTGAATTTGATGCTTTTGATCGATGTACCAGTTTGACACATATCACAATACCGAATAGTATAACAGAAATTGGACACAGTGCGTTTTATCAATGTGAGAATTTAGAAGAGGTATCAATACCAGATGGTGTATTATGCATTGATAATTATACATTCGCTATATGCAGAAAGTTAAAAAGCATATCAATACCTAATAGTGTTAAGCGCATAAATAGTAAAGTATTTGCTGTATGCGATAGTTTGTCCAATGTATATTATGATGGAACTGTCACCGAATGGAACGAAATTTCTTTTGGTGAAGGAAATGAAGAATTGACAAATTCAGCAATTTTCTGTTCTGATGGTGTTTTAAATTGTAAACATAATTTCAGTATTAGCGAAATAATGAAACCAGTTACTTGTACGGTAGATGGAACAATAAAATACACTTGTGAATTTTGTAACGAATCAAAAACTGAAACCGTTCTTGCAGATGGACATAATTATGATGCAGGTAAGATTACAAAGAAAGCAACGTGTACAGAAAATGGAACAAAGACGTTTACTTGTACAAAGTGTAAGTCAACCAAAACAGAAACACTTAAGGCAATCGGTCATAAGGCTGTAACAGATAAAGCAGTTAGTGCTACTTGTACAACATTAGGCAAAACAGAAGGAAGGCATTGTTCTGTATGTAATACAGTAATCCAAGAACAAAAAACAATTCCTGCAACAGGACATGGCTATGACGCAGGTAAAGTTACAAAACAACCGACTGTTACAACAGCTGGTGTTAAAAACTATACTTGCCAAGTATGTGGAGAAACAAAAACAGAAACAATTCCTGCTTTGGGTTTAAAAGCACCAACAATGAAAGCGACAGTAAATGCCAACGGCACGTTTACATTGTCTTGGAATAAAGTTTCGGGTGCAGAGAAATACGAACTTTATATCAAGCAGGCAGACGGTTCATATAAGCTTATGAAAACAACAACGGCAACATCCTTTACAACAGCTTTTGCAACATACAACAAGCAGTTCTCATATAAAATGAGAGCGGTAAAAGGCAACACAAAATCAGCTTACAGTTCAGTAGTAAATGCAAAGAATACTAAGAAGCTTCAAACACCAACAATGAAAGCAACGGTTAACGCAAATGGCACATTCAAGCTTTCTTGGAATAAGGTAACAGGTGCTGATAAATATGAGCTTTACATTAAACAAGCTAATGGCTCATATAAGCTTATGAAGACTACCACAGCAACCTCATTTACAACAGCTTATGCAACATATAATAAGCAGTTCTCTTATAAAATGAGAGCTATAAATAGCAAGAACAAATCTATTGCTTCTGCATATAGCGCAGTTGTAAGCGCAAAGAATACAAAGAAGTTACAGGCACCAACAATGAAAGCTACTGTAAACAAGAATGGCACATTCAAATTGTCTTGGAATAAAGTAGATGGCGCAACCTCATACAAGCTTTATATCAAGCAAGCTAATGGTTCATATAAACTGATGAAAACTACATCAGCTACATCTTTCACAACAGCCGTTGCAACAAAGGGTAAAACTTACTCTTACAAAATGGTTGCTGTAACAAGCAAAAACAAGAATGCAACATCAGCATATAGTAATGTTGTTAGCGCAAAAAGAAAATAAAACCAAATAATCGTAGAGGCAGATAGTATCCGCCCGCTTTATGGTAACAATAATTGTAGGGACGAGCATTGCTCGTCCGTTTACGCAAATAAAAAGAGCAGACATTTTGTCTGCTCTTTTCTTATTGTCTCTTCAGCAAAGAAAAAACCCCCGGTTCTACCGGGGGAAAATAAAAAAGCTTTAGTAAAAATAAAACCGCCGAGCTTGGTGCAAGGCGAGAGTATTGGCGAAAAAATAACCTCCGAGTATAATGGAAACGGTTTGGCAGCCGCGTTACT
>CAJTZJ010000005.1 GCA_910583925.1 uncultured Eubacterium sp. | reverse complement strand
CAGAGGGCTTTGCCCGTAAAATGAAAACCACGCGTTTGACGCGTGGCTGGTTTTTGTTGACTTAGTTCTTTTTAATCTGATTAAGTTTGCTGTTAATCCAAGGCTTAACCTTTTCAGGCACTCGGCTTCCTGCCATATCAAACACCTTTTCAATGGTGAAGCCCTTTGCCATATTCATCATGCCCTTGCTTATATTCATGCCCATTTCAGCTGTGATTTTTTCTATCATTTCATTGATGAATTTTTCGCCCTCAGGCACTTTCATAATATCGCCGATTTTATCCTTGATTGAAAAATACCCCTCGGGAAACTGAAGCTCTTCGCCGTCTGTTTCCAAAGTATCGAACCAGTTTGAACCGCTGTTTCCTGCATCGGCTGTTTTAAGCACATAGCTTTCATCCGGTTCGGAAACACGGCGGATAACCATTTTATCCGATAATTCCCCGCAAACGGCCTTTATAGTGTTTTCACCGTTCTGAAGCTCAATATCTTTGAATACAACGATTTTATCACAGGCTTGCTTGCTTTTTTCTTCGCCGTTTACATAAAGCGTTATTTCATTGCAGTTTGAATAAATTTTAATATCTGTTTTTTCTGTTGGTCTGTTTACATATCTGCTGCCGCATAGATGAACAAATTTTTCGTTACTCCAGTACGCTTTGTATACAAAGAAGGAGTCTTTCTTTATCTTTCTGTCAAAGGTAACAAGACCTTTATTATTCATTCCTTTAACTCCGCCCTCATCACGCATATCGGATGCAAAATCAAACATATTCCAGACATGTGTAGACCATAGGTATGGACGGGTTGAAAAGGTTTCAAGCATTTTTTCGTGGTAATATGCCTGATATTCCTCTGAATAATCCTGCATCTGCGGATTATCATTATGGTATTGCAAGATACCCTCGCATCCGTATTCGGAAACACCAAGACAGATTTCAGGATTCAATTCATGGAATTTATCAAACCATGGTCCGTTATCGTTAACATTGCCCATATACCAGCCGAAATAATGATTGTAGGATAAAATATCTGTAATTTTGTTTAACGGACTATCCATTTCAAGCATTGTAAGCTGAGCCATTGTTGTTGGTCTTGTGCTGTCAAGGCTGTGACACAAATCGTTAAGTGCGTTAAGATTTTCAATTAAATCCGGATCTTCTCCGCCTATTGTTATCTCGTTTGCAATTCCCCAGCATACAATAGACGGATGATTGTAGTTCTGAATAATAAGCTCTTTCATCTGGGAAAGCGTGTTTTCTCTTGCTTCGGAAGTTTTGAGAAATGCCGAAATAAAGGGGATTTCAGCCCAGACAATCATTCCGTATTCATCGCACAAATCATAAAAATACTGACTGTGCTGATAATGAGCAAGTCGGATGGTATTTGCTCCAAGCTCAGCAATCAGCTCCATATCCTCTTTATGTTCTTTTTCTGTTATTGCCCAGCCCATATCCTTTCTGTCCTGATGACGGGAAACGCCGTGAAGCGGATATGGCTTGCCGTTAAGGAAAAAGCCTTTATCGGCATCAATGTGAAAGCTTCGTATACCGAATTTAACGGTAACATTGTCAATAACAATATTGTTTTTAACAATCTGAGCATCTAAAGTATAAAGGTACGGGTCTATTCTGCCGTTCCACAAATGCGGATTATCTATATGAAGTGCTGCCTTTTTTCCTTCAATAACCGTGTTTTCAATTCTGTACTGAATTCTGCAGTCATCTGCATTTTTTACAAAAGACTCAATGCTTATGTCGGCGCTGCCGTCTGCATTCAGCTTAGGGGTTACGGCAACGCCGCAGCCGCCTTCGTATTCAAGATCAAAATGCGCATGATTTACGGTTATTATATTAACCCCTCTGTAAAGTCCGCCGAAAAATGTAAAATCAGCGGTCTGCGGGTAGACTTCCTTTGATTCGCTGTTATCTGTGCATATGGCGATTTTGGTAGCTTTTTTCGGGTTAATGTATGGTGTTAAATGAACTCGAAAGATTGAAAACCCGCCCTTATGTGTGCAAACATGAGTTCCGTTGATGTAAACCTCTGCCGAAAGTGAGGCGGCAGGGATTTCAAGATAAATTTCTTCATTGTTTTTTGGCAGTATTTCAAGCTCTTTAAAATACCAGCAGCAGCTTCTGAAATAATCAAAGCCTCCGTCCTGCCCGTCCATTGCGTTCCATGTGTGAGGAAGATTAACACCTTCCCATCCTTTTTTTACTTTTTTTGGTATTTTATGGTGCCTTGTATCGCCCTTGTGAAATGCCCATCCGTTATTTATTGATTGAATTTCTCGCATATATTTATTCCTCCGTACTTGATTTTTTTTCGTCTATATTATAAAACAGCATAGAAACAAAGCAGATTATTGTTCCTAAAAACGGCAGAAGGCCTGTTACGAAATAAATTTTATCTGCAACTCCGGCTGCCTGATTTGCACCAAGCGCAGCCTCATATCCGGTCCATCCTATTGCAAGGGAAACAGCCGAGCTTCCTATGCCCTGTGCCAGCTTCCTGAATAGACTGTAGGTTGCATAAATGGAGCCTTCCTCACGCCTGCCTGTTTTCTTTTCCTGGTAATCAATGCTGTCTGCTACCATTGCCCATATAAGCACCATATAAAGTCCGGCTGAAAGCACGGCTACTGCAACAAAAACAAGCCATACATATGGGTTTGTAAACTTAACAAAGGTTATAATCCCTGTTGCAATAATTCCTGCAAGGAAAGGATAGGTACATAGTGCCTTTTTTGAAAATTTTTTTACCAGCGGTTTTACAAGAATGATGGCAACCACCATAGGTGCGCCCGCAATAACAGTTGCAACAGAGATAAGATTTGAATTTTTGAAATAATACATAAAAATATACTGCATGGAAGAGGTTACTGTCATGATAAGTGCAATATATGAAATGGTCGAAATGGTAAGCACCATTATTGGTCTGTTTGTAAAAAAGCTTCCCAGTGTTTTAAAATAGTTAAATTTCTGTGCTTTATTAACTGTTGGCTTAATTCTTTCGGTTGTCATTCGGCACATAAGCAGAAAAGCCGTAACCCCGATTATTCCCATAACAGCAACAATGTATATAAAAATACTGCCTTTTGGCTGATTATTCTCATCATAAATAATTAGAGGAAGAATAACCATAACAGGAAGCTGAGCAATAAGTGCACCTATTGAGCGTGCATTTGAAAGCTCTGTTCGCTGAAGATCATCTCTTGTTATAACTGACTGCATAGAACCGTAGGGTACATTAACACTTGTGTATGCCACGCTCCAGATAAGATATGTTATAAGACAGAGTGCGATTTTAGCAGCGTAGGGCGCATCCGGAATATAAATGAACATAACAATACTTGAAATAAGCAGCGGAATACAGCCCCATTGTATCCATGGCTTGAATTTACTGTTGCCCTTTGGCTTGGAGGCATCACACAGTGCACCGATTATGGGATCGTTTATTCCGTCCCATATTTTTGCAAGCATAATTATGATGGCATAGTGCTTTGGGTCTATGCCAAGGCAGGTTACGAAAAACAGCATCATATATGAGTTGATAAAGGCAAAACTCATATTGCAGCCAAAGTCGCCCAGACCATAGCCGATTTTGTCTTTCCAGCCGAAAGGCTTTTCGTTGTTCATATTTTTTTACCTCTTTAAAATATATTTGAAAAGTTTATTTTTGAACTTTCATAAATTTGTTGAAGTTCGCTTTTTGTTTCAATAAGGGTATCGTCTATATTTTCGCTGTTATTTTCGGCAAGTGATTTCAGAGTTCCGAATGAAACATCGGCGCTCTGCGTAATGGAATGATCCGTAAACAGGGTTAAGGTTTTAACTCGTTTATCCCATTTTTCGGATATCTCGTTGCAGTATTCCGCTTTTTGTGCCGTGCTGTCTGTATCCAAAGCACGGTCTATAATTTCATTAATTTCAATATAGGTATATTTTACCATATATTGTTCATATGAGCAAGCTAAAAGTGCTATAATCAGAAATATTCCTGCGAACCACAATCTTTTCATATCAGTTACCTCTTTTCGGTATTAAATAAGTGTTTCCGTCTTCATCAATTGTAAGAAGCATTATATCTTTTATATCTTTATTTTCATTGTTAACAACAAGCTCTATTTTGCTGTTTTTAATCTTTTCCGTGCTGAAATATTCAGTAACCGGTTTGCCGTCTATAACAACAGCTATCGGTGTTGAATTTTCGTCAACGGAAAGCTTAAGCTGCTTTGGGGTAACCGGAGCTTCTTCTGCCTTCTGCAAAACGGAAATACTGCCGTTTGTTTCAATAACGGCGTCCTGAACTGTTGAAATATCAAAAACATCCTTTTGTCTGATTGCATCAATCAGATCATCTATTGTGAATCTTAAACGCTTCATCTGTTTTTCGTCTATCTTTCCGTTTCTTATAACGAACATAGGTCTGCCTTGAATAAGATTTCTGAAATTAAGGCTTTTCATAGAAATAATGGAAACAATGATTTCAAATGAAACAAATATTAATATAGGAACAAACATATTGGCCAGCGGCATACTGTTGTCCTCAAGAGGAATGCTTGCAACCTGTGAAACCAGAACTGTAATAACAAGTTCGTGCGGTTTCAGTTCTCCTATCTGCCGTTTTCCCATTATACGCATGGCAGTAATTACGGTTATATAAATGATAACTGCTCTGATTAGTGTTATACTCAATTGTCAAAATCCTTTCTGTATAAGTTTTATAAATTCGTTTTAAATATTTTGTGCATAAATTTTGCAATTATTGAAAAAATAAAACTATTAATTGAAGGTTTTTGGGTGAGAATATGGATATTTATTCTTCTGTTATAGATAACAAAAACAAGCTGGAAGCAGATTTTTTGGATTGTTCCGATTTTCTTCTTCGTGAATGTAAGGTTAACGGAACGGATTGTATTGTCTGTGTGCTTGACGGAATGGTTGATTCACTTCAGCTTTCGCATATGATAATGAATCCGATACTGAATTATTCCGGAGATGAAAAAACAAATGCAGAGCTTTTTGAAACCTTAAAGCTTTCGGTTGTAAATTCCCTTGAACTAAGTGAGGTTACAACCTTTGAGGATGTCCATTTTTTCCTTTCATCGGGTTTTGCTGTTGTTTTTATAGATGGTGTATCCAAATGCCTTTCTCTTGGTATTCAGGGATTTTCAAGACGACAGACAGATGAACCGCCTACGGAGGCGGCTGTAAAAGGTGCAAAGGAATGCTTTACCGAAACACTGAATGATAATAAAGCAATAATCCGCCGCAGAATAAAGACGCCTAATCTGAAATTAAAGCAGCTTAAGATCGGAGAGGAAACGAAAACATCTGTTATTATTGCATATATAAGCGGGGTTGCAGATGAAACGCTTATTTCCGATGTTGAAAAAAGAATAACAGAGGCTCCGATCAAAAATCTACAGGATTTCGGAGAATTGTCTTCCTTTCTGGATTCGGAAATAAATTCGTATTTTTCCGCTGTAGGAAATACGGAAAGACCGGATACCCTATGTTCAAAGCTGCTTGAGGGCAGGGTGGCTGTTATGATGGACGGATCGCCCTTTGCGGTTTATGTTCCCTATCTTTTTACGGATTCTTTTTCAACCGTTGATGACTATGATGATCTTCCTTTTTATGCAACGCTTAACAGGCTGCTTAAATATTTTGCATTTATAATGTCTATTGCACTTCCGGGTTTTTATGTTGCAACAGGTACCTTTCATCAGGAACTTATTCCTACCTCGCTTATGTTTACAATAGCTTCGGCAGAGGCAACAACACCGTTTACGCTGATGCAGGAGGCACTGATTGTGCTTGTCCTTTATGAAATAATGAGGGAAGCGGGACTAAGGCTCCCGAAAATGATAGGTCATGCCGTGTCTATTATAGGAGCTCTTGTTATCGGGGATGCAGTAGTTAATGCGGGCTTGGTAGGTACACCGATGCTTGTTGTAATTGCAGTAACGGCAATTGCTTCCTATGTTATTTATCCGCTCTATGAAAGTATATCCGTTTTAAGAATTTTGTTTATTATTCTCGGCGGCTTTACAGGTATTTACGGTATAGTTCTCGGTACCTGTATTATATGTGTTAATATCGTTGCGCTCAATCCTTACGGCGTGCCGTATTCCGCTCCTGTTTCTCCGCTGAATGCAAAGAGCATCGGAGATATATTTTATCGTGAAAGCTGGCGGAAGCTGGCAAAGCGCAAGGTTAGAATTCAGAATTTAAGAGGTGCTGATATTGACTAAATATAAAAGAGGAAAGATATCTCCGTTCAGCTTGTTTGCGATGTTTGTTGTCAGCCGTGTGCTTGTTGTATTTACCGTCTGCAATGTAACCTCTCTTGGCAAATATTCTTCGGATTTGCTTATCAGTGTCGGTATAGGACTTGCACTATCGGTTATTTTATCACTGCCGATTGTTTATCTGATAAAAAAGAATAGAAATATTCTGGAGCAAAAGTGGCTTTCGGTATTGTACGGATTGTATTTTTTGTTTCTCGGTGCTGTGTCCATCGGCAGATTTTCATTTTTTGCTTCCATGGAGCTCAATGAACAAACACAATCGCTTTTTCTTGCAACAATCATTATTATTTCCTGTATGTATGCTGCATGGCTTGGTATTGAACCGATTTCGCGCTTTGGTTCGTTTATTTTTGTTGTGACTATTATAGGTGTTATAAGTGTTGTCGGCTTCGGAATGCAGGATTTTTCAATTTTAAATCTTTTTCCGTTTACTAAAAACAGTACGCCCGATATATTTGTCAACGCTTTAAGCTTTGCCTGCGAAACAAGTGAAATCTTGTTGCTTTTAGTGCTTGCGCCAAAGGTAAACGGTAAATTTGAAAAGCCTTTTTATTGGTCAATCGTTTTGTCCTTTATCGTGTGTGCTCTGCTGTTCTTTTTTTCAATCGGTGTACTTGGAAATACAGCTTCTCTTTCCTCGTTTCCTTTTTACGAGCTTTCCCAAATCTCAAAATTTGATGAAAGCGAAAGGCTTGATTCAGTCTATACTGCTTTTTGGATTTTTGCTGTTTTTCTTAAAGGAACGTTGTTTATTTATTCTGCAGCAAAATGCTTTAAGGTTAAAGGGCGAAGCAAGGGTTGTATTGTGTCGGGAATCGGAACGCTTGTTTTTATATGGATAATTGCCGAGTTCAGATTTTTCCTGCGTGTTCAAAACTGGTTTATTATTGTTCCGTTTTTGGCTTTTGCTGTTGTTATTCCTGTTTTGTTCCTTGTTTTCAGAAAAAAGAGCAAAGGAGAAATATTACTTGAAAACTTTTAAAATTTTAATAGCTGTTTTTTTGATTGCTTTACTTTTTACGGGCTGTTCGGAGCGGAATGATTTAAGCGAATTAAGTATTGTTGAAGGTATGGGTATTGATTATGTTGACGATGAAATAAGTGTTACGGTTCAAACGCTTAATCTCTCCAAGGAGGGCAGTGGTGCAGAGGCTCTTTCGGGAAATGTAACAATGAATACCGAAGGTAAAGGATCAAATATTTCAAGCGCAATTGAAAATGCTACGGAAAAGCTTTCAAAAAAAATCTTCTTCGGACAAAACAGACTCATTGTTTTCGGAATGCGTATGGCAGAAAGCTATATAGATAAGAATATTGATTATCTTTTGCGAAGCTCTGATTCCCGTTCGGATGTTAAAATCTGTATTGCAGACGGAGAAGCGTCGAAGGTTATGGAAAGCAAGGAAAACAATTCTCTTGTTCCTTCTGAATCAATAACCTCTCTGCTGTCTATGGGTGAGAAAAGCGGGTTTGGTGCAAGCGTCACAACGAATGAGCTTTTAAACATGTATCTTGATAAAACCTCGGATATATATCTTCCGGTGGTTAAAGCAGAAAAGGAAAGTGTTTCCGTTTCGGGAATTGCCGTTTACAACAAGCAAAGGCTTGCTGCTGTTCTTGATGAAAATGAAACCTTCGGGCTTTTAATGCTCAGGAATAAGATTAATACAGGTTTTCTTGAGGTGAAAAATTCCGAGCTTGGGGAAATTGGTGTTGATATTATAAAATCAAAAACAAAAACCTCTGCCTCCTATGAAAACGGAAGGGTTGTATTCCGAGCAAAAATCAAAGCGGATCTAATGCTTGATGCCGTTGAAAAGGGTCATATTACGACTTTGACAAACAAGCATTTGCAGGATATTCAGAAGCTTGTTGAAAATGAAATGATTGAATATTGCAGCCGTGCCTTTACAGAATGTGTTAAAGGAGAAAGTGATTGTCTAAGAGTTGGCGAAAGCCTTGCAATGTGCAGTCCGAAAGCATATGATATCTTAAGCGATAATTGGAAAGAAGCCTTTAGTGATGCGGTTCTTGAAATAGAAGCAAAATGCCGCTTTAAGAAAATAAATGAAAATTCAAAAGGGGATTAATTAAAAAAGTAATAAGTTGAAATATTTGCACTGCCGGAAAAAAGAGTTGCAAGCTCGTTTGCATTTTCGGCAGGCGTTTTTGTAAATGCCGCTATTGCAGGTATGGCAAGTGTTGCCAAAAATAAAACTGCAAAAATGATGAGTGCTTTTTTCATTTTCTGTCCTCCTTGACTTTAATGGTTAAAATAATGTATAATAACTTGTTACTAAAATGGTTTACTATAGCTGTTTTTGAAAAATACTGTTATGTAAGGAGAGATTTGTGTATGTCAGCAAATTATATTTCGCCGATTTCTATGGATGCTATTTCAAGTTTATGCACAGAGCTTGTAAAAAATAACTCTATCAGCAAAGACGATTTTTCAAGATATCATGTTAAAAGAGGTTTAAGAAATGAAGACGGCACCGGCGTTATGGCAGGTCTGACACGAATTTGTTCTGTTGAGGGATATTATATTCTTGACGGAGAACTTGTTCCGAAAGAGGGTAAGCTTTCCTATCGCGGCTATGATATTAATCAGATTGTTTCAAATTGCCAAAAGGAAAACAGATTTGGATTTGAAGAAGTAATCTGGCTTCTTCTGTTCGGCGAACTTCCGAATGAAAATCAGCTTGCATCCCTTCAGGAGGTGTTGACTGCATGCCGTGAGCTTCCGGATGATTTTATTGAAGATATGATTATGAAGCATGCTTCAAAGGACATTATGAATAAAATGGCAAGATGTATTATGAGTCTTTATTCCTATGATGAAGATCCCGATAATATTTCAACTGCAAATGTGCTTCGCCAGAGCCTGCAGCTTATTGCTCAGGTTCCGTCAATTATGACTGCAGCGTATCAGGTTAAAAGAAGAGTATTTGACGGAAAGTCCATGTATCTTCATCCTGTTAATAAGGATCAGACAACTGCTGAGCATATATTAACGCAGATTCGGTCAAATAAAAAATTTACGGATGAGGAAGCGAAGCTTCTTGATATTATGCTTATGCTTCATGCGGATCACGGCGGAGGAAATAACTCAACCTTTTCAACAAGAGTTCTTACCTCAAGCGGAACCGATACATATTCCGCTATAACTGCAGGTTTCGGTTCTTTAAAGGGACCCCGTCACGGCGGAGCAAATATCAGCGCTGCCAGAATGATGAATGAGATTATTGCGAATGTTCCCGATTCTACCGATGAAGGTCAGGTTAAGGATTACCTTGTTAAAATTTTGAATAAGGAAGCAGGCGATGGACTTGGTCTGATTTATGGAATGGGTCATGCTGTCTATACGGTTTCAGATCCTCGTGCTGTTATTCTTAAAAAGAGTGCCCGTGAGCTTGCATATAAGGCAGGCTATGAAAAGGAATTTTTAACACTTGAAAATGTTGAAAAAATTACTCCCGGTCTTATTAAGGAAATGAAGGGCGAGGGAAATGATGTATGTGCCAATGTTGACTTGTATTCGGGTCTTGTTTATAAGGTGCTTGGAATCCCTGAGGATTTATATACCCCGCTTTTTGCAAGTGCCAGAATCGTTGGCTGGTGTGCGCATAGAATAGAAGAGCTTTCAACAAGCAAAAAGATTATCCGCCCTGCCTATAAGAGTGTGTCAGGTGCAAGAGAATATAGTCCGCTCAGCAAAAGATAATTATAAAGGATGTGGCATTTGTGCCGAAAATTCTAAACAAAGTATTTTCAGCCGCTTTTGGTGCAGTTCTTCTTTTTTGTACGGTTTTCAGATGTATTCAGTTATTTTTTCTGACAGACGCTTCAACAGGTTTTATAGATCATAATCGCACAGGCACGATTGCTTTGTTTTTTATATCGTGCCTTGTCTTGATTTTATTGATTCCCGCTTTGCTGAAAAATAAAGCGTTTAAAAATCCGTTTTACAAATTTAAAAGCAGGCTGTTGTTTTTCGTTTCTGCAGCAGCAGGCACAGCCATGTTTTATGATTTTGTTTTTAAATGTGTAAATTGCTATTATTATTTGACAGAGGTATCGGAACCAAGGCTTAATTATTTTATTCCGATTTGTTTGGCTGCATTATCCGCTTTATTATGTGCCCTTTATTTTATTATGATGAGTATTTCATTTAAAACGGATAGTTATGATTTTAAAAGCTTCAAATATTATCATGCCGTGCCTTTAATCTGGAATTTGTTTGTTTTGTTTTCTGTGTTTTCTGATTATAATGACGGTATTTATGATGAGGAAAAAATTCTTCATTCTATAGTTTTGGTTTTCGGAATGCTGTTTTTCATAAAGCTTATCGGCTGTATGGATTCTGATTATAAAAAGCTGAGATCTCTTGGCTTTTCAGGTCTTTCCTACGGAGCGCTTTGTTTTATCTTATCTGTTCCGAGAATAATTGTACTTCTTTTCGGTGCTGAGTTATACCATGCTGATTTTTCAACGGTTACATATTTGTTTATGTCTGTTTTTGCTTTTGCTCTGTCATTCAGAATGATTAAATTGAAAGAGGAATAGATTTTGTTTTATGAAAATTTAAAAACAATAGCGCTTCAAGTTTCTATTTTGTATATTATTGCAGGTGTAGGCTTTGTAGCTGATAAAACGGGTATTTTCCCTCAGAAAAGTGCTAAAAAGGTTATAGATTTACTTTTTAATATCATACTTCCTGTTGCAATTATTCATACCTTTATGAATATGGAGTATACAGAAGAGCATATCAAGGGCTTGTTTATCGCCTTTGCCTGTGCTGCTGCTACGCATGCTTTCGGGATAATTATTGCTGCTGTTTTTTTCAGAAAAAGATACAGCAGGCTTGAACGGGGAATTTACCGCTATGCAACGGTTCTTTCAAATGCTGCTTTTCTTGCGCTTCCGCTTGCGCAGAGTGTTATAGGCAATGAGGGTGTTTTTTATTGTGCAGTTTATGTTGGAATGTTCAATATCATTGCATTTACATATGGTATTCATGAAATAAGCGGGCATAAGGCTAAGGTAGATTTGAAGAAAATCATTTTAAATCCGGGCTCGATTTCCGTTATTATAGGCATACCGCTTTTTTTACTGCAGATTAAGGTGCCTTATATTATTGATTATCCCATGCAGCTTGTAGGCAGCATCAATTCACCGCTGGCAATGATTGTTTTCGGTACTTTTCTGGCAAATTCAAATTTCAAAAATATTATTATAAAAAAAGAGCTTTATCTGATTTCGTTTTTAAGGCTGATAGTAATTCCGCTTTGTATGATGGGCGTTTTCAGGCTGTGCGGTGTTCATGGCGATCTTCTTGTTGCTATGATCATCTCATCTGCTGCTCCAACGGCTACGAATACGGCAATGTATGCTGCAAAGTATGATAATGATGCTGCATTAGGCTCTGAAATAGCGGCACAGTCAAGCGTGCTGTCTGTTTTGTCAATGCCGATTATAGTTGCAATTGCATCCGTTATTTAAAATGTACAGTTAACGAATTGTGAATTTTGTTTTAATTTAGGATTGAACAGATTGTAAAATAATCCTTTTTTAAAGTATAATTATCTGGTGAAAAGAATGGGATTATTTTAAGTTTAAGGAGTGAAAAAATTGAAGTTATTAATTACAATTATCTCAAACAAAGATATAGAAAAGGTTTTAGAGGCATTAAGCAAAGCCGGCTTTTTTGCAACTAAGATTTCCACAACAGGTCAGTTTCTTGAGGGTGGCCATTCCTGCATATTTATTGGTGTAGAACAGGAAAAGATTGAAGAAGTTTTTGAAGTACTTTCAGGCAATGTTACAAAAAGAATTGTCAGGCAGCACGGTGTTGCCAGCACGATAGCCGGCACGCTTTTAAAACAGCCTGTTGATGTTGAAGAATACGGCGGAGTTTGCTTTATTATTGATGTTGAGGATTTCAGAAAGTTTTAATTATGAATTTTAATCATTTTCTTGGAAATGAGAAAGTAAAAGAGCAAATATCATTTTTATTGAATTCGGGCAGATTGCCCCACGCTATAATTTTAGAGGGCGAAACCGGTATCGGAAAAAGAACTCTTGCCCGTGAAATAGCCGCTGCGCTTGTCTGTCGTTCGGGTGTAAGCAAGCCATGCTATGAATGCACTCAGTGTCAAAAGGCTGAAAAGGGTTATCATCCGGATATTTTTGAATATAAGCCAAAGGGCGGCGCAAGGTCTTTCCATGTTGAAACAGTAAGAAATGTTATCAATGATGTTTATGTTGCACCTAATGAAGCTGATTATAAGGTTTATATTCTCTGTAATGCACATTTTATGAATGACAGTGCCCAGAATGCACTTTTAAAAGTGCTTGAGGAGCCGCCGTCCTATGCCGTTTTTATTCTTACTGTAGAAAATAAATCATCGATGCTGGAAACAGTCTTGTCCCGTTCGGTTGTGTTAAGTCTTGAGGGAGTTGATGCAAATTCGGGAGCAGAGCTGATTGCGAATAAGAATGAGGATGTTGATTTTTCAACTGCACTTGAAGCTGTTATTGCTTTTAAAGGTAATATCGGCAGGGCAGAGGAAAGCATCGCCGGCGGAGAAATGCAGAAAACAATAGAATTTGTTAACAATATCTGCAAAGCGCTTGTTGCGGATAATGAATATGAGCTTATTAAGTGTACGGCAAAACTTTCAGGCAGAAATGAGATATGCACGGTGCTTAATTTACTGAAATCCGTTTTCAGAGATGCCGTTATAGGCTCTAAAACAGGGGAGTATCTTTCGGGCAGAGGGGATGCCGTTAAATCTCTTTCCAGAAAGTTTACGGATGCTATGCTTATCAAGCTTTATAATACGGCAGATGAATTGATTATAATGGCAAATAAAAATGCCAATCCTGCGCTTCTTGCAACAAAAATTTGCTACAGCTTGCGCAGAGCAATAGATTTATAGAGCATTTTGCTCTTCGGAGGAACATATAATGACACAGGTTGTTGGAGTCAGGTTCAGAGATACTGGAAAAGTATATTTCTTTGATCCGAACAAATTAAATATTAATGCGGGAGATCAGGTTATTGTTGAAACTGCCCGCGGTGTGGAATGCGGCGTGGTTGCTGAAGCGAACAAGGAGATTGAGGATGACGAAATCGTTGCACCTCTTAAGCCTGTTATCCGAATTGCAACCGATTCCGATATGAGAGTAGTTGAAGAAAACAAGCAGAAAGAAAAAAATGCTTTTGATATCTGCGTTAAAAAGATCGAAGAGCATAAGCTTGATATGAGCCTTACTAATGTAGAATATACATTTGACGGCTCAAAGATAATATTCTATTTTACTGCTGAGGCAAGAGTGGATTTCAGAGAGCTTGTGAAGGATTTGGCGGGTACATTCCATTCAAGAATAGAACTTCGCCAGATTGGTGTAAGGGACGAATCAAAAATGCTCGGCGGTCTGGGTATCTGCGGAAGACCATTCTGCTGCTCCACTTTTCTTAATGACTTTCATTCTGTTTCAATAAAAATGGCAAAGGAGCAAGGCTTAAGTCTTTCTCCGGGAAAAATCAGCGGAACCTGCGGAAGGCTTATGTGCTGTCTGAAATATGAACAGAATTCATATGATTATCTTCAGAAAATTACTCCGCGCAAGGGCTCTGTGGTAGATTTCCGTGAGGGCAGGGGAACGGTTGTTGATGTTTCTCTTTTAACGGGCAGGCTTAAGGTAAGGCTGGACAGTAATCCCGACGGCGCACCTGTTACTGTAAACAGAGAAGAGGTTGTTGTTGTCAAAGCGGGAAGACAGCAGAGCATTTCCAGACAGGAGGCTGAGATGCTTAAGCATCTTGAAAAAAATTAGTTAAAGCTAACTGTATATTTTTCTTGCAAATTGAAAATATTGTGTTATATTAATATTAAGATATTAATACAGGAGGTGTTATAGGATGGCATACAAAATTTCAGACGATTGCATTTCTTGCGGTGCATGCGCAGGTGAATGCCCGGTAGGTGCTATTTCAGAAGGCGATGGTAAATATGTGATTGATGCTGATACTTGCATTTCATGTGGTGCATGTGCAAGTGTTTGCCCGGTAGGCGCTCCTTCTGAGGACTAATTTGATTGAATCAAAAAATTACAGCTATCCGTTTTGGATAGCTGTTTTTTTGATGTCGATATTCAATTAACAGGATTTGCGATTGGAAGATTGAGTTTTTATTTTTCAATTATATCCGTAACAATGATTTTATTTTCTTTAGCAATAAATTTGATTTCATAATCTGAAAACGGAAAGCCGTAGGCTTTTTCAATATCTTTTTTATAGGACGGACGAGGGTCATCTTCAAGTATTTTTTTTAGTGCTTCTTTTTTATTTTCAGGAATGATATTCAAAAGCTTTTCGGGTATTTCAACCTCCGCTTTATAATCTTTCTTTTCTTCTGCAAAGCCTCCCTGCGCTTGTTCAATACAATCAGCATAGGGGATATACGGTTTAATATCGTATATCGGAGTATTATTCATCAGGTCCGCACCGCTTACAGTAAGCACAATTCCGTATTTCTCATCCTTTTCTATGGCTTCAAGCTTAACACAGGAAAGCCCAAGTGAATTTGGGCGAAACGGTGATCGTGTTGCAAAAACGCCGATTCGTTTGTTGCCGCCAAGTCTCGGCGGGCGAACCGTTGCGCTCCAGTCATCCTTTTTATTTTCTGAAAATTCCCATATCAGCCAAAGATGAGAAAACTGTTCAAGCCCTCTGAAGGCATCTTCATATCTAAATTCTTTTTCAAAAATGATTTTGCCTGTAAGCTCCGGTATTCTTCCGCTTTGACGGGGTATACCGAATTTAGACGGAAAATCATTTTGTATTTTTGCAATCGGATTTATTACCATAGTATCACCGTAGTTATGGATGCTGCTTTGCTGTGAATTGTTTTGTTAAAGTTTCCGCTGAATTCCTTATGGAAATTTTCTTTTGCGGTTGTTGAGTATATTTCACAGTGCTTTGCATCTGCTGAAAATATAATGTCGTCTGCTTTTCCTTCATTAACAATAACGGCAATTTTTTGTCCGTCAGGATTAATAAAAGTGTAAATATTCAGCTTGTTGTCAGATACATATTCTGTATTTAATACTTTTGCACCGATTTTTATAAACTTTGAAAAGTGAAGAAATCCATAATATCTTTTGGCTATGTAATAATAATTAAAACCGTTTGTTGCCGAAATCAGCCCGTCAGAGTAATCTTTGCTGTCCCCTTTTCCGTCAGTAATCTGATTAACGGCAACCCAACCGGTCCAGCTTTCTGCACCTAAAAGAGATAAATCATTTCCTATAATTCTTGCGGTTATTAAGGCTCCTTTGATTGATTTTGTGTCGTTTTTGCAGGGCAGCTCACACCATTCGCTCATATCAAAGCGTATATCGGGATTTGTTTTAACCATATTGCTGTAAAAGCTTTTTCTGATTTCCGTGTTGTTATCTGCGTGATAGGAATGAATTGCAAAAGCACCCAGATGCTTCATAATCAATTTGTCATTCTTGAAAAGCTTAAGGTATTCTTCCGTAAGTCCGCCGATTTCTCCGCTTTCAGGTCCGTATAGTTTAATATCAAGATTTCGTTTTTCAAGCTCTTCTGCGAATATATGAAATACATCCCGAACCTCTTCCGGCTCATAATGGCATCCCTCCTGCCAAACATTGCTTCCGCCCCATTTCCATTGCGGTTCATTTATCGGGCTTATGTATGAAACAGGTATTCCGTCTTTGATAAAATGCTCTGTTATATCCAAAAAGTATTCAGCAAATCTTCTGTAATTGCTTTTCGGCAGATTGCAGGTGTGGTGTATAAGACTGCCGCTTGCCTGACCGCTTGATGTAAGTGAATAGTGGGGAGAGTTTGCAAACAGAATAACGGTATCAATAGTTCCCTTTGCAAGGCAGGCCTTCATAAAGGTATAGGCATTTTTGTCTTTCCCAAAATCATATCCGTCGCCTTTGTAGCTTTCGTCTTCGTTCTTGTCATCGAAAACGAGAAAGCTTTCGCATTTGCGCCATGGATTTGAAACCCGGCAGTTATTGCTGTTCCATCCTCCGCCGATGTTGTATCTGTAAATATTAAGATTAAGACCTTTTTCGGAATAGAGCAAATCTGATATTTCATCAATTGTAGTTTTATCCGAAAGATTCTGGCTCCACCAGCATGATGATGTGCCGAAGCCTTTTAATGTCTGCCTTTTTTCGGCATTTTTTAAATCAACGGTAATCATAAGCTTTTTTCCATATGAATGTGCGGGCAGTATTCGTCAAGATATGCTTCGCCGTCTTCTTTAAAGCCGAGCTTTTTATAGAATTCCATAGCTCTGCATTGTGCGGATATTTCGCATTTTTCTGCGCCGAGGCTTTTCGCTTTTTCAAACATGGCTTTAACAATTTCTGTGCCCAAATCAAGACCTCTGAATTCCTTTAAAACAGCGATTCTGCCAAGGAAAAAGGATTTTCCGTTGTCTTTTGTATACATTCTTGCTGTTGCTACTGCCTGTCCGTCTTTAAAAAGCAAGGCGTGGATTGCTGTATTATCAATTTCATCAAGCTCATTTGAAAAGCCCTGTTCGTTAACAAAAACGGTAATTCGTATATGTTTTGCTTCTTCGGGAAGCTTATCAAAAAATCTGATTTCGTTCATAGTATCACCAATTCTAATAAGTATTTATTTGTAAATTTTATCATATATCAAGCAAATATTCAATAGAATGTATATTGATTGCATAAATATTCAACGATTTGCTTGCTTTTTGCATAAATTTGTATTACAATTGTGTTACTATATGAATTTTAAGGAGAATTACTATGAAAAAGTTTACAAAAGTAATTGCTGCAGTTCTTGCGCTTACATTTATTGTTACTGCATTTGCTGCTTGTTCAGGCGGCAGCAAAGCCAAAGTAAAGGTAATTGATTTTAACCTTACAACAGAAAATTATGCTTTCGGTGTTGATAAGGCTCAGCCTGAATTATTAACATCTGTTAATGAATTCATCGCTGAAATCAAAGAAAACGGCAAATTTGATGAAATCTGTAACAAATATTTTGGCGATGGTACGCCGTCACCTGTTACATCAGCAACACTTGATGATTCAAAGGATCAGCTTCTTGTTGCAACAAATGCGGCTTTTGCACCATTTGAATATACTGAGGGTGATAAGTTCCTTGGTATAGATATGGAAATTGCTGCGCTTCTTGCTGAAAAGCTTGGCAAAGAGCTTGTTATTCAGAATATGGATTTTGATTCAGTGTGTCTTTCAGTTGGTCAGCACAAGAGCGATATTGCAATGGCAGGTCTTACAATCAATGAAAAAAGAGAACAGTATGTAACTTTCTCAGATGCTTATTATGAAGCTTCTCAGAAGCTTATTGTTCCTGCTGATAATACAGAGTTTGATGAATGCAAATCAGCTGATGAAATTATGACAATTCTTAATGCAAAAGATAAGGCTGCAACAAAGATTGGCTATCAGTCGGGTACTACTGCGGAATTCTTTGTTAAGGGCGATGCTGATTGGGGATTTGACGGTCTTCCGGCACAGGGTGTTAACTATAAAAACGGCTCTCTTGCAGTTCAGGATCTTATCAACGGAAATCTTACTTATGTAATTATTGACTCTGCGCCTGCAAGCTTTATTACAGAAACAATCAACGAGCTTGCATAATTATTAGAATTTACAAAAATAACCTCATCGCTTTTTGCGATGAGGCTATTTAACTGTTAAGGATAAAAAAATATGGGTAATTTTGGTAAAAAAATAGAAACATTTATCAATGTTTTTGTAGATGCCGGCGGGTATAAAACCGTTGCAACCGGATTAAAAAACACTTTGATTATTGCAATATTGGGTTTGGTAATCGGTATTGCTATAGGTATTCTTATTGCAACAGTAAGAGTAACGCCGAAGAAAAAGGGATTTATGAAATTCCTTGATTCTTTCTGCAGCTTTTATGTTGGATTTTTCAGAGGAACTCCGATTGTAGTTCAGCTTCTGCTTTTTTATTATGTTATGCTTCCTATTTTGGGGCTGAAGATGAGTTCTGTATCTGTTGCTGTTTGCGTTTTCGGATTAAACAGTGCGGCATATATTTCAGAAATCATGCGCGGCGGTATTCTTTCCGTTGATCCCGGTCAGATGGAGGGTGGCCGCTCCGTAGGGTTAAGCTATGGTACAACGATGATAAAAATTATCATTCCGCAGGCTATCAAGAATATTATTCCGTCACTCGGAAATGAATTTATAGCTCTTATTAAGGAAACATCGGTTGTAAGCTTTGTCGGTGCAACAGATCTTTATGTTGCATTTAACTATATCGGTTCAAACAGCTATGAATTTATGGTGCCTTATCTTGTTATGGCGCTTATCTATATCGTGCTTGTATTTGCAATAAGCATGCTTATTAAGGTTGTTGAAAGGAGCTTGAGAAAAAGTGATAAAAGTTTGTAATCTTAAAAAAAGCTTCGGCGATAATCATGTTCTCAGAGGCATTGATTATGAAATTAATAAGGGCGATAAAATCGTTGTTATCGGTCCGTCAGGCTCCGGAAAATCAACCTTTCTTCGTTGTTTGAATCTTCTTGAAACGCCAACAGAGGGTGAAATCTGGTTTGAGGATAAGCTTATAACAGATAAGAAAACCGATATAAATGAAGTTCGCAGGCATATGGGAATGGTTTTCCAGCATTTCAATTTGTTTAATAATTTAACGATTATGAAGAATATAACGCTTGCCCCTGTTCAATTAAAGCTTATGAGCAGGGAGGAGGCAAACGAAAATGCGCTTCGCCTTTTAAGTATGGTTGGGCTGGAGGATAAGGCAGATGCTTATCCAAGCTCACTTTCGGGGGGACAGAAGCAAAGGGTTGCAATTGTTCGTTCACTTGCGATGAACCCGAAGGTTATGCTTTTTGATGAGCCAACCTCAGCGCTTGATCCCGAAATGGTTGGCGAGGTTCTTCAGGTTATGAAGGATCTTGCCGATGACGGAATGACCATGGTTGTTGTAACCCACGAAATGGGATTCGCAAGAGAGGTAGGCTCAAAGGTACTGTTTATGGATCAGGGGGTTATTCAGGAGGAGAATGAGCCTGTTGAATTCTTTACAAATCCTAAAAATCCAAGACTTAAGGAATTTCTTTCAAAGGTTCTTTAATAAAAATAAAAGCAGAAGTGTTTATCACTTCTGCTTTTTGTTCGTCAAGGACGCCAAATCTACAAATTTCATTGCTCCCAGTAATCGTAGGGGCGGATATCATCCGCCCGTATTTTGTTTAATCCATATTTATTAATTCAAAGAATGCTCCGTCGGGAACAGGGGCTTCTGCATCTTCATCAAAGGAATACTTATATTCAGGCAATTCTGTTGAATTTTCTGCATCAAATATTAAGCCGTTTTCCTCAATTTTAAAGCTATAAATATATTTGCCGTCATCGGTGCGAAGAATAAGATTATCGTCTTTTATTTCGTAATATCCCCAATTCAGGTAACTGCTTAATAAGGAATAAAGGAATTGAAAGGAATGGTCTTGTTCAAATAAGATGATGCGTGGTTGTGTTAATTCGTTTTCGCTGTCTGAATAAACATATTTTTTATAAGGGTTAGATTTTATGTTGTTGTTTTTTTCAATGCTCTCAAAAAGCTGTATAACTTTTTCGGGATTATAAATTTTATAAATCGCGGAGAAGTTTTTGCCATTGCCTATCCAAACCTCATTGCATTCAGAATTGAAGTTGAATTCCCAATATTTGTCGGATTCATCTATACTTTCATAAGATTTGCTGTCGCTGTCATATAGTACAATCGTTTTGAATTCTACATTGAATTTTTCGGTTTTAAAAGGTATTCTTCCCATTTCAATTTCATTAAGCTCATCCATAATGGTTTCAATGTAGCTTTCGTTTTCGGTAGTAGAAAATACATTGCCGTCATCTAAATCAATTGAGTAAATATCACTGCTCTGCAGTTCATCAACTTCTTCTATAAGCGTGGTTTTCTTCGGATTTGCAAGAAAGCATAATGCAGTAACTATGCAAAGAATAACCGCAAGGATGCTTGTTATAACAGCGGGTTTTTTGTATTGAAAAACAGCTTTGATTCTTTCCCGAATGCCGATTTCCCCAAATGCAAGCGGATAGGCAGACAGAAGCTTTTTCGGAATGCTGAATTTCAAAAGAACCGTTGAATATGTCTTTTTATCTTCAGCATTCATATTTTTAATTACATATTCATCGCAGGCAAGCTCTATATCCCGACAAAAAAGAATATAGGAAATCCACATAATCGGATTAAACCAGTGAACGGCAAGAAGAAGCAATCCGATTGGCTTCCATACATAATCCAATCTTTTTAAGTGAGCCTTTTCGTGGGCAAGAATATACTGGCTTTCCTCCTCGCTTAATGCTGATGGAAGCAGGATTCGCGGTCTGACCATGCCAAGAATAAAGGGAGTTGAAATATAATCACATATAAAGGTGTTCCCCTTTACACATATGGAAGCCCTTGTTTTTCTGTGTAAATAAATATAACTGCCGACAGCATAAATGAGAATGCCTATACATACGATAATCCATACAAATCCAAGGATATTCATAAGGCTGCTTCCGGTATTTGCAGGTACTGTAACGCCCTCTGCATACCTATTGTCAAGGAAAGCATTAATGCGTTTGTCAATTTGTTCAACGCCAACATTGATGTTGAATTGAGGAGATGTATTATCAATTAAGGTGTTCGGCAAAACCTCTGTGCTTGGTATAAGGCTGAATATGCTTGTAAAGATAAACATATTGTCCGAATTAGGCAGAATAAGTCTGAATGCAACAAGAAGCCAAAGTATGCAGGTGTATTTCTTGGGTGCTTTTTTGAGAAGAAAGCGGAATAGAATAACGGCTAATGCAATGTAGCTTGCTGTTATGCTAATGTTAATATGGTTCAGAAAACCGACATCCATAAATTATTCCCCCTTGTATGAATTTATCATTTTTTCAATTTCCTCTATATCTTTTTTTGAAAGGCTTTTCCTTTTTGAAAATGCAGCAAGAAAAGAGGGCAGTGAGCCATCAAAGGCTTCGTCAATAAACTGCTCGCTTTGCATTGCGTTGAATTCATCCTTTTTTATTTTTGATGTAACGGTTCCGTTTTCATTCTGAAAAATGCCTTTTTTGCATAGTTTTCGTAAAACAGTGTAGGTTGTCGGTTTTTTCCAGTTCAGTTCTTTCTCGCAAAGTTTAACAAGTTTACCTGAAGCAATCGGCTCGTTCTGCCATATAATTTCAGCAAATCTGCTTTCAACGGCGCCTAATTTTAAATCACTCATTGTTACCACTCCTTTGGTTTATTCATTATAAACCTAAAATTAGTTTATCACGAGTAAACCGATTTGTCAATAAAAAACAGAGCCATGATGTATAACACACCAAAGCTCTGCTTAGAAGGGAGAATAAAATGAAGGTGATTTAAAAAAAAACTTTTATCTTAAAGTTTTTATGGCAATGAGGGCAGGAAACGCTGTGGCTTCCTTTAATTCTTTTAAGTCGCAATACTGCCCTGCATTTTGGACACTTTCTGAAAATATGCGTTTTTCTGAATTTCCATCTGTCTTTTCTGATTCTGAAATACCTTTTGATTTTTGCTGTAAAAGAAATCCATTTTGCATTTTCTTTTCTGCGTTTCTCAATATTTTTTGAAAAAACTCTGAAAAATGCAAAGGCAATCAATGCAAAACTAAGTATTGAAATTATGGTGTAAATTTTAATGTCAATTGCTCTGCCAAGTATTAAGCCAAGCATCATAATGGCAAAATATGCCCATATAAGCGTTCTGTATAGCTGATCTGTTCCATATCTGCCATACATAAATCTTTGCAGTTTCAATCCTAATTTACTGAAAAAATTTTTCATTTTCTAATCACTGTTCCTAATTGAATATGGATTTTTCTCCGTTATCAGCTCCGAAATAATCAGCGCTGTTTTCTGTTGTATTTTCGCTGTAAGAGCCGGTTGTATTGTTGTATGCCTTTGTACTTCTTCTGTGTGTTCCTGCAAATGAAGCGATGAAAGAAATAATAAGCTGGATTAAAGCTATTATTAAGAAAAATTTTAAAATTCTTCCAAGACAGCCGCTGCTGCAGCCATCGCCCTGCGGCGGATAATCAGCTTCATTTCTTTTTTCCGTATTTTCGGAATGGTTATATGCTTTATAATAATATCCTCCGGGACGGCTGTTGCTTCGAATCTGGCTGTATGCAACGGAATAGGTAAGGTTATCAGGCTCCATTGCACATGCCTGCTGAATTTGTGAAAGAGCCAGGCTTTGTCTTCCGATTCCCATATTTGCAACTGCGGAAAGATAATACCACTGAGCCGTTCTGTTTTCAATATTCCGAAGTACATTCAGTGCCTGCTCAAATTGTCTGTTGTTTATAAACTGAGCAGCGGATGTGTAATAATCCGGAGAGGAATTTGATTTTCTTCTGTAATTATAATATGCATATGAGCTGCTGTATGAATTTTTTTCAAAAGGATTTCCGATGCCGTTTTTAATCTGATCATAGGCAGCATTTATTTCAGCCATTTTGTCTGCTGCCTCTAGATTATTCGGATTCAAATCGGGATGATATTTTTTTGCAAGCCTTTTATATGCTTTTGTGCATTCATCCTCTGATGCCCCGTTGGGCACTCCAAGCACCTTATATGGATTTGTTATCATTTATCTTCCTTCAGTTTAAGTTTGCGATTGCCTGCTTAACTTTTGTTGTTAGTATAAAACTAACATATAATTATTATGCAATTATTAATAAAAGTGAAAAAATAAATTAATACATTCCGATTTTCATTATTCTATTGAAAAAAACGGATATATTTGGTAAGATATATTTAATAATTTTATGGAGGTGCACTATGGATATTGTTCTTTTAACCTTGGGCAATACAATAGACAAAACTTTTTTCAGCTTTGATTTTGCTATTTTTGAATTCTTCGGCAAGATTCAGTGCGGATTTTTAAACATTGTGGCAAAGGTATTCACTGCTTTCGGCGATGAAGCATTTGTTATTCCTATGATAATTTTAGGTGCAGTTTTAATGCTTTTCAAGAAGACCAGAAAATATGGCTTTGCTCTTTTCTTTGCAATTATTGTGGGAACGCTTATAACGAATGTTCTTGTAAAGCCGATGGCTCTCAGAATCAGACCCTATAATACGCTTCAGGAATATGCCGATTATATGGGATGGTATAATTTTGCCGGTGCTTTTTCGGAAAGTGATTATTCCTTCCCGTCCGGGCATACAACTGCTGCATTTGAAATGGCAACCGCTCTTTTCCTTGTTTTCAGAAGCAACGGCAAAAAGAAAATCTGCTGGCTTTTCCCGGTTATTGCCGTGCTTACAATGTGCAGCCGTGTGTACTTAATGGTTCATTATCCAACGGATGTTCTTGCCGGAATGCTTGTCGGTATTCTTGCCGGTGTGATTGGATTCTTCCTTATGAAGCTTTGTATGAAGCTGATTACTGATGTAAAGCTGTTTAAATGGATAGATAATATTGATCTTGCTAAGATTAAGCTTTTTGGCTGGACCGAAGGCAAAGGCGGTGCGTTCGCCGTTGCGGTTATTGCTGTAGCATTCTTCTGTATCTCTTTTATCCCCGCTTTATCAGAGGGCGGCGATACAGCAGTTCGCTGTGCTTATAATGAAGAATATGACTGCTATAATGAAGCAAAGGTTGATGATGAAAAATATCCTGCTATTGATGGCAAGGAATATTGCAAAATCCATTGGAAACAGCTTAGCGGTGTTGAAGAATAAGTTTTAAAAAGTAAGATATATGTATGATTCAGGCTGAGGTTTCATTATGAAATCTCAGCTTTATTATCGCCTTTTTTGATGTTCTACCGTAATTCAATTTTTATGGTTTGAGTTTCAAGGTGTTCTGTGATAAGATTATTATGGTGAATATAATGAAAAAATATCAGTTGGCAAATTACATATATGAGCATAGGATACAGCTTAATATGTCTCAAAAAGAGCTTGCGGCTATACTTGGTGTAACAAATAAATCCGTATCCAAATGGGAAACGAGTGCAGCTATTCCAAGAACAAATACGCTTGTTAAGCTTGCGGAAATATTTAATACTTCAGTTGATGAATTATTTGCCGAGGAAGAAAGTGAAGATAATTCAATTGATATTATTACTGCCGGAATGCTTGATGATAGGGTATTGGAAAGGCTTAATGCAGAAAAGAATAAAACAAAAGCAGCATACAGAATAAGCAAAAAAGATGCTAAATTGTATTTGCTTATACTTTTGTCAATATTCCTGATTGTTTTTATTTTATCATTTGCACTTGCTTTTGTTGATAAAGATTCGGTGCACTTTGTTACAGTCGAACAGGGCAGTATATTGGAATCCCTTGAATTCAGTATGCTTTTGGCTGCGTTTATAAGCGGGATTTATACAGGTATTGTTGCGTTTTCAAGATTTTTGAAAAGAATACCGATGGTTGCAGCAGTAATTATGGTGCTGTTTTTTCCGATAACTGTAATCTGTATTTTCTCTTTCGGAATATGCTTTATTATTCCGATATCTATACAATGTATCAAAGTAATAAGGGAGGAAAAATAATGGATAGTTATTTTAAATTAGGAAAAAAATATAAAAGCATCCGTATGCTTCTTGCTGTTCTTCTTGTGATTTTTATTATATCCGTACTATTGTTGCCCATAAAATTGTTGTTTAAAGCTTTATTGATTGCCGTATTTTTAATTGCATTTCTGTTTATAAAACTGCAGATTGACAGCCGTAAAAGTAATATTTTATATAAGGAATGCAATCCCGAAAAATACTATTGCGTAAATCAGATTTATCACAATGGTTTCGTTTCCTTTGATGACATGATGGCAATGACTGCACTTGGGGATTTTAATAGGGCGGCAGCTTTTTTCAAAGCAGAAATCAGTATGCCTAAGAATAAAACTAAATATTATAAGGAAAATCTTAAATTATCTTATGCAGAATGTCTTTTTTCTGCAGGAGCTTATGATGAATGCCTTAAAGTATCAACAGATTTTCAAAATCAGTTTTCCGAAGAGGATTTAAAAAATAATATTTATGTAATAAATCATAATCAGTATTCATTTTTTGGAAATTTTATAAAAAAAGATTATGATGCCTGTATTGTTATTCTGGATACTTTGAAAAGCAGTGAATTAAAGTATCATAATCTTTTTAAATGCAAAGTAAATTATTACTATGCAATTACTTATTATTACAGTAATCATATTGAAAAGGCAAAGGAATATTTTGAAAAGATCAAAGAGATAAATGATAGTCTTTATTATTCTAAAAAAGCAAGGATATATCTTGATCATATAAATAAAGATAAGCATTTGGAGCTCAGCTTTGATGAAATACCGGGATACGAAAGTGCACCTGTTGATGTTGAAGAAAAGAAAAAGGAAAACAGAAAAGTGTATATAAAAGCATTGCTTGCACTTGCTTTTATAGCTGTGCTTTTCGTAAGCGTGTATTTTTTAATCAGTATGGATGGCAATAAAAAAGGCACTGCCGAAGAGGTTATTTCTTATTCCATGGAGATTGAAGCTGATATAAAAGCAATTCTTCCTGTTGAAAATGAATCTGCTTCTCTTTGTGTTTTCCAGAATAAAAAGGATTTAGATTATCTTTATGTTGCCTATCTTGAAAGCTATGAAAACGGATTATACAGTTATGGAATAGCTTATGATTTTCTGGCAGGAGAGGATGGCGTTTATTCTCTTTTAGATGCTTATGATAAAAATAAAAACAGCGAAGCTCTTTTCGTTGAAGATTTTGCCGCTTCACTGCATAAGGATGAACCATTCAAAGAATCTTTTGATGATTATGAATATTTTTTCAGTTCAGGAAAAAAGGATATAAATGTTGTTTTCAAAATTGCAAGAAACAAGCAACAAATTCCAAACGATGTTCATGCGGAAAGCTTTGTTTATACTATGGAAAACGGTAAGGAAAAAACATATTATATTTATGTTGTTGATATTGAAAAAGAAAACAGTATCGGCTATTCAACAGGAATATATTAGGTATAGTATTACAGGAAAAATTAAAAAAAGACTATAAATAATCCAAATTGTACTATGTATAGTCTGATTTCTTCTAACAAAATATATAAAATGATTTTGTTAGGAGTGATTTTATGGATATACATGAGGCTATTAAGCAAAGAATTGTTCAGCTTTGCGAGGAAAATAATCTTTCGGTAAGCAGGCTGGCAACAATATCAGGTGTGCCGCATACAACTATAAAATCAATTATGTATAATCAAAGTAAAAATACAGGCGTTGCAACGATTAAGAAGATTTGCGATGGTGTTAATATAACTATTGCTGAATTTTTTGATACGGAGATTTTTAATAATTTAGAGCAGGAGATAAAGTAATAAATATAATTGTTTATTGCAAATTAGAATGAGCATTGATAGGAAAAAAGAGAGCTTAGGGTGTCCCAATGCTCTCTTTTTTTTACTTATTCAAATATTCCTTTGTTTTTTGAAGGAAGATATCCATTTCCTCGTCTGTTCCTATGGTTATGCGGACATAGTGGTTTATTCTCGGAAGATTGAAATATCGAATAAATACCTTTTGCGTTTTAAGCCATTCAAAGTAATCTTTCATATCAAGCTTTCCGTTTGATGCAAACAAAAAGTTTGTCTGTGAATCAAGTACTTCAAAGCCAAGGCTTATAAGCTCTTTGGTTACGCTTTCTCTTGTTCTGATAACCTTTGCTACGGTTTCTCTGAAATATTCCTTATCTTTGATTGCGGCGGTGCCGATAGCCATTGAAAGACTGTTTACAGTGTAGCTGTTATATGAATTTTTAACTGCTTCAAGTACAGAAATAAGCGCTTTGCTTCCGATTGCGTAGCCTATTCTCATTCCTGCAAGGCTTCGGCTCTTTGAAAAAGTGCCTGTAACAAGCAGGTTTTCGTATTTTTTAGTAAGTTCAACGCTTGAAAAGCCGCCAAAATCAACATATGCCTCGTCTATAATAACAACGCTGTTTTGGTTATATTCCATAAGCTTTTCAATAAATGCTTTTCCTTCTCCAAGCGATGTTGGAGCATTTGGATTCGGAATAACAACGCCGCCGTTTTCTTCTTTGTAATCTTCAATGTCTATACGAAAATCCTTTTGAAGCGGATAGGTTTTGTAAGGAATATTGAAGAGCCGGCACCATACAGGATAAAAGCTGTAGGTAATATCGGGGTAAACAATCGGTTTTTTGCTGTTGAAAAATGCCTGAAAGGCAAGGGCAAGAACATCATCAGATCCGTTTCCCAAAAATACATTTTCAATTTCAACATTGTAATATTCAGCAACAGCCTTTTTGAATTCATAAGCGTTTGCATCGGGATAAAACCTTAAATTATTATTGTTAAAATCTTTTATGACCTCAAAAACCTTGGGGGATGGCGGATAGGGATTTTCATTTGCATTGATTTTAACAATGTTCTGTTCCTTGCTTTGTTCGCCCGGAACATACGGCTCAATATCTCTTAAATTCTTTTTCCATAATTTTTCCATAATCTTATACCTCTTGCGATATTTTACCATAGCTGAAAGGGTTATTCAATATTATAAATAAAAAACGCTTTTTGATGCATTCAACAAGCGTTATCAGTTACTATTGAATTTTTCAATATCCTGTTTGGTTATTTCTCCATTCATTTTTTCAAAGTTTTTAATATGGATTCGTACAAGTCTTTCAATTTCCTTATTGCAGGAACGAGCGTTATATTCTGCAATATAACGAATTTTATCAAGTTGTTCCTGTGGGATTCTTAATGTATATTGCGGATGTTTTGATTTTCTTGTTGCCATAGAAATCACCTCTGTTCGCATTTTAACAAGAAAAAACAAGGAGATATCACTTTGACGCCATATTGACATCAAAAAGACTCTGAACTATAATTGTATTATTATTGAAAGGAGAATATTTTATGAATGAAGAGTTAAATAAAATAGAAAAGTATTTTATGTTTACTGCCCTTTTATTCTTTTTGGCAGCAGGGATTTTTATGCTCAGGGGTTATTTTCACGATATATGGTATTTTGCTTTAATGGGTGCCTGTGCTTTTCTTATTGGGCTTGTTTGTTTTATTTTTACGTTTGTATATCCTGTTATATACAAGGCAGAAATTAGAATTGATGAAATGGACGAAGAAGAGAATAAGAAGAATAAAAGAAAATAATAGCGGATTTTCCATGCAGTATGTACCGTTTTTTGTACTGAACAAATATTTTGTTGTTTTAAGTAAACAAGTATGATAAAATTAATGTGTAAAAAACGGAGGTTTACATTATGGATATTTTTATTATTGCCCTGCTTGCTGTTTTAATTGTGCTTGTAATAATTGCTGTTTTTATGATTTCAAAAAATAAGCCGGTTATAGATAATTCAGCAACGAATAACAACATTTCTCTTCTTAATCAGAAACTTGATATAAATGCTAAGCAGTCAAGAGAGGAATTTCGCAGTATTTCCGAGCAGATGCACGGCTTAACGGAAAAGAATTATGAGCAGATGCTTAAAATCAATGAATCCTTAAATTATAATGCCGAAAAGCAGACCAAAAGAATCAGTGAAGCTATTCTTCTTATGCAGAACAGTAACGAACAGAAGCTTGAGGAAATGCGAAAAACCGTTGATGAAAAACTTACAGATACACTGAATCAGCGGCTGAATGCCTCATTTAAAACTGTTTCCGAACAGCTTCAGAATGTTTATAAAAGCCTTGGCGAAATGAAAGAGCTTTCCTCGGGAGTAACGGATAAGGTTGCAGATTTGAACAAGGTGCTTACAAATGTTAAGGCAAGAGGAACCTGGGCAGAGGTCCAGCTTGGCAATATTCTTGATGAAACAATACCCGGTATGTATGATACCAATGTTAAAACCAATCCCAAGTATAATGGTCAGGTTGAATTTGCGATTCGGATACCAAATCAGGAGGATGACGGAATTACTTATCTTCCCGTGGATTCAAAATTCCCTATGGAGGATTATGTGCGTCTGATTGATGCTTCGGAAGCGGGCAATGCCGAAGCAGTTGAGCAGTCCAGAAAAGCGCTTGAAAGAAGAGTGCGTGATGAAGCACGGCTTGTACGCCAATATATCAGTACGCCTGAAACAACACCGTTTGCTATTTTGTATCTTGCAACAGAGGGGCTTTATGCTGAAATTACCTCAAGCAAAAACGGTGTTGCAGAAAAGCTTCAGGCAGAGGGGGTAATGGTAGCAGGTCCAAGCACTATAACTGCACTGTTGTCCTCGCTTGCTATGGGATTCAGAACAATGGCAATTAATAAGAAAGCGAACGAGGTTTGGAAGGTTCTTGGTGCTGCGAAAACGCAGTATGACAAATTCGGCGATCTTCTTCAGAAAGCGAAGAAAAAGGTTGAGGAAGCAGGCAGGGTACTTGAGGAAGCAGACCACAGAAATGATATTATTCAGAAGAATTTGCGTAAAGTGGAAATACTTGACAATAAGGATGCACAATCTATTTTAGGTATTGAGGAATAATAATTTTTAAAATATATAGTATAAATAGGGTATTTCTAAAACAAGATATAGACAGAAACAAAAACAAGCGGTGTAAAGTTTTAAACTTCACACCGCTTTGGCGATTTTTATAATTGATTTTCGGTATCCATTTTCTCTGTTCTTGAAGCTTCAAGCTCTTTCTGCGCTTTTTCCTTTGTTTTTCCGGTATAATCATTGAAGATCATCGGAAAAATTGTAAGTAAAAATCCAACTGCCGGAACGATGGTTACAAGCGCCAAAAGCATTTTTTGCGTATCAGCGCTCTGCTGGAAAAAGATCTGCCTTCCTGCAACATCAACAAGTGCTTTATCAACTGCTTTGAAATCAGATCTGTCAAGAAGCTGCCCGAAAACGGCTGTCGCAATGCCTGCGTTAACCTTTGATAAGAATGTCTGGAACGAAAAGCAAACGCCCTCGTGGCGTTCACCTGTTTTCCATTCAAGGTAATCAACCGCATCTGCAATAAGAGCATATGTAATAACATTGTAAATGCCAAGCGGAAGCCCCATAAGGAAAAGCATTATCCAAAGAACATAAATATTAATATTCTGAATGCTGCCTGCAAATGCAAAGTAACAAAGAAGATGAACAACTAAGCCGAATGCAGCAGAGCTTATATAAATCTGCTTTAGCGAGAATTTTTTTCTGAGCAATGGGAATATTGCCATTGCAGGCACCATGCCAACACCGATTGCAACGGTCAGGGTTGTTACAATTGTTCCTCTCGGAATCCAAAAGTCATATGCTGCTGCAGCATCAACACCGGGAAGAATATTGCCTGCCGCATCAAATATCTTTGCAAAATCCGTGTAATTCTGAATAATAAGGTAATTCCCGATATAATCTGCGCATTGATTTGCCATTACCATCGTTGAACCTAGAAGTGATGCAAGGATAACAATGATAAGCACCTTGTCTTTACCCATAACGGTAAAGGTTTCTTTGAAGGAAGGCGTATGGTCCATTTTCGGAACTCTTTCCTTAGAAACAAAGAAAATCAAAATTGAAAGTGCACTGCCGAGAACAGCAAATAAAACAGCTGAAACAAAAAAGCCTGTTTTATATCCGAGGTTTGACTGATAAAAGACAGGAACAAGAAGTGCAGGAAGAATTCCGCCGAAGGTTGAACCGAGTCTTGCTGTTGAAATAAAGGATGTTCTTTCGCTTTCAAGCGGCGTAATTACGGAGGATAAGCCCCAGAAAGGAACATCCTGAACAGTAAAGGCAACACCCCAGATTATGTAGGTAAGCAATGCCCATACAAAGGCGGCAGAGGAACCGTCAGCAAATGGGGCAATGAAAAGAAGCACTGTGCATATAGCAATCGGAATGGGCGAAAAAAGAAGGTAGGGTCTCATTTTGCCCCATTTTGATTTTGTTTTGTCAACAATCATGCCCATAACGGGATCATTCAGTGCATCAAAAATTCTGCCAATAAGAATAATGGAAGTGCTTTGCTTAAGTGATAATCCTGCTCCGTTCTGAAAAAACACAAGTGCAAACATAGACATTAATGTGTAAATTCCCGAACGACCGAAAGCGCCAATCGTAAAGCATATTCTTTCTTTGGTCGTTAAATACTTTTTGTTTTTCAAATTTTCACCCTCTTGTAAATAATAAAATAACCTCATCTTCAGTATAAACAAAGATGAGGTACAAGTCAATTTAATTATCTGCTTATTGTAATGAATTCTCCCGGTGTTATTCCATATTCCTTTTTAAATGCGGAAATGAAATGCGACTGAGAGCAGAAACCGAGAGTGTAACTGATTTTGCTGCTGTCAAAATTCTCAAACAGAAGTGTTTTTGAAAGTTCCAATTTTTGCTTCAGGATGTAGTTGCTTAAATTCTCTCCAACCTCTTTTTTGAAAAGGTGAGAGATATAATCTTCCGAAAGCATGCACTCCGCGGCTAAGTCTTTAACATTGATTTTTTTATGTAAATGTTTGTTAATATATGCCATACATTTTCTTATATGAGGGGAATATTTCAGCTTTTTTGAATTTGAAGCAACCAGATTTGTAAGCTCAATTATTTTTTCTGCAAGATATTCCATAATTTGCATCGGATTTTCAATCGTATCCATTGTTCTTATAAAATCATCCGAAAAATTATAAGCGTCTGCTTCATTCATTCCGCCCTGAATTGCATATCTTGTTGCAAGTGTAATGCAGCTTACCGCCATATACTTATGCTGTCTGCTGTTGTTTTTTGACATATTGCCAACAACAATTCCGTTTCCCAAAAAACCCTTAAGCTGCTCGATAAGCAGTTCAAGATTTCCCTGTTTTATGCAGGAAAACAGTCTGATTTCATCTTTATAAGGCGTGTGAAAAGTGTTAGCTTCTCTTTGCTCGTAAATGGAATCTGAAATTTCCTGCGGAATAATCTTTAAGCTGAGTAATTCATAAACATTCATTTTTACCACCTCTTTCTTTTAGCTTATCTTTTAATTTTCATATTGTCAACAAAAACAGAATTTTAATCCGGGAATTATGATATTTTAAAGGATTTTTGATATAAAAAAAACCTCCCTGTAACAAAGGAAGGCTTTCAAAGATTGTGCAGTTTATCTTATAAAATTAGTGAATTTTGTTTTTTCTTTTATCGGCAAAGGGATTCCCGCTTTTTTTCCGGCATCAATACATTTTAAGAAGTATGCCATATTTCTGCCAAGAATACGCATCGTCTGCATACCCTCTTCGTCCTGTAAAACCTCTTCAGCTGTTGCACCGTGCACCATATTCCAGTATCTTGATGAAATGACCGGCATCTGAGAAAAGGTGAAATACTTATTCAGCTGATCAAAGGTTGCTGTTGTGCCTGCTCTTCGAGCTGAGGTAATTGCTGCTGCAGGCTTGTATTTGAATGATTGCCCTCTGTTTCCGCAGAAGTCGGAATAAAACAATCTGTCCATAAAGGCTGTGATATTTCCTGTTGCTGAAGAAAAATGAACAGGAGATCCGAAAATAAATCCATCTGCCTCCATAGCTTTTTCCCTGAATTCATTTACAACATCATCAAAAACACATTTACCAAGCTTAGTGCAGGAATGGCAGGAAATACAGCCGCCAATCGGCTTGTTCTGTATCCAGAAGATTTCTGTTTCAATATTCTCTTCATTAAGTGCTTTGGCAACCTCGCAAAGTGCCGTGTAGGTGCATCCGTTTTTATGAGGACTTCCGTTTACCAATAATACTTTCATTATTCATTACTCCTTACTGTATATTTTAGTTCTGACGAAACCGGCAGATACTTTACAATCTGTTTTTCATTTTAATTTATATCATATTTCATTTCAAAATGAAATGCCTTTATTTATTATAACCTAAATCGTCAAGCCAGGCAATAATTTCAGACTCTGATTCATTTACATTATTTCTTGATACGGTATAGCCGTCTTCATTCACATTAGCGTTAGGCTCTAAATTCTTTATTGTGCTGATGGTATTTGAAAAGCCGCTTCCGCCGTGAGTATTATACGGAATAATGGTTTTGCCTGTAAAATCGTAGGTATCGAAAAAGGTGTACATAATCTGCGGCATATCGCCCCACCAATTCGGATAGCCAACAAAAACAGTGTCATATTGCTCAAAATTTTCAATGCTGTTTTTGATTTGGGGTCTTGCATTGCTGTTCTGCTCTTCCTTTGCCAAATCAACAAGGTCTTCATGGTCTGTTGTATAAGGGGTTTCCGGCTCAATACGAAACAGATCTGCACCTGTGTTCTTTTGAATAATATCGGCAACATATTGTATATTACCTACTTTTTCTCCGTCTTTCACAACAATGCTTGCACCAGCCACTGCATCCACATCATTTGTATCAACATCTTCAGGCACACCAAAATAAACAACAAGCGTTTTGCCGCTTACAGAAGCAGATGCTTCTGTATTTTCTGTTTTCTGCATTTCTGTTGTATTTGCTGTTGTTTCAGTCTTTGTGCTTTTTGCATTGTTTGAGCAGGCTGCAAAGCTGAAAAGCACTGCAATTACCATTAAAATTGATAAATATTTTTTCATTCGTAACTCCTTATTATTTTTGATTGTTTGATTTTATAATTTCATCAATTTTCTTTTCAGTACCTTTATCTGCCTTGATTAATTGTGCTTTTTCTGTTACAATGCAAGTATAAAACACGGTAGTTACTACCGGTCAAGACTTTTTTAAAAATTTTTCAGAGGGTTTTATATGTTTACGATGAAAGATGTATGCCAGCAGGTTGAAATGCCGTATGAAACATTAAAGTTTTATTGCAATGAGGGTTTGGTGCCCAATGTTAAAAGGGATAAAAATAACTACAGAATATTTGATGAAAAGAATGTTGCCTGGATAAAAAGCCTTGTTTGTTTAAAAAATTGCGGAATGAGCATTCAGGAAATGAAGGAATATCTTGATCTTTGCCTTTCAGGTCCGTCAACAATACCTGAGCGAAAGATTATTCTTGATAAAAAAAGAGAAGAACTGCTGAATAAAGTTGCCGGGCTTCAGAAGAGCATTGATTATATTGATTGGAAACAGTGCTTTTATGATGATGTACTTTCAGGTAAAACAGAGTATATCAGTAATTTAATTGATCCAAGCAATATGAAGAAAGAATGATAAATATTGTCTGTATCTGATTTTTATTGATAATTATTAAAATGTTTGTTATAATTCATTAATAGTGATTATTATAAATAATAAGGATAAATAAGTTATGAGTTTTCGCAGAATGCTTGCTGTATGGGCAGCAAAAATAGTTGAAAAAATAAGCGTTAGGGTTTTTCATAAGCATGGTGTAACATGGGCAGGGAAGATTGCATTAAAAATTTGTCCGTCAATTTTAAAAGATCTTGCAGCTCAGGTGAAAAAAGATATTTTTATCGTTTGCGGTACAAACGGAAAAACCACTACAAATAATATGCTTTGTTCTGCTATTCAGGCAGAGGGATACAGCGTTGTATGTAATCATACAGGCTCAAATATGCTGAACGGTGTTGTTGCTGCTTTTGCGCTTGGTGCAAAGCTTAATGGCAATCTGGATGCGGACTATGCCTCTATTGAAATTGATGAGGCTTCAACAAGGCGGGTTTTTCCTCATTTTAAGCCGGACTATATGGTGCTTACAAATCTTTTCCGTGATCAGCTTGACAGATACGGAGAAATTGATATTACGATGAATATTTTAAAGGATAGTATGCAGTCTGCCCCTGATATGAAGGTTATCGTAAACGGCGATGATGCACTTTCGGCTTTTCTGGCAATGGACAGCGGCAATGATTTTGTAACTTACGGAATAAGTGAAAAGGTGATTGATGATAAGGGTTCCCGTGAAATCAGAGAGGGAAGATTCTGCAAAAAGTGCGGTGCACCGCTTCATTATAATTTCTATCATTACAGCCAGCTTGGCGATTATAAATGCACGGATTGTGATTTTGTCCGTCCGAAAATCGATTTTAATGCCTATGATGTTGAAATAGGCGAGGGGCTTCTTTTTTCTGTTGAGGATAAAAGGCTTTTTGCAAACTATAAGGGCTTTTATAATGTTTATAATATTCTTGCTGCTTATTCGGCAGTAAGAACAGGCGGAATGAAGGCAGAGCACTTTAATGATATGCTTAAAAATTTCAATCCCGAAAACGGAAGAATGGAAGAATTTACGATTCACGGAACAAAAACCGTTTTGAATCTTGCTAAAAATCCTGCCGGTTTTAATCAGAATATTTCAGCTGTTATGCAGGATGAAACATTAAAAGATGTTGTTATTGTTATCAATGATAATGCACAGGACGGAACGGATGTTTCGTGGCTTTGGGATGTTGATTTTGACAGATTTAAGGGCGCTAATGTAAATTCAATAACGGTAAGCGGAATTCGCTGCTATGATATGGGGCTTCGCCTTAAATATGTTGATATTGCTTCTATGTGTGAGCCGAATGTTGAAAGAGCAGTATGCGAACGGGTTGAAAACGGCTGTAAAAACCTTTATGTGCTTGTTAATTATACGGCACTTTACAGTACAAGGGATACGCTTAAAAGATTGGAGGGTGCAAAGTAATGGCTGATAAGAACATGAAAATTACTATCGGGCATCTTTATCCCGATCTTTTAAATCTGTATGGCGACAGAGGCAATATTGCCTGTATGATGCAGCGATGCAAATGGCGCGGGATAGATGCCGAAACAATGGAATTCAATACAGGGGATGAAATTGATTTTTCAAAGCTTGATATTGTTCTTCTCGGCGGAGGTTCTGACAGGGAACAGGCAATTGTATGCCGCAATCTTCTTGAAATTCAAAAGGAATTTAAAGAATATGTTGAGGATAACGGTGTTGTTATTGCGGTTTGCGGCGGTTATCAGCTTCTCGGAAAGTATTATAAAACAGATTCCGGATTGATAGAGGGTCTTAATCTTGTTGATATTTATACGGAGCAGGAGGAGGGCAGACTGATTGATAATATCGTGCTGCAAAGTGAGCTTGTTGATATGCCTGTTGTCGGCTTTGAAAACCACGGCGGCAGAACATATATTAACGATAATAAGCCTTTCGGAAGAGTGCTTTATGGTTCCGGCAATGATGGAAAAAGCGGTTACGAGGGTGTTGTTTATAAAAATGTTATCGGAACCTATCTTCATGGTCCGCTGCTTCCGAAGAATCCACAGATTTGTGATTATCTGATTACAAAGGCACTTGAAAGAAAATACGGCGAAGCAAATCTCTCTTCTCTTGATGATGCTGAAGAAATTCAGGCAAATGAATACATCGTTAAAAGATTTGTCAGGGAATAATATGAAAAAGGTCACGAACTATAGTTCGTGACCTTTTTGAATGTCAGGGAAGATGAAGTGCAATTCTTTTATTTAAAATTGTAAAGCCTTTTTGCGTTTTCTGCTGTTATATCAAGCAGGGTTTGTGTATCCATATCCAATTCATTTGCCAGCTTTTGGGCGGTGAACGGGATAAGTGATGAATCATTCCGTCTGCCCCTCATAGGTTCGGGAGCAAGATAAGGACAATCTGTTTCAAGAACAAGCCTTTCAAGCGGAATTTCTTTAATAACTTCAAGGCTTTTTCTTGCGTTTTTAAAGGTTACAACGCCGTTTAAACCTATATACATTCCGAGTTTTATGATTTCCTTTGCCATTTCCTTTGAACCGGAAAAGCAGTGTACAACGCCGCTTGGGTGGGTTTCTTTTAAGATATCAAGTGTATCTCCGTGAGCTTCACGGTCGTGTACAATAACAGGCATATCAAGCTCTTTTGCAAGCTGAATCTGAGCGGTGAAGAATTCCTTTTGTTTTTCCTTGCTGCTGCTCATCCAATGATAATCAAGTCCGATTTCACCAATTGCAACGCATTTCTTATACTGTGCATATTCCTTGATTTTATCAAGGTCGGAAATATCTGCATCCTCAAGGCATTCAGGGTGAAAGCCTGCAGCAAAATACATAAAATCGTATTCATCAGAAAGCTGTTTGTTGAATTCGGTTGTTTCTATATCACACCCGCAGCTGACAATGCTGCAAACACCATTTTGCTTAACAGATTTAAGAAGTATACTTCTGTCTGCATTAAACTGTTTATCGTCATAATGGCTGTGTGTATCAAAAATATTGCTATACATTATCTTAATTTGGTTCCCGGTTCAATTCCGTCAATAAATGCAACCTGAACTCCGCCGTCTTCCGTATCTCCTGCAAGAAGCATGCCGTAGCTCATTTCTCCGCAAAGCTTGGCAGGCTTAAGGTTTGCAACAATAATAACAGATTTTCCGATTAAATCCTCAGGCTTATACCATTGTGAAATTCCCGAAACAATCTGCCTTGGCTCTGCTGTTCCGTCATTAACCTGAAGCTTGAGAAGCTTTTTAGCTTTTTTAACAGGCTCGCATTCAAGGATTTTTGCAACACGAAGCTCAACCTTTGTAAAATCATCAAACTGAATTTCGGGAAGCTGTTGAGGCTCGTCGATGCTGTCAGCGGCTGCTTCATCCATCTGCTTCTGAATAAGGGTGTTAAGCTCTTCTATTTCCTTTTCAACATCAATTCTTGGGAAAAGAGCAGCCCCTTTCTTAACTGTTACATCTGATGGAAGAACTCCGATTTTTCCGGCATTTTCATAAGTTATAAGATTTTCGTCTGCACCTATCTGTTCCCAAACTTTAGGCATTGTTGAAGGCATAAAACAGGAAAGAAGCGTTGTGCTTACCCTGATTGCTTCAAGAAGATTATAAAGAACGGATGCAATACGAGCTTTTTGGCTTTCGTCTTTTCCTAATATCCAAGGTGTTGTTTCATCAATATATTTGTTTGCTCTTGAAATAACTTTAAAGATTTCTGCAAGTGCATTGTTAAGCTGAGTTTCATCTATGAAATGGTCTGTTTTATCACGAAGAGAGGTAACCATACTGATAAGCTCATGATCAACTTCATCTGCTTCTCGTTCTGCAGGAAGTGTTCCGCCGAAATATTTCTCAACCATTGCAACCGTTCTTGAAACAAGGTTTCCCAAATCATTTGCAAGATCTGAATTAATACGGTTTATCATAATTTCATTGGAAAAAGAGCTGTCAGCACCAAGAGCCATTTCTCTTAAAATATGGTATCTTATTGCATCACAGCCGTATCTTTCTCCAAGAACGAACGGGTCAACAACATTTCCGATTGATTTGGACATCTTTTGTCCGTTAAAGGTAATCCAGCCATGCACGGCAAGGTGCTTCGGAAGCTCAAGATCAAGTGCCATAAGCATTGCAGGCCATATGATTGCGTGAAAACGCATGATATCCTTTGCTACCATATGAACATTTGCCGGCCAGAATTTGTCATAATCGTTATAAGCACTATTAAGATAGCCAAGAGCACTGATATAGTTGGAAAGTGCATCAATCCATACATAAATAACATGCTTGTTATCGAAGGTAACGGGAATGCCCCATGTAAAGGAGGTTCTGGATACGCATAAATCCTCAAGACCCGGTTTAATAAAGTTGTTAACAAGCTCTGTTGCTCTTGATTTTGGCTGAAGATAATCTGTTTCTGTTAAAAGCTTTTCAATTCTTTCTGCAAACGGTGCCATTTTAAAGAAATAAGCTTCTTCTGATGCTTCAACAACATCTCTTCCGCAATCAGGACATTTGCCGTCAACAAGCTGGCTGTCTGTCCAGAAGCTTTCACAGGGTGTGCAGTATTTGCCTGTATATTTTCCTTTATAGATATATCCTTTGTCATAAAGCGCTTTAAATATTTTCTGAACCGTTTCGATGTGGTAATCGTCAGTTGTTCGGATATATCTGTCGTAGTTGATGTTCATATAGCTCCAAAGCTTTTTGAAGGTTTCAACTATTTCATCAACATATTCTTTAGGAGTAACTCCTTTTTCAGCTGCTTTCTGTTCAATTTTAAGACCATGTTCGTCTGTTCCTGTAAGGAACATTACATCCTTCCCCTGCAGCCGTTTATATCTGGCTATAGAGTCGCAGGCAACTGTTGTATAGCAATGCCCGATATGAGGATTGCCGGATGGATAATATATAGGGGTTGTAATATAAAATTTTTCTTTATCTGCCATTTATAAATCCTTTCATTATTTCAGAAGGTTGAATTTTGTTTGATTGCCCGTGTCCATAATGATTTCGGTTGCATCTCCGGTTGAAAGGTTCACGCTTACTGTTGCGTATCTTTCGTCATCTTTGAACACTGCAAAATTATTGTATCCGTTTCCTGATGTTGACATATTAATTCTGTATTCCTTGCCGTATCTGGAATTCAGGATAGCAAGTGCATCGTCAACTGTAAGCGGAAGGGAGGCTGAATAAACGCTGCCGTCATTATGATTCGGCGTTTCAGCTTCATTCGCATCATTGTTATCAGAGGATGGTTTCTCGCCCGAGCTTTCATCTTCCGTCTTGTTTTCGCTTGTTTGGCTGTTATTATTTGAATTGCTGCTGTCTGAATAATCAATTGTGTCTGAAACGGAATTTGCCGGATCGGACACGGATGATTCTTCTTTTCCGGAGGGAATGATTCCTTCTTTAAACAGGAAAAAAGCAATAACGGCAATTAATAAAACAACCAGGATGAGAATAGCTAAGCTTTTTGCTTTACTATTTTTTTTCTGCTTTCTTTCTAATTCTTCCTTTTCTTTCTTTGTCACGGTATCAGAATCCTTTCAATTAAATAAGTGATGCTGCATCTCTGTCAAGCATAAGAGTAACATCTGTGTGGAATTGTAAAACAGAAGCAGGGCACATTGGTGTAACATTACCGTTAATAAGCTGCTTGATAGCCTGTGCCTTGTTCTTTCCGAGTGCTATAATCAGAATCTTTTTAGCCTGCATAATAGAGCCGATTCCCATTGTAACGGCTTTTGTGGGCACCTCTTCTATTGATTTGAAGAAACGGCTGTTGTCCTGAACAGTGCTTTCCTTAAGCTCAACCACATGGCTCCAGCGTTGGAAGCAATCGCTCGGCTCATTAAACGCAATGTGACCGTTAGAGCCTATTCCGAGAAGCTGAATGTCTATTCCGCCAGCCTCTTTAATTCTGTTTTCGTACTCAGTGCATTCCTGTTCTAAATCCTTTGCATTTCCGTTAAGAAAATTTATATTCTCTTCAGGTATGTTAATATGATCAAAAAGATTCTTATGCATAAAGGAATGATAAGAATTTACATCTTCAACATCAAGATTAACATATTCATCAAGATTAAAGGTTGTAACCTTTGAAAAATCAATGGCGCCCTTTTTGAAAAGCTCAATCATTTGTCCGTATGGTTTAAGAGGGGTTGAGCCGGTTGCAAGTCCTAAAACAGAATTCGGCTTCTGAAGAACCTGTCCGCACATATAGTTGCCTGCAGCAACTCCGATTTGTTCTTCATTATCATAAATAAGTACATTCATATTATTATTCTCCTTAAACTTATATATTTATTATATTTTTTATACTATTATAATCGAATTATTTTTTCTGTCAATGATTTTCAGCTTTGTTTATGGATTATCCGTGATATAACGGGTTTTATTTTCTGTTTGTATTCACAAAGCTTACTCTTCCTGAGCCGGGATGAAAGTAAATGCCGCTGACACCTTTTGCAGCTGCATAATATCTTGATTCGTAGAACAGCGGAATATAGCAATGTGTGTCAATCAGCTTTTTTTCACATTCAAGACACGCATTTGCTGTATTTAAAGATTGAGCCTTTCCCAATGCAGCTGAAAATTTACTTTCATCAAAGCCGGTAACATTATTGTCTGTAAATGTTTTAAGGAATGAAACCGGGCTTGATGCAGTTGCAGTTAAAGGATACAGGGCAATATCATAATTACCTGAATCAACAGCGGACTTAATCTCACTTTCGGGTTTTGTTTCAAGTTTAAGAGAAAAAGAAATTTTTTTGTCCTCTTCTGCATTTGAAATGGATCCGATGCTGCTTTGAACGCCCTGAAGCAGAAGTTTTGCTTCGTCAGCCATATTTTCCGGTGCAAGAACAGTTAATTCGATATCATATATTGCGGTTGCCTCAACAGCTTTTTTCCAAAGGGAAACTGCATTATCCGCATTTCCTTTTTCGGTAATATCCTTCGTATTCTTGGTATATGATGTGTTTCCGATTGAGCAGGATGGGGGGATAAAGCCCTTTGCCTTTTCAAGATAAGGAAAATCCTCAAAATTGATTTCAGATAATGCAAGCGATATTGCTTTTCTTGCATTTGCAGATGACAGAATACCATTTCTTGCATTCAGAAGAAATGACCATGTTGTGTTGCTGTATGGAATTAAACTGATCCCGCTTTTGTCGCTGATTTCCTTGCTTTCATATCCTCTTATATACGCAGCATCGTAATATCCGCTTTTGAGTTTTTCAACAAGACTTTCATCATCGTCAACAATTTTCAGTGTTATATTGGATACAGCTGTTTTTGTAGGACCCTTATATGCTCCGTTTTCTCCGCAGCAGCTTCTTAATATATACGAATTATCAAGCTCATCTGTAACTCGGAACTGCCCGTTAAACATTATGTATTGAAGCCCGAGTCCGTATCTGCCGTTGGTTTTGTTGAAGAATTCCTCGTTGCAGGGCATGGCTACGGCAGTTGATAGCGTTTTTAAAAATCCATCGTCCGGTTTTGATAGTGTTATTTCAAGAGTATAATTGTCTATCGCTTTAACGCCAAGCTGTGATTTATCTATCCAGCCCTTATTGATTTCGGGTGCGTTGTATATATTTGAAATTGTGGAATAAAGGGGGCTTTCGGTTGAAGGATCCGCTGCTCGTTTTAATGCAAATGCAAAGTCGAAAGCTGTAAGTTCGGGGTCATAATGCTCTCCCATTCTGTCCTTAACGGAATTGAAGATATGCCATTTAAGACCACGGTATAAATGAAATGTGTATTTCAATCCTGCTTCGGTAATATCCCAGCTTTCTGCACAGCCGGGGGTAATATTGCCCTCATCATCACAGCGAACAAGTCCCTCAAATGTGTTTTCTATAATAAGAAATTCATCTGATGTAGATGCGATCTGGGGATCGTAGCTGTTAACATTTCCGCCGAAGGGATAAATTAAATCCAAATAATTATTTGAGCTTCCGCAGCCTGCAAAAACAGCTGCAATTAAAATAAGGCATAATAAAATGCTTATAAATCTTTTTTTCATATTCAATCACCACTTTTAAAGCCATTAGATTCCAATCGCTTTTCATTGATAATATAATACCACAATATGTTTTTTTTGAAAAGGTTTAAAATATGAATATATTATCAATTTTACCAAAAATACAAGCAAAGAATAGTACAATTTGAACAACAGCAAAAGCAGCGGAAATACAGTATAAAACGCCTTGTTTTTAAAACGCACGGCACAGCATAATAAAAACTTTTTAAAAAAATCAAAAATAAACAGATATTTTTCTTGACATCTTTCAAGTTAGATATTAATATAATAGCACGCTAAAATGGATAATTTTTGTTTTCAGCAGATTTATACTGCTTAAAGCAATCGAAAAATAACGCTTTTTTCGCTTGATTTCAGCACAAAAGTATTCATTTTTCAGTAAAACATAAAGAAACGGAGTGATTACCGGTATGGTAAATGTGAAGGATGTCCAGCTTGGTACAACCACACGAAAAAGTTTTGCAAAAATCAATGAGGTTATGCCTATGCCGAATCTTATTGAAGTGCAGAAGCAGTCTTACCAATGGTTTCTTGATGAAGGTCTTGAGGAGGTTTTCCGTGATATCGGTTCAATAACCGACTACACAGGCAACCTTGTTCTTGATTTCATTGATTACACAATGGATGAAGATCCTAAATACACGATTGCGCAGTGTAAAGCTCGTGATACTACTTATGCAAAGCCTTTGAAGGTCAGAGCGCGTCTTCAGAATAAGGAAACAGGCGAGGTTAAGGAAAATATAATCTTTATGGGCGATTTCCCGTTGATGACGGATGCTGGTACATTTGTTATCAACGGTGCGGAAAGATGTATTGTATCTCAGCTTGTTCGTTCTCCCGGTGTTTATTACAATATGGAACACGATAAGACGGGTAAGGAATTATTTACAAACACTGTTATTCCGAACCGCGGTGCATGGCTTGAATATGAAACAGATGCAAATGATCTTTTCTATGTAAGAATTGATAAAAACCGCAAGATTTTTATAACAACATTTCTTCGTGCGCTCGGTCTTGGAAGCGATGATGAAATTCGTGAATTCTTCGGCGATGATGAAAGAATTGAAGCAACAATCGAAAAGGATATAACAAAGAATCAGGAGGAAGCGCTTCTTGAGGTTTATAAAAAGCTTCGTCCGGGCGAGCCTCCGACTCTTGAAACAGCTCAGGCTCATCTTGACGGTTTGTTCTTCGATGCACATCGTTATGATTTATCAAAGGTTGGCCGTTATAAGTACAACAAAAAGCTTGCTATAAGCGACAGACTTATCGGTCAGAAATTATCTCAGCCGGTTATTTCTCCGCAGGGCGAATTTCTTGCAGATGCAGGCGAGATTATCTCAGAAGAAAAGGCACTTGAAATCGAAAATGCAGGCGTTATGTTTGCTTTTGTTGATGTAGAAGGCAAAGAGGTAAAAATCGTATCAAACGGTATGGTTGATGTAACAAAGTATGTTGATTTCGACTGTAAGCCGCTTGGCATAACAGAAAAGGTTTCCTATCGTGTTCTTTCGGAAATTCTTGAAAGATGCGGCGATGATGAAGAAAAAATCATTGAGGAGTTCAAGCTTTATCAGGATGACCTTGTGCCGAAGCATATTACAACTGATGATATTTTCGCAACCGTTTCATATCTTATAAATCTTGCTTACGGCGTTGGTGTAACAGATGATATTGACCATCTCGGAAACCGCCGTATCCGTGCAGTGGGCGAATTGCTTCAGAATCAGTTCCGTATCGGCTTTACCCGTATGGAAAGAGTAATCCGTGAGCGTATGACACTTCAGGCTCAGGATGATGAGGAGGCAATTACTCCGCAGGCATTAATCAATATCCGTCCTGTAGTTGCTGCAATCAGAGAATTCTTCGGTTCATCTCCTCTTTCTCAGTTTATGGATCAGAATAACCCGCTTGCAGAGCTTACTCATAAAAGAAGACTTTCAGCTCTTGGTCCGGGCGGTCTTTCCCGTGATCGTGCAGGCTTTGAAGTTCGAGATGTACATTATACCCATTACGGAAGAATGTGTCCTATTGAAACACCTGAAGGTCCGAACATCGGTCTTATATCTTATCTTGCCTGCTACAGCCGTCTTAATGAATATGGCTTTATTGAAGCACCTTATCGTAAGGTTGATAAGGAAACAGGCGTTGTAACATCAGAGGTTGTTTATATGACAGCTGATGTGGAAGATAATTTTGTTGTAGCTCAGGCAAATGAGCCTCTTGATGAAAACGGCAGATTCTCCAACAAGCGTGTTACCTGCCGTCATAAAGATGAATTTATGACCTGTGAGCCTGAAAAGGTAGATTATATGGATGTATCGCCTAAGATGGTTGTTTCGGTTGCTACAGCAATGATTCCGTTCCTTGAAAATGATGATGCCAACCGTGCGCTTATGGGTGCTAACATGCAGCGTCAGGCTGTACCTCTTCTTAAAACAGAGGCTCCTGTTGTCGGCACGGGTATGGAATATAAGGCAGCTTATGACTCGGGCGTAGTCGTTGCTGCAAAGCGCGGCGGCACGGTTACCGCTGTGGATGCAGATACAATTGAAATTAAAACCAAGAGCGGCGAAGTTGATAAGTATGAGCTTGTTAAGTTCAGCGGTTCAAACCAGGGCACATGTATCAATCAGCGTCCTATCGTTTCTCTTCATCAGATTGTTGAAGACGGTCAGGTTATCGCAGACGGTCCTGCAACAAGCAACGGCGAAATTTCTCTTGGCAAAAATGCACTTATCGGATTTATGACCTGGGAAGGTTATAACTACGAGGATGCTGTTCTTATCAATGAAAAAATGGTTCGTGATGATGTTTATACATCTATTCATATTGAAGAGCACGAGGTAGAAGCCCGTGATACAAAGCTTGGTCCGGAAGAAATCACCCGTGATATTCCGAATGTCGGCGAAGATGCTCTTAAAGACCTTGATGAAGATGGTATTATCCGTGTCGGTGCGGAGGTACACAGCAGCTCAATCCTTGTTGGTAAGGTAACACCTAAGGGTGAAACAGAGCTTACAGCTGAAGAAAGACTGCTTCGTGCAATCTTCGGTGAAAAAGCAAGGGAAGTAAGAGATACTTCCATGCGTGTTCCTCACGGTGAATACGGTATCGTTGTTGATGTTAAGGTATTTACCCGTGCAAACAGTGATGAGCTTAACCCGGGTGTTAATAAAGTAGTCAGAGTTTATATTGCTCAGAAGAGAAAAATTCAGGTCGGCGATAAGATGGCGGGCCGTCACGGAAACAAGGGTGTTGTATCCCGTGTACTTCCGCAGGAGGATATGCCGTTTCTTCCGGATGGTCGTCCGCTTGATATTGTTCTTAATCCTCTTGGTGTACCTTCCCGTATGAATATCGGACAGGTGCTTGAGGTTCACCTCGGTTATGCTGCTATGGCTCTCGGCTGGAAGATGTGCACCCCTGTATTTGACGGTGCGCACGAAGACGATATCCGTGAATGTCTTAAGCTTGCAGGCTTGTCTGAAGACGGTAAAACAGTTCTTACAGACGGCAGAACAGGCGAAAAGTTTGATAATCCTATTACAGTAGGCTATATGTATTACCTTAAGCTTCATCATCTTGTTGATGATAAGATTCATGCCCGTTCAACCGGTCCTTACAGCCTTGTAACGCAGCAGCCGCTCGGCGGTAAAGCGCAGTTCGGCGGTCAGCGTTTCGGTGAAATGGAGGTTTGGGCGCTTGAGGCTTACGGTGCCGCTTATACACTTCAGGAAATCATTACGGTTAAATCGGATGATGTTGTCGGAAGAGTTAAGACTTACGAATCTATCGTTAAGGGCGAAAATATCCCGACAGCAGGAACGCCTGAATCCTTCAAGGTTCTCTTTAAAGAGCTTCAGGCTCTTGGTCTTGATACCCGTCTTTATGACAGAGACGGAAACGAGGTTGAATTAAAGCAGGATCTTGATGACGGAACAGGTATTCAGCCTATTGATGATAAAGCTTTCACTGAGGTTAACGACTTTGGCGATGTTGACGAGGGCTTCACTTTCCAGAATGCAGAGGGTGAAGACGAGGAAGCAGATCAGAATGTCGGAGAAGAATCTGTGTTTATAGATTTTGAAGATAATTATTCAGATGATGAATAATGCCGATACTTGATTAACTATCCACATTACATTATATATAAAGGAGTGCTTCCAAATGGAAAATGAAAATCAATTCAGTTCAATAAAAATCGGCCTTGCATCACCTGAACAGATCAGAGAATGGTCTTACGGAGAAGTTACAAAGCCGGAAACAATAAATTACAGAACTCTTAAGCCTGAAAGAGATGGTCTTTTCTGCGAAAGAATTTTCGGACCGATGAAGGACTGGGAATGCCACTGCGGAAAGTATAAAAGAGTTCGTTATAAGGGCAAAGTGTGCGAACGCTGCGGAGTTGAAATTACAAAAGCAAAGGTTCGCCGTGAGCGTATGGGACATATTGAGCTTGCTGCTCCTGTTTCTCATATCTGGTATTTTAAGGGTATTCCGAGCCGTCTTGGTCTTGTGCTTGATATCAGCCCCCGTTACCTTGAAAAGGTGCTTTATTTCGCACTTTATATCGTAACCGATCCGGGCGATACTCCGCTTGAAAAGATGCAGATTCTTAATGAAAAAGAATATGCTGAAATGCGTGAAAGATATGAGGATGATTTTGAAGCAGGCATGGGTGCCGAGGCTATCAAAAAGCTTCTTCAGGATATTGATGTTGAACAGCTTCGTGATGAGCTTACTGCAGAGCTTGAGGATGCAACCGGTCAGAAGAGAGTTCGTATTCTTAAAAGACTTGATGTTGTTGATGCTTTCTGCAAAAGCGGCAATAAGCTTGAATGGATGATAATGGATGTTATTCCTGTTATTCCTCCCGATATCCGCCCTATGGTTCAGCTTGACGGCGGCAGATTTGCAACATCCGATTTAAATGACCTTTACAGAAGAGTAATAAACAGAAATAACCGTCTTAAGAAATTGCTTGAGCTTGGTGCACCGGATATCATTGTAAGAAATGAAAAGAGAATGCTTCAGGAAGCCGTTGATGCTCTTATTGATAACGGCAGACGAGGCAGACCGGTAACAGGTCCTAACAACCGTCCGCTTAAATCCCTTTCAGATATGCTTAAGGGTAAACAGGGCCGCTTCCGTCAGAATCTTCTCGGTAAGCGTGTAGACTATTCAGGCCGTTCGGTTATCGTTGTTGGTCCTGAGCTTAAGATGCATCAGTGCGGACTTCCTAAAGAAATGGCTATTGAGCTTTTCAAGCCTTTTGTTATGAAGCGTCTTGTTGCAACGGGTGCAGCTTCAAATATTAAATCGGCAAGAAAAAAGGTTGAGCGTGCAGATGAGCCGGCAGTATGGGATGCGCTTGAGGTTGTAATCAAGGATCATCCTGTTATGCTTAACCGTGCTCCCACACTTCACCGTCTTGGTATTCAGGCATTTGAGCCTGTTCTTGTAGAGGGCAGAGCAATTAAGCTTCATCCTCTTTCCTGTACAGCGTTTAACGCTGACTTCGACGGCGACCAGATGGCTGTTCATGTACCTCTTTCGGCAGAGGCTCAGGCAGAGGCTCGTATGCTTATGCTTGCTGCAAATAACCTTCTTAAGCCGTCAGACGGTAAGCCTGTTGCTGTTCCTACTCAGGATATGGTTATCGGTTCTTACTATCTTACAATGATTAAAGAGGGTGAACCGGGTCAGCCTAAATTCTTCAAAAATGCGGAAAGAACAGAGGAAATTTCCTTTGCGGATGCAAAGGCTGCAGTAAAAGGTGTTCTTTCAGATTCAGATATTCTTTGCGATTGCGCAGACAGCAGACTTGCTGAGGAATTCGGTATTTACCGTTCATTTAATCTTTACAGAGATAAGGACGAAGCTATGATGGCTTATCAGGAGGGTTCTCTCGGTATGCACTCTCCTGCAAGAATTCGTGTTTCAAAGGAAGAGAACGGAGTTACAAAATCTGCAATTATCGTAACAACAATAGGAAGAATCATTTTCAACAATCCGATTCCTCAGGATCTTGGATTTGTTGACCGTTCAAAGCCGGAAAATGAATTCGAGCTTGAAATCGGCTTTGTTGTTAAGAAAAAGCAGCTTGGACAGATTGCTGATAAGCTTATTTCCGTTCATGGTGTTTCCGTTGCTTCAGTTGCTCTTGATGCAATTAAGGCTCAGGGCTACAAATATTCTACAGTATCAGGTACAACCGTTGCTGTTTGTGATGCGCTTATTCCTGATGCTAAAAAGGATTTCCTTAATGAGGCTGAAAAGCAGGTTGATGAAATCACACTGAACTACAACTATGGCCTTATTACAAATGAGGAGCGTTCTTCAGCAGTTATTAAGGCTTGGGAAGATTGTACAAATAAGGTTACCAATGAACTTACATCTAACTTTGACGGTACACATAACCCGATTCACATGATGGTAGATTCAGGTGCCCGTGGTAGTACGGCTCAGCTTCGTCAGCTTGCAGGTATGCGTGGTCTTATCGCAAATACAGCCGGTAAAACAATCGAAATTCCTATCCGTGCTAACTATCGTGAAGGTCTTAATATTCTTGAATACTTCATTTCTTCCCGTGGTGCTCGTAAGGGTCTTACCGATACGGCACTTCGTACGGCTGACTCCGGTTATCTTACCCGCCGTCTTGTTGATGTATCACAGGATGTCATTATTCGTGATGATGACTGTGGATGTACAGAGGGCATAGTTGTTAAGGCAATAATGGACGGCAACCGTGAGCTTGAATCACTTCATGAGCGTCTTGTCGGCAGATTCCCGCTTGAAGCTGTGCTTCACCCCGAAACAGGCGAGGTTATTGCTTCTCCTGATGAGATGATGACGAACGAAATTGCAGACAGAATTGTTTCAGCCGGAATCAAAGAGGTTAAGATTCGTTCACTTATTACTTGTAAATCACGCCATGGTGTATGTCGTAAATGCTATGGTTCAAACCTTGCATTCAATGAGCCTGTTCAGGTTGGCGAAGCAGTTGGTATTATTGCTGCACAGTCAATCGGTGAGCCGGGTACTCAGCTTACAATGAGAACTTTCCATACAGGCGGTATCGCAGGCGGAGAGGATATTACACAGGGTCTTCCCCGTGTAGAAGAATTGTTTGAGGCAAGAAAGCCGAAGCAGTATGCGATTCTTTCTGAAATCGAAGGTACAGTAAGATTTGAGGAAATCAAAAAATCAAATCATGTTGTTGTTACCGATCCTGAAACACTTGATGAAAGAAAGTATCTTATTCCTTACGGCTTCAGACTTCATGAAGATATTGTTGAGGGTGCTCATGTTGAAAAGGGTCAGGAATTAACCTATGGCTCAAAGAATCCGCATGATGTTCTTGCAATCCTCGGCGAAGAGGCTGTTTATAATTACCTTATCCGTGAGGTTCAGTTTGCTTATCGTACGCAGGGTGTTGATGTAAACGATAAGCATATTGAGGTAATTGTTCGTCAGATGCTTAAGAAATGCACAGTTGATGAAGCAGGCGATACAAATCTTGTTTCAGGAACAATGGTTGATGTTGCTGCTGTTGATGAAGCAAATGAAGCAATTGATAAGAGAATTGCCGGCGGCGAAGTAAATCTTAAGCATGCAACCTATATTCCGATTCTTATGGGTATTACAAAGGCATCTCTTGCAACGGATTCCTTCCTTTCAGCTGCTTCCTTCCAGGAAACAACAAGAGTTCTTACAGATGCGGCTATCCGCGGAAAGAGCGATCCTCTTATCGGTCTTAAAGAAAATGTTATTATCGGTAAGCTTGTTCCTGCCGGTACAGGTATGGAAGTGTTCCAAGATGTTGATATTGTTCCAAGCTATTTCTCAGCTGAAGGTGCCGAAGAAATTATGAATTTAGAACAATTGCAAAAATTGTTGACAAGTAATACTGCAGAGTGATATACTATATCCTCGGCAAGTGAAATTTCTTGTCAGATTAACCAAATTAATTGAAAAATGTTTGGTAAATTGCACATAATATGGGGTAAGCATTATATGCTTGCCCCTCGAATGTGCGTTTAAACAGCAGTTTAAGCAGATTGAATTGCTGTTTATGCGTATATTTTATGTATGCAGAAAAATATTACAGAAAGGAGATAAACTATTGCCTACCTTTAATCAATTAGTAAGAACAGGACGCAAGTCCCTTGAAAAGAAGGCTAAAGCACCAGCTCTTTTAAAGAGCCTTAACACAAAGAAGAATGTTATGAATGATAACAATTCTCCTCAGAAGCGCGGCGTTTGCACAGCTGTTAAAACAGCTACACCGAAGAAGCCTAACTCAGCTCTTCGTAAAATTGCCCGTGTACGCTTAACAAACGGTATGGAAGTTTCAGCTTATATTCCGGGCGTTGGCCATAATCTTCAGGAACACTCTGTTGTTATGGTTCGCGGCGGTCGTGTAAAGGACCTTCCCGGTGTGCGTTATCACATCATCCGCGGAACTCTTGATACACAGGGCGTTAACGGAAGAATGCAGAGCCGTTCCAAGTACGGTGCTAAAAGACCGAAGGCTGCTAAGAAGTAAGCCGTAAAATGAAACTTCTTATGGAAAAACAATAGTTTATACCTTATTTATATAAGCGGTATAGCCTACTTGTTGACTCCACGGGAAAACTCGAGTACCTATGAACTCATAAATATGAAGGAGGGAAGCGAAAGATGCCAAGAAGAGGCCAAATCGCTAAGCGTGATGTATTGCCTGATCCGCTTTACAATTCAAAGCTTGTAACACGTCTTATCAACAATGTTATGTATGATGGTAAAAAGGGTGTTGCGCAGAAAATTGTTTACGACGCATTTAACATCATTAATGAAAAAACAGGAAACGATCCATTAGAAACCTTCCAGGCTGCTATGGAAAATGTTATGCCTGTACTTGAGGTAAAGGCTCGCCGTATCGGTGGTGCTACTTACCAGGTTCCGCTTGAGGTTCGTCCTGAAAGACGCCAGACACTCGGCTTACGCTGGATAACAGCATATGCCCGTCAGCGTTCAGAAAGAACTATGAAGGAACGCCTTGCTGCTGAAATTATGGACGCTGTTAATAAAACAGGCGGCGCAGTTAAGAAGTGTGATGATACACACAAGATGGCAGAAGCAAACAAAGCATTTGCCCATTTCAGATATTAATCCGTTTGAAATTCTTAGGAGGATATTATGCCAAGAAAAGTATCTCTTGAAATGACAAGAAATATTGGTATTATGGCGCATATCGATGCCGGTAAAACAACAACTACTGAGCGTATCCTTTATTATACAGGTAAAACGCATAAGATTGGTGAAACCCACGATGGTGCAGCTACTATGGACTGGATGGAGCAAGAGCAGGAAAGAGGTATTACAATTACTTCTGCTGCCACAACATGCTTCTGGAAAGATCATAGAATTAATATCATTGATACACCGGGACACGTTGACTTTACTGTAGAAGTTCAGCGTTCTCTTCGTGTACTTGACGGCTCTGTAACTGTTCTTTGTGCAAAGGGCGGTGTTGAGCCACAGTCTGAAACCGTATGGCGTCAGGCTGATGATTATAAAGTACCCAGAATGATTTATGTTAATAAGATGGACATTATGGGTGCAGACTTTTACAATGTTCTTAACATGGTAAAAGAAAGATTTAAATGTAATGCAGTTCCGATTCAGCTTCCTATCGGTGCAGAAGATACCTTCAAGGGTATTGTAGACCTTATTAATATGGATGCTGAAATCTATTATGATGATTTAGGAAATGATGTTCGTCATGAGCCTATTCCTGAGGATATGATGGAGCTTGCAAATAAATACCATGAGGAGCTTATCGAAGCTGTTGCAGAACAGGATGAAAGCCTTATGGAAAAATATTTTGAGGGTGAAGAGCTTACTATTGATGAGATTAAAAAGACCATCAGAAAAGCTACTTGTGACGGTAATATGGTTCCGATTACCTGCGGAACATCTTACAGAAACAAGGGTGTTCAGCCTCTCCTTGATGCTATTGTTGATTATATGCCTGCTCCAACGGATGTAGAATCAATCAAGGGTATTAATCCTGATACAGATGAAGAAGAATCTCGTCATTCATCTGATGAAGAGCCGTTCTCAGCTCTTGCATTCAAGATTGCAACAGACCCGTTTGTTGGTAAAATCTGCTTCTTCCGTGTATATTCGGGAACACTTAATGCCGGCACTCAGGTTTATAACTCTGTTAAGGGTCACAGAGAAAGAATGGGTCGTATTCTTCAGATGCACTCAAACCACAGAGAGGATATTGACTGCGTATACGCAGGCGATATTGCTGCTGCTGTTGGTTTGAAGAATACAACAACCGGTGATACTCTTTGTGATGAAGATCATCCGGTAATTCTTGAATCAATGAACTTCCCTGAGCCTGTTATCCGTGTTGCTATTGAGCCTAAAACAAAGGCAGGTCAGGAAAAGATGGGTATTGCTCTTGCAAAGCTTGCAGAAGAAGACCCGACTTTCAAGGCTTATACAGATGAAGAAACAGGCCAGACAATTATTGCCGGTATGGGTGAGCTTCATCTTGAAATTATCGTAGACCGTTTGCTTCGTGAATTCAAGGTTGAAGCAAATGTTGGTGCTCCTCAGGTAGCATATAAAGAAACAATTCAGCAGGAATCAATGTCTGATACTAAGTTTAAGCGTCAGTCAGGTGGTTCCGGTCAGTACGGTCATGTTAAGATTCGTATGTCGCCAAACCTTGATGAAAATGGTGTTGGTAAGGGCTATGAATTTGTTAACTCAATTGTCGGCGGTGCTATTCCTAAGGAATATATCCCGGCTGTTGATGCAGGTATTCAGGGTGCTATGAAGAGCGGTGTACTTGCCGGATATCAGATGGTTGATATCAAGGTTGAGCTTTATGATGGATCATATCATGAGGTTGACTCCTCTGAAATGGCATTCAAGATTGCCGGCTCTATGGCATTCAAGGATGCTGCCAAGAAAGCAAATCCTGCAATTCTTGAGCCTATGATGAAGGTAACAGTTATTGTTCCTGAGGATTATATGGGCGATGTTATCGGCGATCTTAACTCCCGCCGTGGCCAGATTCAGGGTATGGAAGACAGAACAGGTGCTAAGCAGATTAACTCCCGTGTTCCGCTTTCAGAAATGTTTGGTTATGTAAATGACCTTCGTTCAAAAACACAGGGTCGTGGTCAGTACACCATGGAACCGGATGGATATGAGCAGGTTCCGAAGTCGATTTCAGAGGGTATTATCTCTGAAAGAGCTAAAAAAGACTAATTGTCTATAAAATTATTAAAAACACTTGATATTTTGTGTTTGCTTTGATAAAATATCATTAACAATTTTTACGATTGTAAATTTTAAGGAGGAAATTCCAAATGGCTAAAGAAAAATTTAACCGTACCAAACCACATGTAAATATTGGTACAATCGGTCACGTTGACCACGGTAAGACAACTCTTACAGCAGCTATCACAAAATACCTTGCTAACAAGGGTTATGCAAAGTTTGAAGATTATGCTGATATCGATAAGGCTCCTGAAGAGAGAGAGCGTGGTATCACAATCAACACAGCACACGTTGAGTATGAAACAGATACTCGTCACTATGCACACGTTGACTGCCCAGGACATGCTGACTATATCAAAAACATGATTACTGGTGCTGCTCAGATGGATGGTGCTATCCTTGTTATCGCTTCAACTGATGGCCCTATGGCTCAGACAAAAGAGCACCTTCTTCTTGCTCGTCAGGTTGGCGTACCTTACATCGTTGTATTTATGAATAAGGTAGACCAGGTAGACGACGAAGAGCTCCTTGAACTCGTTGAAATGGAAATCCGTGAAACTCTTGATGAGTATGAATTCCCGGGCGATGATACTCCTATCATCAAGGGTTCAGCTCTTAAGGCTCTTGAAGCTCCATCAAATGATGATCCTGCTTGTGCTTGCATTCAGGAACTCATGGACGCTGTTGACAGCTATATCCCAACTCCGGATCGTAAGGCAGACCTTCCTTTCCTTATGCCTGTAGAAGATGTATTCACAATCACAGGTCGTGGTACAGTTGCTACCGGTCGTGTAGAGCGTGGTCAGCTTAACATGGGTGAAGAAATTGAAATCGTTGGTCTTAAGGACGAAATCGATAAGACTGTTTGCACAGGTATCGAAATGTTCCGTAAGCTTCTCGATTATGCTGAGGCTGGAGATAACATCGGTTGTCTTCTTCGTGGTGTTCAGAGATCTGATATTGAGCGTGGTCAGGTTCTTGCTAAGCCAGGTTCAATCAACCCACACACAAAGTTCTCAGGTCAGGTTTATGTATTAAGCAAGGATGAAGGCGGTCGTCATACTCCTTTCTTCAATAACTACAGACCTCAGTTCTATTTCAGAACAACAGACGTTACAGGCGTTATCACTCTTCCGGAAGGCACAGAAATGTGTATGCCTGGCGATAATGTAACTATGGACGTTGAACTCATCACTCCTATCGCTATCGAAGAAGGTCTTCGTTTCGCTATCCGTGAAGGCGGTAGAACAGTAGGTTCAGGCGTTGTTACAGCTATCAACGAGTAATCTCTGATTTACTAAAAATTTAGAGCAGTCGAAAGACTGCTCTTTTTTATGTCAATTTATTTTGCTGCTCTTGTTTAAAGGATGTGTAAACTTTTTAGGTTGACACACCTCCCTTTCACAAGGGAGGTTTTTTATTGCAGGGGTCAATGTCTCCAATACGCAGAGCTTCCTGCAATTTTTACATTAAAATTCATTTTGTTTAATATAACCAAAAACAATTTTTATTTTTGTTGCCATTATTGATTGCGATAAATCGGATACTATGTTATAATTTTATCAAATATAAATTTTTTATAAACAGGAGGAATCACATTGAAAGAAGCAAAAGCAATGGCATATGTAAATATGTATGGTGTGCTTGCAACTCTTGAAAATCTTTGCGAAATAGATGAAGAGGCTAAGGAAGTTATTTATTCTCTTAAAAAACCTGTTTCTCTTTGTTTTGATGTTGCCGGCGGTCCTTGCTGCACATTTAATTTTACGAAATCAGGCTGTAAAATGACTGAGGGAGCAGATGGCTGCACCTGTAAAATGAATTTTTCATCTCCGGAAAAGTTCAATGCGCTTATTGACAGTTCAAAGCCGGGTATGCCTGTTAAAAATATCCCGCAGGTTTTATCATTCCTTTTAGGTCCGTTTACGAAGCTTACAGACAGACTTACAAAACTTTTGATGCCAAGCGAAGCAGATCTTAAGAACAGAGCATTCTTTGAAGAATCAACCGTTCTTACATTCTATACAATTTCAGGTGCTATTTCGGCGCTGGCAAATTCGGATTCCATATCTATGTTTACTGCACAAAGCACAGTTGGCGGCGAGGTTTCCATGGGTATTAAGGATACCTGCTATGCAACAATTTCAATTAAAGATCATAAATTTACAACAATTAAGTCTAAATCCGAAAATCCAAGGGCTATTATGGAATTTGCGGATATTGATTTGGCAAATGGTTTGTTTAACGGTACGGTTTCAACGATTGCAGAACTCTGCAAGGGCAATATCTATATGGCAGGTATGATTTCAATGGTTGATAATCTTAACCGTATATTAGACAGAGTTGCCGCATACTTGGGTTAGGAGGACGAGTCAATGAGTAAATTTCCTGAATATAAACATGAAAAAAGCCAGGAATGGTTTAACAGAGCGCTTGATGCGATTCCGTCAGGTGTATATGGCCATTTAGGTCCGAGTGAGGGTTTGTTCCTTCCTATCACAAAATGGCCTTTAATGAGTCAGAAAGCAAAGGGTACCTATTTTTGGGATGTTGACGGAAATAAATATCTGGATTTAATGTGTGCTTATGGTCCTAATGTTCTCGGCTACTGTGACGATGATGTTGATGCTGCGGCTATGGAGCAGTTAAGAATCGGAAACTGCACAACCTCTCCGTCTTACAAAATGGTTGAATGTGCAGAGCTTCTTAAGGATACTGTTGCAAGTGCAGACTGGGCATTTTTTATGAAGAACGGCTCTGATGCAACTACCTTTTCCGTTATGTGTGCAAGAGCGCATACCGGCAAGAAGAAAATGATGTTCCTTAAGGGCTATTACCATGGCGATTTCCAGTGGGCGCAGAAGATTGACTATCCGGGAATTCTTCCTGAGGATGTTATGCACAATATTATTGTTCCCTGGTTTGATATAGAGGCACTGAAGCAGGCTTATGATGAATGCGGCGGTGATGTTGCGGGTCTTATTGCTCAGCCTTATGATCACGGCAACTTTAAAGATAATGAATGTGCAACCAAAGAGTATTGGCAGCAGGTTCGCAAATTCTGCGATGAAAGAGGAATTGTACTTATTTTTGATGATGTTCGTACAGGCTTCCGTCTTGATATTGCTGGTTCAGATCATTATTACGGAATTAAGGCAGATCTTATTTGCTTCTGTAAGGCCTTGGCAAACGGATACAATATGTCTGCTGTCTGCGGCGGAGAACATATGAAAGCAACGGCTTCTTCTGTTACTTATACCGGCTCATACTGGATGAGTGCAGAACCGTTTGCAGCATGTCTTGCGTGTATTCCTAAAATGAAAAAGCTTGATATTCCGACTCTTTTCCGTAAGGTCGGCACACAGCTTACCGAAGGCTTGGTTGCAGCAGGAAAGGAGCATGGCTTTAATCTTGTTGTATCAGGCGAGCCGGCATTATTCTATTTGAGAATAGCGAATGATGACAGCTTAATGCTTCATCAGGAATGGATTGCAGAGTGTGTTTCAAGAGGGCTGTTCCTTGCATCACATCACAATCATTTCATTAATGCAGCAATCACAGACGAGGATGTAAAGCTTGCAATAGATATTGCCGAGGATGCCTTCGGTGTTGTTCAGGCCAATCATCCGGAGCTTGATTTATCACCAATAAAATAATAATTAGGGGGAAATTTTATGCCAGCAAATTATAAGCCGTTTGATAAAGCGGAATGGCTTCGCCTTGAAAAAAAGGCAGATGATTTAAGACGCCTTTGCGTTAAAACAGCAGTTTGGGGCGGATCAGGTCACATCGGCGGCGCAATGAGCGCTATGGATGCTATGACAATTCTTTATCATCGTTTTATGAAAATTGATGTTAATAAGCCTGATATGGAGGACAGAGACCGCTTTGTTCTTTCAAAGGGTCATGCAGCAGTCGGTTATGCACCCGTTCTTGTTGATTATGGCTTTATGCCTGAGGAGGAGCTTCATATCTTCAATCTTACAGGCGCTAAAATCGGCATGCATCTTGACTGTAACAAGGTTGTAGGCTGCGATTGCTCAACCGGTTCTCTTGGTCACGGTATTTCTCTTGCAGTCGGCTTTGCACTTGCAGGAAAAGTTAAGGGCATTGATTATATGAACTATGTTATTACAGGAGACGGTGAGCTTAATGAGGGTTCAAACTGGGAGGCTGCGATGAGTGCTGCTCAGTTCAAGCTTTCTAATGTAGTTGTGCTTTGTGATATCAATAAGTGTATGATAGACGGCAGAGTAGATGATGAAATGAAGGTTGAGCCTGTTGATAAGAAATTTGAAGCCTTCGGCTTTAATGTTATCTGTGTAAACGGTCACAATATGAAAGAACTTAATGATGCGATTGAGGCTGCTGTTAAGAATCATCAGGATGGCGGCGATAAGCCAACAGCGATTGTTATGGATACAATCAAGGGTGCAGGTATTGACTTTATGGAGGATAATTACCTTTGGCATTACGGCTCGCTTGATGAGGCAATGGTAGAAAAGGCAAATACATCATTAGATAATTATTATAAAGCTCGCTGCGAGCGTGCAGAAAAGGAGGTATAAGGCAATGGGCGGAATGACATATACTATGACAGATACAACAAAGCTCTCAACTGCTGAGTGCTATGGTATTGCTCTTTGTGAGCTTGGCGAGGAGCATAAGGATGTTGTTGCTCTTACTGCCGATCTTGCGAAATCAACTAAAATCGGTATGTTCGGCGAACAGTTTCCGGAACGCTTCTTTAATGTAGGTATAGCTGAGCAGAATCTTTTCGGTGTTGCAGCAGGTATGGCTAAAAACGGTCTTGTGCCTTTTGCATCAACCTTTGCTATTTTTACGGCAGCTCGTTCATTGGATCAGATTCATACAGATATCTGTTACCAGAATGTTCCTGTAAAGATTATTGCAACACATGCCGGAACATCCTTTGGTCAGGCAGGCTCTACGCATCATGCGCTTATTGATATGGCTTGTATGAGAAGTCTTCCTAATATGACCGTTATCTGCCCTTGTGACGGTGCGGAAACATATCACGCGGTTAAAGCTGCTTACGACATTGAGGGTCCTGTTTATATCCGTATAAACCGCGGCTTTGATCAGGTTATTTATAAGAATGTTGAGGACTGCAAGTTTGAATGGAATAAATCAACGCTTATGAATGATGGTACGGATATTACCGTTATTGCCTGCGGATCATGTGTTTTTGAAGCTATGCAGGCTGCCCGTATGGCAGAGGCTGACGGCGGTATTAAGGTAAGAGTTATTAATATGCACACCATTAAGCCTGTTGATGAAGAGGCTGTTATGAGCGCCATTATGGATACACGCCGAATCATTACCGTAGAGGACCATGAGGTTATGGGCGGACTTGGTTCTGCTGTTGCAGAGGTTGTTGCTAAATCCGGTAAGGCCTGTGCGTTTAAAATGCTTGGTCATCAGAATACTTTTTCAACAATCGGTCTGCAGGAGGATTTGCTTGCTATGGCTAAAATTGATGCAAACGGCATTGCCGAAACGATTCAGGAAATGATGCACGCAGATTTCGAAGCAGATGATGCTTGGGATGATGAATTCTAAATATTATTTGTTTATGAAAGGAATGTGTTACTATGGCAAGTGATGAAACACGCTACACGAATAAGGTTTTTATGGCAGGTGCCTTGCCTCTTATGAAAACGATTGCAACAGATGTTCCAAGCCTGAAAAAGAAATTTGAGGGTGTTAATGCCGTTTATCAGGTTTCTGCAAGGGTTAATGCTCAGGAAAAGGAAGCGGTTCATTTTATTGTTGAAAACGGCGAATGGTCCGTAAAGCTTGGAGAATATTTCGGTCAGCAGAAAATTGATGCAGAGTTGGAATTTGCTTCTATGGAGAAAATGAATGCTTTTATGAAGGGCGATATGACAAAACTTCCGAAAATGCACATCAAATCCTTTTCAAAATTTGTAAAGTTTATGATGGTGCTTTTGAAGATGAGCAGTCTTTTAGGCATTGCAGAGCCTCCTGAAAATGATGAGGAAACATCGGTTCTTCTATGCAAGCTCTATTTCTATCTTCTTTCAAGCGGTATAAGCCAGCTTAATAAATTGGGTCATCCTGCAATTCATGAGTGGACATCAAAGTCTCCGGACAGATGCTATCAGTGGGAGGTTGCAGGTCATCCGGAATGCACTGCTTATATCAGAATTAAGGCTGGAAAATCCCGTGCAGGCAGGGGAGAATACAAAAGAGCAAAGCCGTTCTTTTGTATGAAATTTGATACCCCTACTTCAGCGCTCAAAATTCTTCTCGGAACCGGAGATATGTTCCAGATGACTGCAGATAAGCAGCTTATGATGGAGGGCGGACCGGAATTCGGCGTTCAGATCGGTGACTATATGATGGTTGTTGGAGATCTTGCAAAATAATCGTGTTTAAGCCAAATAAATCTCTGTAAAGTTTGCGTGCTTTACAGAGATTTTTGTGTATTTTGTAAACATCAATTTATTTTTATTGCATTTATTCTATTTATTGGTATAATAACATTGTCTAACAAACTTATGAGGTGCAAAAAATGGATAATTACAGAAGAAAAACTAAAATAATTTGTACAATAGGTCCTGCCTCGTGTGAAAAAAATGTTCTTAAAGAGCTTATGCTTTCCGGTATGAATGTAGCTCGGTTTAATTTTTCTCACGGAGATTATGAAACCTTTGAACAATGGTTTCATAATGTTTGCGGGGTTCGTGATGAGCTTGGCGCTCCCGTTGCAACACTGCTTGATACGAAAGGACCTGAAATTCGCCTTGGAACATTTGCGGCTTCTGATGGCGTTGAGGTTAAAAATGGGGATACTTATGTTCTTACAACCGAAGAGATTGAGGGAGATGAGAAAAAATGTTCTGTTTCCTATAAAAATCTGCCGAATGAAATTAAAAAGGATACAAGGATTCTTATTAATGACGGTCTTATTTCTATGGTTGTAACAGAAATCCATAATAACGAAATTGTCTGCCGTGTTGAAGATGGCGGAATACTGACAGATCATAAAGGTGTTAATGTGCCAAATGTTTCACTGGCTATGCCGTATCTTTCGGAAAAGGATATGCAGGATTTGAAATTCGGCGCAAAGCTTGGCTATGATTTTATTGCTGCATCCTTTTGCCGAACAGAAGCTGATATTGCCTATCTTCGCAATTTCTGTCATGCCCTTGGCTGGAACGATGTTCGCATTATAGCTAAAATCGAAAATTATGAGGGTGTAGAGCATATTGACGGAATCATTAAAGAGGCAGACGGAATTATGGTTGCCCGCGGCGATATGGGTGTTGAAATTCCGTTTGAAAAAATCCCTGCTCTTCAGAAAATGATTATTCATAAAGCCTTTGAAGCAGGCAAAATTGTTGTTACCGCAACGCAGATGCTTGAATCTATGGTAACAAATCCCCGCCCTACAAGAGCAGAGATAACCGATGTTGCCAATGCTATTTATGATGGTACTTCTGCAATAATGCTTTCGGGCGAAACGGCTATGGGTGCTCATCCTGTTGAGGCTGTTAAAACAATGGCTTCTATTGCTGAAACAACAGAGCAGGATATTGATTATGTTGAAGAGTTCAATCTGAATGTTCAGCGCCACGGAAAAAGAGATATTACCTCTGCTATTTCTCATGCAACGGTTACAACGGCTCACGATTTGAATGCCAAGGCGATTATAACCGTTACTAAGAGCGGAACAACAGCAAGGCAGATTTCCAAATACAGACCAACCTGTCCGATTATTTCTGCAACAACAAGCTGCAAGGTCCGCAGGCAGAATAACCTTTCCTGGGGTGTTATCCCCGTTATGTGTAACGAAAAGTCAAATACAGATGAATTGTTTGAGCACGCTGTTGAGGTTGCTCTTGAAACAGGAATAATTAAGAAAGGCGATGTAGTTGTAATAACTGCCGGAATTCCTCTTGGTCAAAGCGGAACAACAAATATGCTTAAAGCACATGAGGTGTAGAATTTATGAAAAAATCAGCTAAGCTTGCAATAGGAATTATTGTTGTTTTAGCAATAATAATTGCAATTTTTTTCGGCTATAATGCCGTTATGAAAGATATTAAGGGCACGGAAAATAAAAATGCAGAGGATTGCAATATTTATTTAAAAAGTGCGGCTCAGTATGATGTTGCAGCCGAATTAAAGAAAAACGGAATTATTATTGACGATTCCATCTGGTCCTTGTGGATGGACAGGCATTATCCTGATTTTGAATATATAAACGGCGAATATTATATGAATGCCGATATGAGTTATGAGGAAATTGCAAAAAAGCTTCAAAATCCGGATATCAGCCACAGACCGGTAACGGTTGCAATTCCGGAGGGATATAATGTTTTTGATATTGCAAAAACGCTTGAAGAAAACGGAGTTTGCAAAAAGACTGATTTTTATAAGGCTGTTTCAACAACAGAGGATTACTCCTACGGTTGGCTTGAAAATCTGCCTAAGGATAATGAAAACATAGGCTTCATTTTGGAGGGCTTTCTTTTTCCTGCAACCTATGAGTGGGCGGAGAATATGACGGCTCTTGAGGTTGTTGATGATATGCTGGGTGCATTTGATACAAGGCTCAGCAGTGATATAACAGAGTATTGCGAAAAGAATCAGATGTCTTTGTATGAATTTATAACGCTTTGCTCTATTGTTCAGGAAGAGAGCTTTTCAATAGAGAGTGCTGAAAATATAGCTTCGGTTCTTGTAAACAGACTTGAAAAGGGTTCAAAGCTACAATGTGATGTTACTTATTTTTATGCAAAGGAATTGCTTGATTATGGCTTTTCAAGAGATGTTTATGACAGCTATTATACCTATCGCTGTCCGGCTCTTCCTTCGGGACCTATAACCAATTCGGGTATGGAGGTTGTAAATGCAGTTATAAATCATCCGGATACGGATTATCTTTTCTTCTTTTCTGATTTAAACAGCGAATTTCATTTTGCTTCAACAGGCGAGGAATTTGAAAGATTAAAGCAGCAGTATCCTTGGCAGTAAGTCATTATAAATATATAAGGACAGATAGGGGCGTCCCCTTTCTGTCTTTTTGTTTTTCTTGCAATACGCTGTGTAAATTGATATAATGTAAGCATCTATCTGAACGGAGGATTTTCAATGTCTAAACTGGATAAGGATTATATAGGCCTTTGTAAAAAAATTCTCAGTGAGGGAACTGAGGTTGTAAACAGAACAGGTATAAATACAATCAAGGTACCATCACATCATTTTCATTTTGATTTGTCTGAGGAATTTCCTGTTTTAACAACAAAGCAGGTATTTATAAGGCAGGCAGTGCTTGAAATGCTCTGGATTTATCAGGCTCAGTCAAATGATGTAAGATGGCTTCGGGAGAGAGATGTTAAAATCTGGAATGAATGGGAAATAGACGAAGAGGGTATATGGACTGCTACGCAGATGCTGCCCGATGAAAACGGAAATCTTGTTAAGAAAACCATTCATAAGGATTTCGGTAAAGAATATGCGCATACAATCGGAACGGCTTATGGCTATATCGTTAAAAAATTCAATATGACAGATAATCTTATTGATAAACTGAAGAATCATCCTGAGGACAGAAGAATGCTTATTACTTTGTGGCAGAATGATTATCTTGATACTGCCGTTCTTCCAAGCTGCGTTTGGAGCAGTGAATGGGATGTTACGGACGGAAAGCTCAATTGTTGGGTGCATCAGAGAAGCTGTGATGTCCCGCTTGGATTGCCGTTTAATATTACGCAGTATGCAGTGCTTTTATCTATGCTGGCTCAGGTCTGCGGACTGGAGGTTGGAACAATAGATTGGAGTATTAAGGATGCGCATATCTATGTAAACCAGATAGACGGTATTAAAGAACAGATAAGAAGATTTGATGAAGAGGGAGATTTGCCTGCGCCAAAGCTTTGGCTTAATCCCGAGATTGATGATTTCTATAAATTCGATAACAGCAGGGACTGCAGGGATGTTAAATTGATTGATTATAAGCATTTGGGAAAAATTTCTTTCCCGATAGCTCAATAAATAAACAGATTTTTCAGGAGGTATTTATGATGGTTTCCATGATTGCGGCATTAGGAAGAAACAATGAAATAGGCAGGGAAAATGACCTTGTTTTCCATTTCCATAAGGATATGAAATTTTTCAGGGAAACAACAACAGGGGGTACTGTTGTTATGGGCAGAAAAACCTTTGAATCACTGCCTAAAGTGCTTCCGAAGAGAAGAAATATTATTATATCAACAAACAAAAATCTTAAAGTTGACGGTGCGGAGGTCTGTTCTTCAATTGAGGAAGCAGCACAGTTATTTGAAAACGATGAAAAGGTCTTCATTATAGGCGGCGGCAGAATTTACAGCGAATTTCTTCCCTTTGCGGATAAGCTTTATTTAACAGAGGTTGATGCTGAATGTGACGATGCGGATACCTTTTTTCCTCATTTTGATAAAGAAGAGTGGGCAAGAGAGGTGCTTGCAGAGCATAATGAGGAAGGAATTGATTATCAGCATATTCTTTATACAAAAAAGTGTTGACAAATTATGACGGCTGTGTTAATATATCCTCACAATAAAGAAGAACACAGCTCGTTCTCCCCTTAAGCAAAGGCAAAAAGGGCAATATTCAACGGATTATTGAAGTGCGGGCATTTTGTGTTCGCACTTTTAATTTTTTTACAAAGAGGTGTTTTTTATCAGCAAGGAAGCTCCACAGCTTAATGGCGAAATCAGAGATAAGGAAGTTCGTGTAATCACTGCAGATGGTGAACAGCTTGGCATAATGAGTGCCAGAGAAGCTCAGCAGGAAGCAGATAAAAGAGGACAGGATTTAGTTAAAATCGCTCCGCAGGCAAAGCCGCCTGTTGTTAAAATTATGGATTACAGCAAATTCCGCTATGAACAGGCTAAGCGCGAAAAGGAAAATCGCAAAAAGCAGAAAACTGTTGAAACAAAAGAAATTCGCCTTTCGCTTAATATTGATATCGGAGATTTCAACACAAAGGTAAACCAGGCAAAGAAATTTCTTTCCAAGGGCGATAAGCTCAAGGTTTCTATCCGACTTCGCGGTCGTGAAATGGCACATCCCGAAATCGGAACAGCGAATATGGAAAGATTTGCACAGGCACTTGGCGAGGATGTAAATATTGATAAAGCACCAAAGCTTGAAGGCAGACAGATTTTAATGTTCCTGTCTTCAAAAATTAACAAATAAATTTTGGAGGAATAAATTATGCCTAAGATTAAAACTCACAGCGGCGCTAAAAAGCGTTTCAAAACAACAAAAAGCGGCAAGGTTAAGCGTGCTCATGCTTATACCTCACACATTCTTACAAAGAAATCAACAAAGCGTAAGAGAAATCTTCGTAAAACTGCAGTTGGCGATGTAACAAACCAGAAGCAGATGAAGAGACTTGTTCCTTATAAATAAAAACTACGCCGTTCGGCAATTTAAGGATTATTATTTTACGGTTTAACAATAATTGGAGGTATTTAAGTTATGGCAAGAATTAAAGGCGCTTTAGCTACTCGTAAAAGAAGAAAGAAAGTATTAAAGGCTGCTAAAGGTTATTACGGCAGCAAACACAGCCTTTTCAAAACTGCTAAACAGGCAGTAATGAAGAGCGGTCAGTATGCATATATCGGAAGAAAGCAGAAGAAGAGAGAGTTCCGCAAGATGTGGATTACCCGTATTTCTGCTGCCTGCAAGATGAATGGTATGAACTATTCAACATTTATGAATGGTCTAAAAAAAGCCGGTATTGATCTTAACAGAAAAATGCTTGCTGAAATCGCTGTAGCTGATGCAGAAGCTTTTACAGCTCTTGTTGCAGCAGCAAAGGCAGCACTCTAATATTTATATTAAAAAAGACAAAGATATTTTCTTTGTCTTTTTTGATTTTTATGTTGCACTTTTTTTCTATATAATGTATTATAATTTATATCTTAAAATAAGGGCTGAATTTTATGGAAAAAATTACAAGCAGAAGTAATGATTTAATAAAATATGTAAAGAAGCTTTCAGCCTCCCGTAAAGCCAGAATGCAGGAAGGCAAATTTGTTCTTGAGGGTGCAAGGCTTTCCTTTGATGTTTTAAATTCTTTTTATCAGCCTGATATTTTTCTTATAACCGAAAAGGCTGCTGAAAAATATAAAAAGCAGTTTGATGATATGATTAAAATTGCAGGCAGTGCATATTTAATTTCGGAAGAGGTTGCCGATAAGCTTGCCGAAACGGAAAATACGCAAGGTGTTTTCTGTGTCTGCAATGTTCCGAATAGCAATAATCAGCTTGTTTTAAATAAAAAATATGTTGCTCTTGATAATTTGCAGGATCCCTCAAATCTCGGTGCAATTATAAGAACTGCCGAAGCTCTTGGGATAAACGGCGCAATCTGCCATAACTGCTGCGATATTTATAATCCCAAGGCACTTCGTGCCTCAATGGGCAGTATTTTAAGGCTTCCCGTAATTCTTAGCGATAATCTTGCTTCTGATATTGAAATTGCAAAAAGCAAAGGATTTTCCTTTTATGCAGCAGTTCCGGATAGCAATGCCGAGGATATAACTGAAATTGATTTTTCTGCTTCTTCCGTTATCATAATCGGAAATGAGGGAAACGGAATATCCGAGCCTGTGAAAGCTGCGGCAAACAAGCTTGTTACAATAAATATGCTGGGCAGAGCCGAAAGCCTTAACGCTTCCATGGCAGGTGCAATAGCAATGTGGGAAATGTTGAGATGAATTTAAGGCGGAAAACAAATGAGTAATAACGCAATTTACTGGCTCTGGCTTCAGAAGGCTCTTGGCGAGGGTGCACGCTTCAAAGAAATTCTTGAGGATTTCAAAAGTATAAAAGATTTCTATAATGCAAATATTCTTGATTGGAAAATGAGTTCTGCTCTTGTTCCGAAACAGATAAATAAGCTTGAAGAAATAAGCCTCGATGATGTTCAGAATATTATTTATACCTGTGAGCAAAATCATTGGCAGATTGTTGATTACGATGATGAACGCTATCCGGAAAGGCTGAAGGAAATATCAAATCCTCCTGCTGTCCTTTTTGTTGAGGGCGATTTTCCGGATATTGATCATTTGGTTGTTCTCAGCATTGTAGGTACAAGAAAGGCCAGCGTGTATGCCGTTAAGGTAGCAGAACTTTTAAGCCGTGGTGTTGCCGAAAGCAATGCGGTAATTGTTTCGGGCGGTGCACTTGGTGTGGATTCCGCCGCGCATAGAGGAGCAATCATGTGCAGTGGTAAAACCGTTGCCGTGCTCGGCTGCGGTTTTGGTACAAATTATCTTATGGGTAATAAGAGCTTAAGAAATTCAATCAAACAAAACGGTGCCTTGGTAACGGAATTTCCTCCGTTTACGCAGGCAAGTAAATATACATTCCCGCTCAGAAACAGGATTATAAGCGGCTTATCGCTCGGACTTCTGGTTGTTGAGGCAGGTGTGAAAAGCGGAAGTCTTATAACAGCAAGGTTCGCTGCCGAGCAAAACAGAGATATTTATGCAGTTCCGTGTTCAATCCTTTCTCCTGAATTTGCAGGAACAAATAAGCTGATTGAAGATGGTGCAATGGTTGTTACAAAGCCTGCTGATTTGCTGTATCCGTATGCCGAACGGTTTCATATTGATTTGTCAAAGGTAAAATCTGTTGAAAGGCTTATGGATGAAAATGCTGATATAAGTGCAAATTTTGAAGATAATAAGGCAGATAAGCTGTCTTTTGAAAATCTGGAAAAAAGCAGAGTCGAAAGAGAAAAGCGTGAAAAAGCGGCTCTTTCGTTAAATGGAAATAATAAACTTGTTTATGAGGCTTTAACACAAAGCCTTCAGCATATAGATGTTATAACAGAAAAGTGTGCGCTTCCTGTATCGGCGGTTATGGGCGCATTAACGGCACTTGAAATTGCCGATCTTGCAGTAAGTGCAAGTGGAAAAAGATATAAACTATCCTGAAAGGAATCAAAATAAGATATGTCAAAGCTTGTTATAGTAGAGTCGCCTGCAAAGGCAAAAAATATAAAAGGTTATCTTGGAAAGGGATATGAGGTTGTTGCTTCCATGGGTCATGTTCGTGATCTTCCAGCTGCCCGCCTTTCCGTTGAAATAGATAATAATTTTGCTCCTAAATATGCAGTTATAAAGGGCAAAGAAAATTTTGTTAAGGAGCTTCAGAAAAAAGCCGAAGAGGCTGAATATATTTATCTTGCAACTGACCCTGATAGAGAGGGAGAAGCCATAAGTTGGCATCTTGCAACACTTCTTGATCTTGATATGAACGAGAAAAACCGTGTTACCTTCAATGAAATTACAAAGCATGGTGTAACAGAAGGTATGCGTGAACCCCGTTCCATTGATATAGATCTTGTTGATGCACAACAGGCAAGAAGAATTTTAGACAGATTAATCGGTTATAAGCTTTCTCCTTTTATCAGTCAGAAAATCAGAAGAGGTCTTTCGGCAGGTCGAGTTCAATCGGTAGCCCTTCGCCTTATTGTTGACAGAGAGGAAGAAATTCGTGCCTTTGTACCTCAGGAATACTGGTCTATAGATGCAAAATTTTCAAATCCTCCAAGCAAAAAGGTTTTCGCTGCTGCTATTCACAGTAAGGACGGAACAAAACTTAAAATAACCAATAAGGATCAAAGTGATGCAATACTTTCAGATTTGGAGGATGCGCACTATATTGTCAAATCAGTAAAGAAGGGTACAAGAAAAAAGAGCCCCACTCCTCCGTTTATTACCTCAACTCTTCAGCAGGAGGCTTCCCGCCGTCTTTCATTTCAGGCAAGAAGAACAATGAAGGCTGCACAGGAGCTTTATGAGGGTGTTGATGTTGCCGGCATGGGAACAGTTGGTCTTATAACCTATATGAGAACGGATTCTCTTCGTATTTCCGAAGATGCCCGAGCAGCAGGCAATCAGTATATTCTTGAAACCTACGGCGAAAAATATCTTCCGAAAACGCCGAGATATTTTAAATCAAAGGGTAATATTCAGGATGGTCACGAAGCGATTCGTCCGTCAATGCCGAATGTTACTCCCGATTCCGTTAAAGGCTCTTTAACAATGGATCAGTATAAAATTTATAGGCTTGTATGGGAACGCTTTATTGCTTCTCTGATGGAAAACTGCCTTCAGGAAACCGTTAAGGTGGAAATTGAAGCAGGTGATTATATTTTCAATGCATCCGGATATACAGTTAAGTTTGACGGCTTTACTGCTTTGTATGAGGAATCAAAGGATGAGGGCAAGGACGATTCTTCCGCTCCTCTTCCTGAGCTCGTGAAGGGCGATGAGCTGCGTCTTAAATCAATTCTGGGCAATCAGCATTTTACGCAGCCTCCTGCAAGATATACGGAAGCAAGTCTGACAAAGGCGCTTGAAGAAAATGGTGTCGGCCGACCGTCAACCTATGTAACCATTACTTCAACAATTGTATCAAGAGAGTATGTTAAAAGAGAGGGCAAGCAGTTTGTGCCTACAGAGCTTGGCGAGGCTGTAACGAATCTTCTTAAAGATAAAATGCCGAATATCGTTAATGTAAAATACACCTCAAAGATGGAAACGGATCTTGATAAGATTGACAGCGGCGATGAAAACTATATTGATATGATTCGCCTTTATTATGATGATTTTGAAGCACCGCTTGAGCAGGCGAAAAAGGATATGCAGGGTGTTAAAATTAAGCTTAAGGAAGAGGAAACAGACGAAGTTTGCGAAAAATGCGGCAGGAATATGGTTATCAAGGTTGGCAGATTCGGAAAATTCCTTGCCTGTCCCGGTTATCCAGAATGTAAAAATACAAAGCCTCTTGTTTATAAAACAAAAGCGAAATGCCCTGAATGCGGCGGCGATGTTATTGAAAAGAAAACAAAAAGAGGTACATCCTTCTATGGCTGCTCAAACTATCCGAATTGTAACTTTATGACATGGGATCTGCCAAGCGATGAGGTTTGCCCGAAATGCGGAAAATCTCTGTTCAGAAAAAAAGGAAATGTACTTTATTGTCCTGATACAGAAGGCTGCGGATTTACCAAGCCTGTTCCAAGAAAGAAAAAGGGCGAGGAAGAATGAAGTTCAATGTTATAGGCGCGGGGCTGGCAGGTGTTGAAGCTGCATGGCAGATTGCCGAAAGAGGATATAGGGTAACTCTTTTTGAGCAGAAGCCGGATAAAAAATCCCCTGCGCATAAATCAGATAATTTTGCAGAGCTTGTTTGCTCTAATTCTCTTAAGGCAAGCAGGATTGATTCGGCTGCAGGTCTTTTAAAAGAGGAAATGGCAAGGCTCGGTTCGCTGACTGTTCCGATTGCCCGTGAATGCTCGGTTGCAGCAGGCGGAGCGCTTGCTGTAGACAGAGATGTTTTTTCACAGAACATAACCGATAAAATTAAATCCCATCCGAATATTGAAATCGTTTATAAAGAGGTTGAGGAAATTGATATTTCCGATGATGAAATAACAATTGTTGCAACCGGTCCGTTGACAGATGGAAAAATGAGCGAAGCAATCCAAAAGTTTTGCGGCAATTATCTTTCATTTTATGATGCGGCTGCTCCGATAGTAACGGCGGAGTCTGTTGATATGAACATCGCTTTCGGTGCTTCAAGATACGGCAGAGGCGGCGAGGATGATTATATCAACTGCCCTTTCAATAAAGAGGAATATGAAAATTTTATCGGTGAGCTTGTAAATGCTGAGGGTGCAGTGCTGCATGATTTTGATGTTTATGAGGGCTGCATGCCGATTGAAAAGCTTGCAAAGCGCGGGCTTGATGCACCAAGGTTTGGTCCGATGAAGCCGGTTGGCTTAACGGATCCGAGAACAGGTCATCGTCCATGGGCTGCAGTTCAGCTCAGAAGAGAAAACGAAAAAGGTACCATGTTTAATATAGTCGGTTTTCAGACCAATCTTAAATTTGGCGAACAGAAGAGAGTTTTTTCCATGATACCTGCTCTTCGGAATGCTGAATTTGTAAGATATGGAGTTATGCACAGAAATTCATTTCTCAATTCTCCGAAGGTGCTGAATAAAGGCTTCAATCTTAAAGCGTATCCGTCTGTGTTTTTTGCTGGGCAGATAACAGGCGTTGAGGGTTATATGGAATCAGCTGCTTCCGGTATTCTTGCAGGAATAAATGCAGTAAGATTTGCCGAAAATAAAGAATTTCTTGATTTGCCTCAAACAACAATGCTTGGTGCACTTTCGGAATATATAAGTGATAAAACAGTAAAAAACTTTCAGCCTATGGGGGCGAATTTCGGAATTCTTCCCCTGATAGAGCCTAAAATAAAGGACAAGCGCCTGCGTTATGCTGCGCTTTCAGAAAGAGCACTTCATGCTCTTGACGAGGTAATAAAATGAAAATTATAGTTGATGCTTTCGGAGGAGATAATGCACCTCTTGAGATTATAAAAGGGGCTATGCTTGCTGTTGAAGAATACGGAATTGATGTTATTCTTGTAGGCAATAAAGAAAAAATATCCGAATGTATTGAAAAAAATAATATTAAGCTTAAAAATACGGAGCTTGTTGATGCTGAATGTGAAATTACAATGTGCGATGATGCGAAATCCGTGTTAAAGGAAAAAGCAAATTCAAGTCTTGGAATTGCCTTCAGGCTTTTGGCTGACGGTAAAGGTGATGCGCTTGTTTCAGCCGGAAGCACAGGGGCTATAACCGTTGGCGCTACCTTCCTTGCAAAGCGGATTAAGGGCGTTAAAAGACCTTGCATTGCTTCGGTTATGCCCAGTGCAAAAAATCCTGTTTTATTAATGGATTGCGGTGCAAATGCAGAATGCAGAGCCGAGTTTTTATATCAGTTTGGTTTAATGGGAAGCCTTTATATGAAGAATATTCTTCATGTTGACAATCCAAGGGTTGCCCTTGCCAATAACGGAACTGAGGAAACAAAGGGAACGGCTGTTGTTAAGGAAGCGTATGCCCTTATGAAAGCAGCGGACTATAATTTTATTGGTAATATTGAGGGCAGGCAGATACCCTTCGGAGAGGCTGATGTTGTTGTTGCAGACGGCTTTGCAGGAAATTTAATCCTTAAAACTTACGAGGGAGTAGCCAAGGTGCTTATGAACGGCATTAAAGGTGTTTTCAAAAAAAATTTTCTGTCAATGCTTTGTGCTTTTGGGGTTATGAGCGGAATTAATGATATGAAAAAGCAGTTTGATTATAAGGAATACGGCGGAGCGGTTTTGCTGGGTGTTAAAAAGCCTGTTGTTAAGGCGCACGGTTCTGCTGATGCACGAACATTTAAAAATGCAATTAAGCAGGCAGTTTGGTTTTTGGATAATAATTTAATTGATGATATAGAAAAGGCGTTCAGTAAGGGAAATGAATAAAGATTTAAGTGCTTTTGAAGAAAAAATTAAATATCGTTTTAAAGATAAATCGCTGCTGCTTGAAGCTTTAACGCATTCAAGCTATGCAAATGAGATAAGAAACGGTTTAAAATGCAATGAGCGTATGGAATTCCTCGGCGATGCTGTGCTTTCCATTGTTACGGCTGAATTGCTTTACGGCAAGTTCCCCGATATGCCTGAGGGCGAATTGTCAAAGCTTCGCTCAAGCCTTGTATGCACAGCTGAATTATCCCAATTTGCAAAGGATATCAGCCTTGGCGATTATCTTCTTCTTGGAAAGGGCGAGCAGAATACCGGTGGGAATGAACGCCCATCCATTCTTGAAAATGCGTTTGAAGCACTGATTGCTGCTATTTATCTTGATGGCGGAATGGAATGTGCAAAGGCTCATATTCTTCGCTTTTTAAATTCTGCCCTTGAAAATCATAAGATTAATTTTAAGGATTATAAGACACAGCTTCAGGAGATTATTCAACAAAATCCCGATGAAACGCTTAATTATGTTATAGTGGGCGAAAGCGGTCCGGATCATGATAAAAGGTTTGATGTGGAGGTTCATCTGAATTCAAATGTTATCGGCAGAGGCACGGGAAAAAGTAAAAAGCAAGCAGAGCAGGAGGCAGCTAAGGAAGCCTTGCTGTTGATGGGAATATGAAAAAAGGGAATATTTCGATTTTTGTGCCTCATATCGGCTGTCCTCAGAAATGTTCATTTTGTAATCAGAATACAATAACGGGAAGTTCTTCTGCACCGACACTTGTTGATGTTAAACATGCAGTTGAAACAGCTCTTTTAAAAACTGACTATGAGTATGAAATTGCATTTTTCGGCGGTTCGTTTACCGCTATTGAAAGGGTGTATATGCTTTCTCTTCTTGAAGCAGCAAAGTCCTATGTTGACAGTGGCAGAATAAAGGGGATTCGCTGTTCAACAAGGCCGGATGCAATTGACGATGAGGTATTAAATCTTTTAAAGGCTTATGGTGTAACAGCAATTGAGCTTGGTGCTCAGAGTATGAATGATTATGTTTTGTCTGCTAATTTAAGGGGGCATACCGCGGATGATGTAAAGAAAGCATCCGCGTTGATTAAAAAATACGGCTTTGAATTAGGGCTTCAGATGATGACGGGTTTGTATCTGTCCTCTCCTGAAACGGATATTGAATCGGCAAAAGAAATTATTAAATTAAATCCCGATACGGTAAGGATTTATCCTACGGTTACTTTGAAAAATACATATCTGGAAAAGCTTATGCGTGAGGGAAAATATGCACCCTCGTCTATTGAAAACACAATTTCGCTTTGTGCGCAGTTGGTGCCTATGTTTCAGGAAAAAGGCATCAGAATAATCCGATTAGGGCTTCACGCAAGTGATGATGTTAAAGAAAATATGCTTGGCGGCGGATATCACGAATCGCTTGGAGAAATGGTTTGGTCAAGAATTCTTTTAAATGAAATTCTTGATAATTCGCCGGGCGAATATACAGCTTATATAAACGAAAAAACCGTTTCTAAGCTTAAAGGCAATAAAAAGTCAAATATAACGGCACTTGAAAATGCCGGTTACAATATAAAAATTATTTACGATAATTCGCTTTCTGTAAATGAATTGAGGTTAAAGAATGGTATTAAGAACACTTGAGATGCAGGGATTTAAGTCTTTCCCTGATAAAACAGAGCTTACTTTCGGCAAAGGCATAACAGCAGTTGTCGGTCCGAATGGTTCAGGTAAAAGTAATATTTCCGATGCAGTACGCTGGGTGCTTGGCGAAACCTCATCTAAATCACTTCGCGGCTCCAAGATGGAGGATGTTATCTTCGGCGGAACCTCGTCCCGTAAGGCACTTGGCTTTGCACAGGTTCAGCTTACTCTTGATAACAGTGACGGAACGCTTAAGGATAAGGGCGAAATCGTTACTGTAATGAGAAGATATTACAGAAGCGGCGAAAGTGAATACAAAATAGACGGCGAGCTTGTAAGACGCAAGGATATCCACGAGCTCTTTATGGATACCGGTCTTGGATCGGACGGCTATTCTATGGTTGGGCAGGGTAAAATAGATTCCATTATCTCTGCTAAAAATGAGGATAGGCGAGAACTTTTTGAGGAAGCGGCAGGTATATCCCGTTTTCGCCATAAAAGAACAGATGCGCAAAGAAGGCTTGATCAGGCACAGGAAAATCTTGTTCGTCTGCTTGATATTCTCGGCGAGCTTGAAAGCAGGGTTGGTCCTCTTAAGGAGCAAAGTGAAAAGGCAGCTAAATTTATCGAGCTTTCCGAAGAAAGAAAAACGCTTGAAATCGGTGTATGGCTTAATAAAATCAATAAATTTACGAATGATCTTCGTGATCAGGAGCATAAAATTGATGCCGCAAATGCCTCTTATGAGATTTGCAGCAATGAGCTTCAGTCTATTGAAGAGGAAATTGAGCAGGTAATTGCCGGTATTGCAAAAATCAATACGGAAATTGAAGAAATCAGAGCAGACAGTGCCAATTTTGAAGAAGAGGCTGTTCGTAAGGACGGCGAGGCTTCGGTTCTGGAAGCAACTCTTAAGCATAACAACGAAACAATTGAAAGGCTGAAAAATGATATTTCTCTTGCTGACGAGGGTAATATAACGATTGATACCCAGATAGAAGAGCGAGAGCAGTTTATTCGTGACAGTGCCGAAAATTCAAAGAAAAAAAATGAAGAGCTTCAGAATGTATCTGATGAAATGGAAGCGCTTGTTTCTTCCAATGAAGCATTTTCAAAGATAACTGTAGAGCTTAATCAAAGAATAACTGCATTAACCTTTAAGCTTACGGATTGCCGTGTGAAATGTTCTAAGGCTAAATCAAGCATAGAGGAAATTGAAGCACGCAGAGGAACTGTTGATGACAATATTTCTGCAATAGAAAATGAACTTGAAATAGAAGGTGCGCATAAGGCTGAAAGCGAAGAAAACTTAAAGTTTTTAAATGAACGCATAGATGAAAATAATAATTCAATGAGCGGATATCAGCTCAAGGTTAAGAATAAAACCGATAAGGCTGATGCGCTTAAGGATAAGCTTGAAAAAATAAACAGAGCACTTGCCGAAAAGCAGTCTAAAGCACGAATGCTGTCGGACTTGGAAAAGAATATGGAGGGCTATTCGGGTGCTGTTAAGGCAGTAATGCGCCAATCGGAAGCAAAGGCACTTGGCGGAATTCATGGTCCGCTTTCTCAGCTTATTCAGGTTGAAAACGAATATTCCATGGCTGTAGAGGTTGCTCTTGGAGCGGCAATGCAGAATATCGTTACCTCAACGGAAGCAGATGCGAAAAGAGCAATTTATTATCTTAAAAATAATCGTATAGGCAGAGCAACCTTTCTGCCTATCTCAAATATCAAAGGACGGCAGCTTGATGAACACGGTTTGGATGATAATCTGGGTTTTGTTGATATAGCTTCCAATCTTGTCAGCTGTGATAATAAGTATAAGGAGATTATAAGCAATCTTCTTTCCCGTGTTGTTGTAGTTGATGATATGGATTGCGCTATCGGTATCGCCAAAAGATATAATAACAGATTTAAAATTGTTACGCTTGACGGTCAGGTTATGAACCCCGGCGGCTCAATGTCGGGCGGAAGTGCCGCAAAGGGTGCAGGTATTTTATCCCGTGCCAATACCATTGAGGAATTGAATACGCAAGCAAAGAAACTTTCTGAAGAGGCTGAGGAAATTGCGGCAGAATTCAAGGTTGCTCTTGAAGAAGCAAATCATGCTGCTGCAAGACTTCAGGCTGCTGAGGCAGAGCTTCAGACAGCTAAGGAAGATGTTATCCGTGCTGAGGGAGAAGATAAACTTATTAAAGACAAGATTGCTTCTCTTAAAAATCAGTTAAGCCTGCTTGCTTCTGAAAAAGAAAATTCCCAGGAAAGAATAGAGCTTCTTGAAAAAGAATTTGTTGATGGCGAAAAGGATATTGCTTCGGTTCAGGCTGAAATTGATGAGGCTGAAAAACAGCTTTCCTCTGTTTCGGATAATGCGGAGGAGGTTGCTTCAGAAAGAGAAGCACTTCGCCGGAAAACAGAAGAGCTTAAGCTTCAGATTGTTTCTCTTGACAGAGATGCAGAGGCTGCAAAGCAGGCTGTTGAAGAGCTGAGGCTGCGTAAAACAACGCAAAGCAGCCGCGTTAAATTAATTGAGGATGAAATTGCCGAAATTGAAAGTAAAAATGAAAATCTTATTGCGGGTATCAATGAAATTAAAGCAGAGGCAAATGAATTCCGTAAAAAAGCAAGCAATTCAAATGCCGATGTTTCCAATCAGCTGGAAAGAAGAAATGAGCTTGAAAAGCGCTCCACCGAATTAAGAGTTCTTGAGCGTAATAAAACAGAAGAAAGAAGCAATATTTCAAGCGAGCTTGTCCGCCTTGATGAACGCAAAATTGCAATGCGAAAGGAATATGATGAGCTTAATGATATGCTGTTTGAGCAGTATGAATTAACAAGACGTGAGGCTGAAAATCTGAACATCGTTATTGAGGATATGGCTGCTGCAAAAAGGCGTCTTAATGAAATTAAGCATTCAATTAAAAAACTTGGCTCAATCAATGTTGGCGCTATTGAGGAATATAAGGAAGTTTCCGAAAGATATGAATTCCTTAAGGAGCAGATTGATGATATTGAAAAATCAAAGCAGGAGCTTGGAAAAATTATTGATGACTTAACGGTTTCAATGAGTGAAAAATTCTTAACTCAGTTCAATAAGATAAATAATGAGTTTAAGGTATGCTTTGCGGATTTCTTTGGAGGCGGAAACGGCGAGATTGTTCTTGAACAGCCGGATAACTGCCTTGAAAGTCCGATAGAAATTAAAATTCAGCCGCCGGGAAAATCAGTTCAGAATATTAATCTGTTTTCAGGCGGAGAAAAGTCGCTTGCCGCTATGGCGCTTCTTTTCAGTGTGCTTAAGGTTACTCCGTCACCATTCTGTATCTATGATGAGGTTGAGGCGGCACTTGATGATGTTAATGTTGAAAGATTTGCAAAATATATGCGAAAGATGACAAGCGATACCCAGTTTATTTCCATTACCCACCGCCGCGGCACTATGGAGGAGGCGGATGTTCTTTATGGTGTTACAATGCAGGAAAAGGGTGTTTCGAAGCTTCTGGAGCTTCAGAGTGCAGAGCTTGCGGCACAAATGGGACTTGAATAAATAAAACAAATACATAATTTATTTTAGGAGCAATTATGGGATTATTTGATAAATTCAGAAAAGGCTTGAAAAAAACAAGGGAAGAGGGCATTACTGCTCAGATAGAGGATGTTGTTGATTCCTATGAGGAAATCACAGATGAGCTTTATGAGGAGCTTGAGGAAATTCTTATTATGGGCGATGTTGGTTTTCCGACTGCCGAAAAGGTTATAAAAAGTCTTAAAGAAAAAATTGAAAATGACAGAATTAAGGATGTAAAACAGGTGCGTGAAACCTTAAAGGATATTGTTTCGGGTATCGTTTGGGGAGGAAGCTATTTAAAGCTTCGCACGAAGCCGTCTGTTATCCTTGTTATCGGTGTAAACGGAGTTGGTAAAACAACTACAATCGGTAAGCTTTCATTAAGACTTAAGGAGCAGGGAAGAAACGTTATTCTCGGCGCTGCCGATACCTTCCGTGCCGCTGCTATTGAACAACTTCAGGTTTGGGCAGACAGAGCAGAGGTGGATCTTATCAAATCTGCCGAAGGTTCTGATCCTGCATCGGTTGTGTTTGATACGATTCAGGCAGGCAAGGCAAGAAAGTCAGATGTTATTATTATAGATACGGCAGGCAGACTTCATAATAAGAAAAATCTTATGGATGAGCTGAATAAAATCAGCCGTGTAATTGAAAGAGAGCTTCCCGAGGCTTCAAAAGAGGTTCTTCTTGTGCTTGATGCAACAACAGGTCAGAATGCTGTTAATCAGGCAAAGGATTTCAAGGAAGCAGCAGGGATAACAGGAATTGTTTTAACTAAGCTTGACGGTACTGCAAGAGGCGGTGTTGTGCTTGCAATAAATAATGAACTTGATGTGCCTGTTAAATTTGTTGGCGTGGGCGAGCAGATAGATGATCTGCAGCCGTTTGATGCAGATGCTTTTGCAGCAGGTATGTTTGACAGTGAAGAATAAACAAAACATCTATAAACAAAGTATGAGGTTAAAAAATGGATTTTATTTTAGCAACGAATAATATGAAAAAGCTTGCAGAAATGCAGCGTATTCTTTCTCCTCTCGGCATTAATGTTGTAACAGCAAAAATGCTTGGAAAGGAAATTCCCGATGTTGAAGAAAACGGAACAACCTTTGAGGAAAATGCAAGAATTAAGGCTGTTTCAGCCTGTGAGTTTATGAATATGCCTGCTATTGCTGATGACAGCGGACTTTGCGTTGATTATCTTGATGGTGCTCCCGGAATTTTCTCGGCAAGATTTTCGGGCGGTCACGGCAATGACGAAGAAAATAACGATTTGCTGCTTGAAAAGCTCAGCGGTGTTCCGATGGAAGAAAGAACTGCTTATTATGTTTGTGCAATTTGCTGTGTTTTTCCTGGTGGAAAGGAAATAACAGTACGGGGCGAGTGTCATGGTCATATCGGCTTTGAAAGAGATGGAAGCGAGGGTTTCGGCTATGATCCGCTGTTTATAATAAATGGCAAAGCCTTCGGCAGATATTCGGCAGAAGAAAAGGATAAAATAAGCCATAGAGGAAATGCTTTAAGGCTTTTAACGAAAGAATTGGAGAAAATAATATGACATCAAAGGAAAGAGCAGCACTTCGTGCAAAGGCAAATCCGCTTGAGCCGATTTTTCAGATAGGAAAAGAGGGTATTTCTGATAATCTTGTTTCTCAGATTGATGATGCGCTTGATGTGCGTGAGCTTTTAAAAATCCGTGTTCATCTTGAAACAGCGCCTGAAAACCCAAGAGAATTTGCAGATAAGCTTGCAGAAAGGCTGAATGCTGAAGTTATTCAGGTTATCGGCGGCGTTATTGTTATTTACAGAAAAACAGATAAAGAAAGGGTAAATTCTAAAAAGGAAGAGCGCCTCAAGGCCTCAGGTAAAAAGGTTGTTAAGAAAAAGGTAAAAATAAAAGGGCTTCGTCAGAGAAACAGAGAGTTTGAAGAAAAACACCCATGGGCAAAGTATAATAAAGCAGACAGAGGTGGCAGGCGTTGAGGATAGGTATCTTCGGCGGAGCGTTCAATCCTGTTCATAATGGGCATATCAACCTTGCAAAAAGCTATCTTGAAAGTCTTTCGCTTGATAAACTGCTTGTTGTTCCGACTGCGAATCCTCCTCATAAATCGGCGGAGGGTTTAGCCGATGAGGCAGACAGATTAAATATGCTCTTCATTGCATTCAAAGCTTTTGAAAGAGTTGAAATATCAGATATCGAATTCCAAAGAAAAGAAAAAAGCTATACCTATGATACAATTACAGAGCTTAGAAAAAGCTATCCTGAGGATGAATTTTTTCTTATAATAGGCAATGATCAGTTTTTGTCCTTTGATAAATGGTATAAATATAATGAACTGCTTTCCGAGGTGGTTCTTTGCACAGCGGCAAGGGAAGAAAATAAAAAAGAAGAAATTATTTCTTTTGCAGAAAAGCTTTTAAACGGTAAGTCCGATTATTATCTTGCTGCTTTTGAACCGATTGTTATATCTTCAAGCGAAATCAGAGAAAAGATAAAGAATCAGGATGATATTTCCGGTTTTGTTCCTGCGGATGTATGTAAATATATAAAAGATAAGGGGCTTTATATTGTATAATAATGATGAGTTTATAAAAATAATTAAAGGTCGTCTTTCGGAAAAACGCTTTCAGCATTCAATGAATGTTGCCGCTTCTGCCAAAGCACTTGCAAAAAAATTCGGTGCCGATGAAGAAAAAGCCTATACAGCAGGAATACTTCACGATATAATGAAAGAGGAAAAGATTGATATCCAGCGTGATTATATGGTAAAAAACGGAGAAAGTATAAGGGAGCTTGAATTTCCCAATCCGCTTGTTTATCATCAGATGGCGGGTGCAGCATATTGCAGGCTGGAGCTTGGGATGGATGATGCGGATATTTTGTCTGCAATTCGTTTTCATACAACAGGGCGAAGAAATATGAGCTTGCTTGAAAAGGTGGTTTATACAGCTGATTTTATTTCAGAAGACAGATGCTATCCCGATGTTGATCTTATGCGTAAAAAGGCAGCAATCAGTCTTGATGAAGCAATGCTTTATTCACTGAAATATACAATAAGTGATTTGGCGGGAAGGGCAAGGTCTATTCATATTGATACGGTTGAATGCTATAATGATATACTTGAAAATTTTAAAGAAAAGGATTTAGATATATGAATTCACTTGATATTGCAAAAATAGCCGCCAAGGCGGCAGACAGTAAGAAGGGGCAGGATATTCAGGTTATCGGAATAAGAGATATTTCTGTCCTTGCGGATTATTTTGTTCTTGTAACGGGCGATTCCTCAACGCAGGTTAAGGCTCTTGCGGATGAGATTGAATATAAGCTTGGCGAAGCAGGCGAAGAGCCTCATCATATTGAGGGCAGGCAGTCCGGATGGATTTGTCTTGATTTTTCTACAGTTGTTGTTCATGTTTTCTATAAAGAGCAAAGGCAGTATTTCAACCTTGAACATCTTTGGGAAGACGGCGATATATTAGATACAGAAAAACTTTTGGAGGATTAGTATAATGGATTACAATTTTAAAAAGATTGAAGCGAAATGGCAGAATGTGTGGTACAGTCAGAATACTTTTGCTGCAAAGGATGATTATTCTCTTCCTAAATTCTATTGTCTTGTAGAATTCCCTTATCCAAGCGGACAGGGGCTTCATGTTGGTCATCCCCGTTCTTATACTGCGCTTGATATTGTAGCAAGAAAGAAAAGACTTCAGGGCTATAATGTTCTTTATCCGATGGGATGGGATGCTTTCGGACTTCCCACTGAAAATTTTGCAATTAAAAATCATATTCATCCTGCTGAGGTAACAAAAAATAATGTTGCTCATTTCAAAGCTCAGCTTCAGTCGCTCGGCTTCTCTTTTGACTGGACCAGAGAAATCAATACAACGGATCCGTCTTATTATAAATGGACACAGTGGATTTTCTTACAGCTCTTCAAAAAGGGTCTTGCTTATAAAAAGGAAATGGCTGTAAACTGGTGTACCTCCTGTAAATGTGTTCTTGCAAATGAGGAGGTTGTAAACGGAGTTTGCGAGCGCTGCGGTTCAGAGGTTATCCGTAAAAATCAAAGCCAGTGGATGCTTAAGATTACTGAATATGCCGATCGCCTTGCTGCCGATCTTGATGATGTTGACTTTATCGACAGAGTTAAGGTTCAGCAGAGAAACTGGATTGGCAGAAGCACAGGTGCTGAGGTTGATTTCAAAACAACGCTCGGCGATACCTTAACTGTTTATACAACAAGATGTGACACTCTTTTCGGTGCTACATATATGGTTATTTCTCCGGAGCATCCGCTTATTGAAAAATGGGCAGACAACATCAAAAATCTTGATGAGGTTCGTGCTTATCAGAACGAGGCGGCTCATAAGAGTGATTTTGAAAGAACAGAGCTGAATAAGGATAAAACAGGTGTTAAGCTTGATGGTGTTATGGGTATTAACCCGGTTAATGATACAGAAATTCCTGTTTTTATTTCAGATTATGTTTTAACCTCTTACGGCACAGGGGCTATTATGGCAGTTCCTGCTCATGATACTCGCGACTGGGAGTTTGCAAAGAAATTCAATCTTCCTATTATTGAGGTTGTTGCAGGCGGAGAAGATGTACAGGCAGAAGCCTTTACAGATTGTGCAACGGGTACTCTTGTAAACAGCGGCTTTCTCAATGGCCTTTCCGTTGAAGATGCTAAAAAAGCTATGGTTGAATGGCTTACAAAAGAGGGAAAAGGAAAAGAAAAGGTTAACTTTAAGCTGCGTGATTGGGTATTCAGTCGCCAGAGATATTGGGGCGAGCCTATTCCGATTATTCATTGTGATAAATGCGGGTATGTTCCTGTTCCGGAGGAGCAGCTTCCGCTTGAGCTTCCGAATGTTGATTCCTACGAGCCGACTGATACAGGCGAATCTCCTCTTGCCAAAATGATGGATTGGGTAAATACAAAATGTCCTTGCTGCGGCGGAGATGCGAAAAGAGAAACCGATACGATGCCGCAGTGGGCAGGTTCGTCTTGGTATTTTCTCAGATATATAGATCCTCATAATGATAAGGCGCTTGCATCAAAGGAGGCTCTTGAATACTGGTTGCCTGTAGATTGGTATAACGGCGGTATGGAGCATACTACGCTTCATTTGCTTTACAGCCGTTTCTGGCATAAATTCCTTTATGATATCGGTGTTGTTCCAACCAAGGAGCCTTATCAGAAGCGTACATCTCATGGTATGATTCTCGGCGAAAACGGCGAAAAAATGAGTAAATCCCGTGGCAATGTTGTAAATCCGGATGAAATTGTTGATCAGTATGGTGCTGATACAATGCGTCTTTATGAAATGTTTATCGGCGATTTTGAAAAGGCTGCCCCTTGGAATTCAGATTCTATTAAGGGTTGTAAGCGTTTTATTGAGCGTTTCTGGAATCTGCAGGAAATTGCCGTGGACGGAAATGAATACAGTAAAGAGCTTGAAGCATTGATTCATAAAACAATTAAAAAGGTTACGGAGGATATTGATAATCTTAAGTGCAATACGGCTATTGCTGCAATGATGGCTCTTATCAATAAGATTTATGAAAAGGGCAGTGTAACGAAGGCAGAGCTTAAAACCTTAACTATTCTTCTTAATCCGTTTGCTCCTCATGTAACAGAGGAAATGTGGGATGTTATGGGCTTCGGCGGAATGGTCAATGAAGCAAAATGGCCGGAATATGATGAGGCTAAAACTGTTGAAAACAGCGTTGAAATTGTGCTTCAGATTATGGGAAAGGTTCGTTCAAGAATTACGATTTCTGTTGATATGCCAAAGGATGAAGTGCTTGCACTTGCAAAAGCAGATGAAAAAATTGCTGCTGCAATAGAGGGTAAAACAATAAAAAAGGAAATCTATGTTCCCGGCAAACTTGTTAATATAGTTGCAGTATAAAAATTCAGGGAGGACTTTTGTCCTCCCTATGTTCAATTTATAGTAAGGGGTAGAAAAATGAAGGTATACAGAAAAGAATATCCAAATCCACAGTTTGAACGCTCAGACTGGCTGAATTTAAACGGCGAATGGGATTTTGGATATAAAAAGATTTCTGCGGGCTTTAAGTTTTCAAAGGATGAAGCTTTAGCTGTAAAATATCATAATAAAAATCAGTATCCTAATAAAATTAATGTTCCGTTTTGCATTGAAAGCAAGCTTTCGGGAATCGGTAATACGGATTTTGTAAATCTTGTATGGTACAGAAAGAAAGTAAATGTAAAAAAGAACGGAAAAAAAGTTTTTCTTCATATCGGAGCCGCAGATTATTTAACAACAGTCCTGGTTAATTCAAAGCTTGCCGGTAGGCATAGGGGCGGATATACCGCTTTTCAGTTTGATATAACAGATTTGCTTACTGACGGCGAAAATGAAATATTTATTTTCTGCGAGGATGATGTTAAAAATTCTCTTGTAGCCCGTGGCAAACAAAGTGAAAAATTAAAAAGCCATGATTGTGATTATACAAGAACAACAGGTATCTGGCAAACAGTTTATCTTGAATATACACCTCAGGAATACATAAAAGATTTTAAAATTTATCCCGATGTTCCAAGCTGCAGTGTTACTGTTTCTGTTGATTTTATCGGAACGGCTGATTTTTCCTGCAATGTGCTTTATAACGGAAAGGCTGTCGGTAATATTAAACAGAAGAATGTAAGCGGCAATCGTTTCTTTCATATACCGCTCAGTGAAAAGCATTTGTGGGAGGCGGGAAATGGCAGGCTTTATGATTTGGAATTTACCTTTGGAGAGGATGGGGTTAAAAGCTATTTCGGTTTAAGAAATGTTCGCCTTGATGAATATAAGTTTTTAATTAATGAAAAAAGTGTTTTTCAAAGATTGGTCCTTGATCAGGGTTTTTATAAGGATGGAATTTATACTGCAAAGGATGACGCTGCGATTCTTAAGGATATTGAGCTTTCGATGGCGCTTGGTTTTAACGGCGCAAGGCCGCATCAAAAGGTTTTTGAGCCGAGATATCTTTATTATTGTGATAAAATGGGATATCTTGTCTGGGGAGAATATGCAAGCTGGGGAATAGATCATTCCTCCTCCGATGCTCTTGCTGTTTATCTTTCTGAATGGGCAGAGGCAGTGGATCGTGATTTCAATCATCCGTCAATAATTGGCTGGTGCCCCTTTAATGAAACCTGGAATTACAGAGGCAGAGAACAGAAAAATGAGCTGTTGTCTGCAATCTATGATTATACTAAAGCTGTGGATCATACAAGACCATGTATTGATACAAGTGGAAATTTTCATGTTAAAACAGATATTTATGATGTTCATGATTATATCTATGATCCTGCTTTGTTTAAAAAGAATTTTGACAGACTTGTTGATGAGAATTATCTTTATGAGCATGTGCTTATAGATAATCCGAACAGGCAGAAATATTCAGGAGAACCTGTTTTTGTCAGTGAATACGGTGGTATTAAATGGTCAGGCGATGACACCATTAAATCTTGGGGATATGGAGAAAATGTTAAAACGCCGCAGGAATTTGCAGACCGATACTGCGGACTGACCGACGCATTGATTTCAAATAAAAAAATGTTTGGCTTCTGTTATACACAGCTTTATGATATTGAACAGGAGCAGAACGGGCTTTATACTTATGAGCGAAAAAAGAAGTTTTCGGATGATATTTATAAACAGATTATCGAAGCGAATAAAAAGCTTGCTGAAATTGAAAAATAAGGAATAAATCAATGAAAAAGAAGATTATTATAATTGTTTTCGCAATTTTTATTGTAATTCTTGCTTTTCCTTTGGGCTTTATTGTAAATTATGAGATAAAAGCACATAGAAATAAGGCGGATTTAGGTAAAGTAGAAACACTTTATACTACGGATGAAACATATAGTAAAATAAGCAATATTCCTTATGATAAATATGTAAAGGAATGCAGCTTTACGGAAAATCCGTTACACCTGCTGTTGATGAAGGTGCAAAGGGCGAGGAAAACAGTAAAATCATTAATGAAGCTGTTGTAATTGCAAATGATGCAAGCAATATATCCGTAACAGGCGGCGGTATAAGATGCGGAAGCGGCGAATCCTATACGAATGATGCTGAAGCTGAGGAACCGCTTTATGTGCTTGAAGAATTCAATATGTATACCCGAGTTATTGAAGCAAGAAAAAGAATTCGTTTTGCAAAGGATACAGCAAGAAATCATATCCTCAAGCTGAATAATTGTATGGATGTTAATATCAATAATATTATATTAAACGAAAGTGCTATATGGATTCTTGCTATAAATGGCTGTGATGATGTTCAGGTTGATAACTGCTATTTCTTTATGCCGGATGGTATGACCTTTGGCTATAGCGGAATTGCTATTGAATCGGCAGACGGAAGCGTTATTGAAAATGTAAAAATCTCTGATATTGAAATGGATGGTATCAGCTCGCTGCTTCTTATTTGGATTAGAAACAGACTCAAGTATGATGAAAAGAATGTCGGCGGTATTTCTGATATTTCCATAAAAAATGTTCAAGTAAAAAATGCTGAAATGCCTTCTGCTATAACAGGCTGTGAGGCAGACGGCAAGACATATTATGTTCAAAATGTAACCTTGAAAATTTCAAGGTTACTTATCGTGATACAAAAGAACATCTTTCTGTTAAAAAATCAGTCAGTGAAAAATCAATGTGTGATTATCCGGAGATTACAAGGGTATCACATAGCTATTTTATAGATCATAAACTCAGTGGATATTGGGATTTGCCGTGTTACGGTATGTTTGTGCGCCACGCAAAGAATGTTGATTACAGTGGATATACCTGCACTCCATGGTCTTGCAGTGAGCTTGAATTTGATTATGTTGAAGATTTAAAAACAGAAAAGCCTGAGTAAACGGCAGTGTTGCTGTTGCATAAGGTTTTATAATTATTGTTTGTTCGTAGATTTTAAGACAGGATACTGTAAGCGTTACAGTGTTCCTGCCTTATTTTTATTCCAGCATAAAAAATATGCCGTTTTGATTACTTTTTGATAAAAGGTCTATTCATTAAAAATGTATACTATCTTAAAAAGTATAGGAGATAGAATATGCTTATGAATGAAAAGAATTGCAAAGATAAAGAATTGAATGCATTTTTACAATCAAATACTAAGAGTCACTATTTACAAACAGCTGAATGGGCGCAGGTAAAAAACAATTGGAAACATGAAATGCTTGTTGTTAAAAATAATGAAAAAATTATCGGAGTTATGAGTGTGCTGTTAAAAAAGCTTCCGATTTTCAATTCATATATGATGTATGCGCCAAGAGGGTTTGTTTGTAATCCCGATGATAAGGAAGCTTTGGAAAAACTTACAACAGAGGTTAAAAGAATTGCAAAAAAATACAATGCCTTTGTTTTTAAAATGGATCCGGATATTCCCGATGATAATTATGATTTTAAAGAAATGATGAAATTATTAGGCTATAAGTATAAAGCTAACGGCAAAACAATTCAGCCTCAATTTGTTTACAGACTGAATATAAAAGATAAGACGGAAGAAGAATTATTAAAATCATTTAAAGCGAAAACGAGGTATAATATTAATTTAGCAATACGAAAGAATGTAAGAATAAGAGAAGGACAAAGAAGTGATATTCCGGTTTTTTATGATATTTTAAAGTTTACTGCAAAGCGTGATCACTTTGATATGAGAGATATCGAATATTATGAAAGAATATTTGATTATATGGGAACGGAGCATGTCAGAATATTTATTGCGGAATGTGAAAATGAGCCTGTTGCAGTTGCTATGTCAATCCTTTATGGAAATAAGGTGTGGTATTTATATGGCGGCAGTTTAAATAGGTACAGAAATTATATGCCAACATATTTGCTTCAATGGGAAATGATTAAATGGGCAAGAAGGAAAAAATGTGATATTTATGATTTTGGAGGTGTTTCGGGATATAAGAGTGAAAATAATCCGATGTATGGAGTATACCGATTTAAAAAAGGCTTTAATGGAGAGGTTGTTAAATTTACAGATGAACTTTATATGGTATTTAAGCCGCATATTAATAATATGTGGAATATATTGTCAGACTTCTACAACAAATTTTTAAAATCAAAGAGATAATATACTGGATATAAGCAGGCAGAAAACACTTGTATTACATCAGTGTCTTCTGCCTGTCTTCATCAAAAAATATAAAAAATTAAAAATATATGCTGTTTTGATGCCGAAAATATGTATAATAAATGGCAGAGGAGTTGATTAAACTTGAATGATATTTTAATAATTGAAGATGAGAAAAGCATTTCTAATTTAATAAGATTAAGCTTGTCAAAGGCGGGATATAAATGTACCTGTGTCTTTGACGGCGTAACGGCTGCTGATTTGTTAGAAAACAACAGATATGATTTGGTTCTTCTGGATATTATGCTTCCGGGTTTTGATGGGTTTACACTTATGGAATATATTCGGCCTATGGAAATTCCCGTTATTTTTATTACTGCCAAGGGCTCTGTTGAAGACAGAATCAAAGGTCTTCGTGCAGGTGCAGAGGATTATATTGTAAAGCCATTTGATATTGCTGAGCTTTTGGCAAGAATTGAGGTTGTTTTAAGAAGATATAATAAGCTGGATTCACTAATCAATATTGGCTCAGTTACGATTGATCTTTATTCAAGATCGGTAAAGAAAGACGGCGAAGAAATTCACCTTACACCAAAGGAATATGATTTATTGCTGCTTTTTATCCGGAATCCAAATCGGGCAATGTATCGTGAAGCAATTTACGAAAGGGTATGGGGCGAAGAATTTTTATACGGCAGCAAAACTGTTGATTTGCATATTCAGCGTCTTCGTAAAAAGCTGGGTTGGGAACAGCATATTCAGGCAATAAATAAAATAGGTTATCGTTTTGAGGTATAAGTACAGTATGAAATTTTCACTGAAAATTATTTTATCCATGCTTTGTTTATTATCTTTTTTGTTTGGTATCGGAGGAAGTCTTATGATTTCTTTCTCATTTAAAGCAGCACTGGAAAGGGAGAAAACATCTGCATATAATTCATATCAATCTGTTCTCGGAACACTTCAGGTAATAAATGAAGTTAATCAGCACATGGATTTTGATGGTATTGGTGAAGTGTTAAAACAGATCGCTGATAAAAATACAGGTTCGTGGACAGCATTGAGGCTTTATATGGACGAGAAAACGCTTTACAGTGAGGGCAATTTTGATTTTCCCGTAAATGATATTTCTGTATCAGCGGATAATTGCGCTGCAAAGTATTTTTCAGGTGAAAACGGAAAAAATTATCTTTTGATAACCGGAAGCCTTAAGGCCGGAAGCGATGTATTATTTCTTGATATGGTGTGTGATGTAACAGCTGTAACCGAATCTCAGAATATGCTTTTGAAAATTTTTATGGGTGTATTTTTGCTTCTTGTGCTTCTCTGTGCAGTTTTATCAGGCAGCATCTCTAAAATCCTTACAAAACCTTTGTCTGAATTATCAAAGGTGTCACGGGAAATTACATGCGGTAATCTGTCAAGAAGGGCAGAGATAAAAACAAACGATGAAATTGGATTGGTTGCAGATGATTTCAATGTTATGGTAAATAATCTTGAAAACAATATTAATCAACGTGAACAGTTTATCGCAAGCTTTGCTCACGAAACCAAAACGCCTATGACATCCGTTATCGGATATGCCGATTTAATAAGAGAAGGTATTCTTGATGCAGATGAAATAAGAGAGGCAGCAAATTATATTTATGTTGAGGGAAAAAGGCTTGAAAATCTTTCTCAAAAGCTGCTTGAACTGATTGTTGCAGGAAAGGAAAAAGTGAATATAAAGCCTGTCAGTATGTCGGATTTGATAAATGATTTTGTGGAAATCTACAGTCCCGTTTATAAAAGGCAAAATATAGAACTGTCTTGTGATTGTGAATCAGGCGAATGTCTTCTTGATGCAGATCTTATAAAGTCACTGATAATGAATTTGTGCGATAATGCAAGAAAGGCATTTGATGGTAAAAAAGGCATTATTAAAATTAAATCAAGTATGATAAAAGACGGGTGTGCAATACAGATTTGTGATAATGGTCCGGGAATTCCGGAAAAGGATATTCATCATTTAACAGAGGCGTTTTACAGGGTGGATAAATCCCGTTCGCGAAAAATGGGCGGTTCCGGGCTTGGATTGACACTTTGTAAAGAAATTGCAGAAGTGCATTGCGGAAGCATAAGAATAGAAAGTGAAATTGATAAAGGAACTGTCGTTACTGTAGTCTTGAGAGGGGGAGCAGATGAATAATATGCACTTATTGAAAAAAACAGCATTTTTCTTGACAACTTTAATTATAATTGCAGCAGGATTTTTTATGCCTGTTTTAGTGTCAAAAGGATTAAATTATCATTTTCATAATTCTGTTGAACAAATAGAGAATAAAAAGATATCATTGGCTGTATCAGATTCGGAGGAGGATATAAGAAAGGCTTGGACATTTTTTAATTTAACAAGGTTGGATCCAAATGTTTCTATAGTTGAAATCTCCGAAGACTCAAGGGCTTGTAGTTTTACCTATGATAAAATTAAAACGGTTTCTCTTAAGATATTGGCGCAGATGGGTGTTTCAGATTATAATGATTTTAAGGCAGTTCCCAATCTTGTTATCAGTATTAATGATGAGATAGTTGCTAAAACATCTGTCTTCTGGCGCTGCGAATGGACCGATAAGGATAATATGTCGCAGATTATGTGGATTGATGATGACAGCGGTAAAATGGTTGGTCTGATAATGAATGTTAATGAAATAGACAAAAAGGATTTGAAAGCAGATAAGGATAGTCCTGATGATTTAAACTCCGGTATACCGGAAGCAGTTATGGTATTAGTTGAATATTGTAAAAGAAATTATCTTGCAGATGATGTCAGATGCAGAAAGGAACAGGATGGCAATTATATAATAGAAATTATTAATAAAGAGGAAGATGGTGTTTCTGAAAACTCGGTTTATTCAATATCCGTATATTTATATGATGAATATTTGTATTTTAATGTTTAAAATCTGTTTTTCCCATATATAAATATGTTTTTAGAATCATATTCAATTTATTTATTATACCGAATTTTGTCTTTATTTTCAAAAAAACCGTGAATATACAAAAAAGGAAGGCTATGCCTTCCTTTTTAATTTCAGATTTTCACGATAAGTTCTTGGTGTTATGCTGTATTTTTGCTTGAATGCTGTTATAAATGCAGCAGAGCAGGTGTAGCCGCATTTTACGGCACATTCTTCAACGGATATATCCTTTTCCTCAAGCAGAGTTGCTGCCATAGCCATTTTAGCCTCATAGCGAAGCTTTTTGAAAGAAGAGCCATAGTATTCCTTAATGATTCTTTCTGCCTGTCTGGGAGAAACGCCCATATTTTTTGCGAAATCTTCCAGCCTTACATTGCTGCAATCCTCCAGCAAAAGCTGGTCCAGTATCCATGATCGGCTTTCGTTAAGATCTGTATATTTGGATTGTGATATATCCGTTTTATTGTCCGGATAATAAAGTTTTGCCAGCTCAACGATTAATCTTATACCAAGAGAAGAAATAATATCTTTTTTATAAACAGAATTTTTATCGTTTTCCAGAACCATTTGCTTAAACAGCTTCCTTATCTCTGTATTGCTTTTGCCTATCCAGAATCTTTTTGCGGCAAAGGCATCAATTGCGCAGTTTTCATTTTTATGATTCGATATTTTAAAATAAATACAAAGCTCGTGCATAGGATTTTTTTTATCGGGTGTCTGCTTGTGAAGCACATTGGGTCCTGTGATGTACAGCGAATTTTCAGATAACTTGTACTGTTTATTTTCAGTATCTAAAAATCCTTTTCCGGAGTCAATTAAATGAAGCTCGTAACCGTTTTTTGTGTGTGCGTGCATCATTACAATTTCCTCTAAGGTGCCTGAAAATATTTTAAATATCTTTATTTTGCTGTCGTTGTAATTTATCGTTATATCCATAATAAAAACCCCTCAGTTTATTGTAACAGTATCTGTTTGCGTAATCAATACATAATTTATTTAAAACGACATAAATTTATTTTTTTTGTCGTTTATATATCTTTTCAATTTGATGAAAAAACACTATACTATTAATTGAAAATTATATTAATTACTTAGGATATGAGGGGTGTTTTGGTGAAAATTACTGTGATAGGCGGAGGCGGAGTCCGCTCCATGTTTCTTGCAAAAAGTATTGCCCAAAAGGCAGAAAGGCTGCATATTGATGAGCTGTGTTTTATGGATAATAATGAGCAGAAGCTGAAAATTTACGGCGGAATGGCGGCTCATGTTGCAAAGCTTCTTTGCCCAAAAATGAGGTTCAGTATAACAAGTGATGCGGTTGAAGCGGTTACGGATGCAGATTATGTTATAACAACGATTCGTGTGGGCGAGGATGATATGCGTGCCAGGGATGAGCGTATTGCATTGAATAAAGGCATTCTCGGTCAGGAAACAACAGGCGCCGCAGGCTTTTCCTTTGCTATGCGAAGTGTGCCTGCTCTGGCTGAATACTGTGAGCTTATTAAAAAGTATTCAAAAAGTGATGTAAAGGTGTTTAACTTTACTAATCCTGCAGGTGTTGTTTCCCAGACGCTTCGGGATATGGGCTATGATTTTACATATGGTATATGTGATGCTCCGTCAGGCATGCTGCGGTCCTTTGCCCTTTTGTATAATGAAAATCCTGATAACATTTTCGGCGAGGTTTACGGACTGAATCATCTTTCTTATTTCAAGAGCATTAAGCTGAATGGTAAAGAAATAATGCATGAGCTTATTGAAAATGATGAGGCTTATGTGAAAACAGATATGCGCTATTTCAGCAAAGAGCTTTTAAAAGACAGAAAGGCTGTTTTAAATGAATATCTTTATTATTTTTATTACAGGGAACAGGCTGTTGAAAATATTTTAAAGGCTGAGCAGACAAGAGGAGAACAGATTAGGGATATCAATAAAAATATGACAGCTGAATTATCGGCTATGGATATTGAAAATGATTTTGAAGGCTGCCTTAAGGTATTTGAAAAATGGTACGGTATGCGAGAGGGCAGTTATATGGCAAGTGAAACCGGAGTTAAGCGAACTGCTCCGTGGCATTTTGATATCTATGAGAAGGATGACGGAGGCTATGCCGGTGTTGCTCTTAAATTTATTGAAAATGCACAGAGCGGAACAACGGGTACGATGATTATGTGTATTCCGAATAACGGCGCTATAAATGGGCTTCGTGATAATGATGTTGTTGAGATTACCTGCGATGTTAATTCGGATAGCTGTATTCCTCATAAAATAGGTGATGTTGATGAGCAGAATCTGGAAATGATAAGGCGTGTTAAAATTTATGAGCGCCTTTCATCAAAGGCAATAAGAGAAAAGGATAAGGCTGCTGCTGTTCAGGCGTTAACGCTTCATCCGCTTGTGAATTCCTATTCTCTTGCAAAAGAGCTTGTTGATGAATTTATTGAGCATAACAAACATTACAGTGATGGCTGGAACTAAAGAAGGAGTAAAACTATGAGTAAAAAGAAAAAGATTTATACTGTGGCAACAGCTCATTTAGATACTATCTGGAGCTGGGATTTTGAGAAAACCGTTTCAACTTATATTTATAATACGCTTGTTGATAATTTTAAAATGTTTGAAAAATATCCTACATATAAGTTTAACTTTGAGGGCAGCTATCGTTATGAGCTTATGGAGGAGTATTATCCGGAGCTTTTTGAAAAGGTTAAGGCATATGTTAAGCAGGGCAGATGGAATGTCTGCGGCTCTGCTTTTGAAAACGGAGATACCAATATTCCATCTCCGGAAGCACTTTTCAGAAACATTCTTTTCGGCAATTCCTATTTTGATAAAACCTTTGGAAAAAGAAGTGTTGATATATATCTTCCCGATTGCTTCGGTTTCGGATGGGCTTTGCCGTCAATAGAAAGACACGCAAATCTTAAGGGCTTTACAACGCAGAAGCTTACATGGGGCTCTGCCTACGGAACTCCGTTTGATATCGGCAAATGGTATGGTGTAGACGGAAATTATGTTTATGCCTGTGTTAATCCTCATGACTATTATTATACCTTTACCAAGCTTCGTGATTGGGATTTTGTACTGGATAAACTTAAAAAGAATGAAGAATATGATCTGGACTGGACCTATATGTTCCATGGTATCGGCGACAGGGGCGGCGCGCCGAAGGAAAAGTCCATTGCATATGTTGAGGAAGAAACCAAGAAAAACGGCTCAGATGATATTGAGGTTTATGCTGCAGCTGCTGATGAGATTTACCATGATATTGATCATAAATTAACACAGGAGCAGAGGGATAAACTGCCTGCTTGGAAAACAGAGCTTGTTATGCAGAATCACGGTGTAGGCGGATATACCTCCCGTGCAGTCGGAAAGCGCTGGAACAGACGCTGTGAGGAGCTTGCGGATATGGCTGAAAGAAACAGTGTTGCTGCATCCTATCTTGGTGCTTATGATTACAACAGCAAGGTTATCAACCGTTCATGGAAGCGTTTTATTGCGCATCAGTTCCATGACGATATGCCGGGTACATCGGTTCAGCGAGCATATCGCCGAAGCTGGAACGATTATGCAATGTCTGCAAATCAGTTTCAAAGCGAGCTTGAAGCTTCAACCGCTGCTGTTTCAACACTGATGAAAACGGATTTCTGCACAGGTATTCCGATTGTTGTATCTAATCCGATTGAATCCGAAATTACTTCGGCTGTTAAAATCAGACTTGAAAATATCAATAAGCCTTATGTAAGAATTTTTGATCATAAGGGAAAAGAAGTTAAAAGTCAAGTTAATTCAATAAAAGACGGTGTTATGGAAATTGTTTTCATTGCATCCGTTAAAAGTCTTGGCTTTCGTGTTTATGATGTTCGCCCGAGTGATGAACCTTGTAAGGTTAAATCCGAAATTTCAATACATGATAATACTGCTGAAAATCAGAAATATATTGTAAGGCTGAATAAACAGGGAAATATTGAGTCGGTTATTGATAAAACGCTTGATGAAACAGAGCTTCTTAAGGAGCCGATTGTTCTTGGCCTTTATAATTATACAGGCTCAAAGGATTGGCCTGCATGGGAAATGAATTATGAGGAAGCCAATAAGACTGCTGACAGAATACCGAATCTTGTTTCGATAAGTATTGAGGAAAACGGACCTGCAAGAGTTGCCTTCAAAGTTGTACAGGAAGATAAGAAACGCTCTGTATTTACCAATATCATCGCACTTTCAGACGGCGGCGAATGTGTTGAGGTGTATTCCGAAATTGAATGGCAGAGTCTTTGCACCCTTGCTAAAAATAAATTCGCTTTCAACTGTTCAAATGAAAAAGCTACTTTTGATTTGGGGCTTGGTGCAATTGAGCGTGAAAATATGAGCGAAAAGCTTTTTGAAGTTCCTGCACAGAAATGGGCTGATTTAACGGATGAAAGCGGAAGCTTTGGTGTTTCGGTTATCAGTGAATGCAAATACGGTTGGGATAAATTTGATAATCATTCGCTTCGATTAACAGTGCTTCATACTCCGCTTAAAAATTACAGAATAGATTCCATGCAGTCTATGCTGGATATCGGTTTAAACAGATATTCCTTTGCAATTTTCAGCCATAGCGGCAAGGTTGGAAAAGCTACTCAGCTTGAAGCAAGAAAGTTTATTCAGCCGATGTTTGCTGTTTTGGCTGAAAAGCATAGCGGCAAGCTTGGTTCTGATTATAGCTTTGGCAGACTTTCTGCCGATAATATTATTGTTCGTGCAATAAAGAAGGCAGAGGATAGTGATGAAATTATTATCCGACTTAATGAGGGTGCTAACGAAAGCACTGAAAATGTACTGATTGAGCTTGGAGCAGGTATTGCTTCTGCCAGAGAAATATTTGCAAGTGAAGAATTCAAGTGTAATGCTGTTGTTGAAAACGGTAAGCTTATAACAGGCTTTAAGCCATATGAAATCAAAACATTTGCTGTAACCCTTACAGAAAGCGATGTTAAGGGCAAAAAGGCTGTATCTTCTCCTGCTAAGGTTAAGTTTGATAAAAATATCATAACACATCAGAGAAACGAAAAGTCAGATTTTGAATATAACATTCCCCGTGAAATCACACCGGATACGGTTTCAGTAAACGGAATTGATTTTGTAATTTCAAAAACAAGCGAAAATGCATTTGTTCTTAACGGACAGAAAATTGAGCTTTCTGAAGACATGGATAAGCTTTGCCTTCTTTGCGCAACTCTTAATGATGATAAGTATGTTACATTTGATATTGACGGTAAAAAGATTTCCAAGAAAGTTTTCAATATGTTTGAGGCATTTGCAGCTTGGGATCTTGTTGATCTTGGCGACACAGCCTATGTTAAAAACGGAAAGTTGGGCTTTGAAGCAACGCACAGCCATTTTAACGGACATGATGCAATCGCAAAAGGAATGTATTTTTATATTGTTGAAATTGATGCTAAGGGCAAAAAAAGTGTAACTCTTCCGTTTGAAAATGATGTTGTGGTTATTTCTGCAACGGAATATTTCGGAAATGATGCTAAGCTTATTACTCCTGTTTTTGATGAGGTTGATGAAAATCGAAAGCAAACCTTTAAGCTTACAACTTCCGAGCGTATCCGCTATGAAAAATATAAATGTGTTTGGAATCTTAATGATAGGGACAATTTTATTACCCATAGAAATAAAGGCAGAAAATAATGAAAAATCAGTTTGAAAATAATTGGACATCCGGTAATAATGGATATCCGCTGTTTAATGAAGAAGTGGAAAAATATATATCTGTTTTACCAAGCGAAAATCAGGTAAAATTGGCAGAAAATCCGTTTTATTGCTTTATTCATTTTGGTATGAACACTGCAACGGCAAGAGAATGGGGAACAGGTACGGAAACTCCTTCTGATTTTACCATTGAAAGCATACGGCCTGAGCAATGGGTTAAAAGCATAAAGGCTGCGGGTGCTTCAGGTATTATTTTAACCTGTAAGCACCATGATGGTTTTTGTTTATGGGAATCTGAATATACTGATTTTTCAGTTAAAAACTCAGTATTTAACGGAGATATTGTTAAAATGGTTTCAGATGCGTGTAAAGATGAAAACCTTTACTTTGGTATCTATCTCTCGCCTTGGGATATGCACGAGGAAACCTATGGAACCGAAGCATATAATGATTATTTCTGTAATCAGCTGACAGAACTTTTAACGAATTACGGAGAAATAAATGAGGTTTGGTTTGATGGTGCAAAGGGTGCAAACGCAAAAGCGTTTGAATATGATTGGCAAAGGTATTATGCGCTTATCCGCAGTCTGCAGCCGTCTGCAAACATTGCAATATGCGGTCCTGATATCCGTTGGGTAGGCAATGAGGGCGGAAAAACCAGAAAATCTGAGTTTTCTGTTGTTCCGAAAGCTCTTTGTATGGCAGAAACAGTAAGCAAGAACAGCCAGCATTCGGAAAAAGATGCTGTAAAGCTTAAAACCTTAACATCAATGGATGAGGATTTGGGAAGCAGAAAGGTGCTTGCAAACAGTGAAGAGCTGTGTTGGTATCCTGCTGAGGTGGATGTTTCTATACGCCGTGGCTGGTTTTACAGTAAAAATGAAAATAAAACTGTTAAAAGCGGCAGAAAACTGTTTAAGCTTTATCTTTCATCAGTTGGAAAAAATTGCACATTTCTTCTTAATGTTCCTCCGACGAATCAAGGTGTTATCCATCATAAAGATGTTCATGCACTTCAATCTCTTGGGAAGAAAATCAGCCGTATAACGGCTGCTCCTATACTTATTGAGAATCCGGGGCAGTTAACTGACAAAGACGGTTGGGTTGACTTTGACTTTGGCTCTTCAAGAAAATTGAAATATATTGTTCTTAAAGAGGATATAAGAAAATCTCAAAGGGTAGAAAAATTTGATGTTTATATCAAAAAAGCAAACGGAAAGTATATAAGGGTGGCGTCAGAAACAATTATCGGATCTTGCAGAATAATTGCATTAAAGGGTAAAAAATGTATTGGCGCAAGACTTGTTGTACGCCAGAGCAGAGGTAATCCCATTATTCCCGAAATCGGCTTTTACGAATAATAGGCAATAAAAAATGCGTGGTAAGGTTAATCCTGCTGCGCATTTGATTTTTTTTGAAATATTGTGTCACATTTTTTATAACTGCTGCGAATGTATAGATGAAGGGAATTCCCGTAAGGAGAGGAGAGTGAATATGTTTGATTCAGCGTTGATTAAAATGATAAAATCCGATAAAAACAAAGGTCTTTCCAATCTGATAGATCAATATACCCCGCTGGTTTATACTATTGTCAGAAATAAAATTGCATCAGTCTGTTCTGCTGAAGATATTGAAGAGGTTGTAAGCGATGTTTTTATTACATTTTATAATCAGATAGAAAGTGTTGATTTATCAAAGGGAAGTCTGGCATCGTATATTATGGTAATTGCCAAAAGAAAAGCTGTTGACAGATTCAGAAAATCATCTGTAAAACTTGATGTAAAGCTGCTTAATGATGAGGAAGAATATGTTGATTTGCCGGATGATTTTAATCTTGAGGATGAAATTCAGCAAAGGGAAATCAGAAAAAAGCTTATATCAATCATAAATGCACTTGGGGAGCCGGATTCGACAATTATTATTCACCGCTTTTATTTAGGGGAAAGTTCAAAAGAAATCGCAGCGGTTACCGGACTTAGTAATGATAATGTACGCAAGCGTCTTTCAAGGGCTCTCCATAAAATTGAGAAGGAACTGAAAGGAGAAAACTATGAAATATAATCTTTCCGATATTCTGGAAAATGCAAATGCTGAAGAAACGGAAGCTTTTATTGACTATATTAAAATCAATTATAACGAAAATATTGCTCAGAAAATTAAAGAACGGGTAATTCCCGAGGAAGCCGGGCAAAGCAGTAAGCATCCCTTATTTAAGCGGTTTTCGCTGAAAACAATCATTGCATTTGCAGCAGTGGTTGCTATTATTCTGTGCAGCATAACAGCCGGTGCGGCAATCAATTTTAAAATGGATAAAACCTTTGCAAGGGTATTTGGCAGTAAAGGTGTTGATTTGAATGCAATTGCTTCCGACGTAAGTATTGTTTCGGAGGATAATGGATATAAGTTTGAATTAAATCAGGTTATCTGTGACGGAAGAACAATATACTGTTCTTTTGATTGTCCGATGGAAAACGGGGAAATGCTTGTTCCGAAGGGCAACGGAGATGTCAATATTACAATTAACGGAAAAAGACCGAACAGCTATTCCTGTGGGTTTTATGTATTTAACAGAATATGCTATTTAATATTTAATAATCTTGATGATACCCATATAAAAAGCCACAGCAAAATACAGCTTGATTTTAATACGATTGAATATAATTATGATATGAACAGAACGGATATTGCCGAAAAGCTTCTGGAATCCGGAAAGGCTACCGAAGAGGAAATTGCGGAAGCGCTTAAGGATGAATTTGAAATATATGAAATGGCAGATGAGCGTTTGGACAGAACACCTGTTGCGATAAACGGAAAATGGAATTTTTCCTTTCACGTAGGAGATACGGATGTTATCAGAACGATTGATGCAGACCGGGTTTATCCGTATGATGAAAAGAATTACATTGAAATATCTCCGCTTGGGGTCTATATCTTTTCTTTTAATCCGTATAGTATGCCATCTATGGATTATGAATACATCTTTTGTATAAAAATGAAAGACGGTACGGTATATACAGATAAGGACACTGTTGAGGTTGAGAATGGTTATCATGATGGGGTTTCCACATCCGGCTATTCTGATTGGGAAACGAACGAACACAGAAACTTTACGCATTTTGCTTTGGCGGAATTCATAAATCCTGATGAGGTAAAATCGGTTAGCTTTTACGATAAAGTGTTATATCAAGAATAGATTCTATATTAAATGATAACAACAAAGCACTCAGCGTTTATTCGCTGAGTGCTTTGTTGATTTTATTTAAAACATTTTTCTTGTCTGCACTCCAGAGCGGTGCAATCAAATCCTTCTTTGCTCCGTCTCCCGTTAAACGGTGAATCACAACGTTTTTGGGTATTACTTTAACACAACTCTTGATAATGTCAACATATTCATCAAGTGACAAGGTGTTTACCTTGCCGTGGAAATATTCTTTTGCAAGCTCTGTTTCTTTTAAAATATGCAGCAATTGCAGTTTAATTCCGTCGGTTCCTGATTTACAGACATAGTCAACGGATTTCAGCATATCTTCTTTGGTTTCGTTCGGAAGACCAAGGATAATATGTGTAACTACATTTATTCCTGCTTCTTTTAGATTTTTAAAAGCGGTATCATATACTTTAAGTGGATATCCACGTCGTATATATTCTGCTGTTTTTTCGTGAATTGTCTGTAAGCCAAGCTCAACAAAAACAGGCTTAATGTTATTTAATTTTTCCAGAAGGGCAATAACATCAGCGGGCAGGCAATCAGGTCGGGTCGCTATTGAAAGGGCAATAATATCGGGATGCTTAATCGCTTCATAAAACTTAGCCTTCAGTGTTTCAATCGGTGCATAAGTATTGGTAAAAGCCTGGAAATATGCTATATATTTTCCGCTTTTTATTTTCTTTTCTACTTTTCTTTTTCCACTTTCAATTTGCTCTGTTATGGATAAATTTGCATCCTCTGCAAAATCTCCGCTTCCACCCTTGGAGCAGAAAATACATCCTCCTGTGCCTATGGTTCCATCTCTGTTCGGGCAGGTAAAACCCGCATTAATGCTGATTTTGTAAACCTTGCAGCCGAACGTATCCTTCAAATATTGATTAAAACTATAGTATTTCATCAGCAATTCTGAAAAATTCTTGTATGTTGTTTTTGTTTCCGCAAAGATATGAGCTTGCTTTTCCGCAGTTTATGCCGTCTTTTTCAAGGGTACAGCAGATTCCGCCTGCTTCCTCCAAAATGATGGTTGCACCCGAAAAATCCCATGGTCTTACAATCAGCTCATAATATAAATCGGCTTTGCCTGCTGCAACATAGCAGATGTCAAGTGCAGCACTGCCTCCCCGTCTTACCTCAATTGCGTTGTAGAAAACCTCCTTGGTAAGTGCAAAGGTTTTTTCAGCAAGTTCATGCTCATACGGACATGTTCCGAAAAGTACAAGACTGTTCTGCAAATCACATTCCGAAACATGAATTTGCTTTCCGTTAAGGTAAGCGCCCTTGCTCTTTTCAGCATAGAAAAGATTATTTAAATCGGGATCAAATACAACACCGGCTATCAGTTCTCTGTCTTTAGCAAGCCCGACGGATATGGCACTATGCTGAAAGCCTTTTATAAAATTAGTTGTTCCGTCAATCGGATCAATAATAAAGCAATAGCCGTCTGAAAGCTCTTTATTGTCCTCTCCCTCTTCGCCTAAAAAAGAGCATCCGGGAATGATTTCGGCAAGCTCTTCAAAAAGAAAATCCTGAATTTTTTTATCATATTCGGTAACCAGATTAACGGCAGAACCCTTGTTTTCTATTCCTAAATTTCCTGAGGCGCTTTTGTAGATTTCGCCTGCTTTTTTTACTGTTTCTATAATTTTTTTCAACATTTTAATCACCGACACTATTTTATCATAAAATTTATTTTATTCAATATAATTTAGTATGATTATTACGATTATTATTGCCAAAATGGCTGAAAAGGTTTTGAAAATATTCAAAAGAGGAGCAACAACACTACCCGGAAGAATTGCTCTTATCCTGAAAAGAAATATTCTTGAAAGGCTTTCAAGAGGTGTCCGGGTTATTATGATTACAGGCACGAACGGAAAAACAACCTCGGCCAGAATGGTGGAGGAAGGACTGAAAGAAAGCGGAAAGAACTATTTTATGAATCGCTCAGGCGCTAATCTTATAACAGGAATTACAACTGCTTTTATTATGAATTCGGATATATTCGGCAGATGTAAAAAGGAATATGCGCTTATTGAATGTGATGAAAATGCATTAAGAAAGGTCAGCCTTTATATTGATGCTGAAATCCTGCTTGTAACAAATGTATTCCGTGATCAGCTTGATAGATACGGCGAGGTTTCCTCAACACTTTCGGCAATAAAAACGGGTGCGGAAAATATGCCGGGCTGCACGCTTATTCTGAATGCCGATGATCCGTTAACCTACAGCCTTTCCGTTCTGCCGAATCGCTGTTATACCTATGGAATCAGCATCCCTCTTCAGTTGGGCGGAAGAAGCGATACGGATTATTGTATTTTCTGTAAATCCCCTTATAAATACAATTATAAAACATATAGCCAGCTTGGTGAATTTTATTGCGAAAATTGCGGATATAGAAGAGAAAAGCCGGATTTTTCAGTTGAAGCTATTATGGAAACGGGTGCCGATTTTTCCTCTGTTTTTGTTAATCTCAACGGTCATAATTCTATCTTTAAAATTAATCTCGGCGGTGTTTATAATATTTATAATTCTATCGGTTCCGCAGCAGTGCTTTCTGTTCTCGGAATTGAGATAAAAATTCTCGAAAGCTCGCTTAAAAGCTTTAGTGGTGCTTTCGGCAGAATGGAAAACTTCGGCTCAACAAAAATGCTGCTTGTTAAAAATCCTGCAGGCTTTACGCAGACAATGAACTATATTAAGCCTCTGAAAATCAACAATCTGGTTTTTGTTTTAAATGATAATGCGGCAGATGGCTGTGATGTTTCATGGATATGGGATGCAGATATTGAAATCGGTGAAAATATTAAAAATATTTATGCGTTCGGTGTTCGCTCAGGCGATATGGCTCTTCGCCTTAAATATGAGGGCTATGAGCCGAAGGTTATTACAAGCTATGAGGAATTTTATACTGTGACAGATGAGGAAAATACGGTTATTATTCCAACCTATACGGCAATGATGGCTCTTCGCCCTTATCTGGCTCAAAAATATAAAAAGGATGAATTCTGGAAATGAAGCTGAAAATAGCACATCTTTATCCCGAACTGCTTAATCTATACGGCGACAGCGGCAATATTCTCTGCCTGGAAAAAAGAATGAAATGGCGCGGGATAGACTGCAATATCTATCGCCTTGATTCTGCAAAAATGCTTCGTGATAACGATTATGACATAATTTTTATCGGCGGCGGACAGGATTTTGAACAGTCGTTGATACTTAAAGATTTGGGCAGCGGCGCAGATGAGGTTTTAAAAAAAGAAATAGAAAAGGGAACCGTTCTTCTTGCAATATGCGGAGGCTTTCAGCTTCTTGGAAATTACTACGAAACACATACGGGAGAAAGAATGAATTTTACAGGAATACTTGATTTCTACACAGTCGGCGGTGATAAGCGGTTAATCGGGAATTATGCCTATAAAACTGCTGACAAAATGAAAATTATCGGTTTTGAAAATCATTCCGGCAGAACATATCTTTGCAGGGGTGTCAAGCCTCTCGGAAAGGTTATTAAAGGCTTTGGAAATAATGGACGGGATAAAACAGAGGGTGTCCGATATAAAAACACCTTCGGTACTTACTGCCATGGTCCGATGCTGCCGAAAAATCCGGGCTTTGCCGATATGATGATTGAAAAGGCCCTGCTCAATAAATACGGCGAAGCTGAGCTTGCTCCTCTGGATAATTCTCTTGAAGTATTTGCCCGTGAACAGGTAAAGCGCCTTTATATATAAAATTTAGAGAAAAAGGCAAATTCTTCTTGATTTATGCGTTCTCTTGTGTTAAAATGATTCAGCATTCGTGAAAATGAACGCGAATACGCACATTTCGTTTTCAATCCCAAGGTGAATTTATGCGGGGGTTATGCCATGAAACGAAATGGAGGAAAAACCTTAAAGGAGGAAATAAAAATGGCAAATGTAGTTTCTATGAAACAGCTTTTAGAAGCAGGTGTTCATTTCGGACATCAGACAAGAAGATGGAACCCAAAAATGGCAGATTACATCTTCACAGAGCGTAACGGCATCTATATCATCGACCTTCAGAAAACAGTTAAGAAGCTTGATGAAGCATATATGTTCGTTCGTGATCTCGCAGCAGAGGGCGGCTCAATCATCTTTGTTGGTACAAAGAAGCAGGCTCAGGAATCCGTTAAGGAAGAAGCAGAGCGCTGCGATATGCCTTTCGTAAATGCTCGCTGGCTCGGCGGTATGCTTACAAACTTCAAAACAATCCGCGGTCGTGTAGCTCGTCTTGCTCAGCTCAAGAAAATGCAGGAGGACGGCACATTTGATCTTCTTCCGAAAAAGGAAGTTGCCGGTCTTGAGCTTGAAATCGAAAAGCTTGAAAAATACCTTGGCGGTATTACAGAGATGAAGAAAGTTCCTGATGCTATGTTCATCGTTGACCCACGCAAGGAAAGAATTGCTGTATCAGAAGCAATCAAGCTTGGTCTTCCAATCGTTGCTATTGTTGATACAAACTGCGATCCTGATGAAATTGATTATGTTATCCCGGGTAACGACGATGCAATCCGTGCAGTAAAGCTTATTGCAGGTGCTATTGCAAATGCAGTTATCGAAGGCCGTGACGGTCAGGATGTAGCTGAAACAGCAGAAGAGGCTGTTGAGGAAGAAGCAGCAGAGGAAGCTGCTGAATAATTTGAATAAATCTGAATTTAATATATTGGAGGAATAAATATGGCATTCACAGCTCAGGATGTAAAATCACTTCGTGAAAAAACCGGCGTTGGTATGATGGAATGTAAAAAGGCTCTTACAGAAGCAAACGGCGATATGGACAAGGCTATCGATTTCCTTCGTGAAAGAGGTCTTGCTGCAGCTCAGAAGAAGGCTGCAAGAATTGCAGCAGAGGGTGTAGTTCTCTCTTATGCAGATGCTGAAGCTAAGAAGGGCGTTGTAATCGAGGTTAACTCTGAAACAGACTTCGTAGCTAAAAACGAAAAATTCGTAAACTTTGTAACAGATTGTGCTAAAACAGTTATCGCAACAGGCGTTTCAACTGTTGAAGAGCTTGCAGAAGCAGAATATATGGGTACAGGCAGAACTGTAACAGAAACTCTTAATGATTTAATCCTTGCTATCGGTGAGAATATGAAAATCCGTCGTTTCGAGGTTATGGACGGCGTTGTTTCAACTTATGTACACGGCGGCGGCTCCGTTGGTGTTATGATTGGCTTTGATGTTGCTGATGATGCAAAGGCTGCTGATCCTGCATTTGATGAAATGGGTAAGAATGTTGCAATGCAGATTGCTGCTATGAATCCTGCTTACCTTGATGAGGCTTCAGTTCCTGCTGAGGTTATCGAGCATGAACAGGGTATTCTTGCTGCTCAGATGAAGGAAGATCCTAAAATGGCTTCTAAGCCGGAAGCAGTTCTTGCTAAAATTGCTGCCGGCAAGATGGGCAAGTACTATAAAGAAAACTGCCTTGTTGAGCAGGAATTTGTTCGCTCGGATCTTTTCCAGGGTGCAGTTAAGGGCTATATTGATGATGTTGCTAAGAAGCTTGGCACAGAGATTAAGGCTAACGGCTTTATTCGTATGACAAGAGGCGAGGGCATCGAAAAGCGCCAGGAAAACTTTGCAGAAGAAATTGCAAAGCAGATTAATGGTT
>CAJTZJ010000004.1:5000-134182 GCA_910583925.1 uncultured Eubacterium sp. | reverse complement strand
AAGCTTTTTATTTCCCCCGGTAGAACCGGGGGTTTTTTCTTTGCTGAAGAGACAAGAAAAACATTCATAAGAAAAGGAGCGACACAATCGCTCCTTTTCTCATTTATACTAATTTACCATTAACAATTTTACCGCTGAGCTCTTTTCCGCCTTTTAATTTAATACCCTTAACGCTTCCGTTCCAGCTTTTCGGCATAGAATTATTCTTAATCATTTCAGCAATACCGGCAGCAACACCAAAGTTGCCGTCTATCTGGAAAGGAGGATGCGCATCAAGGAGATTCGGATACGAGCCGCCGCCCGAATAAAAAATGTTAACCTTCGGATGCTTTGGTCTTAACTGATTTTTAATCAGCGTATTTGCATTTTCTGCATTCCCCAATCTTGCCCAAAGGCAAACCTTCCAGCCAAGACTCCAGCCTGTTCCGCCAAAACCTCTTGCATAAAGTGACTTTTCACAAGCCTTTTTAAGCTCGTCACTGCATTCAAACGGGGATGGATAAACGCAGTATAAATGGCTTACATGGCGATGCTCCGGCTCTTTTTCTCCGAATTCCTCGCACCATTCGGGAATTCTTCCGTCCGATGCAGGCTTAACCTGCTCAATCTCAGGTGCATCAAATCCGAATTCACGGCAGATTTTAAAGAAATCAAAAAGGATTTCTCTGTCCATATTCGGCATATAGGTTAAACAGTGTGCACCACTTTCACTGAGATATGTATTTTCAGGAGAAAGCGACGGACAAGTAACAAGCCCTCCGTTATGCTCAACAAGAAAATCCTTATAAAAATCAAGATTCGCTTTAAAAAGCGGCTTAATTTCCTCTTTATACGCTTCATCGCCCGTGTATTGATAATGCTCATAAAGCATAACAAGAAGCCACGGAGCACTTGCCTGCCATATTGAAAACGAAGAATCATTTCCGTCGCCCTTCGGATGACCTGCAGGATTTGTATTCCCCCATATGTCCGAGTTATGATGTGCACAGAAGCCGCCGCAGCCATAATAATCCCTTGCCGTAACCGTACCTTTTTCCGCAAGCTTTTTAACAAGCTCTGTAAGCGGCTCAAAGCATTCGGAAAGATTGCAGATATCCGTACACCAATAATTCATTTCCGTATTAATATTAATTGTATAGTTTGAACTCCACGGAGCACGCATATGCTCATTCCAGATTCCCTGAAGGTTCATTGCAGCCGTGCCCTTTCGGGAAGCAGAAATCGTTAAATATCTGCCATACTGGAAAAGAAGTGCAACAAGTGCATCATCAGAAGCACCTTTTTTAACCGCCTTTAATCTCTTGTTTGTCGGCATATCGCTGTTGCCATCGCCGAGATCAAGCTCCACTCTGTCAAAAAGTGAGGAAAAATCTGCAATATGCTCTTCAAGAAGCAACTTATACGGCTTGATGTTTTCAAAGCGAGCCATTGCTCTTTCAAAGGCATTTGCTGTCGGCATAGACTTAAAATCAACAAACGAAGTTGCAAGACTGATTAAAATTGTTATTTCCTTTTGATTTGAAATAACAATCTTATCACCTTCAAAGGACGCATCGCCAAGAATTTTAGCAGCACCGGCAAATTTCATTGCCTTGTCGCCATAAACAATCGGCTCTCCGTCTGTATGATAAGGAGGCTGGCAAATTTCAGGAGCAGAGCCCTCAACAATCAGCGTATCCTCCTTGGTATAAACCTTATTCTGAAGCTGGCTTGAAAACGAGATATCGCAGGAAAAACCGCTTTCGGATTTAAGGTTAACGACAATTAAGTCCGCCGGATTGCTTGCAAAAACAGTTTCTGTTATATCCTTACATTCCGTTTTTGCTATTCCCTTTGAAATATCAAGCGTTCGCCTGTATCCCTTTCTGGATACAGCGGATTTAAAATCTATTAAAAGGTTGCCGAACGGCAGATAGCTTTCACACCAATGCCCGTGAAAATCACTGTTTGCAATTTTTTCTGCCTTTTCGTAATCTCCGCTGAAAATGGCATTTCTTATTTCTTCAAGATGGGATTGGGCATTCTTTGTGTTTAAATCCTTCGGAAAACCGCTCCAGAGCGTATCCTCGTTTAAAGAAAGCCTTTCATTTTTTAGGTTTCCGTAAACCATAGCGCCGATTCTGCCGTTGCCGACAGGAAGCGCCTCTTCAAAATGTTTTGCCTTTTTTGTGTAGTATAAAATATTTTTCATTTTTTACTCCTTTTTAATGCAGACAGTAAAACATCATTTAACAGTAATTAACATAATGTTATGCCGACTGCTGATAAGTAGATTATACTGTATAAATGTATTAAGTGTCAATTATACTTTAATATAAAAATAACAAGAGAAGCACAAAACGCACTTCTCTTGTTATTGGTTTAAGTGACAAGGCTTTCCTCTTGCTATCGAACGGTATACTGTACCTTTCTCCTGAAAATCCTCGCCCTTCGGGTTTGATTTTCAGAGCCATGTATTCAAGTCCTGCAATATAGAAAAACAGAGCATCCAAAATGGACACTCTGTTTTTTGGTCGAGGTGACAGGACTTGAACCTGCGGCATCCTGCTCCCAAAGCAGGCACTCTAGCCAAACTGAGTTACACCTCGATAAATACGGAGCCCAAAGGCTCTTTATATAAAACAGCAGCCGGTAGCTGCTGTAGTTAACAATGGTGACCCGGACGGGAATTGAACCCGTGTTACCGCCGTGAAAGGGCGGTGTCTTAACCTCTTGACCACCGGGCCATTGGTGGCTTTAACTGGATTCGAACCAGTGACACTTCGGGTATGAACCGAATGCTCTAGCCAACTGAGCTATAAAGCCATATCCAGCTTTTGTCAAGCAATGATGATTATATTATATAAATTATGGTTTGTCAACACTTTTTTTCATTAAATATAAAAAAAGTTTGGCACGAATGTTTGACATCTGCTTATTATAATGGTATGATATGCTTAAATAATAAAATTATTCATCCGGCAACAGGAAAAAATCAAAGTCTGCCGAAGCACGACATTCGAAGACTCCGTTTTTTCCATTGCAGAATAGGAGAGCTTTATGAACGGATTAAATAAAACGCAGAAGAAAATTTTTGAATACATAAAATCTGTTATTTCAGAACGCGGCATTGCACCGTCTGTTCGTGAAATAGGGGTTGCTGTAGGGCTGAAATCAACCTCAACCGTGCAGTATAACCTGAATGCCCTTGAAAGAGAGGGCTTTATTGAAAGAGATCCAAACCTTAAAAGAACAATACGCATTGCCGGAGTAAACCTTAAAGCCGTTCCTGTTCCTCTTGTAGGAACGGTTACGGCAGGCAAGCCGATTCTTGCCAGCGAAATGATTGAAGAATACATTCCCGTTGCCATGAGAAAATCAGGCAATTATTTTGCTCTTCATGTGAAAGGCGATTCTATGATAAATGCCCATATTTTGGATGGTGATATCGTTATCGTTGAGCAGACACCGGTTGCCGATAACGGCGAAATTGTTGTTGCCCTTATAGATGACGAAGCAACCGTAAAACGATTTTATAAAGAAAACGGGCATTTCCGCCTTCAGCCCGAAAATGATAATTACAAACCAATCATTGCAGAAGAGCTTACCATTTTGGGAAGAGTTTCAACTATTATCAGAAATTATTGATTATGCGGCTCTTTTATGTTAAACTTATCGGTAATACTATAATTGACAGAAATTATTTAAATATGGAGTGAAAAAAATGAGCGAATGCAGTCATGATTGTTCTTCATGCTCCCAAAATTGCGGAGATAGAGAGAAGCCACAGAGCTTTCTTAAACCAATGAACAAATATTCAAATATCAAAAAGGTTATCGGCGTTGTAAGCGGAAAGGGCGGAGTAGGCAAAAGCCTTGTTTCCTGCCTGCTTGCTGCCAAATGCGCCAAGGCAGGTCTTAAGGTCGGTGTGCTGGATGCTGATATTACCGGTCCGTCCGTTCCCAAATCCTTCGGCGTAAACAGCCGTGCCATGCAGGATGATGAATGCCTGCTGCCAAATGTAACTGAAAGCGGAATTGAAATCATGAGCATCAATCTGCTTCTTGAGGATGTTAATTCCCCCGTGGTATGGAGAGGACCTGTTATCAGCGGCGTTATAGAGCAGTTCTGGACAGATGTCCGCTGGGGTAATCTTGATTATCTTTTTGTTGATATGCCGCCGGGAACCGGCGATGTTGCCTTAACCGTTTTTCAGAGCCTTCCGATAGATGGAATTGTTATTGTTTCAACACCGCAGGATCTTGTAAAAATGATTGTAAACAAAGCGCTTAACATGGCAAAAATGATGAATGTGCCTGTACTTGGACTTGTTGAAAACATGAGCTATTTTGAATGCCCGGATTGCGGAAAAAAACTTGAAATATTCGGAAAATCAGCGATTGACGAAACGGCAGCTGAGCTTGGATTACCCGTTCTTGCAAAGCTTCCTGTTAATCCGGATATCAACCGACTTGTTGATGCAGGAAAAATTGAGGATGTTGATTGCACAGAGCTTGATGAATTTATCGAAGCATTAAAGCAATAAAATATCATAATCAGCTTCACGCCCTTTTCGGCTGCAAAAGGGCTGTTTGCATTTTTAATGAGTTAACAGCAGCCGGAAATGCGAGGTAAAATATGGCTAAAAGAGAAGACTATATTTCATGGGATGAATATTTTATGGGTATTGCCCTGCTTTCGGCAATGCGAAGCAAGGACCCAAGCACACAGGTTGGCGCCTGCATTGTTAATAAGGAAAACCGAATTGTCAGCGTTGGATATAACGGCTTTCCAAAGGGCTGCAGCGACGAGGAATTCCCATGGGAGCGAACAGCAGAAAATCAGAACGATACAAAATATCCCTTTGTATGCCATGCTGAACTGAATGCAATTTTAAATTCACACGGCAGGGAAATGAGCGGTTCACGCATTTATGTTGCCCTTTTCCCTTGCAACGAATGCGCAAAGGCGATTATTCAGGCGGGCATTTCCGAGGTGGTTTACATAAGCGATAAATATAAGGATACGGACGGCTGCCGTGCCAGCCGAAGAATGCTGGAAGCAGCAGGAATAAAGCTAACTCAATTTGAAAGCAGCAGAAAAATTGAAATAGATTTTGATATAGAAAGAGTTTAAAAATGCAGGAAATAGATATTTATGATTTTGACAAAACCATTATCCCGTTTGACAGCGGATCCCTTTTTGCCCTATACTGTGCCGTTCACTATCCATGGGTATTAATATGCCTTCCCGTTATTTCAGTTGCAGGTCTTTTAATGCTGCTGAAAATCATTAATTTTACCGCATTCAAAAAAACCTGCTTTATGTTTGTTCCGCTCATTCCTCTTGAAAAAGCAGTAAAAAAATTCTGGGATAAGCACGAAACAGAGGTTTACAAATGGTTTCTTGAAAAAGAAAAGCGTAATTATGTTGTTATCAGTGCTTCCCCGGACTTTCTTTTGAATGAAATTTCCGAAAGGCTTTCTTTTAATCATCTTATAAGCACCAGACATAATAAAAACGGCATAATTATTGGCGAAAACTGCAGAGATGAGGAAAAGGTTCTGCGGTTTAAAAAGGAATTTCCGGATGCAAAGGTTATTGATGTTTTTTCGGATTCCTTTCATCATGACAAGCCGATTTTTTCGCTTGCAACCGGGCAGTGCTACCATATCAGCAATGGCAAATTAGAGCCGTTTGATTTTAACGAAAAATACACAAATGATTAAATTTTTGTAAAACGGTAAAAATAACTATAGATATTTATAGAATTTATGATATAATCTTCGATAATCAATTGTTAAAGAGGTTTTTTAATGGATATTATTATCACAGCAGATTCAACTTGCGATTTACCGGATTATCTTGTTCAGGAAAATGACATAGTAATATTGCCTCTTTCAATTCTTCTTGGCGAAAATTCTTATTTAGACGGAATTGAAATTCATCCGAAGGATATTTATGAGCATGTTGCAAAAACCGGCGAGCTTCCCAAAACAGCAGCCGTTACTCCTCAGCAATATACAGATGTTTTTAAGCAAATAACAGATGACGGAAAAGCAGTTGTTCACATCGGGCTTTCCTCCGCCATTTCTTCAAGCTATCAGAATGCCGTTGCTGCTGCATCTGAATTTGACAATGTTTACTGTGTTGATTCAAAAAGCCTTTGCACAGGCATGGGGCTTCTTGTTCTTAAAGCCTGTGATTTAAGAAATAAAAAATTTGATGCGAAAAAGATTGCACGAAGATTGGAAGGGCTTGTTTCCAAGGTTCATACTACCTTTGTTTTAGACAGTCTGGAATATCTTCACAAGGGCGGAAGATGCAGTGCCGTTGCAAGATTCGGCGCAAATGTTCTTGGATTAAAGCCATCTATCGCTGTAAGTACAGAAACAGGCAAGCTTGATGTTGCAAAAAAATACAGAGGAAAAATAGACATCGTTTATAAGCAATATATTTCCGATTGTCTGCAAAACAGCAATAAAATTGATAAAACAAGAGTAGTGATTGCAAATTCCGGCGGTGTAAGCCCGGATATCATTGCATATGCAAAGGGAATTGCCGAAGGCAGAGGCTTCAAACAGATTATAACTGCTGATGCAGGATGCACAATTTCATCACACTGCGGACCTAAAACACTTGCTGTCTTTTTTATGGAGGAATAATAAATCCCATTAAACGGTAAAAAAGAACGGATACTACTGCTTTACCTGATATTTAGGCAGTAAGCTTTTGTATGGCAGATAAAAGCGGACGAAAAGCCTTTCGTCCGTTTAAAACTATATATATCGTAAACCCATTTCCGGCAGGAGGTTAACAATGAGCCTGAAAAATGATGTTTTGACCATGCTTCAATTGAAAAACGGAGAATACATAAGCGGACAGGAGCTTGCAGAAAAATCATGCAAAAGCCGTGCTGCCGTATGGAAAGCCGTTAAATCACTTCAAAAAGACGGCTATGTTATAAATGCCGTTACAAACAAAGGATATTCACTTACCGGCGAGGGTGACATTCTGAGCGGAGCAAAAATAAAAAATGCTATGAAGCACGATATCGCCGTTATACATTATGCTGAAACCGATTCAACAAACACGCAGGCAAAACGGCTTCTGAGCAACGGAGAAGCAAACGGCACACTGCTTGTTACAGCCGACAACCAGACGGCCGGCAGAGGCAGACAGGGAAAAACCTTTTATTCTCCGCCGCGTACAGGAATTTATATGAGCCTTGTTATTCATCCGAACACAATGCTTCAAAACGCGGTTACGGCAACAACAGCGGCAGCAGTTGCCGTTTGCAGGGCGATTGAGCGCTTAACCGATATCAGACCGCAGATTAAATGGGTAAACGATGTTTATGTTAACAATAAAAAAATCTGCGGAATATTAACAGAAGCCGTATCCGATTTTGAGCTCGGCATCGTTACAAGCGTTATCGTAGGTATCGGAATAAACATTAAAACAAATGACTTCCCCGAGGATGTAGAAAGAGCCGGTTCTCTGAACACCGATATCCGACAGGCAGATTTAATAGGAGCAGTAGCCGATGAGCTTCTTGATATAATCGGAGGAAAATATTCCGATTTCATTGATTACTACAGAAACCACAGTATGATTATCGGCAAACATATAAATTATATTGAAAACGGCATTGTAACACCTGCTACGGCAATATCCATTGACGAAGCAGGCGGATTAGTTGTTAAAACAGAAAACGGAACAGAGAAAACATTAAAAAGCGGAGAAATAAGCATCCGCTGGTAAGGAAAGCCATGGCTATTACAATAAATGTAAAAAAACTAAGCAAAAAATCCACAATCATATTTTCCGCTCTTGCAGCATTGCTGATTATCATAACCATTATCGCTGTAAGTGCAGTCGGCAAGCGTCCTGTTCAATCAGACTTTTTTGACACAAATGCAGATTATGTTTCAGGCATAGATGTATCACAGCACAACGGAGAAATCGAATGGAACAAGGTTTCAAATGCAGCAGATTTTGCAATGATAAGAGTCGGTTACCGAGGATATGGCAACGGCGCCTTGCAGGAGGACAGCCGATACGAAGAAAACCTGAAAAACGCAGAAAAAGAGGATATTCCTATCGGTGTCTATTTTTATTCGCAGGCAATAACACCCGAGGAAGCAGACGAAGAGGCTGAATATGTTTTGGAATTAATTAAGCCATATGATATTGATTTGCCTGTTTTTATTGATTTTGAATATCCGTATGATGCTGAGGGAAATCATACCGGAAGGATGTTTAACGCAGATTTATCGGGAAGGGACACTGCGGAAATCATTAACGCATTTTGCAGAAAAATAATTACGGCAGGATATCGGGCAGGCGTTTATTCCTCATCAAATGTTTATAATTTTGATATTAAAACCTCTGCACTTGATAAGGATATATTTATCTGGGTTGCTGATTACAATTCAAAAGTTACATATCTTGGAAGATATGATATCTGGCAATACACCAAAAACGGCAGCTGCGATGGAGTTAACAGCAAATATGTTGATTTGAATAAATGGTATATAAAATAAAAGTTTACCGCTGAAGGTCAGCTTCTTGCTGATTTTAATCTATATAACAAATAAAGAGGGCGTATTGCCCTCTTATTTTTATGCTTTTATTGAGTTCGAGCAATTTATTTGCATCCACAGTATTCAATCACAGATTCTTTCCCCTGTTTCCTTATTGAACACATGAATTTTATCCGTATCGGCAAAAAGGCTTACACTTTCTCCGTCATTAATTTTTGTATCAGACATTACCTTTGCAATAATTCTGTTTTCGTTAATATGAGAATAAATATTAATTTCCGATCCTGTCATCTCGCAATTCTCCGAAATGAGATTGATACAGTTTGAGCTATTGCTGTTTTTATAAAACTCCTCAAAATGAAAATCATCGGGGCGGATACCGAGAACAACCGTTTTTCCTGCAAAGGCAAAAACATCCTTTTCCATTCTTTCCGGAACCGTCATTTTATTTTCACCAAATGAAAGCACGGTTTTATTCCCGTTTTTTTCAACATCAGCGTTGATAAAATTCATCTGCGGCGTACCGATAAAGCCGGCAACAAACATATTTACAGGATGATTATAAAGCATAGACGGCGTATCCGTTTGCTGTATAATACCATCCTTCATAACAACAATTCTGTCTGCCATTGTAAGTGCTTCCGTCTGATCATGGGTTACATAAACAAAGGTGGTCTGCAGCTCCTTATGAAGCGCTGAAATTCGGCTTCTCATCTCTGTTCTGAGTTTTGCATCAAGGTTTGAAAGAGGCTCATCAAGCAAAAAAACTGCAGGATCACGCACCATTGCCCTGCCAAGTGCAACTCTTTGCCGCTGACCTCCGGAGAGTGCCTTTGGCTTTCTGTTTAAATATTTTTCTATATCAAGCATTTTTGCTGCCGCATGCACCTTTTGATCTATTTCATCCTTTGGGATTTTCTTAAGCTTCAAAGCAAATGCCATATTTTTATAAACACTCATATGAGGATAAAGCGCATAGCTCTGAAAAACCATAGCGATATCCCTGTCCTTCGGTGAAACATCATTAACCTTTTTTTCGCCTATATAAAGCTCACCTGCCGAAACCTCCTCAAGCCCTGCAATCATACGCAGTGTTGTTGATTTTCCGCAGCCTGACGGACCGACAAGGATAACAAATTCCTTATCCTTTATTTCGAGATTAAGATTTTCAATTACCGTTGTTTTGCCCTCATATATTTTTGATACATTACTGAATTTAATAGATGCCATTTAGAATTCATCCCGTTTTTTATTTTTATATATAAACTATCATATGGGCGGGCAGTGCCCGCCCGTTTTTCTGATTAAAGCCCTTAACAAGGCTGTTTTCACACCCGGTTTCGGATTTTATCCCTTAACAGCACCGGCCACAACGCCCTTTATAATATATTTCTGGCAGGCAATGTAGAAAATGATAATCGGTATAATTGCAATAACAAGCATTGCCATAAAGCCACCCCAGTCAACAGCACCATATGCCCCCTGCATTGCAAGTTGAATTGCCACAGGCATTGTTTTGTTTGATGTGCCGAGAATAAGATAAGGCAAAAGATAATCATTCCAAATCCACATTGCATTCAGAATTGAAACTGTAATTGCCGTTGGCTTCAGAATAGGAAAAACAATCATAAAGAATGTTTGCAATGGGCTGCATCCATCTATCATTGCCGCCTCTTCTATTTCATGCGGAATACTTTTAACAAAGCCGCTCATCATAAAAACACTAAGCCCTGCTCCGAAACCAAGATAAACAAAAATGATGCCAATCAGATTATTCAGCTTAAGAGAGGTAACCGTAAAAGTCATTGAAAACATTACCATCTGAAACGGAACAATCATGCTGAACACAAAAAGATAATACAAAAGCTTTGTAAACTTGGATTTTACCCTTGTTATATACCATGCTGCCATTGATGTGCATATAACAAGCACAACAACAGCAAAAACCGTTATAAAAAGAGAGCGGAAAAACGCAGGAAGAATACCCGAATAATTGATACCGTTTGCATAATTATCGGCACCTGCAAAAGTTTCGCTGTTCGGAAGCGAAAACGGCTCTGAAATAATATTGAACTTTGTTTTAAACGAATTTATAAAAACGATTATAATCGGTGAAACAAATAAAACGGCAAGCAGACTTAAAAGCACAAACAAAAAAGCATTTGCTGTTCGTTTTCTTTTATTCATCAATGTTCAACCTCCCTTTTCCTTGTAAGACGAAGCTGAACAAATGCAATAATTGCAACAATTATAAAGAAAACAACCGCCTTTGCCTGCCCGACACCCTGCCAGCCTGCTCTTCCGTAAAAAGTATTATAAATATTAAGTGCCAGCATTTCGGTTTCCCTTGCAGGAGCTCCGGCCGTTAATGCCAGATTCTGGTCAAACAGCTTAAAGGAATTGGAAAGCGTTAAAAATGTGCAGATTGTAACAGACGGCATTACCATCGGAAGCGTAACATATTTCAATGTTTGCAAACCGCTTGCACCGTCAATCATAGCAGCCTCCGTCAAATCACTTGGAATATTCTGCAGACCGGCAATATAAATAACCATCATATAGCCGATCATCTGCCAGTTCATTAAAACAACCAGCCCCCAGAAACCGTATTTTGCCGCAAAGGTTATATCCACTCCGAAATGCTCAAGCACACCGTTTATAATCAGATTCCATATATATCCAAGAACAATTCCGCCAATCAGATTCGGCATAAAGAAAACCGTTCGGAAAAGATTCGTTCCCTTTATTCCCCTTGTTAATAAAAGAGCAAGAAGAAAGGCAAAAATATTTACGGATAGAACGGAAACAACAGTAAACTTAACAGTAAACCAAAGAGAATTCAAAAAGCTTTCATCCGTCGTAAACGCTTTTATATAATTTTCAAATCCTGTCCACTGCGCATTTGTAACCGTTGTAAAGCTTGTAAACGAAAGGTATAAACCGATGACAAACGGAATTAAAAAAGCAATCAGAAAACAGATAAAGGTAGGCATAAGAAAGAACGGAAAATATTTTTTTAAGGTTTTATTCATTTATATTCTCCTGATTAAAAGAATTACTTTGCCATACTGCTTTCGGTTTCCCATTTTGAAACAACCGTGCTTTTTACATCATCAAAGGATTTTGTTCCCTGAACATACTGAAGAAGTGCAGAGCCGAAATCCTCCTTGAAATTCAGGCTTGGAAAAACGGTAAACTGCCATGGTATATTGGTATATTTATCATCATTCATATAACGAACAACTTCTTTCGCAAGAGGATCGTTCGGCGTTTCTTCCTCCTTAAAGGTATCAAACGGAGCGATAAAACCAAAATCATTTACAACATAGCTTTTGCCCTTATCACTTGAATAAAGCCAATAAAGGAAATCGGCAGCAGCCTTTTGCTCAGCTTCGCTTGCCTTGCTGTTAATCGCAAGGAAATTTTCTGTTCCTATGCAAAGCCCCTGATTTTCCTCGCCGTCTATACCTGTGTAAATCGGAAGAAATTTGATATTGCTTTCTTCAACAGTATTGCCGCTGATATCGCTTATCTGACTCCATGCCCAGTTGCCGTTCTGCACCATAGCAGATTTACCCTGCGCAAATTCAGCCATGGATTCATCAACAATTTTTTTACCGAGATCCTTCTTGTCCGAAACAGAGTTTTCAGTATATAAATCAAAAATGTTCTTGAAGTTTTCAGCGTATTCAAAGCTGATTTTATCTATTGCATCAGAGGTTAAATCAACATTATTCTTTTTAAATTCATAATAAATCGGAACATTCGCAAGATGTGTCTGCCATCGCCAATCCTCGCCGGCTTTTAAAGATGTTGAGGAAAATACACCGTCTATTCCAAGGGCTTCCTTGTTTTTCTGCATATCCTCAGCAAGCTCTTTAAGAGCCGAAAAGCTGTTGATTTCATCCATTGAGCTGAATTTTGTTGCTTTATTATCAAGTGCAAAATACTTATCTGTAATCGCACTGTTATAAATAATGCCATAGCCCTCAACAACATAGGGAATTCCGTAAACCTTACCCTCTGAGGTTACAGCCATATTTTTATCATTAAGATGCTTGTAAATTTCAGTACCCGAAAGTTCTGCACAGTAATCCTTCCAATTAATATAACCTTTAGGTCCGTTAATCTGGAAAATCGTCGGCGCCTCATCCGTTGCCATTTTTGCGGTTAAGGTTTGCTCATAGGTATTATTGGCGGCAGTTTCAACAATAACCTTGATACCGGTTTCCTTTTCATATTCATCGGCAACCTCCTGATATTTATCTGCAATTTCAGGCTTAAAATTAAGATACCTTATACTTTTTACCGCTGCATTATTTGTATTCGTGTTGTTATTTGGCTTATCCTCATTGCCCTTGCAGGCAGTAAAAACAAATCCTATAACAAGTATACTTAAAAAAACGGATAATATTTTTTTTAGAGTTTTCATAAAAGTTCCCCCATTTTTAGTTATATTTTGAGTGTTTGATTTTTTATGGGAATTATGCGTTTTTGATTTATAAATTTTAAAAAATCGCATAAAAAACGGGCGGATACAATCCGCCCGTGCCGTAATTATTCATTTTTCATCGTTTCTTAATCTGTTGGAGAAGTAACATAATACCATTCAACTGTGTCGCCGTCCTTTAAAACATATTTTGATGCAGACACCATCGGCTTTACACCGTTAACCGTGTAAAGCCAACCGCTTGAGCCTCCGCAATCCTTTTCGGAAAGCCCGCCTATAGATACAATATACGATTTATTCTGATGAACAACAGCCAAGCCTTTTTTGCTGCACGCTTCACTCAGCAAATCAAAAACAGTTGTTCCCTTTTTTACACTGCATTTTGTTTTGCTCATTAAATATTTTGGATAATCCGCACCATAGGCAACCGCCTTTTCACAGTTTACCGAAAGTTCAACACTGAGCTGTGCCTGCGTTTCTTTCTCGGTTTTTGCTGATGTTGTTTTTGTCGAGGATTCCTTTTCCGGAGGGGACGGCTTCTTCTTTGCTTTCGTTGTGTTTATATATCCTTGTGTCTGTTTTTCTTGTTTTGACGAAGGCTTTGTCTGCCTCTCTTCTGTTTTTTTTGTTGTTTTTGAGACAGATACTGTGCTTTCGGCTTCTTTTTTCGTTTCGGAAATTTCAGTTGAATCCGTGCCTTTTTCCGTTAGCGTTATTGCTTGAACGGATGATGTTGTTTCTTCTTCCGAATTGCCGCCTTTTAAATTCATTCCTATACCTGCAAAAAGGCATACTGCGATTAAAATGCCGACAATGGCTATCATTATTTTATTATTCATAATATATATAATACCAAATTCTGTTCCGATTGACAACAGCTATAATAAATAGTATAATTTTTTTGTGCCGAGAGAAAACCGCTGATTTTCTCACGGGGAATGCGGTTAAAATCCGCAGCAGCTCACTCTACTGTAAGCAGCTACAAGCTCCATACGCCACTCGGCTTCGGGGAAGGCGGAGTAAGGAAAAACAGCAAAATATTTGCTGCCCAAGCTGCAAGCCAGGATATCCGTTTGAGGCATAAGAAAATATTTACGGTGAGGTAAAAGGAATGAAAAAAGTTTTAGCAATGCTTCTTACATTTATGCTTGTTATGTCTGCATCCATAACAGCATTCGGAGCAACAACAACCGATGTAGACAAAACACTGGAATCATCAGTAAAGTTTGCTTTCGGAGATAAAACATCCTTTGATGTTTCGGAATCCAAGGATTATTATCTTTATCTTATAGCAGGCGAATATGATGAAAAAATCAAGGAATCATACTTTACTTCCGTTAAGAAAGCTCTTGACGGCGGCGAAAAGTTTGATATCGGAACACTTGGTCTTATAATCAGCAACATCGTTCTTTCTCTTGAAGAGCCGACTGATTTTGAGGGCTACAATCTGCTTGATCTGTTTGAAAAAACCAAGCTTTCCGAAAATGACAATATATATACCTATATGTACGCAGCAGATATTGCATTTTTATTCGATTATGAAGCTTTGGGAAAGCAGCTTTGCGATACAATGGTTTCAAAATACACAATGGGCGCAGGCACCGATTTCTGGGGCGGCTGGGGAACCTCGGCAGATGACTTATCCGTATTCATTATAACGCTTTCAACCTATTATGATAAATATACGGCATATATTGAAGATGCGCTGACACTCCTTAAAGCATACAATACAGACGCAGGCTATGATAACTATGGCGCAAATGCAAACTCAACTGCTTTGGCACTTTCAGCCTACGCTTCCGTTGATGATGAAAAATCAGCAGAGGATGCCTACAATAAGCTTATGCTTTTCTACAATAAAGAAACAGGCGGATTCAACAGTAATTATGATGATGTTTTAGCAACAAAAGATGCTATTTTCGGTTTGTCTTATTATTGGCTTCTTGCCGATTTTGATGATGATACAGACAATGATGAAAACGATAATTTAACGGGAATTGATAAGCCGACCAAGCCGATTGTTAATGTCACGGAAAAAACGGATACGGAAGATACTTCTTCAGCAAACAAATCCAATACAAGCAGTGTTAAGACAGAGAAAGAGCAGCAAACCCCGGCAAAATCTCCTGCTACAGGCGCCGGAACAGCAGCCTTTGCGTTACTTACAATGCTTTCTGCCGGCGGTGTAATGCTTACAACAAAGAAAAAAGAAATTTAATTTATTATACAGAAAAGGCCTTTCCGAAACGGAAAGGCTTTTTTATATTGTTTTTTATTTTCTCTTTTTTGCCCTGTAATGCAACGCCCTGAGTGAATTTGCAACGGCAATCAGGCAAACACCAACATCGCCGAACACAGCAAGCCACATTGCGTTTTCATCAAAGATACCAACAGCACAACCGATAATGATAAGCACTTTAACAAAAATGCTGAAAACAATATTTTCCTTAACAATTCGCATTGTTTTCTTCGCAATCTGCCTGCCGACAGGGATTTTTGAAAGACTGTCACCCATAATAACAACATCGGCAGCTTCAATCGCAGCATCCGCACCGATTGCTCCCATAGCAACACCCAAATCCGCCTCTGCAATAACAGGCGCATCATTAATGCCATCGCCTGTATAAAGCACGATTGCGTTGTCCTTTTTCTTTAATTCCCTGATTTTTTCTACCTTTTCAACAGGCATAAGCCTTGCATAATAAGCATCAATACCTGCTTTTTCCGAAATATCCTTTGCAATATTCTCTTTATCGCCCGTCAGCATAACGGTTTTTGAAAAGCCCATCCTTTTCAGATCTGCAACGGCTTCCTTACTGTCTGTTTTAATAACATCAGCAAAAACAATATCGCCTAAAAACTCTTCTTCACTGCACAGATAAATTGCAGTGCCCACTAGCAAGGTTTCCTTGAAATCAACGCCAACCTCTGCCATAAGCTTTTCGTTGCCTGCAAAATATGTTTTGCCGTTAACAACAGCAGAAACACCCATTCCCGCATAATTCTTTGCATCCTCAACCTTTAAAGCATCTGCATAATGTCCGAAAGCAAGGCAGATTGATTTTGCAATCGGATGCGTTGAATATCTTTCACAGGCTGCGATAATTGCAAGAAGCTCTCTATGCTCGGAAGTATTTTCGCAATGACAGTGAACACATTCGCAGTTTACATATTCAAATTTACCGCTTGTTATCGTTCCTGTTTTATCAAAAACAGCCGTATTGCATCTTGCAAGCATTTCAAGAAAATTACTTCCCTTTATAAGAATTCCCTGCTTTGACGACGCACCCAAGCCTGCAAAAAAACCGAGGGGAATTGAAATAACAATAGCACAGGGACAGGAAACAACAAGAGCAGAAAGCCCTCTATAAGCCCATTCGCTCCAGCTTTGCTTAAAGAAAATCGGCGGAATAACAATAATAAGAAGCGCAATGAAACAAACCGCCGGCGTATAAATCTTAGCAAAACGGCTGATGAATTTTTCCGCACTGCTTTTCTTACTGTCTGTATTCTCTATCATTTCAAGTATTTTAGCAGTTGTAGATTGATTATACGGCTTTGTTGCTTTAACGATAAGCATTCCGTCTAAATTAACAGAGCCGGAAAGCACCTCATCGCCCTTTGACATTGAAACAGGTATGCTTTCTCCTGTTAAGGCAGACATATCAACCTCTGCATTTCCATTGACAATAATACCATCCAGATAAATTTTCTGACCGGGTTCAACTATAAATTCTTCGCCTGCTTCTACCGTTTCGGGATCAACCTCGGTATTTTTGCCGTTTCTGATAACAGTAACCGACTGCGGCTTGCTGTCAATCATCTCGGAAATAGACCGTCTGCTTTTTCCGACAGCCATATCCTGCAGAAATTCCCCGATTGTATAAAGCAGAACAACGGCACAGCCTTCCGTATATTCGCCGATAGCAAACGCACCGATTGAGGCAATTCCCATAAGCAGATTCTCATTAAAAATATTACCGTGAATAATACCCTCTACTGCTTCCTTAACAATATTGAAACCTACTATAAGATAAGATATACCAAAGCAGATAAGCGGTATTTTTTCGTTAATTTCCGTAAATTCGCTTAATACATAGCCAAGCACAAGAAAAACAATGCCGCAGGCAATTTTAAAAATAAAATCCTTTTTGTTTATTTCTGCACCATGGGAATGATTGTGTCCGCAGCCGCAGCCGTCATCGTGATTATGATGATTATACTCACAGCAATGACATTCTTCACCGTGTTTATGCTTTTTTTCTTTCATTTTACAAATCCTCTTTATGTAAAGCCCCAAAGGGCTTTTTTGGTTTCAAATCGAACAGCAACAAGACTCTGAATGGCAAATAAGAAAGCCGGATTCTTGTTTTTTTACTGCCTAAATAATAATTTATTTATCAAACAAAGTCAATACTCCGTTTGAGTCCATAACACCCAAAAAAACATTTTTTACCTCTTTATCCTGCTGCTTTACTCTTCTTATCAAATCATTTTTATCAATTTTTGCATCAGCCAGATCATCCTCCATTATTTTTCCGTCCATAATAACATTAACGGTCAGCCCTTCACTCTGCGGCGCAAAATTGAAATCCTTCGGATTAAGCGGCCTTTTAAGCGGCACAGGCATAAAGCTTATTTTTCCCGTTGTTTCCATAATAGCATAATCAATATCTGCAATATTGAAATATCCTGCCATTCTTGCGGAGGTAAGCAAATCATTAAGCTCTATTCTTGCTTTGCGCAAATTTTTCTTGTAGATTTTTCCTTTGTATATAAGGATAATCGGATTTCCTGTTATAATCTGCCTTGCGGCACTGCTTTTCTGCGAAAGAAACGAAAAAACAAGATCAAGAATTGCATATACCGCCATTGCTGTTACGCCTTTCCACCACTCCATATCAATATTTGTAGACATTTCGGCAGCAATAGAGCCAATTGTTATTCCCACGACATAATCAAAAAAAGACAGCTCGGAAATCGCACGATATCCCATTATTTTTGAAAGAATAAACAAAACAATAAAGGATACCATACCTAAAATTATAATATTAAAAAAATCCATAAAATCACCCATACATATTATTAACAAAAAAATTGCTTTAAATTATATAAATTTTATGATATAATGAACAAACAGAAGCGTATTGTTAAAAAGGAGAACTTTATGCGTAAAAGAGATATTCAAATTGCAACTTTCGGAATTGCCTGCAATCTATCGCTTTTTCTTATAAAGCTGTATGTCGGCATAAGCTCAAATTCACTTGCAATTTATTGCGATTCCGTAAATAATCTGGGGGATACTTTTTCTGCTCTCATTGCACTTTTCGGTTTTATTTTTATTATAAAATCAAAAATAAACGAAAGAAAAAGCAGCCGTGTTCAGGCGCTCTGTTCCTTTATTATAGGAAGTATTGTTGCCGTAACGGGCGGCTATTGTGTTTACACGGGACTTGAACGATTTATGTATCCCGTTTTGGTTTCGTATTCCTTCAAATATGCCGTGCTTATTATTTTAACAGCCTGCGTAAAGCTTGTTATGGCAATGGTTTACATAAGAAGCAACCGGAAATCGCCGTCTCCTGTTTACAAGGCCCTGATTCTTGACAGCTTTCTTGATTTTGCAATTACCACCATGGCAGTTATGGGCTTTTTCCTTATCCATAAGCTCAATTATGCAATAGACGGCGTTTTCGGCATAGTAATAGGAATAATCATTCTGACATCTGCTGCAAAATCTGTTTTCCAGCAGGCAAAATTTCTTATTAACGATTAAATAAGGCAATAAAACTTTAATTGCTTAAAATAATAAACAGCCTTGCCGGCTGCAGTAAAAAGGGGAATTTTTATGTCTACCAAAGATAAAACAAAAAAGAAAAGTAAAGGGAAAATTGCGCTTATTGTTTTAGGCTCATTTGTCGGTATTATTGTGTTTGCATTACTGATTTGTATGTGCGTAAGCCTTATAGGAATCAAATCAAACACAAATTTTATCAAATCAATGGAAGCAGTTTCCTATGAAAGTCAGCTTAAGCCCGATATTGGCGAAGACGGATATTATACCTTTGTAACAGATGATAATTTCAAGGTTATGCAGCTTACGGATGTTCATATAGGTGCAGGCTTTTTAAGTATAAAAAAGGATTCTATGGCACTTAATGCTGTTGCATCCATGATTCAGGAAGAAAAGCCCGATTTAGTTGTTGTTTCGGGAGATATTGCATATCCTATTCCTTTTCAGGCAGGAACCTTCAACAATAAGAATTCAGCAAGACTTTTTGCAACTCTTATGGAGCAGCTTGGTGTTTACTGGGCACCGGCATTCGGTAACCACGATACGGAATCCTATTCCTATTACACAAGAGAAGATATCTGTGAATTTTACTCAAGCGGCGAATTCAGCCATTGCCTTTTACAGGCAGGTCCCGAGGATGTTGACGGTGTCGGCAACTACATAGTTAATGTTAAAAACACAGCAGGAAAAATTACACAAAGCCTTGTTGTAATGGATTCCCAATCCTATGTTGGTTCCGGAATTATTGATGGAATTATTATGAAATATGACAGAATTCATGATAACCAGGTTGAATGGTATAAGAGCGAAATCAAGGCTTTAACCGAAGAAAACGGCGGTGTAACTCCGAAATCCCTTGCATTCTTCCATATTCCGCTTGTTGAATACAAAACAGCTTGGGAGGAATATGTAAACAACGGAAGCAAGGATACTGAAAATGTTAAGTATTATTACGGAAAAGTAGGCGAAAAAGACAGCGGCATCTTCTGTGCCGAAGAAAATTGCGGCCTTTTTGATGCAGCAAAGGAGCTTGGTTCAACACAGGGCTTTTTCTGCGGACACGACCATTTGAACAATTTCTCCGTAGATTATAAAGGCATTCGCTTAACCTACGGCTATTCAATAGATTACCTTGCTTATATCGGAATTATGAAATACGGTGCACAGCGCGGCTGTACAATTATTGATATTTCCCCTGACGGAAGCTTTGACACACATCTTGAAAACTATTATCAGGATAAATACCGCCCCGAAAAGGATAAAGAGCAGGTTAGTATGGACAGCTGGATTCCGAAATATTAAAAATTCAGCTTAAGGTATTGACAATTTTTTTACAACAGCATATAATACTGATACAAAATATTTTCAGGGCGGGGTGTGATTCCCCACCGGCAGTATAGTCTGCGACCTGTAATTCAAAAGATTACGGCTGAATCGGTGAAATTCCGATACCGACGGTAAACCAATTCTACTTGGCAAAGTCCGGATGAGAGAAAATGTTTAAGGCAAAATAAAAATATAATATGCCTTTTAGTCAGAACATTTACGCCCTTGATACTTTTGTATCAAGGGCTTCTCTTTTTGTAATGCCCAAAAAGGAGAAATTCATTATGTCAGAAACAACCATCAAACAAAAAAAATCAAAAAGCAGCAAAATTCATTATATTGCAGGCTGCGGTATGCTTGCCGCCTTTGCAACAGCTTTGCAGTATCTTGAAATTCCAAGCCCCGTAAGCTTTATCGCATTTGATTTTTCAGATTTACCTGCACTTATCGGTTCATTCGCTTACGGACCTATTGCAGGAATTTTAATTGAATTTGTTAAAAACATTATTCATCTTGCAGTAAGCAGAAGCGGATTTATCGGCGAGCTTTCCAATTTTATTTTAGGCGCCGTTTTCGTTGGCGTTGCCGGAATTATGTATAAACACAAAAAAACGAAAAAAATGGCTTTACTTGCAGGAATTGTCGGCTCATTTGTTATGGCAGTAATCAGCTATCCGTCAAACTTATTTATTGTTTATCCTTTTTATTACAACTTTATGCCGAAAGAGGCTGTTTTACAGGTTTACCAGAAATTATTTAATGTAGAAAGTATTGAAATGGCAATATTGATTTACAATGTTCCGTTTACCTTTATCAAGGGGTTAATAAGTGTTGTAATTTCTGCTCTTATTTATAAACCGTTAAGTCCGATTTTACACGGTAAAAAGAAATAAATATTTTTTTGCGTTTATTGAGGAAGAGAAGTTTATTTTTCATTTTGTTTTTTCTCTTTAGCTCTTTCTTAATAAGTATTCAAGGCTTCCTTTTTCAGGAAGTCTTGTTTCTTTTTATCAATTTTACCAAAAAGACAGAAATGCTTTTATTATTTTTCTATTAACGATGCAAACAATATTATTGCTATTTTTTTATCAATGCTGTATAATATCATAGTAAAATTATAATTAATGTTAAGGAGATACTTATTATGTTAGTTTCTGCAACCGAAATGCTTAAAAAAGCAAAAGCAGGTCATTATGCTGTTGGCCAGTTCAACATCAATAACCTTGAATGGACAAAATCTGTTCTTTTAACTGCACAGGAATTAAACAGCCCTGTTATTCTTGGTGTTTCAGAAGGCGCAGGTAAATATATGACAGGCTTTAAAACCGTTGCTGCTATGGTTAAAGCAATGGACGAAGAGCTTGGAATTACAGTTCCTGTTGCGCTTCACCTTGACCACGGCTCATACGAAGGCTGCTACAAATGTATTAAAGCAGGATTTACTTCAATTATGTTTGACGGTTCACATTATCCTATTGAGGAAAATGTTGCCAAAACAACAGAGCTTGTAAATGTTGCTCACGCACTCGGCCTTTCAATCGAAGCTGAGGTAGGCTCTATCGGCGGTGAGGAAGACGGCGTTGTCGGTGCAGGCGAATGTGCAGACCCTGAGGAATGTAAAATGGTTGCTGACCTTGGCGTTGATATGCTTGCTGCAGGTATTGGAAATATTCACGGAAAATACCCAGAAAACTGGGCAGGTCTTTCTTTTGACACACTGGATGCTATTCAGCAGAAGACAGGCGTGATGCCTCTTGTTCTTCACGGCGGCACAGGCATTCCTGAAGATATGATTAAAAAAGCTATTGATCTCGGTGTTTCAAAAATCAATGTAAACACAGAATGTCAGCTTTCTTTCCAGGAAGCAACACGCAAATATATTGAAGACGGCAAGGATTTACAGGGCAAGGGATTTGACCCTCGTAAGCTTCTTGCTCCGGGTGCCGAAGCAATCAGAGCAACAGTTAAGGAAAAAATGGAACTCTTCGGTTCAATAGGCAAAGCAAATGACTGATAATGATTAATAAAACGGCAATGCAGAAACAGAAATGTTTTTGCATTGCTTTTTTTTATAAAAAAATTACCATTTATAAAATTTTGCTGTTCATTAAAATATTTAAATATATTCTTTAAAAACATTCTTTTTACTAAAAATAGTATTGAATAGCATTTATTTTAACTTTTAAAATTTCATTCTTCGCAAACAATAGTATTGCACAAAAAAAGTGCAGAATTATGAATTGAGGAGAAAAAATTATGAAAAAAAAGACAGCAAACATCATTAAAGGCGTTGGCGTTGCAATGGCAGTAGGTTCAGCAGTTGCAGCAGCAACATCTTCAATGAATTCAACCAGCAAAAACACAAAAAAAGCCATGCAAAAAGCCGTAAATAAAGTTTCAGATTTTGTAGATACTGTTTCTTCATTTATGTAACAAAAAAAGGGTAGCTATGCTGCCCTTTTACATAATATTATAATCTATTTTTTCTTCAATTTTTATAACATCCTGACCACTAATATTTTCAAGATAAGACTTTATATCCAGTCCGAAAGCAATTCCGTTTTCAAAAAGATCCAGCATCGGTTGCAGCACAAAGCGTCTTTCAAGCATTCTTGGATGCGGGCAGGTTAAATTTTTTGTTTTTGTTTTATAATCCTCTGCCATTAATAAATCAATATCAAGAATACGAGGACCGTTTTTTATTGCCCTGATTCTGCCGAAGCCGCTTTCAATTCCAAGGCACATTCCCAGCATTTCATGCGGTTCAAGCGCGCTTTCCACAAGAACATTGCAATTATAAAAATTCTGTTGTCTTACATAACCGACAGGCTCAGTTTCATAAATTCCGGAACGGATTAAAACATCTGTATACGGAGTTAAATTTATAGCATCAATACAATTTTCGATATTTTCCATTCTGTTTCCGATATTTGTTCCTATTCCAAGTATATATCTCATAATTTATTAGCTCCTGCTGCGTGAAATATGAACACCCATATACGAAAATTCCGCAGATACAGGTGCTTCCGGCTTTTTAAGCATTAATTCAATTTTTAAAACATCGGGATATTCTTCAAAAATTGCATCGGAAACTACCTGTGCACATTTTTCAAGCAAATCATACTTCTGCGATGTAAAAATACGGCGTACGGTTTTAACCACCTTTGCATAGCTTACCGTATCTTCAACATGATCACTGTAACAAGCTTTGTTCATATTAACCGATAATTCAATATCAAAAATAAAATTCTGACCATTTTCTTTTTCTTCGGGATTAACACCGTGATATGCAAAAAGCTTTAAACCATTAATTAAAATTTTGTCCATAACTTATAAAACCTTTTTCTTCTTTTTAAAGATATTTCTGTCTTTATTTTAAATTTTTCTTAAGTGCTTCAGCCATATAAATTCCCTGCTTTTCATTTTCCACATCGTGAAGCCTTATAATATCAACACCGCCGAAAATTGCCGCCGTATCAGCAGCTATATTGCCGTAGATACGCATTTTAGGATTTTCCTGGCCTGTTCCTTCTTTTATAACACGCTTTCTGCTTGTTCCCAAAAGAAGAGGAAATCCGTTTAATTTGTACTTTGAAACATTTGAAATAAGGCTCATATCCTGCTGCCTTGTTTTACCAAAACCTATCCCCATATCAAGGCAAAGCTGATTTTTATTAACACCAAGGCTTTCCGATTCTCTTACTGCTTTTTCAAAGAATTCCTTTACCTCAGGTATATCCCCATCCCCATTATGCATAATTATCCAGCCTGCATTGCTGTTTTTAACGACTTTTGCCATATCCTTATTGATAATACCCGAAACATCATTAATAATGGATGCACCCTGTTTTACAGCCCTTTCTGCTACATAAGGATAATATGTATCAATTGAAACAGGAACAGAAAGCTTACCATTTAATTCCTTTAAAACAGGTTCTAAACGCTTCCATTCCTCCTCCTCTGAAACAGGAATATGCCCCGGGCGTGTTGATTGACCTCCTATATCAATGATATCAGCACCATCTTTTTCCATTTTTAAAGCTGTTTGAACTGCCTTTTCAGAAACAAAATTATCTCCGCCATCCGAAAAGGAATCCGGAGTAACATTAACAATTCCCATTATTAATATTTTTTCTCCGTATTTGATTTGATTTTTGCCGCAATTCCAAATCATTTTTTATTCTCCTTTTTTATTTATCAAGAAGAGCAAGCACCTCTGATCTTGTTCTTGAATCAGAGCGCATAATTCCTCTTAGTGCCGAAGTCTGCGTTTTACTGCCGGGAGCCTTTGCTCCTCTTATTGTCATACACATATGCTCTGCTTTGATAATAACAGCTACACCCTTTGGATTCATCTTTTCTTCAAGAAAATCAGCAATATCATGCGTTAATCTTTCCTGAACCTGAGGTTTTTTAGCAAAATTATCAACAATTCTTGCAAGCTTTGATAAACCGATTATTTTATTATCGCTTGGAATATATGCAATATGAGCCTTGCCGACAAACGGCAGAAGATGATGCTCACACATAGATGCAAACGGAATATCTCTTACAATAACCATATCATCATTAGATTTTTCATCAAAAAATTTCAGATGCTTATCCGGATTTTCACTTAAACCTGCAAATATTTCTTCATACATATTTGCAACTCTTTTCGGTGTTTCAAGAAGTCCTGCTCTTTCAGGATTTTCTCCGACAGCCTCTAAAATATCCTTTACGGCCTTTTCTATTTTTCTTTTATTTTCTTCTGTTATCATATTTTCTGCGCCTTTCCGGCCACAAATAGCAAAATTATTTTCAATACCTTGTGTGGCCTGCAAGGCGTTATTTAAAATTTATACTATTTTTATTTTTCAAAATATCCTTTTATTTCATCAATGGATGAGGAAACAATTTCATTGCCATTATAAATGGGAGAAACGGAATAAATCGCTGCACCCGTTGTTTCATCGCTTAAAACCCTGATTTCATCATCTGCTTCATTATAATTCTTAACGGTTATATTGGTTACGGAATTATCAATCAATCTTGAAAAAATCTTTTCCTTTCTTTCATAGTTTTCAGGATTAATCTGCTGTGACAAGGCATTTAATATTAAATTATTTACCAAATCATATCTTTCCTGCGTTAAATAATATCTCATTAATTTTGAAGATAAATCACCGTCTATTTTTTGATTTCCGCTGCTTACTTTTATATTAAAGCCGTAATAAGAATTATCCTTATATCTTATATCTTCCGAAACAGTATAATTTATTTCTCCCATATAATCAAAAACATCTCTGTATTCCTTTATATTCTGGCTGATAAAATAATCTATTTCGATTCCGAAAAGGCTGCTGACGGCATTTAAAACATTTCCGGCATTGCCTTTTTTATAAATATCGGAAATTTTATTTCCGTCAATTTCAGTTTCTGCATTTATGGTGCAAACTGAATAAGATAAATCATCAAGATCTGCCTGAATTAACGAGCAAACATAGATATCATCTGTATCCTTATTATTCATAATAAAAAGAAAATTATTTTTACCGCTTACATTCGGAAGATTTTTCGAATTATCCTCTTCTGTAATTTCAAAATTATTCGGTTTAAAAAATTTTTTTACCGAAAAATCATATTCTATTCCGAAAATTGCTAAAAAAACAATTGTAAAAACAACAATAAAAGCAAGAACAGCAAATAATATCTTCTGCTCTAAATCTGATTTAAATTTTGTAGACGGAATATATATATCACCGCGGTTTTTAAATAAACGCATTGTATCATCCTCTTAACGAAAAGCAATATATAAATAAAAAATTTTTATAATAATTTTTCTTGCTTATCATTATACATTAGTTATTTAATGAATACAATATGATATTTATTAACAATATCTGTATTTATATATTTTATTATATATATATATTTATATAATATTTATAAATAAGTATTGAATATAATTTAAAACAATGTTATAATAAAAATATATTGGATTTTTCCGCGATAAAATAAATTATCGTTTATCATAGCTAAAAATAAAAGGAGAAACAATGGATACATATAATGATATTTTGAAAGCTGTTTTGGATTATTGCAGACCGAAAATTTCATCAACCGCTTTTGACTGCTGGATAAAAGATATAAAAATAACAAGCTTTGAAAATAACACTTTTACAATTTATTTAATAAGCCCGATGAAAAAGAAAATTGTTTCTGAAAAATATGATGATTTTCTGAAAAAAGCATTTGAAGAGGCTATCGGTTTTGATGTTGAGCTTACTTATGAATGCCCGAATGAAGAATCTATCTTTTATAAAAATGATTTTGAAAGAGATAAAGAAAAAGCAAAAAATGTTAATGAAGCAATCGTAAATTCAGATAATTTACCGGCGGATCAATTTACTTTTGATACCTTTATTGAAGGACCGTCAAACAGATTTGCATACAGAGCATCAATGGCTGTTGCAGATAATCCAGGCGGTTCCGTTAAAGCAGAAAACACATTCAGCAATTATAATCCTCTTTTTATTTACGGAAAATCAGGACTCGGAAAAACACACCTTTTAAATGCAATATGCTGTGATATTCATAAAAAATATCCTGCACTTAAAATTATATCAACCAGATCTGAAGATTTCACAAATGAATTTATTGATGCACTTGGTAAAAAAAGAGTTGATGAATTCAGGGATAAATTCAGAAATGTTGATGTTCTTTTAATAGACGATATTCAATTTATTGCCGGAAAAGAACAAACGGAAGAGGAATTTTTTCATACTTTTAATTCTCTTATTGAAAACGGAAAGCAGATTGTTTTAACCTCAGACAGACCCCCGAAAGAAATTAAAAGCTTAACAGAAAGGCTTTGCAGCCGTTTTGAAAACGGGCTTCTTGCCGATGTTAAAACACCTGAATACGAAACCCGCTGCGCAATTATAAAAAGAAAAGCAGATCTTCTTAATTTTGAAGTTTCTGATAATGTTGTTGAATTTATTGCCGATAAAATAAAAACAAATATCAGGCAGCTTGAGGGAGCAACAAAAAAGCTTTTTGCAATGAGCAATCTTTCAGGAACGGCCCCTTCCATTGCGCTTGCTCAAAGAGTTATCAAGGATGTTACAACAGATACACAGCCTCTTCCCATTACAGTTCAGAAAATTGTTGAAGAAATCGGCAGATGTGAGGGAATTTCTTCCGAAGATTTATACAGCAAAAAAAGAAAAGCCAATATTGTTCATGCAAGACGAATTGCCATTTACATTATGAGAGAGATAACAAACAGTACTTATGAAGTTATCGGAGATACTTTCGGCTTTAATTATTCTACCGTTCTTTTTCACTACAACGAGCTGATTAAAGAAATGGAAGCAGATTCCAAGCTTAAAAGAAGAATTGAAGATATGATTGATAATATAAAAAGTGAAGATTATTAAACAGGAATTTTAATTTTTTTGAATGATGACTTTTCTTTTTTAATATCCAGAAAAAATAAAAAGTTTTCAACAACTTATTGTGTTTTAACAATAAAGTTTTGAACAATAGATGTTGAAAACAAAAATTATAAACATTTTCAAAAAATTATAAACAGACCATCACTAAAAATAATAAATTCATTTTTGGCTTTATATAAAGGAAAATTATAGTTTTCAACAATTTCAACATTCCTTATTACTACTACTATAATTATCCTGTTATATTAATACAAAATTTTGATTTTTTTCAAAAACGGAGGATAAACAATGAAATTCAGCTGCAACACAAAAAAATTAAACGAAGCATGCGCAAATGTTTTTAAGGCAGTAAGCCAGAAGGTTACGATTCCTACTATAGAAGGAATTTTAATTGAATGCGGCACTGAAATTTTAAGTCTTACGGGATATGATTTTGAATTCGGAATTACAACAACGATTATGGCAACCGTTACAGAACCGGGTTCTATTGTTATCAATGCAAAAATTCTTTGTGATATTGTTCGCAAGCTTGCAGCAGATACCGTAACAATTGAAACAAACGGAACTTCCGTTTCCATTACATCCGGTGCAGCGCAGTATAATATTACGGGTATTGATGCAAATGATTATCCTGAGCTTCCGAGTGTATCAGGCGGTTATCCTTTATTTATTGAAAAAGGAATGTTTCATAAAATGGTTGCACAGACCTTATTTGCTGTTGCCGAAAATGAAAATTCAAAGCCCGTACATACCGGCTTGAAATTTGAAATGAGTTTAAATCAGCTTCGTCTTATCGGTGTTGACGGCTACAGGCTTGCGATTTCAACAGAGGCAATCAGCTATGAGGGAGAGGATTTTTCATTTATCGTTCCTAAAAAAACAATAAGAGAAATCATTAAATTAACAGGTGTTGATGAAGCAAAGGATATTTCAATCAGCGTTGGAAAAAGACATATTATTTTTGAAATCGGCGATTACAGCGTAATAAGCCGCCTTCTTGACGGAGATTTTCTTGATTATCATGCTGCTGTTCCGAAAGCAAGTGCAACAACCGTTTTGATTAATACAAGAGAAGCCATTTCCTGTATTGAAAGAGCAATTCCCGTTGTTGAAAATAATGCAAAAAATCCGATACGATGTCTGTTTGATAAGGATGAAATGAGAGTTTCAACCGTTTCTGCTCGAGGAAGAGTTGTAGATTATACGCATGCAAATGTAAGCGGAGAAAGAGTTGAAATCGGATTTAATTCAAAATATATGCTTGATGCTCTTAATGCAGCAGATACAGATGAGGTAAGAATAGAACTTGGAGGTCCGGTTAGCCCGGTTAAGGTTCTTCCCGTTAACAATGATAATTTCTTATTTTTAGTGCTTCCGATGAGGTTAAAAAGTGAAATATAAATTAAAGCTTGCCGAAAGGCAGAAAGAAATCATAAAAATAAATACAGAATTTATAAAGCTTGACAGTCTGCTTAAATTTTCAGGTCTTGCAGAAAGCGGCAGCTTTGCAAAAATGATGATTGAAGAAAATAATATCCGAGTAAACGGCGAAAGATGCACGGCAAGAGGAAAGAAAATCAGAAACGGAGATATTGTTTCCGTTAAAAATATAGATTTAGAAGTTATAAATGAAGATTAACAGGATAGAAATTCAAAATTTTCGAAATATTGAAAATTTACAGGCGGATTTTGATGATGTTAATATCATTTACGGAGAAAATGCACAGGGAAAAACCAATCTGCTTGAGGCTGTTTATCTGTTTACAGGCTCAAAATCCTTTCGGGGTGTTAAAGACAGTCAGTTAGTTCAGTTTTCAAAGGATTTTTCTAAAATTAAAGCAGACTTTTTTAGTAATAAAAGAGAGCAGAATGCAGAAATTTTAATAAAAAATAAAAGATCTGCTATGCTAAACGGGATAAAAAAATCAACACCTGCTTTGCTTGGAGAAGATATAAAGGCTGTTATATTCAGCCCTGTTCATCTTTCCATGATTAAAGACGGGCCGATTGAGAGAAGAAAATTTATTGACAATGCTTTATGCCAGCTTAATTCAAATTACAGAAATGCATTAAAGGAATATAACCGATGTCTTGCACAGCGAAATATTGTTTTAAGAGATATGCAGCAATACGGAGGACTTGATGAAATTCTTTTTGTATGGAATTTGAATTTTGCAAAAACATGTTCAAAAATTATTTTTCAAAGGCAAAAATATGTTGAAGCTCTTTTACCCTATGCGAAAGAAGTTTTCAAAGGTCTTTCTTCAGGAAAAGAAGAAATTGATTTTGTTTTAAAAGGAAGCTTTGATTATCAGAATTTATCTGCTGCTGAGATTGAAGAAAAATTGCTGGAAGAGCTTGAACATAAAAAAGCAGTTGATATTTTAAATAAAAATACTTCCGTTGGTGCGCACAGAGATGATCTTGAAATTTTTATAAACGGAAGAGAAGCAAGAATTTTCGGAAGCCAGGGGCAGCAAAGAAGCTGTGTTATTGCCTTAAAGCTTGCCGAATCGAGCCTTCTTAAAGAAAAAACGGAAATTATGCCGGTTGCGCTTCTTGATGATGTTATGAGCGAGCTGGATGAAAAAAGGCAGGATTATATTCTGAATCATATAAAAGAATGGCAGGTTTTTATTACCTGCTGTGATAAGAATACAATTTTAAGATTAAAAAAAGGAAAAACCATTCATATTGAAAACGGCAGAATAATCGGAGAATAAATGTATTTACATCTTGGCGAAGATACGGTTATAAACAGCAAAGGGGTTTTAGGTATTTTTGATATGGATACCTCAACCGTTAATAAAGCAACAAGAGATTATCTTGAAAAAGCAGAAAAAGAAAATGAAATAATTTATGTAAACTTTGAGCTTCCGAAAAGCTTTGTAGTTACAGATGATAAAATTTATGTAAGCCCGCTTAATACAAGCACCTTACTTAAAAGAACAAGAACAGGAGTTACAAAATGAGCGAAGAAAATAAAACAATTCTTGAGGAAGAGGATATTGATACCGTTGTAACCAGCGAATATTCAGCAGAAGATATTCAGGTTTTGGAGGGTCTTGAAGCTGTTAGAAAAAGACCCGGAATGTACATAGGTTCAACAGGACCGAGAGGTCTTCATCATCTTGTTTACGAAATCGTAGACAATTCCATTGATGAGGCGCTTGCAGGTGTATGTACACACATTGAATGTGATATTTTACCTGATAATATTATAACCGTTCGTGATAACGGAAGAGGTATTCCGACAGGTATTAATGAAAAAACAGGTCTTCCGGCGGTTACTGTTGTATTAACAGTGCTTCACGCAGGTGGTAAATTCGGCGGAAGCGGTTATAAAGTTTCCGGCGGACTTCACGGTGTTGGTTCATCTGTTGTTAATGCGCTTTCCGAATGGCTTGAGGTTGAGGTTACACAAAACGGGCATATCTATGCACAGCGCTTTGAAAGAGGAAATCCTGTTAATGATTTACATATTATCGGAGATGCCGACGGACATGGAACGCTTATCAGATTTAAAGCGGATGCGGAAATCTTTACGGAAACAACAGTTTATGATTATGAGGTTTTGGCACGCAGGCTTCGTGAGCAGGCTTTTCTTAATGCAGGTCTTTCCATTACCCTTTCGGATAAAAGAGAAAGCAGCCCTGAAGAGCAGATCAGTGAAGAATTCTGTTATGAGGGCGGAATTAAATCTTTCGTTGAATATATTAACACAAGCAGAGGGCTTAATCCCATTCAGGAAGAGGTTATTCATCTTTCTACTACAAAAGGGGATAAAAGTGCAGAGGTTGCAATCTGTTATACAGATTCCTACAATGAAACGATGCTTTCTTTTGCAAATAATATAAATACAATAGACGGCGGAACGCATGAAACAGGTTTTAAAACTGCATTGACAAGAGTTTTTAATGATTACGGCAAAAAATTCGGTATTCTTAAAGACAGTGATAAAAAATTGAGCGGCGAGGATGTAAGAGAAGGAATTACCGCTATCATAAGTGTTAAGCTTACGGAAGCGCAGTTTGAAGGACAAACAAAGGGAAAGCTTGGAAATACGGAAATTACAGGTCTTGTTTCTTCAATGGTTTATGAAAAGCTTTTAACCTATTTTGAGGAAAATCCGGCAGCTGCAAGAACAATACTTAATAAATCTCTTGATGCATCAAGAGCAAGAGAGGCAGCAAGAAAGGCAAGGGATTCGGCAAGAAGCAAGTCAGGACTGGAAAGCACAAAGCTTCCCGGAAAACTGGCAGACTGTTCATCCAATGAGCCGGAACTTTGCGAAATCTATATCGTAGAGGGAGATTCTGCAGGCGGTTCTGCAAAGGATGGAAGAGACAGAGTTCATCAGGCAATTCTTCCTCTTTGGGGAAAAATGCTTAATGTTGAAAAAGCAAGACTTGATAAGGTTTATGGAAATGAAAAGCTTATGCCTGTTGTAACAGCGCTCGGAACAGGTATCGGCGAAGATTTTGATATCAGTAAATTAAGATATCATAAAATTGTAATTATGGCGGATGCCGATGTTGACGGTGCACATATCAGAACTCTTCTTTTGACATTCTTTTTCCGTTATATGAAGCCTCTTGTTGAGGGTGGATTTATTTATCTTGCCCAGCCGCCTCTTTTCAAGGTAAGTAAGGGGAAAAAGAGTGCTTATGCTTATTCAGATGAACAAAGGGATGCACTTATTGAAGAAATGGGCGGACAATGTGATGTTCAGCGATATAAAGGTTTAGGTGAAATGGATCCGAATCAGCTTTGGGAAACAACAATGGATCCTGAATTCAGAACAATGCTTCGTGTTACAATAGATGATGCACAGAAGGCAAGCGAAAACTTTTCTATTCTTATGGGAGATAATGTTGAGCCACGCCGTGAATTTATTGTAAAAAATGCAAAATTCGTACAGAATCTGGATATATAAATCAAATAAAAAGGCGTAAAACGGCGTGGCTCAAACGATGCTCCGAAGAGGCAAGTGCAAAGCACTTGAAAATTCGGGAGAACGCTTCAGTGAAGCGTTTGATAGCAGCGTGTATATGCAATGCTGTTGCTAAAAAAGGCTTTATAGAAAAAATGCAAAATTCGTACAGAACTTGGATATATAATTCCAAAGGAGTAATAAAATGGCAGATGAAATAATCAGATATGACAATCAAAAGATTGTTAATGTAGAAATAAGCGATGAAATCAGAAAAGCATTCCTTGATTACTCAATGACAGTAATTGTAAGCCGTGCGCTTCCTGATGTAAGAGATGGATTAAAGCCTGTTCACAGGCGTATTCTTTATACAATGTTTGAAAACAATTTGTATCCTGATAAAGCATATCGTAAGTGTGCCGATACAGTCGGTTCCGTTCTCGGCAGATATCATCCTCATGGTGATGCTTCGGTTTACGATGCAATGGTGCGTCTTGCTCAGACATTTTCAATGAGATATATGCTTGTTGACGGTCACGGAAACTTCGGTACAGTAGACGGAGACCCTGCTGCGGCATACAGATATACAGAATCAAGAATGAGCAAAATAAGCATGAAAATGCTTGCAGATATTGATAAGGATACAGTTGATTTTGCACCAAACTATGATGACCGTTTAAAAGAGCCGTCTGTACTTCCGACAAGATTTCCGAATCTTCTTGTTAATGGTTCTTCAGGTATTGCGGTTGGTATGGCAACCAATATTCCTCCTCATAATATGAAAGAGGTTGTTGAGGGTGTTAATTATCTTATTGATCATCCTGAATGTGATGTTCCTGAATTAATGCAGTATATCAAAGGTCCTGATTTCCCGACAGCCGGTATCATTATGGGTACAAAGGGAATTCGAGAGGCCTATTCTACAGGAAGAGGAAAAATATATCTTCGTGCCCGTGCCGAAATTATTGAGGATAAGGGCGACAGATTTAAAATTATTGTTACAGAGCTTCCTTATCAGGTTAAAAAGGCAGAGCTTATTTCTAAAATTGCAGAGCTTGCAAAGGATAAAAAGCTTGAAGGAATTTCCGATATAAAGGATTTTTCAAACCGAAAAGGAATGCATATAGAAATAACGGTAAAAAGAGATGCAAATGCACAGGTTGTTCTGAATAATCTTTATAAGATGACGCAGATGCAGGTTACTTTCGGTGTAATTATGCTTGCTCTTGTTGATGGCGTTCCGAAATGCCTTTCACTTAAGGAAATGCTGAATCATTATATTAAATTCAGAGAAGAAATTATTGTTCGCAGAACAAAGTTTGATCTTAAAAAGGCACAAGACAGAAAGCATGTTTTAGACGGACTTGCAAAGGCAATTGATATTGTGGATGAAATTATTGCAACAATTCGTGCGTGCAAGGGCGGTAAGTCGGAAGCAAAGCAGGCTATTATTGAAAAATTCGGATTTGATGATCCGCAGGCAACGGCTATTGTTAATTTCCAGCTCGGTCAGCTGGCAGGTCTTGAAATTGAAAAAATCAATAATGAAATCGGCGAGCTTAAAGCAAAAATAGAAGACTTTATGGATATTCTTAACCGTGAGGAAAGAGTTTTTGAAATCATCAAGGAAGAAAGCAGCGAAATTGTTGAAAAATTCGGAGATGAAAGAAGAACGGAAATCAGTGCAGTTATTGGTTCTGTTGAGGATGAGGATTTAATTCCGGTTGAGGAATCCATCTTGACGCTTACCAATATGGGTTATATGAAGCGTATGACGGTTGATACCTATAAGGCGCAAAATCGCGGCGGTCGAGGAATAATGGGAATGAGCAGAAGAGAAGAGGATGTTGCAAAAACCATGTTCTCCTGTTCATCACATGATGTTGTATTTATTTTTACAAATAAAGGAAAGGTTTTCAAAAAAAAGGCGTATGAAATTCCTGCTTCTTCAAGAACGGGAAAGGGTATGAATGTTGTAAACCTGCTTCCGCTTGAAAAGGATGAAACCGTTTCCGCAATGGTTAAAATTCCGGCAGAGGAAAACAGAAAATATCTTTGCATGGTTACCAAAAAGGGTATTATCAAGAGAACGGATATCAACGAATATCAGCATATCCGCCAGAGCGGTATTATTGCAATTAATCTTGATGAGGGCGATGAGCTTGCTTATGTTGAAATTACTGACGGACAGAGAAAACTTGTTGTTGCAACGCACGATGGTATGAGCATTTGCTTTGATGAAGCAGATGCAAGGCTTATCGGAAGAACAGCACGAGGTGTAAGAGCAATTTCACTTGCTGATGGCGATTATGTTGTTGGCTTTGCTGCTTCACTTGAGGGATATACACTTCTTACGGTTTCCGAAACAGGCTTCGGCAGAAAGAGCAGCTTTGATGATTATAGAGTACAAAGCCGCGGCGGAAAAGGTCTTATTAATTACAGAACGGCACAGTACGGAAAAGTAGCAATGATTGCTCCCGTAACCGAAAATGAGGATGTCATTATGATAACAAGTGACGGTATCGTTATCAGAACACATGTTGATCAGATTTCCACATTCTTAAGACCAAGTAAAGGCGTTAAGGTGATGAGAGTTAATGATGGAGAAAAGGTTGCAACAATCTCTGTTGTAGACAGGTTTGAAGATGAACTTGTGGATACAGAGGAAAATGAATCAGCTGAAGAAACAACGGAAGAAGCATAACAAAAGGCGGTTTTGGGGCACCCTGCATAAAGAAGTATTTGGTTTAAATTTTCTGATTTTGCCCATCTCAAAATTAAAAATCTCGGTGAATACGATAGTATGCACCGAGATTTATTAATATAATCTGAACAAAATCAGTTCATTTAAACTGCTTCGCACTAAAAAATATGAGGAATGGATAAAATGCAAGGCATAAATCAGAGGGCGGGCTGACGCCCTCGCTGTGATTTTAACGCAGCAGTTTTCCATTACTCCATATTTTTTAGCAATTATTCTTTATGTAGGGCGCCCCTTATACCGCCTTTTTTATTTATATAATTTTCCACATCTTATTTACAATTTATTTATTGAAATCTGTATAATTTTAATATATAATGTTATGTGTGTGAAATTTTTTGAGAGGAGAAATCGAATATGGGTACCCCGGATTACGATTTAGACGATATTCTTAATGAAATTATAAACAAGAATGTTGGTGAAGATATAAAAGCCAAAATGGATGAAATAGATAAGGCAAAGGATGCGATAAAAAAAGAGGCGGACAAGCCCGAGCAAAAAGAGGAAAAGCCGCAGATATCAACGGATATAAGAACTGAGCAACAAGCGAAGTCCCCGGTAAATACTCCTGCAAAAGCACCTGAACAGAAAAAGGAAGAAACTGTAAATAAGAAAACTGAGGAAATGCCTTCGGCAGAAGTTCCGCAAAAATCAACAGTTGCAAATTCAACTGCAACGGTTGTTTATAAGGATGAACCTAAAAAGGAAGAAACAAAACCTCAAAAACAAAAAACAGTAAAGCCGGAGCAGGTAGCAAATCCTCCTGTAAAAGCTGATTTCAATATAGAGGAGCCTTTTCTTGAAAGCAACAGAGAGGTTCCGACTGATGAGGTAAATGGAAGCGTAAATCTTTTTGAGCTTGGAGGATATGAAACAGAGAATATGCCAAGAAGAGCAAGAAGAGAGCAAAAGAAAAACAGCAAAAAGAAATGGCGCAAAACAAAGATTGGAAAAATCTGTATTTCTTTGATTCTTGTGCTTGTTATTGCAATTGCCGGAACGGGCGGATATGCGGTTTGGTATGTAAATGATATGTTGAATGGTATTACACAGCAGGATCCCGATACTCCAAACACAACAACAGATGAATGGAAGGGAATGGATGAGTTCTACGAGAGCTTTGATACCATTACTGAAAACGAATATTCTTCATCATATCGTGATATGGTAAAGAAATGGTATTATAACGGTGAGCCTGTAAGTGCAAGCAATGTTCTGAATGTTATGCTTATCGGTGAGGATACCCGCGGCGATGAGATTTCAGACAGCGGAACAAGAGCAGACTCTGCTATTATCGGAAGCGTAAATACACAGACAGGAGAAATCGTTTTAACCTCCATTCTTCGTGACTCTTATATCTATTATGAAACAACACCGGGCGATGAAAGCACGGGAAGATACGGCAAAATTAACGGAGCAATGGCTTTCGGCGGTGTTGATTGTTATATTAATGCAGTTGAAAGAATGTTTAAGGTTAATATTGATAACTATGTTATTGTAAACTTTACAAGCTTCCAGAACATTATTGATTCACTCGGCGGTGTTACAATAACTATGAGCGCAGCAGAAATCAGAGAAATCAATAATCATCCGAATACCTACGGCGGCGTATCAATCAGCGGCGATGCCGGCGACCTTCTTCTCAGCGGCGAACAGGCACTTGCTTATTGCAGAATAAGACATCTTGATTCAGATAATGTTCGTGCAGACAGGCAGAAGACCGTTCTTCTTTCTCTCTTCAAAAAGGTAAAGGATGCTTCAACAATGAAGCTTGCAGAGCTTGCAACAACACTTATGCCATATGTTAAAACAGGATTTTCAAAAAAGGAAATTCTTTCAATCGGTCAGTATGCTCTTTCCCATGGTTGGATTTCATATAAAACAGTAACCTATACGGTTCCTACTAATGAAACAAATTCAGACGGAACAACACTTACAACCTGCAAGGGCGGAACCTATTATGGTGAATGGATCTGGAAGGTAGACTGCCCGCTTGCAGCGCAGATACTTCAGAAGAAGATTTACGGAAAAACAAGTATTTCCCTTGCCGAAAACAGACAGAATTTTGCATCACTCAGTGATTATTAAAAAATGAAAACCTCCCGAAAGGGAGGTTTTTCTTCTGTATTATTTGCTGAAAATAAATTTATTTTATTTATACAGAAAAATTTAATGTATAAAAAGGTACGATATAATGAATTACATCAATCCTTTTTTGCCGAAATCGGAGCAGTATCTGCAACCTCAACTTTATTTGCCTGCATCCACAGGGACGGTGTTATGCGAAGCTTAAATCCATAACCTGCTTCCATCTGCCAATGTGCCATTGGTGCTTCAGGCAGACCATAACAGGAAAGAATTGCCATAAGAACACCTGCATGTCCAACAATTGCCGCTGTTTCTGTTCCGCTTTTTGCCATTCCGTCTACAATTTTTTCAAAAGCAGAGCAAATACGGGCAAAGAACTGGGCATTGCTTTCGCCATAAGGCGTTTTGGCATACATATCGCCACGCAGCCATTCCTTAAAATCTTCGTTATCCTTTAAATCCTCTGCAGTACAGCCCTCGAATTCACCAAAATCATATTCAATGAAATCATTAATAACAAGAGGATTGTTTTCCGGAAACATAATATTTGCGCTGTCTATACATCTTTTCAAAGGAGAGGAAAAAACCGCCTGTACCTTTGGATAATGGTGATGTGCCTTTATATTTCTCAGTGCAGATATACTATCTGTAGTGAGTGGTAAATCTGTATGCCCAATATACTGTGCGTTTAGATTTCCTTTTGTTAATCCATGTCTGAAAAGATAAATTGTGTATGTTTTCACTTCAAAACCCCCAATTTGAGCCAATAATTACAATTTGTTTACAAAGCGAACTTTTTATTTACTTATTTGAAAACAAATAGTATAATACAAAATGTATAAAAAATTCGTGAAAGAAAAAAGGATAATAAAATATGGCAGAAAACAAAGAAAAAAATTCTAAATTTGCTGCAATTCTTTCTCAGTTAAGAAAAGAGAGAGGCTGCAGCCAGAAAAAAGCAGCTGCTGATTTAGGAATCAGTCAGGCGCTTTTAAGCCATTATGAAAAAGGTATAAGAGAATGCGGACTTGATTTTGTTATAAAATGCAGCGACTACTATGGCGTTACAACCGATTATCTGCTTGGCGTTTCAACAAGCAGATATGGAATTGATGAGGATTACCTTTATAAGATTTCAAATGAGGGCAGTGAAGGCTCAACAATGAGCACAATTTCTCAAGGAATGAAAATTTTGCTTGAAACAGCGGTTGTATCAACGGAGGGAACGGATACGGTTCGTTATCTTCACGATTACTATATGCTTTGCCTTTACAGAGGCGCATTAACCCTTGCAAAATCGGGAAAGCTTCCGTCTGAGATGTTCCGTCTTGATTATACAATCGGTCACGAGCTTGCTTCGGCTGCTATTTCACTTCTTGATGCCCGATTTGTTTTCATTGAGGATAAATCAAGAACGGGAGCAGATATCATTAATCAATCAGAGCTTCATACAATTATTGAAGAAGCAGAGAATTATCTGATTACAAATCTGATTTCCGAATAAATTCCTTTTTCCTCTTTTATTAAAGTGGGAAACCTTTTGTGGTTTAGTGATTCATCAGGTTGCAGAAGCATGCGGTATTTATCCGTTTTAGTTATAGTTTTAAATTTCTGCGAACGCTGTTTGCGTTTTTTCGGAAGCAATATATTTTAATATTATCGCCGTGGATTTTTCTGCGGCGATTTTTTTGAAGGTTGGATAATCAAGCTGTGCATTTTCGTCCCCACCGTCACTTACAGAGCGAAGAACGGCAAAGGGAATATGGTTTGCCATACAGACATGTCCTATGGCAGCACCCTCCATTTCTCCGCATACAGCACCGAAATGATGATTTATAAACTGTTTCAATTCCGTATCAGCAATAAAGGTATCACCGCTTGCAATTGTACCTCTGCGGATTTTTTCACCTGAATTTATTGCAATTCTTGCAAGCGTATCTGATATTTCTTTATCTGCTTCAATTTTTATGGTATTCAATCCGTTGATAAAGCCTCTTGGCTCGCCTAGAGCAGTAATATCAATATCATACTGGCAAACATTATCGGCAATAACTATATTTTTTACAACGATATCCTCGGCAAGCGAACAGCCAACACCGATATTGATGATTTGGTCAATATCAAATTTATCAATCATGGCCTGTGCACAGAGGGCAGCATTTACCTTTCCGGGGCTGCACTGCGCAGCACACACCATTACATCATCAATATAACCGCATACAAATGTACAGCCGGCAAGCTTAGTTGAAACCGGACTTGAAATTTTGTTTTTTATAGCTGCAATCTCGATATCCATTGCACCGATAATACCTATCATTGCTGTCACCTCTTGAAAAATTTAGTGCCTTCAAAAATTAAATCCCCAATATGTAGTATTATTATAATATATAATATTAAAAAAAACAAGATTTATTAATTTTCTGTTGACAAGTTGGCGAATTATATAATATAATGTTTATCGCTATTAGTATGAGCCTGCACTATACCGTGCAGAGAATATAAAGATTAAGACAAGTTTAGTCTGTGAAAGGTAGTGAATTTTAATGAAAAGAACATTTCAGCCAAAGAAAAGACACGCTCAGAAGGAACATGGCTTCAGAAAAAGAATGTCAACAAGAAGCGGCAGAAAGGTTTTGGCAAGACGCCGTGCTAAAGGCAGAAAGCAGCTTTCCTATTAATTTATAAGCTGGAAACGCCAATCAGAGCTAAAGGAACAAAATCGTGAAAATCAATACCTTAAAAGAAAACAAGGATTTTCGCCGCTTATATTACCGAGGAAAAAGCGTTGCCTCTCCCAGCCTTGTAACTTATGTTATGAAAAACAGAAGCGGCAGGGTAAGGGTTGGAATAACAAGCGGTAAAAAAATCGGTAAAGCAGTGAAAAGAAACCGTGCAAGGCGAATTATAAGAGCAGCGTATTCTCAGCTTAACGGCAGAGTAAAATGCGGCTGTGATATTGTTTTTGTTGCACGGACTAAAACAACAGAGGTTAAAATGCAAAGTGTTTTGGCAGATATGGAAAAGCAGCTTTTGCAGCTTGGAGTTATCGAATGAAAAAACTTATAAAAAAGCTGTTTATTTTTCTTATCCGTACATACCAGGTTACATTAAGCCCAAGGTTTTCACACGGCTCATGCCGCTATGTGCCAACCTGTTCTCAATACGCGATTGAGGCAATTGAGGTGCATGGTGTTTTTAAGGGAACCCTTCTTGCAGTAAGAAGGATTTTAAGGTGCAACCCCTTTTTTAAAGGCGGGTACGATCCTGTTCCTCCAAAAAAGAATAAAAACGAGGAAACTAAATGAATATGCTTAGCCCTATTTTACTCAAAATGTCGGAAGGCGGCGGTCCTTTTATGCCGCTTTACTGGCTTTTCGGTAAATGTATGCACTTTTTGCTTGAAATGCTCAGCAATGAGTATTTCCTTGCGATTATCTTATTTACTGTTTTAACAAGATTGGTTTTATTGCCTATCAATATTCGTCAGCAGAAGACAACAGCAAAAAGTGCAAGAATACAGCCAAAAATTCAAAAAATCCAGAAGAAATATAACATTCGCGCAATCAGTGATCCGAAGCAGCGTCAGAAGATGCAGGCAAAAATGAATGAGGAAATGCAGGAACTCTATGCAAGAGAGGGTCATAACCCTATGCAGATGGGATGCGGTCCTATGGTTTTCCAATTGATTTTCCTTATGGGTATTGTCGGAATCATCTATTATCCTCTTTCTTATGTTATCGGTATCGGCAATATCGGCGATCAGTCGGAATATATTACAGAGCTTTTAGAAAAGGCAAATTATACCGGAAATTATCTACAGCTTGGCATTCTTGAAAATTGGGATGCATTAAGAGATACGGTTGCTGCAAAGCTTCCTGATATGTTTACTGCGGATAAAATTACGGCGATAGACAATTTCCGATCAGGGCTTTATATAGGCGGTCTTGATATGACGGCTCTTCCTCATTGGAAAGATGGAATTATCGTAATTGTTCCTATTTTATCCTTTATAACATCTCTTGGATCAACACTGATTTCTACATTTATTTCAAAGAAAAACAATCCGGCAGCGGCGCAGCAGATGAGTCAGATGATGATTATGATGCTCATGATGCCTCTTTTCTCATTATACATTGCATTTAAGGTGCCTGCAGCGGTTGGTTTTTACTGGATTATTTCAAACCTTATTGCAATAATTCAGCAGTTATTTATTGCAAAATTCTTTCCTCCAAGAAAGAGCCAGGCAAAGCTGATGGTTGAAAATACCATTGAGCGTCGCTCAAGAGAGGAAAATATCAAGAAAATTAAATAATCGGAGGATTGTATGATAAAGGAATTTATCGGAACCGGCAAAACTGTTGAAGAAGCAACAGCTGCTGCAAAAGCCGGTCTTAACGCTCCGGCTTTAGCTGATATAAATGTTGATATTATATCCTTGCCAAAGAAAAAGGTACTTGGTCTTTTCGGTGGAAAAGATGCACAGGTAAAGGTTTGGTATGAGGACGGCAGAAAAGAAAGAAAGCCGCAGCAGAAGAAAGATGCACCAAAGCGTGCAGATAAAAAGGCAGAAAGAAAGCCTCAGCCGAAAAAAGAGGCCGTTAAAAAAGAAGCTCCGAAAAAAGCTGCTCCTAAAGCTGAAGCTCCAAAGGCAGAGGAGAATGTTAAGATTACGGAAGCTGATGTAGATATCAGCATCGCTGTTAATTATTTAAAGAGTATGATCGGCGGTTTGAAAATTGAAGATGCTGAGGTTACGGGCGTTGTTGCAGATGGTGTACTTCAGATGGAAATCAACTGTGAGGATTACGGCATTATTATCGGTCGCCGCGGCGAAACGCTTGATGCACTTCAGTATTTAACCAGCCTTTCTGTTAAGAAAAGCAGCGATAAATATGTAAGAGTTACAATTGATGTGGGCAACTATCGTGAAAAGAGAATGGAAACACTCAGAAATCTTGCCTGCAAAAATGCAAACTATGTTTTAAAAACAGGCAGAAGATATACCTTTGAGCCTATGAATCCATATGAGAGAAGGATTATTCATACAACGGTTCAGGAAATTGACGGTGTTGAATCTTTATCTGTTGGATACGGACAGGACAGAAAGGTTATGCTTCAGTCAACAAACGGCGGCAGAAATAATTATCGCAGAAGCAATGCGGCAAGCGCTCCTGTTAAAAATACTGCCCCTAAATCAGACAGAGCGGATTTACCGAAATTCGGAAAAATCGAAGTGAATAAAGATTAATAAATTATGAAACGGCAGATAAACGGTTTGCGAAAAGCTGCGTAATAGTGTTTTATTACGTCCTCACAAACTGAAAGAAAATCTGCCGTTTTTTGGGATTTAATATTTCAGAAAAGGATGAGCAGAGAAATGGAAAAAACTATAGCTGCCGTTGCAACGGGAAATGCTGCAGGCGGTATCGGCGTTATTCGTATAAGCGGCGAAAAGGCAATTGAAATAGCAGATAAAGTGTTCAAAGCGGCAGATGGCTCTTCTCTTTTAAATCTTGACGGCTACAGAGCAAAGTTTGGAAATATTGTTTCTGACGGCAGAATGCTTGATAACGCAGTTGCACTTGTTTTCCGTGCCCCCAAAAGCTATACGGGTGAGAATGTTTGCGAGCTTTCGGTTCACGGCGGACTTTTTATTGTTGAAAAAACCCTGGAAGCAGTTTTAAATGCAGGGGCAGTTCCTGCTGAACCCGGTGAATTTACAAAAAGAGCATTTTTAAACGGAAAGATGGATTTGACCCAAGCGGAGAGCGTTGCTGATTTGATTTCGGCACAGGGCGAAACCTCTGTTCAGGCTTCGTTCAATGCACTTCAGGGCTCTTTGAGCAATAAAATAAACGGAATACTTGATTCGCTTATGGATTGCTCGGCGAATCTTGCTGCGTGGGTTGATTATCCGGATGAGGAAATTCCCGATATGGATGATGAGGCGCTTGGCGAAACCATTATTCATGCGGCAAAAGAACTGAAATCACTTCTTGTTAATTATGACAGCGGACAGGCAATGGTGCAGGGTATTGATACAGCGATTGTTGGCAGACCGAATGTCGGAAAATCTACGCTGATGAACCTGCTTGCAGGGAAAGACAAAAGTATTGTAACCAATATTGAGGGTACAACAAGGGATATTGTAGAGGAAAGTGTAAGGCTTGGAAGTCTTGTTCTTCGACTCAGTGACACGGCAGGACTTCGTAATACAAGAGATGCTGTTGAAAGTATCGGCGTTGAGCGCGCATATGCAAAGCTTGATGAGGCAATGCTTGTTCTGGCGGTTTTTGACAGTAATCGACCATTAATCAAAGAAGATCTGAAACTCATTGAGCATTGCAGAGGAAAGCGTGCAATTGCTGTTATCAATAAAATTGATTTAACGCAGAGAGCAGATCTTGAGATGATCACCTCGGCTTTTGACAAGTATATTTTTATCAGTGCTAAAAAGGATAAAAGTACAAAGGAACTTGAAGCGGCAATAAAAGAGATTGTCGGTGATGCTGATTTTGATACCTCAGCACCGATTCTTGCAAATCAAAGGCAGAAAATTTGCTGTACAAATGCAATGAACTACTGCTTTGAGGCGCATACCTGTCTTATTGCAGGAGTAACGAGGGATGCGGTTAATGTTCTTGTTGATTCAGCGATTGATGAGCTTCTTTCTTTGACGGGAAGAAAGGCAAATATTGAAATTGTGAACAATATTTTCAGTAGATTTTGTGTAGGAAAATAAGTTATGGAGTATTTTGCAGGAAAATATGATGTTATTGTTATAGGAGCAGGTCATGCAGGAATTGAAGCAGGGCTTGCTTCGGCGCGTCTTGGTTGTAAAACGGCTGTTTTTACAATCAATCTGGATTGGATCGGAAATATGCCGTGTAATCCGTCTATCGGAGGTACATCAAAAGGGCATCTTGTTCGTGAAATTGATGCGCTCGGCGGCGAAATGGGTAAGGCGGCGGATAAATATTGCCTTCAAAGCAGAATGCTAAACCTTGGAAAGGGTCCTGCCGTTCACTCTCTTCGTGCTCAGATAGACAGGCGGGAATATTCAAAAGGAATGAAGCATGTTCTGGAGCTTGAAAAAAATCTGGATGTCCGCCAAGCGGAAATCGTTGATCTGACCAAGGATAAAAACGGTATCTGGCACGCTAAGACAAAGCTTGATGCAATATTTGAGACCAAGGCGGTTATACTTGCAACAGGAACCTTCCTTGGCGGCAGAGTTTATATCGGCGAGGTTTCTTATGAAAGCGGTCCGGATGGAATGTTTCCTGCCACGGAGCTTTCGGAAAGCCTTAAAAAATTCAATATTCCTTTAAGACGCTTTAAAACGGGTACGCCCGGCCGTGTAAACAGGCAGAGTGTTGATTTTTCCAAAATGGAAATTCAGTTTGGCGACGAGCATACTGTTCCGTTCAGCTTTGAAACGGAAAATGCACCCGAAAACAAGGTTGCATGCCATATTACTTATACGAATGAGAAAACAAAAGAGGTTATTCTGGAAAATCTTCATCGTTCTCCGATGTATAGTGGAAAGATTGAGGGCAAGGGACCTCGTTATTGCCCAAGCTTTGAGGATAAAATTGTTCGCTTTGCCGATAAGGAAAGACATCAGCTTTTCATTGAGCCATGCGGGCTTGAAACCGAGGAAATGTATCTGCAGGGATTGTCTTCCTCTTTACCGGAGGATGTTCAGCTTGATTTTATACACACAATACCCGGTTTGGAAAAAGCACAGGTTATGCGTACCGCTTATGCGATTGAATATGATTGTGTTGATCCTACGGCACTTAAGGCTACTCTTGAATTCAATGCTATAGAGGGCTTGTACGGAGCGGGGCAGTTTAACGGCTCAAGCGGTTATGAGGAGGCTGCTGCACAGGGGCTTGTTGCCGGAATTAATGCAGCACTTAAAATTCAAGGCAGAGAGCCGCTTGTTTTGGACCGTGGCGGTTCTTATATCGGTACGCTTATTGATGATCTTGTAACAAAGGGCTGTTCGGATCCATACAGAATGATGACCAGCCGAAGCGAATACCGCCTTGTGCTAAGACAGGACAATGCCGATGTGCGTTTAACCCCGGTTGGCTATGAGATTGGTTTGATAAGCGAGGAAAGATATAAAAAGTTTCTTGAAAAGCAGCAAATGGTTGCGGAGGAAACGAAAAGAATTAAGGAAACCTCAATTCACGCAACGGATGAACTGCAGAGAATTCTTGAAAACTGCGGAACTGCTCCGCTTGCAAAGGGCTGTAAGATGGTAGAGCTTCTTAAAAGACCGCAGGTAACCTATAAGGATTTAGAGCTTGTTGATGAAACAAGACCCGATTATCCGTATGAGGTGTTTGAACAGGTTGAAATTGCTGTTAAATATGAGGGCTATATTGTAAGGCAGGAACAGCAGATTAAGGAAATGCGCCGTATTGAATGCAAAAAAATCCCTGAGAATCTTGATTATACATCACTTAAGGGTTTGAGGCTTGAGGCTGTTGAGAAGCTTTCAAAAATCAGACCTCAGAATTTGGGACAGGCAAGCCGAATCAGCGGCGTTAATCCGGCTGATATAACAGCACTGAATATTATTTTGGAGAGTTTATGATAAACAAAGTTTTTTTGAAAAGTGAAGCAGACAGAATTGGGATTTGTTTGGATGATCAAGCATTAAACCGCTTTGATTTGTTTGCCAAGCTGCTTATTGAGTGGAACAACAAAATGAACTTAACTGCAATAACGGAGCCGGATGATATTGTTCTTAAGCATTTTATTGACAGCATTACACCTCTTTCCTGTTTTGATATTGAAGAAAATGCAAAAATCATTGATGTAGGCTGTGGTGCAGGTTTTCCGAGTCTGCCGCTGCTTATCGTAAGACCTGATTTGGATGTTACCTTTTTTGATGCGCTTGAGAAAAGGCTTAAATTTATAACGGTTGTTCTTGATGAGCTTGGACTTGACGGAACTCCCGTTCATGGCAGAGCAGAGGATTTTGGCAATAAGCCGGAATATCGCGAGCAATATGATTATGCATTTACCCGTGCTGTTGCTCCGCTTAATGTTCTTGCCGAGTATTGCCTGCCGTTTGTAAAAATGGGCGGAAGATATATTTCCATGAAGGGTGCAGATGATGAAACAAGGCTTGGAGCAAATGCAATAAAGGAGCTTGGAGGAGAAATCGAACAAGTTGTTTCACTTAAACTACCTAATGGGGACAGCCGAAATCTTATTTCAATAAGGAAGATTTCGCAAACTTCGTCAGAATACCCCCGAAAGTCTAAGAAAATAACAAGCAGACCGCTCTGATTTTGTAAACAGGTGTCGAATAAAAGGGATTTCTTTAGATGAGAAATCCTTTTTTTGTGTTAAACTTTGTGCTATTATAGTAGCCAAGGAGTTGAGGACAAGATGTCTGAAGAAGTATTAAGAATACCAACCGAAAAGCTGCTGCCCAACCCCTATCAGCCAAGAAAACAGTTTAAATCTGAAGAATTGCTGAGTCTTGCTGAGTCCATAAAGGAAAACGGAGTACTTCAGCCCTTGCTTGCAAGAAGAATAAATAACAGCGATTATTTTGAAATTATTGCAGGGGAGCGTAGACTTCGTGCATCTATACTTGCGAATATGCAGACGGTGCCTTGTCTTGTTGTTGATTGTGATTATGAGGAAAGTGCAATTTATTCCGTGCTTGAAAATATTCAAAGAGCGGACTTGAGTTTTTTTGAAGAAGCACAGGCGATTGCACATATGCAGAGCCATTTTAATTTAACACAAGAACAGATTTCAAAGAAACTCGGAAAGAGTCAAAGTGCGCTTTCAAACAAACTGCGAATTCTGAAGCTGCCGATTGACATCAGATATTTTATTGAAAAAGAGAATTTAACGGAGCGTCATGCCAGAGCCTTGCTGAAATGTGAAAGTGAGGAGCAGATGTGGCAGGTGCTTAACACCGTTAAAGAGAAAAAGCTTAATGTTGAACAGACGGAAGCATATATAGCTGCTTTAACGGGAAATAAACCGAAAAAGCCAAAAAATGTTGTTAAAATATTTAAAGATGTCAGAATCTTTGTAAACACAGTGAATAAAGCAATTCACACAATGATTGAAGCAGGAATACCTGCAGAAAGCAATAAAACTGAAACTGACGATTATATAGAATTTAATATCAGGATACCAAAGAATGCTCAGAATAGTGAGCAGACCGTGCTTTCGGAAAAGGAAGCACCTCAAACTGCTTAAAACGGGAAACCGTTTTAACATATTCTCCTCTTTTCATCACGTGGAATAGCCTGCCGTTTCGGTAGGCTATTCTGCATTTATAAATTAATGCAGCAATGGGATGTGCTTTGTTTGCTTTATGATTGTTTATGACTTCAAAGCAAGCACAGGTTTAGCCTCCTTGTTTTCGGATAGCGTGCTCTTTGTTTCACGTGAAACAATACAGATATCTATATATAGTTGATTGTCATTCTGTCAACACAATTTAATAAAAAAACTTTATATGTTTCATGTGAAACATTCGTATTTTTATTGATTAAAATACAATTATATTATATAATGTATTTCAATGGAGGTGCAGCTATGGGAAAAACCGTATCCATATTTAATCAAAAGGGCGGAGTAGGCAAAACAACAACCTGTGTAAACTTCGCTGCCGCTCTTGGGCATAAAGGAAAAAAAACACTTCTTGTTGATATTGACCCGCAGGGCAACTCAACAAGCGGAGTCGGAATAGATAAGGCAGTTATTGCGAATTCTACATATGATATGCTAATAAATAAAGTGCCTGCAAAGGATATTATGATGCAGACAGAGTTTAAAAATCTTTTTATTCTGCCTGCAACAATGAACCTTGCAGGAGCAGAGCTTGAGCTTGCGGAAACAGACGAAAGGTACACTGCCTTAAAAAAAGGGCTTGCACCGATTGTTGCAGAATTTGATTATATTATAATTGATTGTCCGCCAAGCCTGGGTTTGTTAAGTCTGAATGCGTTAACCGCTTCAGATACATTAATCGTTCCGCTTCAATGCGAATATTATGCACTGGAGGGTTTGAGTCAGCTTCTGAGTACAGTAAGAACGGTTAAACAGTATTATAACGAGCATCTGGAGCTGGAGGGCGTAGTTTATACAATGTATGACAGTCGTTTGAAGCTTACACAACAGGTAATCGATGAGGTAAACAAGTATTTTCCGAATAAGGCTTATAAAACAATGATTCCGCGAAGCGTTAAGCTTGCTGAGGCACCAAGCTACGGAATGCCTGTTATTTATTATGAAAAATATTCAAAGGCAAGCTTTGAATACAAAAAATTCGCAGATGAGTTTCTTAAGAAACAGAAAAAATGGTAAAAGAGGTGCAGTATGGCAAAAAAATCAGCACTTGGTAAAGGTCTTGGAGCGTTAATGCTTGAAAATACAACCGAAGATATGGTTGCAACAAATACCTTGCCGATAAGTGAAATAACACCCAATAAGGATCAGCCGCGAAAAACCTTTGATGAAGCAGCGCTTGATGAGCTGGCTGAAAGTATAAAGCAGCATGGTGTGCTTCAGCCTCTCCTTGTTCGTCCGCTTCCGAACGGCGGCTATCAGCTTGTAGCAGGCGAAAGACGCTGGAGGGCAAGCCGCAGAGCAGGACTCAGAGAGGTTCCCGTTGTAGTTAAGGAATTAACAGATACGGAAACAATGGAAATCGCTATTATTGAAAACTTGCAGAGAGAGGATTTAAATCCGATTGAAGAAGCTGAGGGTTTGCAGGCGCTTATAGATAAATGCGGATTTACGCAGGAGGAGGTTGCCTCAAGCGTAGGAAAATCAAGACCTGCGATAGCAAATAGCCTGAGGCTTTTAAGACTTCCGGAAAAGGTTCGTGAGCTTACAAGGGACGGTAAAATTTCAGCCGGGCATGCAAGAGCACTTATTTCGCTTGATAATGATGCGCTTATTATTGAGGCAGCGGAAAATGTTATTAAAAATAAGCTTACGGTTCGAGATGTTGAACGGCTTGCAAAAACCCGGGATAAAGGCAATTCTGTTTCACAGAAAAGATATAAAAGACGCGACAGCTTTTATGATGAAGTGGAATTAACGCTTTCCGAGGTGCTTGGCAGAAAGGTTAAAGTGTATAACGGCAAAGGCAAGGGAACACTTGAAATTGAATTCTATTCACAGGAAGATTTAAAAAATATTGCAAATAAGCTAGGAGAATAAGGATGTTAGATATCAGATTTGTAAGGGAAAACCCCGAAATAGTAAAGGAAAATATAAAAAAGAAGTTTCAGGAAGACAAGCTTCCTCTTGTAGATGAGGTTATCACTCTTGATGAAGAAAGAAGAAACGCACAGAAAAAAGTAGATGAGCTTCGTTCAAACAGAAATAAGATTTCCAAAGAAATCGGCACTTTGATGGCACAGGGAAAAAAGGAAGAGGGAATGGCGCTTCGCCGGAAGGTTAAGGAGCAGGCAGATGAGCTTGAAGAGCTTTCCAAAAAGGAAGCAGAGCTTAATGAGCGTGTTACTGCAATTATGATGACCATTCCGAATATTATTGATGACAGTGTTCCGATTGGTAAGGATGACAGCGAAAATGTTGAAATTCAAAAGTACGGCGATCCTGTTGTTCCGGAGTATGAAATTCCTTATCACACCGATATTATGGATAAATTCAACGGAATAGATCTTGATGCAGCCGGCAGAGTTGCGGGAAATGGCTTTTATTATCTTATGGGCGATATTGCAAGGCTTCATTCGGCAGTGCTTGCCTATGCCCGTGATTTTATGATAAACAGAGGTTTTACCTACTGCATTCCGCCTTATATGATTCGTTCTGCAGTTGTTGACGGTGTTATGAGCTTCGCTGAAATGGATGCAATGATGTATAAAATAGAGGGCGAGGATCTTTATCTTATCGGAACATCAGAGCATTCAATGATAGGCAAGTTTATTGATACAATTACTCCGGAAGCAGAGCTTCCGAAAACCTTAACCTCTTATTCTCCCTGCTTCAGAAAGGAAAAGGGTGCTCACGGAATTGAGGAAAGAGGTGTTTACAGAATTCATCAGTTTGAAAAGCAGGAAATGATTGTTGTCTGCAAGCCTGAGGAATCAAAAGTTTGGTTTGACAAGCTATGGCAGAATACAGTTGATTTGTTCCGTTCTCTTGATGTTCCTGTTCGTACTCTTGAATGTTGCTCAGGCGATTTGGCTGATTTAAAGGTTAAATCCATTGATGTTGAGGCATGGTCACCCCGTCAGAAAAAATATTTTGAGGTTGGCTCATGCTCAAATCTTTCAGATGCACAGGCAAGAAGACTTAAAATCAGAGTTAAGGGAGAAAACGGAAATTATCTTGCACATACACTTAACAATACAGTTGTTGCACCTCCGAGAATGCTTATCGCATTCCTTGAAAATAATCTTCAGGAGGATGGCTCGGTTCTTATCCCGGAACCGCTTCGTATGTATATGGGCGGTGTGGATAAAATTGTTCCAAGTAAATAAAAATATGTCTTGCCGCTGCTGGTTTTAACATAGAGATAATAAAAAATAAAAGAGGGCATATGCCCTCTTTTTATTATAATCATATTAGCAGAATCCGACACTCCGGACAACCCGGAATATATTGAAAGCAAGGCATTCTGCAGCTTACTCTTTGGACTTACTTATCAATTTTTATATCAATCTCTCTGTCTTTAAAATAATACGCATAATCCTTTTCGCAAATTTTTCTCATAACCTTACAAGGATTACCAACAGCAACAACATCAGACGGAATATCCTTGGTAACAACAGAGCCTGCGCCGATAACCGTATTATCACCGATAGTAACACCGGGCATAATCAGCGAGCCTGTTCCGATCCAGACATTGTTTCCGATATGAACATCCGCATTGTACTGATAGCCCTTTTCACGAAGCTCGGGGCATAAGGGATGACCTGCTGTAGCAACAACTACATTCGGTGCAAACATAACATCATTGCCTACATAGATATTTCCGTCGTCAACAAGTGTCAAGTTAAAATTAGCATATACATGATTGCCGAAATGAACATGTACACCGCCCCAGTTTGCACGAAGCGGCGGTTCGATATAACAATCCTCGCCGATTTCGGCAAACATTTCGCGAAGGAGGGCATCTCTGAGCTGAAGCTGGCTCGGTCTTGTTTCATTGAAATCATAAAGCTTTTCCAGATGCTTCAGCTGCACCTTCATAATATTGTCATCCTCGCAGATATAAAGCCTACCTGCATCCATTCGTTCTTTTTCTGTCACTGCGCAGACCTCCTGCTTTTCTATACAATTATTCTATTATAAAACAATAATAAAATCAATACAGACTTGCCCGATAAAAGAATTTATGATAAAATGCAAACGGTGATAATATGAGAATGAGAAGAAAAAAGAACTTGGAGGAAAGGCTTGTGGCCTGCTCTGATTATCTTGTAGAATGTGTAAATGAGGATCTGAATTACGAAAATGCAGAAAAGGAAATCAAACTTCTTGATTTTGAAACGCTTTTCGGGAACTCAAACAGAATTGTGCTTGAGGTTGGCTGCGGAAAAGGCGCCTTTGCCTGCAGTTATGCAATGCAAAATCCCGATGTCAATATCCTTGCAGTAGAAAGAGCTGCAAATGTTATTGTTACTGCCTGTGAGGCTGCAAAGGAACTGAAATTATCCAATATAAAATTTATGAACTGCACTGCGGAGTATCTTCCAAGCTATATTCCGCAGGATTCAATCAGTGAGATTCATCTGAATTTCAGTTGTCCGTTTCCAAAGGCGAAATATGCAAAGCATCGTTTAACGCATAAGCAGTTTCTTGATATTTATAAAAAAATAATGAAAAGAGATGCTGTTGTCTGCCAGAAAACGGATAATATGCACTTCTTTGAATTTTCAATAGAAAGCCTTTCGCAGAACGGCTTTAAGCTCAGTAATATCTGCCTTGATTTGCACAATAGTGATTTTGAGGGCAATATTGTAACAGAATATGAAGAACGCTTTTCTGAGCAGGGATTTCCGATTTATAGATTGGAAGCAAGAATCTGATAGGATTTCGCTCCGAAGTCAAGACCTCCGGTTAAGTGCAGGTGGGTCGCATTGTTTTTCATACAAAAGAAGCCTTCTACAGTATAACTAAATACCATAGAAGGCTTTGAAAGCATAAAAAATCCCTCTTAACTAAGGTTAAGAGGGATTTTAATTAAAACCTGACTACATTTGAATAACTTTTTATCTTTTCAGTTGATAAAGCATGTTTTTTGGCATAATGAGTACAATACGCTCTGTACTCATACAATCCCCCAACAACAAACGATTCATACAAATTACATACGAATGTATCATTGAATACATCATTCAATGTTGTATAATCAACCCAAGAACTACTGCCGTGTCTTCTTCGCTGAATTGTTATATCCATAAAGCCACATTTTACTACATCTGTTCTTCCTCGTGTTATTCCGGCAACAGCTAATTTGCCATTCTCATTTCCACAAGAAATCACATAACCTGTAATTAGACCCGTAGTATATACTGATATGGAATTATCCATATTGTTGGCTAATATAGAATAAAATTCTTCTTGGGATATTCCAATATCCTGCCATTCTGTATCGGAGCCGTCTGTTTCAGCAAAGGCCGTATATGGTATTATAAATGAAAACAGCAGCAGGCTGACAATGGCTAATTTTAAAACTTTTTTCATAAACATTCTCCTCATTTTATAGACTCTGCAATTTCGATTGCAGAATCAAATTTACAATTCATTAGTTGAAAATCATAAAAGGTATCTTTATCTACATAGGTAATGGTTGAATATTCTTTATTGCCGAAAACAAAGATATCCATCCCATTGATTGTAAGCTGTTTTGCTGAATCATATTTTTCAGAAACACTATATTCTTTGTCTAATAAAGTACCTATACAATTATTTTTATACTTAGAAATTGCAGTACTGATCCTTATATCGGAATCTAAAGCATCAAAAGAAATTAATGCCGACAAAAAGCTATCGCTTTCAGCGATATTAACAGTATATGTATAATCATTCAAAAGAGCACTCGGCAGAATTACATAATCAAAACCGCCGTCTTTTAATTTGCCGACCAATTCGGTATCTTCATCTAAATGCTTATCTGCTTTTGTTGTGCCGTTTTTAAGATCAACAGAAAAATGATCTTCACAGAACTTTATAATAGCATCAGATGTATTATTATAGATATATTTTGCCGAAACAGGAACAGCAATACCTAAAACAACAGCAATAATAACTGCAATTGCCATTATTTTCGGGAATTTTATTCTTTTGCATTTTATACTTTCTTTTTCAATGCTTTCTGAATATGCATTATTAAGCACTTTCGCACACAGATCTACAAAATCAGTGTCCATTTTTTCCGGAGCTTTTGATAATTCTTCATCCATCATCTGCTCAATTTCTTCATAGGTGAAACTTAATGGCTCTGATTTCAAGAACTGAATTATATCTTTACTGTTCATAGGCTACCTCCTTTCATAATATATAGTGTGTAAAAACACAAAAAGGTAACAAAAAAAATTGAAGTAAACTAAAAAAAGTTTACTTCAAATCACTTTTTCACTTATTTAATTGAAAAATAAGCCTTGCCGTTTTCAAGATTTTTACCCTTATAATATGCAAGTTCGGCAACATTTACAATCTGATATCCGTTTTCAATAAGCTTTGGAATAACATGTTCAATTGCCTTTGCAGTTGTTGGGTAAATATCGTGCATAAGCACTATATCGCCGTCTCTTACTTCACTTAGAATTTTATGGTAAATCTTGTCTTCATCACGCAGCTTCCAATCCTCAGTATCAACACTCCAAAGAATAATCGGTGCACCGCAGTTTTTCTTTATAATATCGCTCATATATCCGCCTGTCGGTCTGAATGCAGTAGGCCCGAAGCCGCATAAATCATTCAGCCTGTCGGCACAATTCGTAATATCCTGAATTGTAACCTCAGAGCCGTAATGCGTATGGTCGTATGTATGATTTCCAAGCTGAAATCCATTTTTAACCATTCGCTTTATACAGTTTGCATTATCCTTGCTTTTTGTTCTGTTACCAACAATAAAAAAGGTGCAGGAAGCATTATTCTTTTCAAAAATATTAAGAATTTTGTTTGTGGTGGGTGCATTTGGTCCGTCATCAAAAGTGAATGCAACCATCGGTTTTGATGAATCCAGATTTGTTCTGATGTAATACGGCTTTTCAGCAACCGTAATATCACAGGAGGCTGTTTTTCCATTATAAGTTGTTGCTTTAATTGTAGCCTTTCCGGCTGCAACAGGGGTAAGCTCACATTTTGAATTTACCTTGATAACTTTTTCGTTGTTGCTTTCAATCGTTATTTCCTTTGATGCGCAGTCAGCAGGTATGTTGATATAAACCTTGCCGGTTGCACCAAGATAAAGCGTTTTGGAATTTGCCGAAAGCGAAATTTTCTGCGGTGGATTGCCAACCCTTATCTCACAGGAAACGGTTTTCTTATTATAGGTTGAAATTGTAACCGTAGCCTTTCCGGCTTTTACGGCTTTTATTTTTCCGTTTTTATCTATCGTAAATGCATCATCGCCCGAAACGCTGTATTCAAATCCGGTATCCAGCTCAGATTCCGGAATAAACGGAGAAAGTGTATATTCCTCTCCGATACCGAGGGAAAAGGACTTTTCTTTTATATCAACACTTTCAGGTGCATCAAATACATGGATATCAATTCTTTTTCTGCCTGCTGCAAGCTGGGCAGTTCCTTTTGAAACGGCAGTAATCATTCCGTTTTTATCAACCGTAACAATATCTTTGTTATAGCTGTAAAATCTGATTTTATATCCATCATTCGGATATTCATAGGTTTCTCCGACACCAAGATTTAACGAAGTATCGGCTTCGGCGGGATTATACATAAAATAGTTTATAATAAGTGCTGAAGAAGCGATTAAAATCAGCAATAGAACAAAAACAAGGGACATTAATCTGTATGCTGATTTAGATTTCATTAATTCTGCCTCCTAACGATTTCATATTCGCCGTTGTCAGGGCGAAAGTATTTGCAGCTTTTGTTTTTTTCCTGAATCAATCTTACATATTCGTCTTCATCCAGCTGCAAATCGCAAAAGTATTCTTCGGAGTCCTCATCAAATGCATTGTACCAGCATTTTTCGCATAAATTCTCCAAAATATCATCTCCGATTGAGTTATTTCGTGTTAATCTGATATAATTATACTCTTTAAAATTACGGTTGTAAATATACAAACGGTAATAAAATTTGTAAAATTTTTCAAAACAAAAAGAACTGATATTGTGCAATATTTTTTGCAAACATCAGTTCTTTTATAATTCCTTAAAGCTTTTCGTTTTTCTTGTTAACAAAAGGCAGCATAACGATTATTAGGACATGCGATTAATCAGTATATATTAATGATGGAAAAGGCGAATTCCTGTCATGGTCATTGCAATTCCAAAGCTATCGCAGCATTCAACAACATTATTATCTCTTACAGAGCCGCCAGGCTGCGCAATATATTTAACACCTGATTTAACGGCTCTTTCGATATTATCCTCAAACGGGAAGAATGCATCCGAACCGAGAGCAACCAAATCCATCTTTTTATGCCATTCTGTTTTTTCCTCTTTTGTAAAGGGAGCAGGCTTTTCAGTGAAAAATCTTTTCCATGTATCGTTTTCAAATAATTCCTCGTAATCATCACTGATGTAAAGATCTATTGCATTGTCTGCATCACATTTGCGGATTCCGTCAATAAACGGAAGATTAAGCACCTTTTCGTTCTGACGAAGCCACCAATTGTCTGCCTTATTTCCTGCAAGGCGGGTACAGTGAATTCTTGACTGCTGACCTGCGCCTACACCGATTGTCTGACCGCCCATTGCATAGCAAACGGAGTTGGACTGGGTATATTTAAGCGTAATCATGGAAATAAGCAGATCAATTTTAGCAATTTCAGGAATTTCCTTAACGGCTGTAGGCATATTATCAAACAAGCTCATATTCATTTCAGCATCATTTCTTTTCTGTTCAAACTTAATGCCGAAAACCTGTTTTGTTTCAGTTTCTTCAGGAACAAAATCAGGATCAATTTTAATAACAAGATAACCGCCGCGGCGCTTGCTTTTAAGAATTTCAAGAGCCTCATCGGTATAGGACGGAGCAATGATACCGTCTGATACCTCTTTTACAAGGAACTGCGCAACTGAAGCATCACATTCATCTGAAAGCGCAGCAAAATCACCGAACGAGGAAACTCTGTCACAGCCTCTTGCTCTTACATAAGCCTGCGCAATCGGAGAAAGCTCTAAGCCATCCGGAACGAAGCATGCTTTTCTTTCGTTTTCCGAAAGCGGCTTTGCAACCGCAGCACCTGCCGGAGAAACATGCTTAAAGGAAGCTGCACTCGGAAGACCTGTTGCCTTTTTCAGCTCTTTAACAAGCTGCCATGAATTGAACGCATCAAGAAGATTTATGTATCCTGCACTGCCGTTTAAAATCTCAAACGGAAGCTCTTTGCCGTCCATATGAATTCTTGCAGGATTCTGGTTGGGGTTACAGCCGTATTTTAGCGTGTATTCTGTCATTAAAATTCCTCCCTATTAATGAATATTTTGCTGAACGAACTATTATTTTAAAAATAATATATTTATTTTATAACGGCTGATTGAAAAAAGCAAGGATAAATGCTACAATTATTAAAAATTCTTTCATTGAAAGGAAAGGCTTATGAAGGGAATTCTTGCTGTTAATCATTTTCTTAACACCGAAAAATACAATACGCTTCACAGCGCTCTTGTTTCCTCAGCAAAAAAAGAGGGAATTGAATTAAAGATTAAAACAAATCTTGAATTGTCTGTTCAGAAAGCAGACTGCGATTTTGTGCTTTTCTGGGATAAGGATATCAACCTTGCAAGAAGGCTTGAACACGAAGGGCTTCCTGTTTTTAACAGCGCTTCTTCCATAGAAAAATGTGATGACAAGGCAAGAACATATATCGAATTGCTCGGAAAAGTTCCCCAGCCCGAAACAATGATTGCACCCAAAACATATTTTAAGGCTGACTTTTCCGAATTCGCCCAAATGGCTGTTGAAAAACTTGGCTTGCCTGTTGTTTTCAAGGAATGCTTCGGTTCCTTCGGAGAGCAGGTGTTTCTTTGCAACAGTATAGACGAAATTTTAGAGCATATAACGGAAAAACCGTTTATTCTTCAGAAATTCATAAAAGCATCAATAGGTTATGACAAACGGCTTGAGGTTGTCGGCGGAAAGGTTGCTGCTGCAATGGAAAGAACAAACGAAAATGATTTCCGTTCTAATATTACAAACGGCGGAACAATGAAGCCTTGCGTTCCGACTGAAAATGAAATCAGACTTGCCGTAAAAGCCTGCGAAGAATTGGGGCTTCATTTCGGCGGGGTAGATATTCTGTACGGAGATTTGGTATGCGAGGTTAACAGCAACGCCCACATAATAAATATTATGAAATGCACCGATATAGACATTGCAGCCTTAATTTTTAATGAAATCAAACAAAATCTTTTAAAGGAAAGTTTATGAGCGGGATTTTAGTTTACAGCAGAAAAGAAGCTGAAAGAAATGCTTTTTCCATTGAAAAATATATAAAATATCTTGATGTAAAGCTTGTTTTTCAGGAGGAACTGAATTTTTCCTGCCAAGCTGATTTTGTTATAAACAGAACGAATAATTATAAAATTGCCCAAAGCTTCGAAAAAAAAGGAGTAAGGGTTTTCAATCCTTCCTCTTTAACAAAGCTTTCCAACGATAAGCAGGCGTGCTATGAATTTATGCAGAAAAACGGCATTGAAATTATGCCGATAAATTACGGCGATATTCCCGCTGTAAAAAAATCTGCCCACGGTAAGGGCGGAACAGAGGTTTTTATGATAAACAAAAAAGAGCTTTTTGAAAAAGGCTATGTTTATCAGAAGCCTGCATCTGATTTAGGAAAGGATTTAAGAGTCTGGCTCATAAACGGAGAAATCAAAGCGGCAATTCTTCGCGAAAGCAAATCGGATTTTCGTGCCAATTTCTGCCTTGGCGGGATAGCAAAGCCTTATATTCTTTCACAAAACGAGAAAAATCTTATCCATAATATATCTGATTTAATAAAATATGATTATATAGGTATTGATTTTGTTTTTAACAGTGGTAAAATAGTGTTTAATGAAATAGAGGACAGCGTTGGTGCAAGAATGATTTATTCGCTGACGGATATTGATATAATTAAAGAATACTGCAACTATATATCTTGTGAGGTTAAAAATGGTTAAAATTGCACTTGCAGGTAATCCGAATTGCGGAAAAACCATGCTTTTTAATGCCTTAACCGGCTCAAATCAATATGTGGGAAACTGGGCGGGTGTAACCGTTGAGGCTAAAGAAGGCAGGCTCAAGGGCGAAAGCGATGTTGTCATCGCCGATCTTCCCGGAATTTACAGCCTTTCCCCCTATACTCCCGAAGAAATTGTATCAAGAAATTATCTTGTAAACGAAGAACCGGATGCTATTCTTAATATTATAGACGGTACAAATCTTGAAAGAAATCTATATTTAACAACCCAGCTTTGTGAAATCGGCATTCCCGTGATTATGGCTATCAATATGATTGATATTGTACGCAAAAACGGCGATGTAATTAATTCTGAGGAAATAAGCGAGCATTTCGGCTGTGTCTGCTTTGAAATATCCGCCCTTAAGGGAACAGGTGTTAAAAAATGTGCCAAGAAGGCAGTTGAGCTTGCCAGAAACAACAAAGGTGTTCCACCTGTTCATCATAGCTTTGATGACAGAGTTGAATCCGCAATTCATTTTATTTCAGCTCTTTTGCCTGATGGAACGGATATGCTTCATAAGCGCTATTATGCAACAAAGATTTTTGAACGGGATCGGCTTGTTGTTGAAGATTTCGGAAATTTTAATGATGTTGAATCCCTTATAAAGGATGTTGAAAAATATTACGATGATGACAGTGAAAGCATTATCGCAGATCAGCGTTATAAATACATAACCTCCTGTATTGATGAATGCAGAACAAAAAGCGGCAAAACGCCTGTTTCGGAGAAGATAGACAGTATTGTTACTAATAAATATCTGTCGCTTCCGATTTTCGCTTTGATTATGTTCGGTGTTTATTACCTTTCCGTGTCAACGCTTGGCGGTTCACTTGCGGAACTTATTGAAGCTCATATTTTCGGAGAAAACGGAATTCCGTTTATCGCAGAAAGCTTTCTCAATAAGGTGGCTTGTGCCCCTTGGCTTACAAGCCTTATTGTAGATGGTATTATAGCAGGTGTCGGTGCAGTTTTAACCTTTGTTCCGCAGATTATCGTGCTGTTCATATTTCTTTCCTTTCTTGAGGATTGCGGATATATGAGCCGAATCGCCTTTATTATGGATAAGCTTTTCAGAAAATTCGGTCTTTCGGGAAAAAGCTTTATTCCGATACTTGTAGGCACGGGCTGCGGCGTTCCGGGTATTATGAGCAGCCGAACTATCGAAAATGTAAACGAGCGCCGTATGACGATTATTACAACCACCTTTATCCCGTGCGGAGCAAAGCTGCCTGTTATTGCTCTTATTGCTTCTGCCCTTTTCGGCAAAGCCTGGTGGGTTGCTCCGAGTGCATATTTTATCGGCATTGCGTCAATAATCTGCAGTGGTATTCTTCTTAAAAAAACAAAGCTTTTCAGCGGCGAAGTTTCTCCGTTTGTTATGGAACTTCCAAGCTATCATATGCCGACCTTAAAATCCGTTGCCCGTGCAACATGGGACAGAACATGGAGCTACATCAAAAAAGCAGGTACAATCATTCTGCTTGCATCCTGCGGGGTTTGGTTCCTTTCAACCTTCGGATTTTACGGCGGAAAATTCGGTATGGTTCAGCATATGGATCATTCCGTGCTTGCCTATATCGGTAACTTTATCAGGGATATATTTATTCCTCTTGGCTTCGGAACATGGCAGGCATCTGTTGCAACTCTTTTAGGTCTTGCAGCAAAAGAAGAAATTGTTGGCGTTTTCGGTGTTCTTTATGATAATATAGGAGAGGGATTTACTGCTCTTTCCGGTTATTCCTTTTTGATATTCAATCTTCTCTGTGCACCGTGCGTTGCTGCAATGAGCGCTATAAGAAGAGAAATGAACAGTGTAAAATGGACTGCTTTTGCAATTTCCTATCAATGTATTTTTGCATACTGCACTTCGCTTGCCGTCTATCAGATTGCTCTGTTCATAACTGGCGGCGGAATGACAATGGGAACAATTGCCGCTTTAATAATTATAACAATATTTATATTTATGCTTTTCAGAAAGCCATATAAAGCTAAAGCTTCAAAATAAAAATGAAAAGATGAGGTGAATTCGCCTGAAAAAGAAAAACAACAAAAAGGAAAAGGCTCCCCAAAAGGGCTTTTTGAAACGAATGCGGAAAGCGGCAAAGACCTTTCTTCATAAGCTTTTAAGATTTTTTAAAGAATACTTTATTGGCGGAGCATCCGATAAGCCTTTATCCAAAAAGAAAAAAGTCTTTTTCGGCTTATTTACATTCCTTCTTTTCATTGCTGCAATCGTTATTTTCCTTACGGTTTTTACACTTAAGGTTTATGATACGGATATCAAGAATGATGATTTTAACCAAAACGCAGCTGCTGTCTGCTCCAATCTGATTACGGAAACGGGTACCAGCAGGGTTGAAGAACTTGATAATCCCGAAATGGAAAATACATGGCATATGCTTGGCATCTCATCTGTACGCCGTCTTGATTTTGATAATAACGGAAATGATGAATTCCTTATTGCTTATTTTAAAAGCGGTAAGTATTATGTTGAGGTTTGGGGTAAAAAAGGTGATGAATTTGTAAGCTTTTATCAGGATGAGGCAAACATCCTAAAGGATTATCCCGAGCTTGGAAGTTGGCTTACGATTTATCATAATGACGGCAGGTATTATATCGGAAAGCTGATTGAAGAAAGCGAAGAAAAGAAAGACGCTGAAGAAAATGAAAATAAACAAGACGGCACAGAAAATATGTCTTTGCTTGCACTTCACGGCAGTGAGTTTAAGGAAAGCGGCAGATGCACCTTTGAGCCGAGCACAGCGTATTATCTTTTTGATGATGAAATTGATTCTGCTCATTTTGAAACAATTCAGTTTTCGGCATTGGCATCGGCAAAGGCCGAATATCAGCTTAATACTGTTCATGACAATCTTATTCAGTTTATCAGCGAAAAAGAGGCGGGCAACAATCTTCCGAAAACCGCAGAACAGAAAAAAGCCGGTGCATATTCAAAAATAATTGATGATAAAATAAAAAAATTCGGTGAAGCACAGATTTCAGCTGCAGGAAGCAGTGTGTTTGTAAACGGCGTTGCGGTTGTTAAGCTTGTTGATTTTAATGGTGACGGAAACAGTGAACTTATGTTAATCAGCCGGAATAAAATGGATTATGATGATACAGATGCTTCCCCCAAGTATCTGACGGAAGTGTTTAATTGGAACGGCAAGACTGCAAAGAAAATTTATGAGGGTGCAACAACCTCAACCTATTTCAGCAGTTATAAAAACGATATTTTTTATATTCTTCAAAAAAAGGACAGCAAAACAAATATCTGCTTCAATACTTATTCCTTCGGCGAAAATCCCGATGTTTCATGGAAAGGCTTAAGTACGATCATTGAAATGGCAGGTAATGAAAGCTTTGAAACAGCCTTTACCGCATATAAGAGAAATAATTATGACTATATTTCTTATAAGATCAACGGTGAATACGCAACGAAAAGCAAATTCAATGAGGTTGGATATACTGTTCCGTTTTTCTGTAATGATGATGAATATGATAAAAATAAATTTTCAATTTCTGTTTTAAAATGTGATGAAAGCAAAAAAGCTGATGTTGAAAAGCTTATTAAAAACACGGAAGAAGTAATTAAGCAGATAAATACCGGTTCTGCAAATTAATAAACGAAACGATTAAAATACAGGAGGATAAAAATGGAAAAAATTCTTGTGCTTGATTTTGGCGGTCAGTATAATCAGCTGATTGCAAGGCGTGTAAGGGATCATGGTGTTTATGCCGAGATTCTGCCTTACACGGTGCCGCTTGAAACAATTAAAGAAAATAATTATAAAGGAATTATTTTTACCGGAGGACCGAATTCTGTTTTCGAAATGAGTTCTCCGCATTATGCAAAGGAAATTCTTGATATCGGTGTTCCGATTTTAGGTATCTGCTATGGCTGCCAGCTTGTTGCATGGATGTCAGAAGGCGAGGTTGAAACAGCCCCTGTAAGCGAATATGGTAAAATTGAGATAACTGTTAAAAATTCAGCAATTTTCAAGAATATTCCGGAGAAAAGCATTGTGTGGATGAGCCATACAGACAGAATTTCAAAAGCACCTGAGGGCTTTGAAATTATCGGAAAAACAGATGACTGTCCATGTGCAGCAATGCAGAATACCGAAAAAAGGATTTATGCAGTTCAATTCCACCCTGAGGTTACACACAGTGAATACGGAAATGCTGTTCTTCACAATTTCCTTTATGAGGTTTGTCATTGCAGCGGCGATTGGCAGATGGATAATTTTATTGAAAGCACTGTTGAAAATTTGAGAGAGCAGATCGGCAATAAAAATGTTATACTCGGTCTTTCGGGCGGTGTGGATTCCTCTGTTGCAGCAGGTCTGCTGTCCCGTGCGGTCGGAAAGCAGCTTACCTGTGTTTTCGTTGATCAAGGATTAATGAGAAAGGATGAAGGAGATTTCGTTGAGAATACCTTTACTTCTCTTTTTGATATGAATTTTGTTCGCGTAAACTGCGGCGAGCAATTCCTCGCAAAGCTTAAGGGTGTAACCGATCCTGAGCAGAAAAGAAAGATTATCGGCACTGAATTCTTTAATGTTTTCTGGAATGAAATCAGAAAGCAGGAGGATAAGGGCTATTTTGCACAGGGCACCATTTATCCTGATTGTATCGAAAGCGGCAAGGGCGATGCCGATGTTATAAAAACGCATCATAACAGAGTAAGTCTTCCGGATGATGTAGAATTTCTCGGTGTTATTGAGCCTCTCGCAGATCTTTTCAAGGATGAGGTTCGCAAGGTTGGCGAAAAGCTCGGCATTCCGAAAGAGCTTGTTTGGCGTCAGCCATTCCCGGGTCCGGGTCTTGGTGTAAGAATTATCGGCGAATTAACCGCTGAAAAGATTAAAGTTCTTCAGGAAGCCGATTGGGTTCTTCGTGATGAAATGTCTAAAAACGGCTATGAAAAAAATCTTGCCCAGTTCTTCTGTGTACTTCCGGGCGTTCAGACCGTAGGTGTAATGGGTGATCATAGAACCTATGATAATCTTATCGCAATCAGAGCGGTTACAACAGATGATTTTATGACAGCCGATTGGGCAAAAATTCCTTATGATATCCTTGCAAAGGTATCAAACCGTATAACTAATGAAGTAGAGCATGTAAATCGTGTTGTCTATGATATAACCTCCAAACCACCGGGAACAGTTGAGTGGGAATAAAGATACAAACCCTCAGATATTGCTTGCTTATGCAATATCTGAGGGCTTTTTACGACTGGATATGTGTATCATATTTTTTAAGTTAAATAATTGATAAAATCAACTAAATACATATACTTGGAAAAGAGGGATATTAAATATTTCAGAAGGGAAATCAATATGAATATCTATGACATCGCAACAAACGAAATAAGACACTTTAATCGCTTTTATACGGTAACTATGGGGTTGTTGGACAGCAGCTATTTTGATACGGAGTATTCTTTAGCCGAAATCAGAATTCTTTTTGAAATTCATCTTCGTAAAATCTGTATTCAAAATGACATTGTTAAAGATCTTCATATAGACAAGAGCTATCTCAGCAGAATCATTAAGAATTTCTGCAAAAACGGACTGATTGAAAAGCAAAAATCCGACAGGGATAAAAGGAAAATATGTTTAGTGCTTACTGAAAAAGGCAATCAGGAAACAGAAAGGCTGATTGAGCTGACGAATCTTCAGATTAAAACGAAAATAAGCAAGCTAAGTTCTGAGCAATGCACTGATTTATGCAGCGCAATGAATACAATGATTTCAATTCTCGGAGGGGAGTAATATATTGTGAAAATAATTCAATTTGAAGAACGGTACAGAGAAGATTTTATCAGGTTTAATACGGAGTGGATTGTTTCAAACTTTGGATTCCTGGAACAGCATGACAAGGAAACCTTTGAAAAAATTGACGAAAAAATAAAATCGGGAGCAATGATTTTCTTTGCTGTAGAAGAGGATACCGAAACAGCACTTGCAGCATGTATGACAGAGCCGATGAATGAATCCGTATGGGAAATATGCAAGCTTTGCTCAAATAAAGATATTCCGCATAAAGGGGCAGGCAGTGCCGTGTTTAAAGCTGCAATGGATTGGGCTTTAGAGCATGGAGCGGAAAAGCTTTTCATTTTTTCAAACAGCAGGCTGAAGGCAGCACTTCATATTTACAGAAAATACGGATTTAAGGAAATCAAGCTTGATGACTATGAGTATGTAAGAGGCGATATTGCATTTGAATATAAAAGAGAGGATTGCGATTTATAAGTTTGACAGAGAAAAGGGCCATTGCCAAATTGGCTCTTTTATATTTACGGATTTATTTTTCACAATAAATCAAATTGTTTTTTATTTTACATCCATTGTGTTTCAAACTGACCATTTTCTGCTCAAAATTTTCTGTTTTTTTTGATTCTGACAAGCCTCGGAACAACTGTTGTTGTACAATAATCTTACATGGATTACAATTACTTGAAATAGTTATGAAATAAATATTTTATATTGCAACTATATAAAATGATGATATAATATTATTAATAATACAGCATACAGAAAGGGCAAAGATATGAATATTTATGAGACAATTAAGGCATTAGTACAGTATGCCGAAAATGAAAAATTAATTGAAAAGGAAGACAGCGCTTTTGCTTTAAACCGACTGTTGGAAGCATTGAATTTAGACAGCTTTGAGGAAGCGCCGGTTAAAAGCAATTATGAATTAAAGGATATTTTAGGTGCAATACTTGATTATGCCTGTGAAAACGGCTTGTGTGAAAATTCCATTGTTTACCGCGATTTGTTTGACACAAAAATTATGGGGACTCTTACACCAAGACCTTCCGAGGTTATCCGTGAATTCCGCTCAAAATATTCAGAAAGCCCCGAAGCTGCAACTGATTATTACTACAATCTCAGCCGTAAGAGCGATTACATACGAGAATACAGAATTAAAAATGATATGAAGTGGGTTACTTCAACGGATTACGGCGATATTGATATTACAATCAATCTTTCCAAGCCCGAAAAGGACCCTAAAGCGATTGCTGCTGCCTTAACGATGAAGCAGAGTGCTTATCCGAAGTGTCAGCTTTGCCGTGAGAACGAAGGCTATGCAGGCAGAGTGAATCATCCTGCAAGACAGAATCATCGCATAATACCGATCCAAATCAACAACACAGATTGGTTTTTGCAGTATTCTCCGTATGTTTATTACAATGAGCATTGTATTGTTTTTAACGGAGAGCATACACCGATGAAAATAGACAAAAGCGTTTTTGGAAAGCTTTTTGATTTTGTTAAGCTTTTCCCGCATTACTTTGTCGGCTCAAATGCGGATTTGCCGATTGTTGGAGGTTCTATTTTAACACATGAGCATTTTCAGGGCGGTCACTACACCTTTGCCATGGCAAAGGCACCTGTTGAAACAGAATTCAAGTTTGAAGGCTTTGAAGATGTTGAAGCGGGTATTGTTAAATGGCCGATGTCCGTTATCCGTCTTCGTTCCGATAATACAGAAAAAATTTGTGAGCTGGCAGATAAAATTTTAACAACATGGCGTGCTTATACAGATAAGGAAGCATTTATTTTTGCCGAAACAGACGGAGCGCCTCATAATACGATTACTCCGATTGCCCGCTTTCGCAATAACGCATACGAGCTTGATCTTGTTCTTCGAAATAATATTACAACAGAGGAATGCCCGCTTGGCTATTATCATCCGCATCCCGAATATCATCATATTAAGAAAGAAAACATAGGTCTTATTGAGGTTATGGGGCTTGCTGTTCTTCCTGCTCGCCTTAAAGAGGAAATGGAAATTCTTAAAAATGCCCTTATTTGCGGCACGGATATATCGGCAGATGAGCGTATTGAAAAGCATAAGGAATGGGCGGATATGCTTAAAGCAAAATACGAAATCACAAAAGAGAATGCAATGGATATTCTCAAAAAGGAAATCGGTATTATCTTTGCAGCCATTTTAGAACAATGCGGCGTATTCGAAAGAACGGAAGAAGGCAAAGCACAGTTTATTAAATTTATGAAAACAGTTAGATAAGCAATTTGTACAAAATAAAAAAGCCACTGCATCTGAAGTGAACTTAAAACCTTCACATCGCAGTAGCTTTTTATTTTTTATACCATTACCTTAAAAACAATTTTTCTTACATGAACATCTTTTTCTGCACTAAGGCCGGGAAGATGGGCATCATCGGGATAGAGCAAAAGGAATGTCCCCTTGGTAAGCGTAAAATCGAAAAGCGGTGTTCCCTCATAAAAGGCGATATCCTGTCCTTTCGAATATCTTTCTTCAACAAGATCAACCGAATTCAGCCTTGCCCAGCGTATTTTTTCAATCCCGGTTACTATATACTGGACATCCATATATTTTTTGTGAGCCTCAAACATCATTTCCGGTGTCTGAGGATTTGTTCTGTATGAACTGATTACTGCAAAAACCTTATCACCGTCTATTTCATAGGTGCCATCCTCTTTACCGTTTTTGTTAAAGTCCCGAACAAATTCGGCAACCTTTTCAAGAAGAGGCAAATCTTCAAAATAATCAGCAATGTTTTCCATTTTATCAAAAATCATTTTTATTCAACTGCCTTAAGTGATTCTGCCATAGGTATTTTATCTATTTTATGCTTCATAAACTGATTAACAAAAACAGCAAAAAGTATAGTGCATAGAATGGCAGCAACAAAGCTTGACGGTCTGATTGAAACATCAAAGGTAATTCTGTCTATAACGATAAGCTTCATAACTGCAGAATGGAACAGTATACCAAGCGGAAGCCCGATAAAGCTTGAAATGATTGACAGAACAAGATTTTCACGAAGCACATAGCTGTTTTGCTCCTTCGGATAGAAGCCGAGCACCTGAACGGTTGCAATTTCCCGTCTTCTCTCTGCTATATTAATATTTGTTAAATTAAATATTACAACAAATTCAAGAACACCTGAGAATGCCACAATAAGCCAGATAATATAATTAAGACTGTTCAGTGCTATATCAACGGAATGTCTTGTATCGTTGAGCTGATTAACGGCTGTTACACCTGAAATATCCATAAGCTTTTCGGCAAGTGATTCACTTTCAGCATCTGTATGGAACAAAACGGTATTTTCTTTCCACTCGGCAAAGGCAGACGGCTGAGATTCCGATGCGATAACAACAAAATTATCAACATAGTTATCAAAAATGCCGCTTATGGTTGCTTCAATTGCCTTGTTATCACTGTTTTTTATAATAATCGTATCGCCGGTTGAAAGGGAAAGATTATTTGCAATTCCCTTGCTGATTATAACAGGCTTTGAGGATATATCAGCCTGAGGAAAAGGAACTGTTTTTGTTCCGTTTGCAAAGTTCCAAAAGTCCGACAGGCGGCTGATATCATCAAAGCTGTAGTAATTTACTGCACGCATTGCTGCATTTTCATTTGAAACTTCTACTCTTAGCTCCTGACAGGTAATATAATCTTTTATCTCGGAAGCGGATGTTATATTGTTAAAAGCTTCTTCATTGCTGTATGTTGCTTCCATCTGATATTTCTGAACTTGATCATACTGAAGCGAAGCAATATCAACCATGGAATCCCTTACACCAAAGGCTGTAAGCACTAAGCCTGCACAGCAGCTTACGCCGATGAGCATCATAAACAGCCTTTTCTTGTATCGGAACATATTTCTGAGTGTAACCTTCTTAAGAAAGGAAAGCTTTTTCCAGAGAAGTCTGAATCTTTCAAGAAGAATTCTTTTTCCGCTGGCAGCCGGCAACGGTCTGATCAGAACGGCAGGATTGCTGTATAACTCTCTGAAGCAGGAAATAAGCGCACTGCCCAGAATTCCGGCAAGTGCAACAACAAGTGTACTGAGTGCAAGCGAAGGATTGAAAATATATTTAATCGGTGCAAAATCATAAAGCGAGCTGTATGCAAACCAAAAGATTTTTGGAATACCGACAGTTCCGCCGAAGAATCCGATTATCCAGCCGATAGCAGTTGCCACTCCGGAATAAAGCAGATATTTACCTGTTATTACCCCGTTTCCGTAGCCCATTGCCTTAAGCACACCAATCTGTGTGCGTTCCTCGTCTACCATTCGTGTCATAGTTGTAATGCAGACAAGCATAGCAATAAGAATAAAGAAAACAGGCAGGATATTTGCAATTCCGCTGATAATCGAGGTATCACTTTCAAAGCTTAAGTAACCCTGATTTTCTTCTCTTGTAAAAATATAAGTAGTGGGTTCCTCAAAATCCATCTGCTTTCTGAGCTCTTCTTCGAGTTCTTCCGTGCTGATGCCATATACAGCAGCAAGAAGAGATAAATCATCTTTGCTGACACCAAGGGTATCATATGCGCGGTTTTCAATTGCAGTCTGGAAAAGCTCTGAAATATGTCCCTTTTGCTGAGTAATCAGTTTTTTGTAATCACTGCTGTAGGCAGGCGCATTTTCCGAAAGTGTTAAATAAAGCTCTGTATAATATTCACCTGTAAAGTTTTCCGGCTGAATATAAACGAATCCCGTCAGTGTTCCGCTGCCTATATTTGCTGTTCCTCTGTTATTGCCAAGATAAAGAGGTGAGCTGGCAGTTCCCGTAATTGTATAAACCGTTGTTTTAACCGTGTCAGAAATATCCTTGCTGTTTTCGATTGAAAGCTCTATTGTTTTTCCGATGCAATTTTCATCAAAAACTCTTGCATCAACAAGACATTCATTTTCAGCAGCAGGCATTTCTCCTGACACCAAAGCCGGATTATTGATATATTTCGGCATAGCAATAAGCTTATATGCGGCTGTTTTTTCATTGAACTTAAGCAACGCATCTACACTTTTGCCGCCCTCGGCAAGGCTGACAGCAGAATCGCCCTGAAAGGTTTTTACATCATTATCGGTAAAGCCTATTGTGGAAAGCAATCTGTAATCAAAGAAATTCTGTTTGATAAGATAATCATTGCAGGTTTCTGCCATTGCTGATTTCGTTATTTTAAGCCCCGAGAAAAACCCGACACTGAGCGTAACAATAAGCAGAATGGCAAGAAATCTTCCGAAAGAGGACCTGATGCTTCGCCTTGTGAGTTTTAAAATTGAAAAATTCATCGGCATCACCACTCTATTTCTTCAATCGGAATAATTTTGCTGTTTTTCCTGTTTGATTCAATTTTACCGCTTTTTATGCGGATAATTCTGTCTGCCATCGGAGCAATTGCCTGATTATGGGTAATAATAACAACTGTTGTATTCTGCTTTCTGCTTAAATCGTAAAGCATTTTAAGAACAGTTTTTCCCGTTACATAGTCAAGTGCACCTGTAGGCTCATCGCACAAAAGCATTTTCGGATTCTTGGCAAGCGCTCTTGCAATGGCAACTCTCTGTTGTTCACCGCCCGAAAGCTCAGCCGGAAACTTATCTGCATGTGCCGAAAGGTCAACCATTTCAAGCGCTTCCTTTGCAGGAAGCGGATCCTTGCAGAGCTGAGCTGCTATTTCAACATTTTCAATAGCAGTAAGATTAGGGATTAGATTATAAAACTGAAAAACAAAACCTACATTGTACCGGCGGTATTCAATAAGTGCTTTCTTTTTAAGAGAAGAAACCTCTGTTCCGTTAAATCTGATTTTTCCGCCCGAAACCGTATCCATTCCGCCGAGAAGATTAAGAAGGGTTGTTTTACCTGCACCGGATTCACCGAGAATCACGCAGAATTCGCCCTTGTTTATCTCAAAGCTTGCATCTGAAAGAGCATAGGTTTTTGCATTTCCGCTGCCGTAGCTTTTTGAAACGCCCTGAAATTGAATATAAGATTTAGAAGCCATATTTTATACTTCCTCCAACTAATTTAAAGGGACGGAAAACCATCCCTTTATTTTCTGAAATTATTTTTCTACCTTTGCAGCCTCAATAAATACACCGTTTGATTTTTCACCGAGTGTGATTGTTACTGTATCGCCCGGGTTAACGAGAAGCACTTCCATACAGTCTGCAACGGAAATATAATAATATTTTTCGCTGATTTCAAGATAATAAATCGTATTTCCGTTGTTTACCGAGGTTTTAATTGATGAAATCTTACCTTTAACAGTGTTTCCGTTTGTTTCGGCAGGTTTTTCTTCACTCGGCTGCTTGTTATCATCAACAATATAATCATCAAGGTCTACATCATTGCCGATGATTCCTTTGTCCTGAAGAGCATAGATGTAGTTTTCAACTGCTGCATTCAATGCCTGTGCATCGCTCTTGTTTGTATTATCCAAAAGACCGGTTCCGACAAGCGTTTTATCATCAAGGTTAACAAGTGCATAGCCCTTTACGGTATTACTGCTTCCGTAAAGACTCATAAAATAGGTTGGTTTACCCTCAATATCAAGAAGAATAGGGAATATAGCCTTATATCCATAGTTCTGAACAGCATCCTGTGCTGAACGCTGCGCCGCATTTTCCATTGCGCCGCCGTTCTGATAATATCTTGTTTCTTTCGTTCTCTGATTGCAAAGAATAAAACCGAAGTTTGAAGAATCCGATTCAGCGGAGGTTACACCTGTATAAACCCATACATCATCATCAAGCGCAATACTGCCCCAGCCCTCTGATGTAAGATTTACATCGTTCTGGAAAATAATTGAATTCCAGAAGCCGTTCTTAAGCTTTCCGTAATAATTATACTGCTCCAGCACGAGCGTATCCTTGTAAACTACATCAATCCACTGCAATTCGGAATTGTTCTTAACCGCTTCAATATCGTAATATTCACTTTCACCGGTAAGAGCATCTGTTATAATAGCGCCCTTAACATCTGTTCCTCCGAATAAGCCGATGGTTTTATCAAGCACCGGAGTAATCCAGTAAGGTCTGCCTTCATCGTTGATTTCAAAATTCGGTGTATCTAAAAGTGCGGAAGGATACTGGAAACGAATGTGGCGGTAAAGCTTTTCGTTAAACCATTCCGTGGGGCTGTATTTGATACCCTCGCCGAACTGTTCTTTACAGTTGACAACCGAAACCTTCTGTGTAACAAGATCTATAATCATATAAGCCGGCAGACCCTCTTTTGTATTGTTAAACCATTTGAAAACATCTGCGTATTCAAGGTAGGCAACTCTTACAGGGCTTCCCTTATAGTTAATCATTGTTGTTGTGTTTGAAACAACATACTGGCTTTTGTATTCGGCAAGAGAGCCAAGCTGCTGATCCGCAAGAGTTAATGCTCTGTCCTGATCAATTCGAGGAACACTGTCATAGCTGATGGATTTGAAATCCTCGCTGAATTCACTGTTTGTAACCGGCATAAGCTTGCTGTATGAGCCTGCACGGAAAATGGTTGCACCGCAAACAGAGCCGATAATCATAATTACAACTAGAACAGCAATAATTGCAACGGGGAATTTTGCTTTGCTTTTAACATATTCCTTTCGCTCAATAAGCTTATTTGCCCGGCATGCAAAGGAAAAAGCTATCATAAAGATTACAATAAGTGCAATTAAAAAGGTATACATCTGCGAATCTTTAAAATTCAGCGCAGGAAGCATATTATAGTAAATAATTCCGCCTGCAATACTTGTTGCGAGCAAGGAAAGAAGCAACCGAAGCCATATTTTTTTTGGCTTAACAACAGCTTGTACTTCATCAGCCTTTGCCCAGCTGAACTTTTCTTTGAAGCCTTTTATCACTTCATCCGCATTGTAATCCATATTTGGAATTTGTTCGCTCATATTTTTTCTCCATTCAAAAAGTATAATAGTATTTTAATAATAGCATATTATAATATTTTAATCAATAATGAATATGTAAACAATTAAATTAAAGGTTGTTATTTCATATTCAATATGCTACAATACCTGTGTCTAAGCAATAAAAAGTAAGTAAGCTGTTTAAGGAGGTTTTCTTATGAGATGCAGAAACTGCGGCTCAGAGAATGAGGACGGAAGATATATATGCCAGAACTGTGGTTCTCCGCTTTATGATGAAAGCGATGAAATTGTTGAAAACGGCGGATATCTTGATGAATATGAAGATGATGAGGCATATGAAAAAAAGGCAACTAAGAAAAGCATTATTATAATTGTTGTTCTTGCTGTTATTCTTATTGCGGTTATAGCGGGTGTTGTTTTTGCTGTTACCAGTCTGGGCGGCGGCAAGGAACCTGAAACAAGCGAATCTGATACAATCAGCATATCCGATAGTTATTCCGAAAGTTCAAGCAGCAACAGCTTTGATAATACTACTGAAAAAACAACTGAAAAGACTACCGAATCTACAACTGAGAAAACAACCGAGAAAACAACGGAAAAAACCACAACCACTACAGCAAAGCAAACAACTACCAAGCCTACTGAATCTAAATTCCGTATTTATGTTGATGTAGACGGCAACGGCAATATTTTAGGCGAGGGCGAATATGCAAGAGGCAAAAGAGTAACGCTTATTGCAACCGCAGAGCCGGGTGCTCAGTTTGTCGGATGGTATGAAAACGGCGTTATCGTTGCTTCGGGTACAAAGTATTCCTTTACAGTTGACGGGGAAAGATATTTAACAGCCTTATTCCAGAAAACACCGGAGGAGGTTACCAGCAATGAGCCTGCAGAAAATGAGTAAGGGCGAAAAAGCAGAGGCACTTTTTAAGCAAGGGCTGAACTGCGCTCAGGCAGTTGCTTCTGCATTTGCAGAAGAGCTTAATATGGATATTGCTGATATCGAAAGATTAACAATGGGCTTCGGCGGCGGAATCGGCAGAATGAGGGAGGTATGCGGAACCGTTTCCGGAATGGCGTTTGTTATTTCGGCTCTTTATGCCGATGAAGGCAAAACTTCCGTTTATACAAGAATTCAAAAAGTTGCCGAAAAATTTGAAGCGGAAAACGGTTCAATAGTCTGTCGTGAGCTTTTGGGACTTGATAAAAACGGCAATCGCTGTCCGGTTCCCGAGCCCAGAACAGAGCAGTATTATAAAAAGCGTCCTTGTAATCAGCTTGTTCATATGGCTGCCGATATTTTAGAAGAATTTTTGAAGAACAATTGAATACAGAAGATAAAATACAACCCATTCTCAAACAAGAATGGGTTGTGTTTTTATAAATATAATAATTAAATCAATACTACGGAATATACAAGAATTGCAGGATATGAAAATATCCGCTTTATTTTATTGTTCCACCGCCAACTACGGTATCTCCATCATAAATAACAACCGCCTGTCCCTTTGTTATAGCTCTTTGCGGTTCATCAAAAACAAATTTCGGTATATTTTCAATGATATATTAAGATTATTTCCTAACTGTGGCAGCATCCTTCGCAATGATCACAATCAGGAAATTCGGATTTATCATAAGGAATGTTGTTTTTATCATAATAATCTTTAACCGCCGCTTTTACAGCTTCTTCAGCAAGAACGGAGCAGTGAATTTTATGAGCAGGAAGCCCGTCCAGCGCTTCCACAACCGCTTTATTTGAAAGCGTCAGCGCTTCTTCAATTTTTTTGCCCTTAATCATTTCTGTTGCCATTGATGAGGTTGCAATAGCAGAACCGCATCCGAAAGTATTAAATTTAACATCTGTTATAATCCCATGATCAACCTTAATATAAATCTTCATGATATCTCCGCAAACTGCGTTTCCAACCTCGCCGATACCATCTGCATCTTCCATTTTGCCGAGATTTCTTGGATTCTGAAAATGCTCCATAACCTTTTCGCTATATAACATGCTTTATATCTCCTTTTTCAAGTGCTTCCCATACAGGGGAAATGTTTCTTAAATATTCAACTACCTGAGGAACCTCTTTAATGATGTATTCAACCTCTTCAGGTGTGTTTTCTTCGGATAAACTAAGACGAAGAGAACCGTGTGCTACTTCGTGAGGAAGACCAATTGCAAGCAGAACATGACTTGGATCAAGCGAACCTGAGGTACACGCTGAACCGCTTGAAGCCTGAATGCCTTTCATATCAAGCAAAAGCAAAAGACTTTCGCCCTCTATTCCTTCAAAACACATATTCACATTGCCCGGAAGCCTTTGCACGGTATCGCCGTTTACAACGGAATGCGGAATTTCAGAAAGTCCCTCTATCAGCCTGTTTCTGAGAGAAGAAACATACTCAGAGGTTTTATTCATATTTTCACAGGATTCATCAAAGGCTTCTGCCATTCCGAGAATAGCGGGAAGATTTTCCGTTCCTGCCCGTTTTGAGCGCTCCTGTGCTCCGCCCTCAATCAGATTATGGAGATGGATTGCGTTTCTGCAGTAAAGCGCACCGATGCCTTTAGGTCCGTGGAATTTATGAGCAGAAAGCGACAGCAGATCAATATTCATATCCTGAACATCAATCGGAATATGACCTGCCGCCTGAACTGCATCCGTATGAAAAACAATGCCCCTTTCCCTGCATATTCTGCCTATTTCTTTTATTGGCTGAATGGTACCGATTTCATTATTGGCAAACATAATTGTCACAAGGCAGGTTTCGTCTTTAATTGCATTTTTAAGTTCGGATAGATCTACGATTCCGTCTTTATGAACATCAAGAAGCGTTATCTCAAAGCCCTGTTTTTCCAGCTTTTTCACAGTATGAAGAACTGCGTGATGCTCAAAGGCAGAAGCAATAATATGCATTTTTCCTTTTTTTCTGCCGTTTTCGGCAATGGAAAGAATTGCCTGATTATCTGCCTCACTTCCGCCGGAGGTAAAATAAATTTCTCTTGAAGAGGCAGCATTAAGCTTTTTTGCAATTCTTTCTCTTGCATTGAAAAGCTGCTCTGCTGCCTGCTGCCCGGAGCTGTGCAGGCTTGACGGATTGCCATAATAGTTTTCCGAAGCACTTATCATCGCTGTAAGCGCTCTTTTGCTTATTTTTGTAGTTGCTGCATTATCTGCATAAACAAACATTTTTAATTCCTTTCTGTATAAAAAATAGCAGGACAACAATATGTTAGAGCTGTCCTGCCGAAAAAGCGGTTTTCTTAATTATGAAAAAGCGCTGTTGAAAGATATCTTTCGCCTGTATCCGGAAGAAGAACTACGATATTCTTGCCCTTGAATTCATCTCTTGCTGCAATCTGCTGAGCAGCCCAAAGTGCTGCACCGCTTGAAATACCAACAAGAATACCCTCTGCTTTTGCAATTTTATTTCCCGTTTCAAAGGCGGCTTCGTTCGGAACCGTAATGACTTCATCATAAATTTCCGTATTAAGCGTATCGGGAACAAAGCCGGCACCGATGCCCTGAATTTTATGTGCACCGCCGTGTCCCTCTGAAAGAACAGGAGAGCTTGATGGCTCAACAGCAAACACCTTTATATTCGGATTTTTTTCTTTTAAATATTTTCCGATACCCGAAACGGTTCCGCCTGTTCCGACACCGGCAACAAAGGCATCAATTCTGCCTTCCAAATCAGCCCAGATTTCAGGGCCCGTTGTATCATAGTGTGCTTTAGGATTTGCAGGATTAACAAACTGCCCTAAAATAACTGCGCCGTCAATTTCATTTTTTAAATCCTCTGCCTTTTTGATTGCACCGGTCATTCCGAGTGCACCCTCAGTTAAAACAACTTCTGCACCATAAGCCTTAACAAGATTCCTGCGTTCAACGCTCATTGTTTCCGGCATGGTAAGAATAACCTTGTAGCCCTTTGCCGTTCCTACACTTGCAAGCCCTATACCTGTATTGCCCGAAGTTGGCTCAATAATTGTTGCACCCGGCTTCAGAATTCCATTCTCCTCTGCGGCAGAAATCATTGCAGCTGCAACTCTGTCCTTAACTGAGCCTGCCGGATTAAAATATTCAAGCTTTGCAAAAATATTTGCTTCAATAGCCTCTTTTTCCGAATAATTATTAAGCTTTAAAATTGGTGTTTTTCCGATTAATTCCGTTACATTATTATAAATTGCCATAGTCCTTTTCCTTTCGTTTAAAAATTACTGAATTGCCTTGAATGCCTGATTCAAATCGTGGATAATGTCGTCTATATGTTCTGTACCGATTGAAAGCCTAATCGTGTTATCATGGATGTTCTGCTCTTCAAATTCTGCTTCGGAAAGCTGAGAATGCGTTGTTGTTTTCGGATGAATAACAAGAGATTTAACATCAGCAACATTTGCAAGAAGAGAGAAAATTTTAAGATTATCAATGAATTTCTTAGCATCTGTTTCCGTTCCCTTAATATCAAAGGTAAAGATAGAGCCTGCTCCGTTCGGGAAATATTTATTGTATAGCTCCTTATATCTGTCATCCAGAGACGGATGATTGATTTTTTCAACAAGCGGATGCTTTGAAAGATATTCAATTACCTTCTTTGTGTTTTCAACATGTCGGTCTACACGGAGAGAAAGTGTTTCAACACCCTGTAAAAGAAGAAAGGCATTGAACGGAGAAATCGCCGCACCCGTATCTCTTAAAAGAATTGCACGAATATAGGTAACAAACGCTGCAGGACCTGCTGCTGCAACAAAGCTGATTCCGTGATAGCTTTCGTTCGGATCGCTTAGCTGAGGAAATTTTCCGCTTGCCGTCCAATCAAACTTTCCGCTGTCTACAATCACACCGCCAAGGGTTGTTCCATGCCCGCCGATAAACTTTGTTGCACTGTGCACAACGATATCCACACCATAATCAATTGCACGAAGAAGATATGGTGTTGTAAAGGTTGCATCGGCAACGAGCGGAATATTATGCTTATGTGCAATCTCGGAAAGTGCTTCAATATCAATCAGATTTGAATTCGGGTTTCCGAGCGTTTCAAAGAATATTGCCTTTGTATTTTCCTGAATTGCATCTTCAAAGTTTGAAAGATTATCCGGATCAACAAATGTTGTTTTAACGCCATGCTCCGGGAAAGTGTGTGCAAGATAGTTATAGGTTCCGCCGTAAATTGTTTTGGCACTTACAATATGATCGCCCGCCTTTGCAAGCGCTTGAAAAGTATAAGCCAGTGCAGCAGCACCCGATGCAGTAGCAAGAGCAGCCACACCGCCCTCGAGCGCAGCAATTCTTTCTTCAAACACACCTTGTGTTGAGTTTGTTAATCTGCCGTAAATATTTCCGGCATCCGTAAGATTGAATCTGGCTTCGGCGTGTTCGCTGTTTTTGAATACATAAGAGGTTGTTTGGTAAATCGGAACAGCTCTTGCATCCGTTGCAGGATCCGGGTTTTCCTGTCCTACATGAAGCTGAAGTGTTTCAAAATGATATTTATGATCTGACATAATTAAAATCTCCTTAAATTAAATATATGTTTTAAATTTATTTTCATCTTAAAAAACAATTAAAATCAACAGCAGCACCGCGGCATTCGCATAGATAGGATATATAATAATTTATTTTGCCTAAAAAATTTCTTCATTATTTTTCTCCCTTCAGATTAATTACCACCATTCCTATAAACTTAGTAGGAATTAGCTTGATAAAAGAATAGCATTTCACAAAACAATTGTCAAGTGCTTTTTTGGAAAAATTTTAAATATTGCCGATTGATTCATAAATGATATGAATTCCCCGTGTGTATCGTATCCATCTCTCTTCATTTAAGAGAAGCAAATCGGCTTTATGTTTATATGACAAAATCGGTATGTTTATTTTTCTGCTCTTCAACCAAATCTGCAAGAGTAATATTATCAACAACATGATTAATTGCCGTATTTAATTTTTCCCAAACGGCAATCGTTGCACACTCGGAATAACGGGAGCACTGCTCGGCTTCTTCTATGCACGCAACAGGAGCAAGGCTGCCCTCTGTTAAACGAAGTATCATTCCTACAGTATATTCCTCAGGTGCTTTCGCAAGACGATAGCCACCCCCGGCGCCTCTTTCGCTTTTAACAAAACCTGCACGGTTAAGCATGGAAATAATCTGTTCAAGATATTTTATGCTTATTTCCTGCCTTGCAGCAATTGCTTTTATAGAAATATTTTCGCCTGTATTATTTACAGCCAGATCAAGCATAAGCCTGAGCGCATATCTGCCTTTTGTAGAAATTTTCAATTGCTTCACCTCTGTGTTATCATAATACTACAATTTCAGTAGGAATTCAAGGATATATTTTAATGCACTTTACAATTGCATGTTGCTGAAAAAACAAAACAAGAGGGCATCTGCATGCCCTCTGTATTTTTCTCGGTTAGATCAATAGGATTCTTACTTGTTTCTGTAAATAATTGCTTCTCTTTCCGGGCCGTTTGAAACCATTGTAATCGGAAAACCGATTTCCTTTTCAATGAATTCAACATAATCTCTTGTTTCCTGCGGAAGCTCATTATAATTTCTGATACCTTTAATATCGCAGTGCCATCCCTTTAAGGTTTTAAGAACAGGCTTACATTTCTTTAAGCTTGGCGTTGTAGGGAAATAATCAATAACCTCGCCGTCAAGCTCATAACCAACACAAACCTTGATTTCTTCAAGATAGGAAAGGCAGTCCAGCGCAGTCATAACAACCTGCGTTGCCCCCTGACACTCAACACCATAGCGGGTTGCAACACAGTCGAACCATCCTACACGGCGCGGTCTTCCTGTTGTAGCACCGAATTCGCCTTTATCGCCGCCGTGGATGCGAAGCTCCTGTGCTTCATCTTCATCAAGGATTTCCGAAACAAATTCGCCTGCTCCGACAGCACTTGAATACGCCTTTGTTACAACAACAATATCCTTAATCTGATTTGCAGGAATACCTGCACCGACACAGCCATAGCCTGCAAGAGTTGAAGAAGAGGTAACCATGGGATAAATTCCGAAATCAGGGTCCTTAAGCGTTCCGAGCTGACCTTCAAGAAGAATTTCCTTCCCTTCTTTAATCGCATTCTGAATATATGTATGCGTATCGCAAACGAAAGGAGCAATCTTTTTCTTATAGTCCATACAGATTGCAAAAAGCTCGTCCTCATCAAGAAGCGGCTTGTTATAAACATATTTTAATGTTAAGTTCTTGAGCGTACAGATATTTTTGATTTTTGCCTTTAAGGTTTCATCATCAAAAAGCTCATTAACCTGAATACCGATTTTTGCATATTTATCTGAAAAGAAAGGAGCAATACCGCTTTTTGTTGAACCGAAAGCAGCTTTTCCAAGCCGTTCCTCTTCATATTCATCAAGCAGGATATGATAAGGCATAAGAATCTGGCAGCGTTCCGAAACAAGGAGCTTCGGATTAAGCCCTGCCTTTTTAATTTCTTCCAGCTCATTTATAAATTTATTTATATCAAGTGCAACACCGTTTCCGATAATACAGGTTGCATTTTCACTGCAAACTCCGCTCGGCATTAAATGAAGTGCAAATCTTCCGTGTTCATTAATAATTGTGTGGCCCGCATTGGCACCGCCCTGAAAGCGAATAACGATATCAGCTTTGGAAGCAAACATATCGGTAATTTTACCCTTGCCCTCATCGCCCCAGTTGGCACCTACAATTGCTCTAACCATAATGATAACTCCTATTTATACAGTAAAATAGGCTCGGAAATCCATAAAAACCCCGTGCCTCATATTATTATATAGTATGTAATATGTTAAGTCAATAAAGAATTTGTATTATTGCATAAGTAAAAAAGCAAGGAGGGCAGATGCCCTCCGTTTTAATGCGGCAATAAAATATCCCTGATTGCATCAAGCTGTTCAGCCGGAACGCCGAAATCAACAAGGCAATGATATGCCTTTTCACTTAAGGTATCACCCTCAGCCTCAGCAACAGATTTATAATAAACACTTTCTTCAAGTCCGCCTGCATTTCTCTTTCCCCCGATATTGCCGAAATTTGAAAAAAGGTAATCCCTGTGCAAATCATCATCGGATACACCAAGAAGTGCATTAATAAGATAAGCAATCATACCTGTTCTGTCTGTACCGATGTTACAGTGAAAAATTACAGGATAATTGTTTTCATCGGCAAGAATTGAGAAAACCTTTAAAAGCTGTTCCTTATTGCCGTTAAAGGTATCTCCCTCCCATTCCATTGGGCAGCTTACATATTGAACATTGCTTCCGAGCGGGCTTTCCGTTATTCCTCCAATTTCGCCCGTATCTGTTTTGCGCAGGTCTATTTCCGTTTTAATGCCAAGCTCATAGAGCATAACCTCTTTCCCGGCATCTGTTATTTCAATAACCGGTTTTTCGGCGCTGCTTTCATTCAGCCTGCCGCAGCGAAAAATAAGGTTCTGATTTGTTCTTATGCCGTCTTCTGTTTCCCAGCCGCCCAAATCTCTTACATTGGTTACACCATCTACATACAGATTTCTTGGTGCATTCGTACAGGTTGAAAAGCTTTTGATTTCGCTTTCTTTTCCGTTTATCGCTACTGTCCAGTAATAAGTTTTTGCAATTTTAAGATTATATATTTCAATTTCATTTGTATTAACGGAGTATACATCAGCATCAGACATATCACTGTTTTCGCTTATTCTGAACAGATAATCATCTGTATCCCCTGCATTCCATTGAAATTTAACAGGCATGGGTCTGCTTTTTTCCTTTTTTCCGTTTGCAGTGCCTGTTTTCGTATATGATTTTCCGATATAGCGCTCCTGTGCCGCAGTATGTATGTCGGCAATTATTTCGCCTGCTGAAGAAATACTGATAACATCGGGCTCAGCCGAAGCGTCGCAGCCTGCAAAGGCGGAACATATAAAAACGAATACAAAAACGGCTGACAAAACTTTTATTGAATACTTTTTCATAATCATCATCTCTTTGCTTGTTTTTTTACATTTTAACATAATTTATCAGGATGCACAATTATTTTCTCTTCTTTCTTATTCTGATATCGCTGCCCATAAATTCGGAAACCTCATTAATCGTAACAAACGCATCGGGGTCATACTCATCTATAATGTTTTTCATTTTTGCAATCTGAAAACGATTTACCGCAAAATAAATAACCGTCTGATTACTGTTTTTATAATAGCCCTTTGCGTCAATATGGGTAATACCATATCCGAAGGCTTCAGATAAAGCCGCGCTGATTTCATCCGCTTTCGTTGTAATAACCATCGCCGCTTTTGCCTTATCAAGGCCGTCAACAATAAAATCTACAACCTTGATTGCTGCAGCATAAGCAATAACGGAATATAGCGGAAGAATGAAGCTTTGAAGAATAATGCCCACAACAATGTATAAAACAGCATTATAAATCATAACAAAGGTACCAACGGTTATTCCTATTTTCTTTGCAAAAATAACCGCCATAACCTCAATCCCGTCTATCGCACCGCCGCAGCGAATCGTCAATCCGCTGCCTATACCGGAAATAATACCGCCGAAAATTGCGCAAAGCAGCAAATCCTTTCCTGCAAACGGCGATGCTGCTGCAAAATCATAAGGAATTACATATGTAAAAATATAGGAAGCCGCAGAATAAGAGCAAACGGCAAACACGGAATACACCGTAAAGCACAACCCCTGCTTATGATAGCCGTAAATAAAAAACGGAACATTGAGCAGAATAAGAAACAGCGAAAGCGAATAGCTGTCCGGTGTTATCTGCCACAGCAGCATTGAGGTTCCTGAAAATCCACTGTCATACAAATGAACAGGCGCCAGAAACATTGTTATACCGATTGAATTTATAATACCGGCAAAAAACAGAACAATAAATTTACTGAATTTCAGCTTTTTTAATTCTTTTTTGATTTTTTCCATACATACCCCCGTATTGCTTTAAAGGAGGGCATTGTAAATACCCTCCTTCAATTCTTATACCTATTTTACCATAACTCAGCGTACAGTTTTTAAACTCATTTTAAATTTTTATACATTTCGTAAATGTTTTCTTTTGTTAACACAACAGGATTTCGTTCCATAAGCATACTCATACTTTTTTCTGTTAGTTCGGAAATCTGTTCCTCTGTTTTACATCCGATTTGAGAAAGCCTTGATTTCATACCCATTCTTTCCTTCATTGCCGAAATTTCCTCTGCCATTGCATAAGGGCTGTCAAAGCCAAGATCTTTGGCAAGCGCCGTTATTCTTCCGTCTTTATCTGCATTGTCAGCATTAAATTTTATAAAATAATCCAAAGTAAAGGCACATGCTTCTCCGTGGGGCAAACCATAAATATTTGTTAGCGGAAACGAGCAGGCGTGGCTTCCGGTTGTTCTCGGATGACTGAATGCAACACCTGCAACTATGCTTGCCGCTGCCATTTTCTCTCTGGCCTCAAGATTATCAGGCTCATTATATGCTTTTTCAAGCCACTCAAAAACAAGCCTTGCACTGTAAATCGAGCAGGCAGTGCAGACAGGCTGGTTCAGCGTACTCCAATAACTTTCAATTGCGTGGCTTAAAACATCAAGCCCTGTTGAAGCCGTTATCTGTTTCGGCACACTAAGCGTCAATTCCGGGTCTATAACTGCAATTTTCGGATACATTGCAGGATCATTCATAGGGTTTTTAAGATTTTTTTCGACATCGGTTAAAACTGAAATATTGGTTACCTCTGATGCCGTTCCGCTTGTTGTTGAAAAGGCAATCATAGGGATGGCTTCCTCTGCCGCAACGGGTTTGCCCTCGCTGTGATAGGAGCGGATAACATCATTTCCCTTTGCAATAGCACAGGCTGCCTTGCAGCAATCCATCGGAGAGCCACCGCCGAGCGCAACTGCAAAATCGGCATTTATTTCTCTTATGAGCTTAACACAATCATCAACATTGTCTGTTGTAGGGTTCGGGCGGATGTCACTGAAAACCGCTTTTATTCTTCCGTTTGAATGATTCATAAACGCATCTGCCACACCGTTTTTGACAAAGCTTTTTCCGCAGACAAGCACGCCTTGCTTTCCGCCGATTTCATCAATATATTTACTTAAATGATGCCTTTTTCCGTTTCCGAAAACAAGCTTTACCGGAAGATTAAATTCCCAATTCATAATAATCCCTCGTACTTTCACATTACTATAGTTTCTTCATATGAATATATTACTACTGAACAACTGTTTTTTCAAGTTGCAAATAAAAGTATAATCGTTTATAATGCTTACTGCCGGCAAGCAGGATAACAATTCAACCGCTTTTGGATTGTTTTTGTTTGGTTTATTAATTGAATATTGGTGATTTTATGAAATTAACTTTTAAACATACACAGCTGGCCTGCTATCTTGCATATATTTCGCAGGCTATTACAACTACATTTCTGCCTCTGCTTTTCGTTAGACTCGGTACGGAATTCGGCTTTTCACTTACAAAGCTTACCGTGCTTATAACCATAACCTTTTTTACGGAAATTTTTATTGATGCTTTCTGTCCTGTTTTTATAAAGAAAATAGGCTACCGAAACGGAATGATTTTTGCTAACATCTGTGCCGTTATCGGAACAGCAGGGCTTGCAGTTTTTCCGTTTATTTTTAAAAACCCGTATATCGGATTTGTTCTTTGTGATATTTTTTATGCGGTCGGCGGGGGATTTGATGAGGTTCTTGTTTCCCCCATTGTTGAAGCCTGCCCAACCAAAAACAAAGCAAGGGCAATGGCACTTCTTCATTCCTTTTACTGTTGGGGCTGTGCCGCAATCGTTTTATTCTCAACAATCTTTTTCCGTTTTGCGGGAATGGACAATTGGCGCCTTCTTGCTGTTTTATGGGCAATCATTCCGCTTTTCAATATCTTTCTTTTTATGTTTGTTCCAATCAGAACGCTGGAAGAGGAAAAGGGGAGCGGAAAATTCAGCGATATGCTGAAAAATCCTCTTTTCTGGCTTATGCTCATAATAATGATATGCGCAGGTGCAAGTGAGCTTTCAATGAGCCAATGGGCATCTGCCTTTGCCGAAACAGGACTTCAGGTTTCAAAAACAATCGGTGATTTGCTTGGTCCGTGTGCCTTTGCAGTTCTTATGGGTCTTTCAAGAGTGATTTATTCAAGAATTGATGATAAAACCGATATAACAAAAATTCTTATAGTGGGAGCCATTGTCTGCATAGGTGCTTATTTATTGGCTGCACTTTCAGGCAATGCAATTGTTTCACTTATCGGCTGCGCACTTTGCGGTATTGCAGTTGCGCCGATGTGGCCCGGAGCATTTTCAATTGCTTCAAAAGAAATTCCGAAGGCTTCAACAACAATGTTTGCAAGCTTTGCCCTTGCCGGAGATTTGGGCTGCACAGTGGGACCATCCATTGTTGGTTTTGTTTCCGGCTCAAATGATAATATTGCAAAGGGTCTTTTGTCCTCCGTTATTTTCCCTGCAGCAATGATTATCTGTCTGCTGTTTGTAAGAATAATAAATAAGAAAAAGAGAGTATAAAAATATCACTTTATAGCACAGTATTGAAATCAGCCACGCATTAATAATATACACCCCAAAAGTCAGACACTTTTGGGGTGTATATCATAAGCCGGGTTTTTCTCTTTGCTAAAGAAACAAAAAAATAGAAGATATAAACAAAAGTTCATATCTTCTATTTGGTACGCCGGAAGGGATTCGAACCCCCGACCTTTTGGTTCGTAGCCAAACACTCTATCCAACTGAGCTACCGGCGCAAATAATGAATGCCTTAATGCTCAAATACTATAACATATTGATTTATAAAATGCAAGCATTTTTTGCAAATCACTGCTGATTTTTATATTTTAATGGCGCAGTATTATAATATTTCTGAAAAGCTGCCGTAAATTTGCTTTGGCTTTCATATCCGACCGCTTTGGCAACCTCAGCAATACTCTTATCTGTTTCAAGAAGCATTCTGGCAGCATGTTTCATTCTGTGTTCATTCATATGTGCTGCGATAGAAGTGCCGTAAGTCTTTTTAAAAGTCTTCTTAAGTGTTGTCGGATTAATTAAAAATTTTGCCGAAAGCATATCAATCGTTATTCTTTCATTGATATGTTCAAGAAGATAATGATGCACCTTTTTTACTGTTTCGGCAGGGGAAGAGGCGCTGCTTTCACTGTCTTTTTCAGGGCAGGCTATTTCCATAACCTCTTCAATCATCTGATGAAGAAGGCGGCATATTTCCGTATCTCTTGCTTTATAATAAACCTCTTTTCCCTCTCTTCGGCTTTCAATAAGTCCGTTGTCTTTAAGAATACGCAAATGGTGTGAAACAGCAGGACTGCTCATTTCCATAAGAGCGGAAATATTAATAACACATTCCTCGTAATGGCATAAAATCCAGAAGATGCGTATTCTTGCAGAATCGCCAAGCTGTTTTGCAATTTCAGCTGCAACTGTAAATCGGTCCTGTTTATTAAGCTCTTTTCTCAAATAATCATTGCAGTCATTTGTGCCGTGATCATGCGGCAATGAGATAAATTCCATATTTTTTCTCCTTTTTATCCTTTTTGGAAACAGATTTATTCCGAACGGAAGAAAACAGGCTGAATCCGTTGATTTTTGTATCCTTTATGATTATACTGCGAACAGAACGATTAAACAAGTGCTTAATTGTTAAAGCGTTCAAATATTTTAAATTATTTTTATGAGGTGTTTATTATGAAAAAAACATATGCTATTGAAGTGGATTGTGCAAACTGTGCGAATTTAATGGAAGAGGCTGCTAATAAAACAAGCGGTGTAGTTTCAGCTTCCGTTAATTTTATGATGCAGAACATGAATGTTGAATTTGAAGAGGGCGTAAACGAAAAGAAAACAATGAAAGCCGTTTTGAAAGCCTGTAAAAAGGTTGAGCCGGACTGTGAGATTGCGTTCTGAGAGGTTGTACTATGAATAAAAAGCAAAAGAAAATGCTTTGGCGGATTATTGCTTCAGCCATAATTCTGATTATAGCGAATGTGATTCCGTCAAATGGTGTGCTTATTTGGGTCAGAATGGTGTTCTGCCTCGTTTCCTATCTCGTTATCGGCTATGATATTCTGAAAAAGGCATTCAGGGGAATACTGAACGGCAGAATTTTTGATGAAAACTTCTTAATGGCTGTTGCAACAATTGGTGCAATTGCACTTGGAATTTATGAACAAAAGGGCGATTACAACGAAGCCGTTGCCGTAATGCTGTTTTATCAGACAGGCGAGCTTTTTCAAGGAATTGCCGTTGGAAAAAGCAGAAAAAATATCAGTGCATTAATGAACATTCGCCCGGATTATGCGAATATCGAGGAAAACGGTGTGCTGAAAAGGGTTGATCCGTCTGAAATTACCGTAGGCAGTATTATAGTGGTTCAGCCCGGCGAAAAAATTCCGCTTGACGGAATTGTTGAAAGCGGATTGTCTTCAATAAATACAAGTGCGCTTACAGGCGAAAGCCTGCCGAAGGAGGTTGTTGAAGGCAGCGAGGTTATAAGCGGCTGTGTAAATATAAGCGGTGTGCTGAAAATCAGAACGACTAAGGAGTTCGGAGAATCAACGGTTTCAAAAATTCTGAAGCTTGTTGAGGAAAGCGGCTCACGCAAATCAAAATCTGAAAATTTCATTTCAAAGTTTGCAAAAGTATATACGCCGTTTGTTTGTGCTTCGGCGCTTCTGCTTGCGGTTCTTCCGCCTGTAATTCGCCTTATCAGCGGCAATACAGCCGAGTGGCAGGAATGGATTTACCGCGCATTGATTTTCCTTGTAATAAGCTGTCCGTGTGCGCTTGTTGTCAGCATTCCGCTGGGCTTTTTTGCCGGTATAGGCGGAGCAGGCAAGGCGGGTATTCTTATCAAAGGCTCAAATTATCTTGAAACGCTTTCAAAAACAAAAATCGTTGTTTTCGATAAAACAGGTACTTTAACACAGGGCGTTTTTGAGGTTCAGGCGGTTCATCACAATGCTATAGATGAAGAAAAGCTGATGGAATATGCCGCTTTGGCTGAATGCGCTTCATCACATCCCATAAGCAAGAGCCTGCAAAAAGCTTACGGCAAAAATACGGACCGAAGCAGAGTAAAGAATATTGAGGAAATCAGCGGTCATGGTATTATTGCAAAGGTAGATAATGTACAGGTTGCAGCAGGCAACGAAAAGCTGATGAACAGGCTTGGTATAGCGTGTACATCCTGCCATAATGTGGGAACAATTATTCATATTGCATTAAACGGAGAATATGCAGGGCATATTGTGATTTCCGATATTGAAAAGCCGAATTCAAAAAAAGCTGTTGCCGCTCTAAAAAAAGCAGGCATTGATAAAACAGTTATGCTTACGGGCGATACAAAAAAAGTTGCCGAAAAGGTTGCGGAAGATATTGGTATTGATGAAGTGCATAGTGAGCTTCTGCCTGCCGATAAAGTTTCCGCAGTTGAAAGGCTGATTGAGGGAAAAAACGAAAAATCAAAGCTTGCATTTGTCGGTGATGGTATTAATGATGCTCCTGTTCTGAGCAGGGCAGATATCGGGATTGCAATGGGTGCAATGGGTTCTGATGCGGCAATCGAAGCGGCGGACGTTGTCTTGATGGATGATGACCCGATGAAAATTTCGCTTGGTATTAAGATTTCAAGAAAATGTTTGAAAATTGTTTATCAGAATATCGTTTTTTCGCTGGCTGTTAAGTTTGCGGCGCTTCTGCTTGGTGCATTCGGCATTGCAAATATGTGGATTGCAATTATTGCCGATGTGGGTGTAATGGTTGTTGCAATTTTAAATGCAATTCGTTGCCTGAAAGCGCCTAAATAGAATTAAACGGAGAGCATATGCTCTCCGTTATTTGTTAAATGCTATATTCATAAATGTTAAAATCAACCTTGCCGATACGCTCAATGAATTCGGTTTTTTCTCCGATATATTTAAATCCCGTTTTTTGATAAAGCTTCTCAGCAGGCAGGTTTCCTTTAACAACATCAAGAATAATTTTGCTGTTGCTTCTTTCCTTTGCAATTTCAAAAAGCTTGTTCATCATCATTCCGCCTAAATTCTGATTGCGAAAATCGGAATGAACTGCAAACAAATGAAGCGATGAATAATCGCCGTGGTTAACGGTTGCCAGTGCGCCGGCAATTCGGCTATCTATAATAGAAATATACATATCTTTATTTTTTATATGGTTCTTTATATCCTCAATGCAGGGGTATAAGCCTATTTGCCATAGCGGAGAATATTGCGCTCCCTCTAATCCTCTGCATATATCTTCGTAAAAATGATATATCTTTTCTGCTTCGCCGTTTTCGGCAGGTTTTATCTTAATGTTCATAATATAATCTCTTTCTCAATCAACCAATCAATAATTTTCTTTGCCCTGCTTTCAAGCTGTGGCAACTGTTCCTTGCCAAAATACTGAAGTTCAAAGCTTTCTCCATCTGTTGCCTTTAGGTTTCCTGTTACATTGTCAGCACGATAAAGGGCAATAACGGAGTATAGTTTATCGCCGTTCGGATATTCAAAATAAAAATCATTGCCTGAAAACACATTTAGAAGTGTAAAGCTTTCCGCATCTAAATTTGTTTCTTCTTTCAATTCTCTTGCAGCCGCTCCCTCAAGCGTTTCTCCAAGTTCAAGAGAACCGCCCGGAATTCCCCAAGTGTTTGTATCGGAACGCAGATTTAAAAGGATTTTGTTGTCTTTTAAAACAACAATTGTTGCACCCGCTGAAAGTATAGGATTGTGACCGATATGCTTTCTAATATTGTCTATGTAACCCATGTGTTTACCTATATACATATTCCTTTCCGCTTTTTATATCATCAAGTATATCCTGATGCTGTTTGCAGAACAAAGGCGGTGTATCGTTTAAATCAAAATATTTTAATTCAAGCGTTTCCTCGCTTTTATCAATCAGTGTTCCGCCGACTGTCTTAGCCTTGAAAATATGAACTATCGTCTGTGCTTTATCGCCGTTTGCATATTCAGCAAAATATTTTGAATAAATGCCAAACAGGGATGTTATATCAACATCTAATCCGCTTTCTTCTTTAATTTCTCTTATAGCAGCTTCTTCAACAGATTCCCCAAGCTCAATCATTCCGCCTAAAAAGCCCCACTTACTGCAATCAGAACGCCTTTGTAACAGCAATCTGCCTGCATCATCAAAGATTATGCAGCCTGCATAATTTAAAATTAATTTTTTGTGACCGATCTTTTTTCTTAGCCATTTTATATAGTTATCCATCTTTTACCCCTAAAAAAACAATTTTAACATATTTATTATACAATGTTGTAATAAAAAATAAATCCCCAAACAATAGTTTGAGGATTTGTAAACAAATTATCTCTTTGAGAACTGTGGTGCACGGCGAGCTGCCTTAAGACCATATTTCTTTCTTTCCTTCATACGAGGATCACGAGTAAGGAATCCGGCCTTTTTAAGAGCAGGACGAAGTGATTCATCATACTGAAGAAGTGCTCTTGCGATACCGTGACGGATTGCACCGGCCTGACCTGTTACACCGCCGCCGTTTACACGGCATACGATATCAAACTTTTCAGCTGTTTCCGTAAGATTAAGCGGCTGGCGAACAATAAGCTTAAGTGTGCCAAGACCGAAATAATCATCAATATCTCTGTCGTTAATGGTAATTTTACCGGTTCCTGCATAAACACGAACTCTTGCTACAGATTCTTTTCTTCTGCCTGTGCCGTAGAAATAAGGATTTGTTTCGTACATAATCTATAAACCTCCCTTACATTTCCCAAGCTTCAGGCTTCTGAGCCTCATGCTTGTGTTCTGCGCCCTTATAAATGTGGCATCTTGTAAGCTGCTTTCTGCCCTGTGTTGTGCTTGGAATCATACCCTTAACAGCAAGCTCCATAGCAAAATCACTTTTTTCATTCATAAGTGTGCCGTATTTAACTTCCTTAAGGTTACCGATATAACCTGTGTGATGCTGATAAAGCTTCTTGTTTAGCTTATCACCTGTAAGAACAGCTTTATCTGTGTTGATAATAATAACGAAATCGCCGCAATCTACATTTGGAGTAAAGATTGGCTTGTGCTTGCCGCGAAGAAGAACTGCTGCTTCTGCTGCAACTCTTCCGAGAGGTTTGCCCTCAGCGTCAATAACATACCACTTGCGTTCAACTTCGTTAGCTTTTGGCATAAATGTTGACATTTTGTTTTCCTCCGTTAATAGTGAATTACATTTTTAATGCGTGGGAATATAATAGCACAAGAAGTTTTTTTCGTCAACAACAAATTTATAAAAATATACAATTGCTCTTGATTTCTCGTTTTTTCTTATTTTTTCATATTGTTTTCTGATTTATAATTTACGAAAAGAAGGTGTTTTGTATAGATCCGTGTGCCGTAAATATGTCTGTTTCAGCGCTTGCCTGTGCTATAGCAGAGGGGAAAAGTGCAGAAGAAATAAATGCTTTGGGTGCGTTTTTTTCTCAGCTTGGCGATTCGCTGTAAACGATAGCTGCATTTAATGAACTGAATAATAAGCAATGTAATCCTTAAAAAACCTACTTGTTTTGTATGAAATAGTATTGAATTTATTATAATAATTTGATACAATATAAAATTTGAGAGGTGGATACAATGAAAATATCCGATATATTAAAAAAGAATAAGGTGAATATTTCCTTTGAGGTGTTCCCTCCGAAGGAATGGAGCAAGATTGAAACTACAAAGGCGGTTGTGCGTGAAATGGCAAAAAGCAAGCCTGCATTTATGAGCGTAACCTATGGGGCAGCAGGTACAACCTCCGGTTTTACTACAGAGATTGCAGCTGAAATCAAAAACAATGGTGTTACGCCGCTTTCACATTTAACCTGCCTTACTTCAACTAAAGATAAGATAAACCGTGTTTTGACGGAGCTTGAAGAAAACGGCGTTGAAAATATACTTGCTTTAAGAGGCGATATTCCGCAGGGTTTTGTTTTTCCTGATGAACAGCATTTTCATTATGCCTATGAGCTTGTTAACACAATTAAGGAGCATGGAGATTTCTGTATAGGCGGAGCGTGCTATCCGGAAGTTCATCCCGAAAGTACAAGCAGAGTGGAGGATTTTCAGCATCTGAAAGAAAAGGTGGACTGCGGAATTGATTTTCTTACAACGCAGATGTTTTTTGATAATGAGATTTTCTATCGCTTTATGGAAAACTGTGCAATAAAGGGAATAGATGTTCCGCTGATTGCAGGTGTTATGCCGATTACAAATGCAAATCAGATTAAAAGAAGCGTTGAGCTTTCGGGCTGTGCTTTTCCTAAAAAGTTTATGAAAATCCTTGAGCGTTTCGGCGAAAATCCAAAGGCTATGAAGCAGGCAGGAATAATTTATGCAACCGAGCAGATTATAGACTTAATGGCAAACGGGCAGAATAATATACACATTTATACAATGAATAAGCCCGAAGTGGCAGAATCTATAATGAAAGGCTTGTCTGAAATCATAAATGAATAAAGCGGAAATATTAAGATATTTAAGAACAAGAAGTACAATAGATGATGAAAGGCTTTTAAATTTGATAGACAACCTTATGAATGAGGTTGATAAAACCGTTGAGCCGAAAAGTATATACAGAATTTTTGATTGCATTGTTACGGAAGATACACTGATTATTGAAAATTTTGAGTTTAAAAGCAAACGGCTTGCAGAGAATTTAAAGGGCTGTTCAAAGGTAGCCATACTTGCGGCAACCGTCGGTACGGAAGGGGACAGGCTGCTTCGCACATATTCGGCTGAGGGGGCAAGGCTTGCTATTATGCAGGCAGTGCTTGCTTCCAAGATTGAAGAAATCTGCGATGCTGTTCAGGATCATATCGAAAAAGAAAACAAGGTAAAAACAAGGCAGAGATATTCGCCCGGTTATTTTGATTTGGATATATCCGAGCAGAAAAAGCTTTTCAGCCTTCTTGAAATAACCAAAAGGTGCGGTATTACGCTTACGGATACCTGTCAGATGATACCAACAAAATCAGTTACAGCTTTTACGGGAATCGATTATGAGGATTAAATTTTTTGACGGAAGCATGGGAACAATGCTTCAATCAGCAGGCTTAAAGGCAGGGGAGCTGCCGGAGCTTTTAAACTTAACAGATGAGAAAAAGGTGCTTGCAGTTCATACGGCTTATGCTGAGGCAGGCTGTGAATATATTACAACAAACACCTTTGGAGCCAACCGCCTTAAAATGGATAATTATGAAGAGGTTATCAGAAAAGGCGTTGAAATTGCAAAAAAGGCGGGCAGAAAGGTTGCCCTTGATATCGGCCCTACAGGCAAGCTGCTTAAGCCTATGGGAGATCTGGATTTCAAGGATGCAATTGATATTTTTGCCGGAATGATAAATGCAGGTAAAGACGGCGCGGATGTTGTGCTTATTGAAACAATGAGCGATACCTATGAAATCAAAGCGGCAGTTCTTGCGGCAAAGGAAAATTGTGATTTACCCGTTCTTGTTACAATGATATTTGATGAAAATGCAAGGCTTCTTACAGGTGCGGATATAAAAACGACTGTTGCAATGCTGGAGGGACTTGGTGTTGATGCAATCGGATTTAACTGCGGGCTCGGTCCGAAGCAGATGATTGCTTTTGTTGAAGAAATCCGAAGATGGACAAGTTTGCCGATTATCGTTCAGCCGAATGCAGGACTTCCGGAAAGTGTAAATGGTAAAACGGTTTATAATGTTTCCCCGTCTGAGTTTGCTGAGGATATGAAAAGAATTGCCGAGCTGGGTGTGTCTTATCTTGGCGGCTGCTGCGGAACAACACCGAAGCATCTTGAAGAAATGATTAAGCTTTGTGCGGATATTTCCGAAAATATTCCCGAAAAAAAGAATTTCAGCCTCGTTTCCTCATACAGTGAAACGATTGAGCTTTCCGCAAAGCCCATTGTTATCGGCGAAAGAATTAATCCTACGGGTAAAAAGCTGTTTAAGGAAGCTTTAAGAAGAAATGATATAGATTACATTATAAAAGAAGGTATTGCCCAGAAGGATGCAGGCGCTCATATTCTGGATGTAAATGTAGGGCTTCCGGAAATTGATGAGACTGAAATGATGAAAAGCGCTGTCTATTCTCTTCAGAGCGTGCTTTCAACTCCGCTTCAGATAGATACAACGGATACTGCGTCTCTTGAAGCGGCGCTTCGTATTTATAACGGAAAGCCGATGCTGAATTCCGTAAACGGCAAGGAAAAGAATATGAAAGAGGTTTTTCCGCTTGCAAAAAAGTATGGTGCGGTTGTTGTCTGCCTTTGTCTTGATGAAAATGGTATACCGGAAAATGCAGAGGGCAGAATTAAAATAGCGGAAAAAATGATAAACACTGCCGCTGAATACGGTATTGAGAAAAAGGATCTTATCGTTGATGCGCTGACCATGACGATAAGCACGGATATTCATAACGCAATCGAAACACTTAAGGCTGTTAAATATATAAAAGAGGTGCTTGGTGTGCATACGGTTCTCGGTGTATCCAATATTTCCTTTGGTCTGCCGAAAAGAGAAGCTGTTAATACTGCTTTCTTTACGCTTGCGCTTCAAAGCGGTCTTTCGGCAGGTATTATAAATCCTCAGTCACAGGCTATGATGAATGCCTATTATTCATTCAATGCGCTTTCAGCCCTTGATGAAAACTGCTCGGAATATATAGAAAGTGTAACGGTTTCGGAAGTGCCGAAGGCAGAAGCAAAGGTTACGCTTCATACGGCAATCGTTAAGGGAATGAAAGAGGATGCGGCAGTCTGTGCAAAAGAGCTTCTGAAGGATAATGATTCGCTTGATGTTATAAATCATCATATCATTCCTGCACTTGATGAGGTTGGCGCAGGCTTTGAAGCAAATAAAATCTTCCTGCCCCAGCTGCTTATGAGTGCCGATTCGGCAAAGGCTGCGTTTGATGTAATTAAGGAAAAAATGATACTCAGCGGTGCAAAGCAGGAAAACGGAGATAAAATTGTTCTTGCAACGGTTCACGGCGATATCCACGATATAGGCAAAAATATTGTTAAAGTGCTGCTTGCAAATTATGGCTTTGATGTTATAGATCTCGGAAAGGATGTTCCCGAGGAGGAGGTCCTTAATGCAGTTGTTGAAAATGATGTTAAGCTTGTAGGGCTTTCTGCACTGATGACAACTACTGTTCCGTCAATGGAAAGAACAATCAAGCTTCTTCATGAAAATACAGATGCTAAGATTTTTGTAGGCGGTGCGGTTTTAACCCAATCCTATGCCGATATGATTGATGCGGATTGGTATACGAAGGATGCAATGGAAAGCGTTCGTGTAGCAAAAGAATTTTTCTCTGGAAAGGAGTAATATATGATAGAATTAAGGGATGTTGAATTTAAGGTTGATTCTCCGAACGGAGAGCTTGAAATTATTGATAAAATCAATCTTAAAATAGAAAGCGGAAAGTTTATTGTTATAACAGGTCCAAACGGCGGCGGCAAATCAACGCTTGCAAAGCTGATTATGGGAATTGAGAAGCCGACAGGCGGAAAAATTCTTTTTGACGGCATGGATATTACGGATATGCCGATCAATGAAAGAGCAAAGCTTGGTATCGGCTATGGCTTCCAGACTCCGCCCAGATTTAAGGGGCTTACGGTGCGTAAGCTGTTAAGTCTTGCTCACGGAACCGAGCTGCCGAGCGATGAATGTTCCGCTTATTTAACAAGCGTCGGGCTTTGCTCTGCCGATTATCTGAATCGTGAGGTGGATACTTCACTTTCAGGCGGAGAGGTTAAAAGAATAGAAATTGCTTCTCTTATGGCAAGAAATCTTAAGCTTGCCATTTATGATGAACCGGAGGCAGGAATAGACCTTTGGAGCTTTGCAAAGCTTGTTGAAAGCTTTAAAACAATCTCTAAAAACCGCCATGAAAGTGTGCTTATTATAAGTCATCAGGAGAGAATTATGCAGCTGGCTGATGAAATTGTTATAATTGCAAACGGTAAAATTGCGAAGCAGGGTGCAAAGGATGAAATTTTCCCTGAGCTTTTAAAGCAGCTTAGCAGTGAAAGCTCCTGCAGCTTCAGAAAGGAGGGATAATCCATGCTTAAAATTGATTCGGAAATGCTTCAAACCATTGCGGATCTCCACGAGATTCCGAGCGGTGCATATAATATCAGAAAAAACGGCTCTGCAATGGGCAGAAGAAGCACGGAGCATATTGAAATTATCCCTAAGGAGGATAAGCCGGGTATTGATATCAGAATTGCTCCGAATACAAAGAATGAAAGTGTGCATATTCCTGTTATCCTTTCGGAAAGCGGAATGACAGATGTTGTTTATAATGATTTTTATATCGGCGAAAACAGCGATGTAGTTATCGTTGCAGGCTGCGGAATCCATAATTCGGGCAGTGAAAAAAGCCAGCATGACGGAATTCATACCTTTTATGTCGGCAAGGGCGCAAAGGTAAAATATGTTGAAAAGCATTACGGCGAAGGTGAGGGAACCGGCGCAAGAATTTTAAATCCCGTTACCGTTGTAAATCTTGATGAAAATGCTTCTGCCGAAATGGAAATGGTGCAGATAAAAGGTGTTGATTCTACAAAAAGAGATACAACTGCCAATCTTGAAAAGGGTGCAAAGCTTACCATAACGGAAAGGCTTATGACACATGGAAAGCAGTTTGCGGAATCCAATGTAGAAATCAATATGAACGGCGATGAATCAGTTTGCCAGATTGTCAGCCGAAGTGTCGGAAAAAACGATTCTGTTCAGGTTTTTCATCCTAAGGTTATCGGAAATTGTGACTGCCGTGCGCATGTTCAGTGTGATTCCATTATTATGGATAATGCAAAAATTGCATCTATTCCTGAAATTGATGCGGCAAGTGCGGATGCTCAGCTTGTTCATGAGGCGGCAATCGGAAAAATAAATTCCGATCAGCTTCTGAAGCTTATGACCTTCGGTATGAACGAAGAAGAAGCGGAGGAAGTTATCGTGCAGGGCTTCTTAAAGTAAATATAAATCAAAAGAGGAAGAGCATTGCTCTTCCTTTTTTCGAAATATTGAGGACACCGTCCCTATGCACCCGGTATGGATTAATCTCTTTTCGGAAACTCCAAGTTCTCGGGCAATCCCAAAATATAATCAGCAGAAATTTTATAAAAATTACACAGCTTTATGATATCGTCAACCGTATATTGTGTTCTTCTTTTTTCATATTTTGAAACGGCAGATTGCTTAACACCTAATATTTCCGCTATGGTTGATTGCTTTATATCCCTGTCATTTCTTATTTCAGTCAATCTGTCAATATAGTCCACTTTTTTTCACCTCTCAAAAATTATAAAATATTCCAAAAAAGACTATTGACAAAAAGTCTTAATCAGACTATAATTAATGAGGTAGAAACCTTGGTCGCCAAATATAAATTGGGTTTATACCTAAAAAAGGAAGAGCATTGCTCTTCCTTTTTATGGTCTTTTTACCACTTATTATGTACTCTTTCGGCAAAAACAACTTTATCCTTAACCTTGATTTCCGTGCCGTCGTCAAGAATGGCTGTTCCTGAAATCAGTCCGAAAACCTGATGCGGAATCATGCAGATAAGCTTTAAATCAACAGGTGCCTGTCTGTCAATAATCGGCTTGAATTCCATTTCAAATCTGCCGTCAGATGAAGTAAAGGTCCAAGGCTGCGTGTATTTGAAGTTTCCGTTTTCCTGCGGAATGTTGAATGTTATATCCTCTAATTTATGAGATTTGCCGTTGTAAAACAGCATATTTTCGCTTGCAGCGGATGTGTTGCCGAAGCCGTAGCCGATGTTGAAGCCGAAGGTGTCTCCGCTGTCAAGCACCATTTGCCCTGAACCCCAATACCATGTGTTGTCATAGGTCCAGACACCTCTGCCCCAGTCCAGTGTTGCAAGTGAGCCGTTTTCTTTGTTGAATTCGTAGCGCTTGCCGTCAAATTCAAAGAAGCCGTCAGCACGCATACAATTGATTTTCTGATTATAATAAAAATGCTTATCCTTATCAAAGGGTGTTGCTATAACCATACTTTCTTCGGGAATTTCCGTTAAAGTAACATCAAAAATAAGTGCTTTTCTGCTGTTGCAGTAATTATCATAAGAGCCGTGAAGCCTGCGTTTGATGCCATCGTTTTCAAAATTCATATCGCAGGTGCCTACCCTTGCTTTTACATCTCCGCTTTCACTTGTTGACGGAAGATTAAGCTTGCCGAGCGGAAAAAAGCCAAGCTCGGAATCGTTGAACTGAACAGGATTTTTGCCGTATTCAAGATGCGAAACAGAAAGGCAGCTTACATAGCCCGAATCGGAAAGAGTCAGGCATAATCCATAATCCTGATTGCCTATGTAATAGTAATCCCATTCCTTAATTCGCCATTTCGGCGCTTTAATGTCCGCTCTGCTGTATTCCCATAAAAGCTTTTTTGCAAAGCCCGGCTCAGCGATGTTTCCGTTTTTGTCAAGAAGCTGCTGTCTTGCTGTAATTTCATGCTGCATAAAAATACCCCTTTTTACTGCAGTTTGCGAGATGGCGTAATTTATAGAATAGATACTTCCGTTCGCAAACTGTTTTTTTACACAAGCGAATTTCCGCTTGCCGAATATACTTTATATTTATAGTAGCATACTTTTTGAAAAATATAAAGAGCTTTTTACAAATAATACAATGGTGTAAAACAGACGAAATTTCAAGGGGTATTTTAACTTTTTCTTAACCACTGTATGTCTTTAAAAACTATGCATATAATGTTAAAATAATATCGGTGATAATGATGAAGAAAATTTTAATTGTTGATGATGATATGAATATCGGAAATATGCTGGAAGAGGTATTGACAGCCGAGGGGTATGGCGTGCTTCGTGCCTATTCCGGAACGGAGGCGGTTATGCTTTTATCCTCGCAAACTCCCGATCTGGTACTTCTTGATTTAATGCTGCCGGGACTCAGCGGTGAAGAGGTATTGCCGAAAATAAAAGGAATTCCCGTTATAATTGTTTCTGCAAAGGTCGGAATTGAGGACAAGGTGTCGCTGCTTTTAGGCGGTGCTGCGGATTATATTACAAAGCCCTTTGATATGAAAGAACTGCTTGCAAGAATTTCCGTTCAGCTCAGGAAGGCTGAATACGGCGGTATAGGCGAAAAGATTGTTTTTGATGATATTTTGCTTGATACGGATTCGCATATTGCCTCCGTTTCGGAAAAAGAAATCAGGCTGACACGAACGGAATACGCAATTTTAAAGCTGCTTATGAGAAATCCGAACCAGGTTATCGCAAAATCCGTTTTACTTGAACGGATAAGCGGGGATACACCTGATTGTACGGAAAGCTCGCTTAAAATTCATATCAGCAATCTTCGCAGGAAATTAAGAGAAATAAATAATAAGGATTATATTGAAAGCGTTTGGGGCATCGGTTTTAAAATGCGTTCGGAAAATTAATGAATTCTTAACGGTTTTCTTAACCGATTTCTTAACAGAAGCCAATTATAATTGCTGTAAAATCAAAAGGAGGAATTCATTATGGAATATGTTTTAAAAACAGATGCTGTTTGTAAAAATTACGGGCATTTTAAAGCATTAAACGGGCTTTCCATGAGCGTTCCGAAGGGTGCAATTTATGGCTTTGTCGGAAAAAACGGTGCAGGAAAAACAACACTGATTCGCATTATCTGCGGACTTCAGAAGGCAAGCGCAGGCGAATATACGCTTTATGGAAGAAAAAACACGGACAGGGATATTGCAAAATCACGCAGAAGAATGGGCGCTGTAGTGGAAACACCGTCTATTTATCTTGATATGTCTGCCGAGGATAATTTAAAACAGCAGTATCGTATTATCGGTCTGCCGTCCTTTGACGGACTTGATGATATTCTTAAATTGGTCGGTCTGGAAAATACAGGCAAGAAAAAAGCAAAGCATTTTTCACTTGGTATGAAGCAAAGGCTTGGAATTGCAGTTGCGCTTGTCGGTGATCCGGATTTTCTTGTACTGGATGAACCGGCAAACGGGCTGGATCCGCAGGGCATTATTGAAATGAGAGAGCTGATTTTAAAGCTGAACCGTGAAAAACAGATAACAGTTCTGATTTCCAGCCACATTCTTGATGAGCTGTCACGCCTTGCAACGCATTACGGCTTTATTGATGCGGGCAGAATTGTTAAGGAAATCAGTGCAGAGGAGCTTGAAAGCGCCTGCCGAAAATGCACAAGGCTGGAGGTTTCATCAACTGCGGTTCTTTCAAGAGTGCTTGATGAAATGGGAATAGAATATAAATTTGTTTCTGCATCCGAAGCGGATATTTATGCAAAGGTTAATCTGACAAAGCTTATCAATGCTTTGTCTGCCGAAGACTGCGAATTGATTTCTGCTTCCGAAAGGGAAGAAAGCCTTGAAAGCTATTATGTAAATCTTGTTGGAGGTGGCAGACATGATTAAACTTTTAAAAGCGAATTTCAGCAGATTGAAAAAAGAATTATCCCTTTGGATTGTTGCAGGTGTAACATTGGCGCTTACAGTACCGAAAATAGTGGATTCTTACAAATGGCTTGAGAATGTTAAGCTTGATGATGTGCTTTTTGAAATGGTTCCTCTTATCGGTGTTCTGTATGCTGTGTTTATTGCATTGTATATTGGCAAGGAATACAGCGATAAAGCTATGCGAAATAAACTTATAGTAGGGCATAAAAGAGAAAATATTTATCTTGCAAATTTTATAACCTGCTTTTTCGGCTCCCTTATTATTCTTTCTATGTTTCTGTTGGGCAATTTTTGTGTCGGCGTTCCGCTGGTCGGAGGCTGGAAGGGAGAAATCAGTACGCTTATCACTTATATTCTGATAATCGTTTGCTTTACTGCTGCGATTGCTTCGGTATTGACATTGCTTTGTATGCTTTGCTCAAAGCACGCAGTATCAGCAGTTTTGGCAATTACTATTGCATTGTTGCTTATGGTGATTGCAAGTGTTATTTATAATGCGCTTAGTGAGCCTGAGATAACAAGGGATGTGCATATGACATTGAATGGAATGGAGTTGGGAGATCCTATGCCTAATCCTTTATATGTAAGCGGCGGACAAAGAACAGTTTATGAATTTTTAATGCAGTTTCTTCCGACGGGTCAGGGAATTCTAATGGCCAATACCGAAATTACGCATCCTGTTTTAAATATAATTTTTTCAATTATAATAACTGTAACGGCTAATCTCTGCGGTATAATCGCATTTAAGAAAAAGGATTTAAAATAATAAGGAGAACATATGGATATTTTGTTATGGGCCATAATCGGCATAATGGCAGTTATCATTATCATTTTGGTTATAAGAATTGTATTATTGCGTAAATCAGCAAAGGAAATCGAAACAGCCTTTGCCGACAGGCTCATAACGGATACCAATACTCTTATTGATATTTCTTCGTCTGATAAATATATGCGAAGCCTTGCTTCTTCAATAAATGTTCAGCTTCGAAGGCTGCGTGATGAACGCCATCGCTTTGTGCAGGGAGATGCGGAGCTTAAAAATGCCGTTACAAATATTTCCCATGATTTAAGAACGCCGCTTACGGCAATTTTCGGATATCTTGATTTGCTTGAAAAGCAGGAAAAAACGCCTGAAACAGAAAAGTATCTGAAAATAATCGGAGAAAGGTGTGAAAGTTTGAAGAGTTTAACGGAGGAGCTGTTTAAATACTCCGTTATTCTGACTGTTGATGGGGAAATGAAACCGGAAAGAATGATTATAAATAATGTGCTTGAAGAAAGCGTGGCAGGATATTATGCCACGCTTGTTGAGCATAATATTGTTCCTGAAATAAATTTGCCGGATAAAAAGATTGTCTGCCTTGCAGACCGCTCTGCGTTGAGCCGTATTTTTTCCAACCTTCTGAATAATGCAGTAAAATACAGCAGCGGCGATTTGAGCATAATTCTTGATGAACATGGCAAAATGGTTTTTTCAAATACTGCTTCCGGGCTTGATGAGGTGCAGGTTCAAAGGCTTTTTGACAGGTTTTATACCGTTGAAAGTACAAGAAAATCAACGGGGCTTGGTCTTGCGATTTCCCGCACGCTGGCTGAACAGATGGGCGGCAGTATTTCCGCAGAGTATATGGACAACAGATTAAATATTGTTTTAAAACTGCCCTGTGAAAATTAAAAAATATTTATATTGATTTAGCCTTATCTTTCCTGTATAATATATAAGTACAGACGGCTGTACCTCGGTGCAGCCGTTTTTTGTTTTTTATTATTAAAGAAATCTGATGAAAAGAGAAAAGAAAAAATGTATAAAGCAGGATTTGACAACAACCAGTATTTAAAAATGCAGTCGGAAAGAATCAAGGAAAGAATTTCCGAATTCGGCGGAAAGCTTTATCTTGAATTCGGAGGAAAGCTTTTTGATGATTACCATGCTTCCCGTGTTCTTCCGGGCTTTGAGCCGGACAGTAAGCTTCAGATGCTTCTACAGATTAAGGAACAGGCTGAAATTGTTATTGTTATAAGCACGGAGGATATCGTAAACAGCAAATTGAGAGCCGATCTCGGAATTACATATGATGTGGATGTTATCCGTCTTATAGATGCGTTTACCGAAAGAGGACTTTTTGTGGGAAGCGTTGTGCTTACAAAATATGCTTCTCATCCAAGGGTAACTGCTTTTGAGGACAGGCTTAAAGCGCTCGGCTATCCTGTTTATCATCATTATGTTATTGAAGGCTATCCGTCCAATATTTCACATATTGTAAGTGATGACGGCTATGGTAAGAATGATTATATCGAAACAAGCCGTTCGCTTGTTGTTATAACTGCTCCCGGACCGGGAAGCGGAAAAATGGCAACCTGCCTTTCCCAGCTTTATCAGGAAAATCAAAGAGGAATTAAGGCAGGCTATGCAAAATTTGAAACCTTTCCTATATGGAATATTCCGCTTAATCATCCCGTTAATGCAGCGTATGAGGCTGCAACGGCGGATTTGAATGATGTCAATATGATAGACCCATGGCATCTTGAGGCCTATGGCGAAACGACTGTTAACTATAACAGAGATGTTGAGATTTTTCCGGTTCTTCGTGCTATGTTTGAAGAGATTTACGGCAAATGCCCTTATAAATCTCCAACCGATATGGGTGTTAATATGGCAGGAAACTGCATTGTTGATGATGCTGCAGTCTGCGAAGCAGCAAAGCAGGAGATTATAAGGCGCTATTTTGCTGCTCTTGATTCTGTTGTTAAAGGTACAGGCAGCAATAATGAAATATATAAATTAGAACTTCTTATGAAGCAGGCAGGAATAAGCGAAGTCTCACGCAAAAGTGTTGTTGCGGCAAGGGAACTTTCCGAAGCAACGGGTGAGCCTGCGGCTGCAATAGAGCTTAATGACGGTGCAGTTGTAAAAGGCAAAACCTCTAATCTGCTTGGCTGCGCTTCGGCAATGCTTTTAAATGCGTTAAAGCATCTTGCAGGTCTTGATGATGAGATTCTTCTGATTACGCCGGAGGTTATTATCCCGGTTCAGGAGCTTAAAACAAATCATCTCGGAAATAAAAATCCAAGGCTTCATACGGATGAGGTGCTGATTGCACTTTCCATTTCAGCAGTGCACGATAAAAATGCGGCAAGGGCTATGGAGCAGCTTTGTAATCTTAAAAATTGCGAAATGCACACCTCTGTTCTTCTTTCACCTATTGATGAGAATATAATGAAAAAACTCGGAATTCGCTTAACCTGCGATCCGAAGAAGCAGAATAAATAACTTTTATTTAAGGAGGACAAGACGGTGGTAAAAAAAACAAAGTACATTTTTGTTACAGGCGGAGTTGTAAGCGGACTGGGTAAGGGAATTACTGCGGCATCTCTTGGCAGACTTCTGAAAGCAAGAGGATTAAAGGTAACGGCGCAGAAGCTTGATCCGTATCTTAATGTGGACCCGGGTACGATGAATCCCGTTCAGCACGGCGAGGTTTTTGTAACGGATGACGGTGCGGAAACAGACCTTGATTTGGGTCACTACGAAAGATTTATTGATGAATCTCTTTCTCAGAATTCAAATCTTACCTCAGGCAGGGTTTTCTGGAAGGTTATAACCGATGAACGCAAGGGTGTTTACGGCGGAAAAACAGTTCAGATTATTCCGCATGTAACAAATGAAATTAAAAGATTTGTAGAGAAAAATCAGGAAGCAGAGCCGGATGTGTGCTTTGTTGAGATAGGCGGAACAATCGGAGATATCGAAAGCCAGCCTTTCCTGGAAGCTATTCGTCAGTTTTCTGTTGAATACGGCAGGGAAAACTGCCTTTTTGTTCATGTAACGCTTGTTCCCTATCTTGCAGCCTCCGATGAGCTTAAATCAAAGCCTACGCAGCACAGTGTAAAGGAAATGCTTTCAATCGGTATTCAGCCCGATATTATTGTTTGCAGAACAGAGCATCCGCTTTCTGATGATATCAGAACAAAAATTTCTCTTTTCTGTAATGTAGATAGAGAATGTGTTATTGAAAATAACAATTGTGATATTCTTTATGCAGTTCCTATGATGCTTAAGGATGAGGGTCTGGATGAGGTTGTTATCAGAAAGCTTGGTCTTAAATGCGGTCAGCCTGATTTAACGGATTGGGAAAATATGCTTGATGCACTGCGCAATCCTGTTCGGACAGTTAAGATTGCAATGGTGGGTAAATATGTTGAGCTGCATGACAGCTATATTTCGGTTAATGAAGCACTGAAGCATGGTGGCATTGAAACACATTCTGCTGTTGATATAAACTGGATAGACAGTGAAACGCTGGAGGGCGATGTAAATCTTGATGAAATCCTTGGTGATATGGATGGAATACTTGTTCCGGGCGGCTTTGGCAGCAGGGGGATAGAGGGTAAAATCAAGGCTTGCAATTATGCCAGAACGCATAATATTCCTTATCTTGGCATATGCCTTGGAATGCAGATTGCCATTATTGAATTTGCAAGGAATGTGCTTGGGTTGGATGGTGCAAACTCGGCTGAAATAAATCCCGATACGGCATATCCTGTTATTGATATTCTTCCCGAGCAAAAGGATGTAGAGGAAATGGGCGGAACCATGCGTCTTGGCAAGTATCCATGTGTTCTCAATCCCGAATCAAAAGCCTTTGCGCTTTATAATAATTCTATGATTTATGAGCGCCATCGTCATCGTTATGAGGTTAATAATGATTACAGAAATGATTTGGAAAAGGGCGGAATGATTTTTGCAGGCACTTCGCCGGATAATCATATTGTTGAAATGGTGGAGATCCCGAGTCATCCGTGGTTTGTGGCCGGTCAGTTCCATCCTGAATTCAAAAGCAGACCGAATAAGCCGCATCCGCTTTTCCGTGGTTTTGTAACTGCTGCGGCAGAGCATTTAAAAAGTAAATAATGAAAATGTTTTTTAAAGTAAACGGTCAGTAAAGCATTATTTTGATGTCAGAATAGCGAAATCTTACTGACTGAAAAAAAGGTAAATATTTATGAGTAAAAAGACTGTTTTGATTATTTTGAGTCTGATTTTAATTTTAATTATTGCTGCTGTTGTGTGTTTCCTTGTATTTGGGTTGAACAGTTCAAAGGGCTATTCGGGAACTGTTACGGCGGATGGAAATCCAATTGCGAATGTAAGCGTTTCTGACGGACGCAATGTTGTTAAAACAGATGAAAACGGCAAATTCTTTTTAAAGGGATACAGAAAAACCCGTTTTATAACAGTTACCGCCCCTGCCGGCTATTGGACAGAGAATTATTATCTTTCAGCCGACAGGAATAAGGCAGAGGGCTATGATTTTGATTTGCAGAAATCAGATATTGCAGCAGGCTCTGCGCACAGCTTTCTTCAGATTTCTGATACTGAAATCGGTAAAAACGGCGTTGGCGAATGGATAAATTATCTTAAGGATATTGCGGAAAACGACAAGCCTGCATTTTTGATTCATACAGGCGATATCTGCTATGAGCCGGGGCTTAAAAAGCATATTGAGGATATGAATACCGAGAATATGGGTGTGCCTGTTCGCTACATTATCGGAAATCACGATTATGTTGACGGAAAATACGGCGAGGAGCTTTTCGAAAGCCTTTACGGACCGGTATGGTATTCCTTTGAGATTGGCAATGTTCATTATGTTGTTACACCGTTTCAGACCGGGGCGGACAGAAAATCTGCCTATAATAAAAATGACCGCTGGCTCTGGCTTGAAAATGATCTGGCAAATACAGATCCGAATATGAAGGTTGTTATGTTTAATCATAATATACCGCCTAATGATGATTATGTTATTTCTTTTGACAGAAAAGATCTTGATTTGAAAAAGCATAATCTTATCGCTTGGGTTTTCGGTCATTATCATTATAATTATATTGAAGAAAATCAAAATGGTATATGTAAAATATCAACTGCCCGTCCTGACTGCGGAGGTATTGATTCCTCTGTAAGCGGCGCAAGAATGATTCACATTGCAACGGATGGTTCTGTTACAACCAATATGCACTATTATGATTGGAATGGCACCATGTCGGATGTTAAAGAAGCAAAATGGACGACGCCGCTTGAGGATAATATTCTGTTTACAGATACGGTTGTGAAGGATAATATCATCTATACTGCAACGGTTGATGAGGATTATCCTCGTTCCTGCGGTATATATGCACTTGATGCAGAAAGCGGAAAAATTCTTTGGGTTTATAAAACGCTGAATTCAATCAAAAACAATGTTGTGATTGAAAACGATAAATTGCTTGCGCAGGATGCAGAGGGCAATATTTATTGCGTTGATGCAAAAAACGGCAAAGAAATATGGGTTGAAAAGGCGGAGCTTGGCTCTTCTCTTTCAACAAGCAGCGGTATTGTTGCTGAAAACGGTGTGCTGTATGCAGGCTGTGCAGCAGGCATAACCGCATATGATATTGAAAACGGCAATGTGATTTGGGAAAATATAAGAAATCACGGCGAGGCTTCGCCTGCTGAATTTGTTGTTGCAGGGGATAAGCTTCTTGTAAGCTCGCATTGGGATGCGCTTGTTGCTCTTGATAAAAAAACAGGCAAAAAGCTTTGGGAAAATAAAGACAGCGAATTGCGTTTCAGAAGTTCAACACCCGCCGTTATTGATGAAAACACTTTGATTGCTGCGGATTCAAACTCCATTATGCTTATTAATGCAAATAATGGCGAAATACTGCATAAGGATACATATGAAGATATCAATTTTTCTTCAAGCGCTCAGCCTGTTATTGATGGCAATGCGGCATATATTCCAACAGCGAATAAGGGGCTTATAGCTTATAATACAAATGAAATGGCAGAAGAATGGCGGTTTGAAACGGGAAAAGCAATGATTTATACTGCACCGTATACAAGCGGTGAAGCTGAAACAATTGAGCCAACACCTGTGCTGAAAGACGGCTCGCTTTTCTTCGGTGCATCGGATGGCAAGATTTATAAAATTTCAGCAAAAACCGGTGAGCTTGAAAATTCTGTTGTAATTGGTGCACCGATATTCGGCAAATGCACAATTATCGATAATGATGCTGTGGTAACCGATTTCAGCGGCAGGGTAATCAGAATCAGTAATTTCTGCAAATAAAACGGTAATGCTTCCCATGGCATAACTGATTACAGGGATATGAAAATCTGTTAAGAAAGGGCTTACATATGAAAAAGAATAAAACTTTGTCTGTTTCATCAGCTCTTATTTATGCCTTGGGTATTTTTGGTGTTCAGATATTTATCGGATATGTTAACAGCTTCCAGACGGAATTTTACAATAAAATGTATTCTTCGTTTGACAGTAATATTTTTTACGCATCTGCAATTATCATTTTTGCGGCAAAGCTTATCAGCTGCGTTTTTGATCCTCTTATCGGTGCGATGATTGATAAAAGCTCGCTTAAAGGCGGAAAAATGCGCCCATGGGTGCTTCGCAGTGCGCTTCCTCTGGCTGTTTTAACTACTCTGATTTTTATTTATATTCCGTTTGATAAATTCGGCAGTAAAGTTTTTCTTTATCTTTATATTACAGTAACAACTGTTTTGTGGAATATGGCTATGAGCTTTGCCGATATTCCGTCTCAGGGTATGCTTTCTCTGCTTTCTCCCGATGTGGATGAAAGAAATATTGCCGCAAGCTTTTCCAATATTGCAAAAACGATGGCGCTTGCTCTTCCCGGTGCCTTTGTAACCGTAGTTATGATGCTGCTGGGAATGATAAAGGGCAATTATGATGATAAGGAATATTATTTTATAACAGCGCTTGTTTTCTTCGTGCTTGGTACTTCTCTTATTATATTCATGTATAAGAAAAATACAGAAGCGGTTGAAAGTTCAAAATCCGCCAAAACCGTTTCGATAAAAGAGATGCTTTCCGAAATAAAAAGCAACAAAATGATTTTTATTGTTTTTCTGATTAATATGCTTGGCTTTGCCCGTTCTATGGGGCTTATTGTCTGTGTTCAGGCAAACGGTGCATTAATCGGAAAAATCAATCTCTTCGGAATGGTTATGGATACTACGGCTGATGCAACATGGCTTCCTGGTGTTTTCGGCGGTGTTTCGGGATTTATAGGAATTTGTGTCGTTCCGCTGATCAATAAGAAGCTTGGAGAAAAGAAAACCTATATCGGCTTTTCGGTTGCTGCATTTATCTTTAATACGGCGATTACTGTTTTTTACTGGCTTCTTCCGCAGAGCAGTGCTTTAAGATATGGTAATGCAGCGCTGTATATGATTATGTTTTTTCAGTTTGTAATCGGCTTTCTTACTGCGGCAAATACATATATTCCTCTTGTTATGACAGCGGATATTGTAGAGTATCGTCTTTATAATACGGGCGAGCGTAAAGAGGGCGTAAACTATGCGATTTTAAGCCTTTCAATCAAGCTGAGCAATGCTATGTGTGTTGCGGCGGGTCTTCTTATTGTTGCAGCATCGGGGTATACGCAGGTTGTTTACGAAACAGGCAGCATTCCTGCAAAAATGCAGAATATAATTATGTTTTCATATATAGGCTTTGTCGGTGTTTCGGCACTGATCAGTGCCGTTCCCATGCTGTTTTACAAAATAGATGCTGAAACCAAGGCAAAAATGCGAATGGCACGATAAGGTAGTAATTTTAAATTTACTATTGCAGTATTTTTATCATAATGTTAAAATAACAGGGTAGTAAAAGAGATATAAGTTGATAAAGAAAAGAATCAGTCGATGAAAATACTTTATTGACTTCAGTAAAAAGGAGTTTAACTTATGGATAATAAGCAGAAAAAAGAGCTTCAGATTCTTGCGGCGAAAATCCGTTTGGGAATCATTGAGGGTACTTATCATGCAAAGGCCGGTCATCCGGGCGGAAGCCTTTCAGCGGCAGATGTGCTTGCATATCTTTATGGCAAGGAAATGAATGTGGATTCAAAAAATCCTAAAATGGAGAACAGAGACCGCTTTGTTCTTTCAAAAGGTCACGCTGCACCTGCGCTTTACAGTGCGCTTGCATATACAGGCTTTTTCCCTGCCGAAGATTTAAAAACGCTTCGTCATATCGGCTCTTATCTTCAGGGTCATCCGAATATGAATACTGTTCCCGGTGTTGATATGAGTACGGGATCACTCGGTCAGGGTATCAGTGCTGCCTGCGGAATGGCAAAGGGCGCTAAATATCTTGATAAGGATATTCGTGTTTATACAATGCTCGGCGACGGAGAAATTGAAGAGGGTCAGGTATGGGAGGCTATGATGTTTGCTTCTCATTACAATCTTGATAATCTTTGTGTTATCATTGATGTGAACGGTTTACAGATTGACGGTGCCTGCGAGGATGTAATGAGCGCAGAGCCTATTGATAAAAAGGCAGAGTCATTCGGTTTTGAATGTGTTGTTATAGACGGTAATAATCTGGATGAAATCGAAACAGCCTTTGAAAAGTTCCATGAAAGCAAAAAGCCGTTTGCCATTATAATGAAAACCGTTAAGGGCAAGGGCGTATCCTATATGGAAAATGCAGTCGGCTGGCATGGTAAAGCTCCGAATACTGAAGAATATGAAATCGCGATGGCAGAGCTTAATGCTAAGCTTGCAGAGTTAGAGGAGGCGTAAGGAATGGCAGAAGTTAAAAATGTTGCAACAAGAGACAGCTATGGTACAGCTCTTAAGGAGCTTGCAGCCGATGGAGCGGATAATCTTGTTGTTCTTGATGCAGACCTTTCTGCTGCAACAAAAACAGGTATTTTCCAGAAAGATTATCCAAACAGACATTTCAACTGCGGTATTGCAGAGGCTAATATGGTTTCCGTTGCTGCCGGCTTAAGCACAATGGGTCTTGTTCCGTTTGCTTCAAGCTTTGCGATGTTCGCATCGGGCAGAGCATTTGAGCAGATAAGAAACTCAATCGGATATCCTCATCTTAATGTCAAAATCGGTGCAACGCATGCCGGTATTTCAGTTGGCGAGGACGGTGCTTCGCATCAGTGCTGTGAGGATTTTGCGCTTATGCGTTCCATTCCCGGTATGGTAGTGATCTGCCCTGCAGATGATGTTGAAGCAAAGCAGGCGGTTAAGGCTGCATATAAATATGAGGGGCCTGTTTATCTAAGATTCGGCAGACTTGCTGTTCCTGTATTTCATGATGAAAGCTATAAATTTGAAATCGGCAAGGGCGAGGTTGTTAAAGAAGGCAACGATGTAACAATTATTGCAAACGGTTTAATGGTTGCCGAAGCAATTGAGGCCGGTAAGGTGCTTGAGGCAGACGGCATAAATGCTGAAATTATTAATATTGCAACAATCAAGCCTCTTGATGAAGAGCTTGTTGTGGCTTCTGCTGAAAAAACAGGCAGGGTGATTACTGTAGAGGAACATAGCATTATCGGCGGACTCGGCGAAGCAGTTTGTGCCTGCCTTTCGGAAAAATGCCCGACTCCTGTTAAGAGAATCGGTGTAAATGATGAATTCGGTCACAGCGGTCCTGCTAAGGATCTTCTTAAGCAATTTGGATTGAGTGCCGAAAATATAGTAAAGGTTACTAAAGAATTTGTTAAATGATTCATGCAGAGGGTATTCGTTTGAATATCCTCTGTTTCAATATTAGGTGTTTTATGGATATAAAATTAATTGCCGTTGATATGGACGGAACACTGCTTGATGATCATTCAAAAGTAAGTGATGAAAATTTAAAAGCAATAAGACGGCTTGGCAAAAGGGGAATATCCGTTGTTCCTGTTACCGGTCGAACATATCATGAAATTCCTGCCGAAGTGCGTGATGAGGAATATGTTAAGTATTTCGTTTTCTCAAATGGCTCGGGAATTTATGAAAAGGGCAAAGGTATTATGTATTCCTCAACGATTGAAAGGGATACTGCTGTTGGTATTTATGCTCTGCTTACCTCATATGAAACCTTTATTGAAATTTATAGCGGTGGTTATCCCTGGGCAGATAAGAACAAGGTTAATAAGGAAAGCTTTGACTATTATAAAATCAATCCTCGTTTTCAGCAGGTTATTATGGAAAAACGGAAAAGGGCTGAGGATTTCGGGGCTATGCTTAAAAACGAAAGCTTAAAGCCGGAGCTTTTTGATGCGTTTTTCAGGGATATGAGTGACCGGGCAGAATGCCTTGAGCGCATTCATGATCGATACCCGGAAATAGAGGTTGTAAGCTCTATGGGTAATAATCTTGAAATTATGAATAAGAGCACGAATAAGGGTACGGGGCTGAAAAGGCTATGCGAAATGCTTTCTCTTGATATCGGAAGAACACTTGCTCTCGGTGACAGTAAAAATGATATGGATATGTTTAAAGCAGCGGGCATTTGTTATGCCGTTTCAAATGCGTGTGGTGAAATTAAGGCGGCTGCAAATGGTATAATCTGCTCGAATAACGATAATGTTATTCAATATGTTGAGGAAAATATTTTATGATTACAAATGTTTTAATTGATGTTGATAATACTCTGCTGGATTTTAATAAATGCGCAGAGGCTGCAATAAAAACTGGTTTTTTAAAATGGAATATTGAATACAGCGAAAAGGTTTTTCCTGTGTTTTTAGAGGTTAATGACAGCTTATGGCGGAAAATTGAAACAGGGGAAATAGATAAAAAAACGCTTTATCAGTTAAGGTGGAAAACCATTTTTGAAAGGCTGGGAATAAATGCAGACGGACCGACCTTTGAACAGGATTTCAGAAATATTTTTTCAGACAGCAAGGAGCCTGTGGACGGTGCATATGAGCTTCTTGATTATCTTTCGGCAAAATATATTGTTTCAGTTGCAAGCAATGCCTCCTATCAGCAGCAGTTAAAAAGACTGAATAATGCTGATATGATGAAGTATTTTGCCAATATTTTTAATTCTGAGCAAATTGGTTATCCAAAGCCTGAGTCGAAATTTTTTGATGCGTGCTTTGAAAAACTCGGGAATATTTCAAAAGAAGAGGTAATGATAATCGGCGATTCTCTTTCTGCCGATATAAACGGCGGTGCAGCATATGGAATTAAAACGCTTTGGTTTAATTATGATAAGGCTTCTGTTCCAAATCATGTAAAAGCTGATTTTATTGTAAATTCACTTGACGAAATTAAAAATATATTATAAAGTTGAATTAATAAAACGAAAGGTTGTATTAATATGAAAAAGGTATTCTGTCTTTTATTATCATTTGTTATGGTACTTAGTATAGCTTCCGCTGTCAATCTGTTTGCATATGCTGATGAAAACGATACGGAGATTACAGAGGAAGTAACCGAGCCTGCAGAACCGACAAATCCCGTTGATCCGGAAGAGCCGACAAACCCGGTTGATCCGGAAGAGCCGACAAACCCGGTTGACCCGGAAGAGCCGACAAACCCGGTTGACCCGGAAGAGCCGACAAACCCGGTTGACCCGGAAGAGCCGACAGACCCGGTTGACCCGGAAGAGCCGACGGAACCCGTTGACCCGGAAGAGCCAACAGACCCGGTTGACCCGGAAGAACCGACAAACCCGGTTGACCCGGAAGAACCGACAGACCCGGTTGATCCGGAAGAGCCGACAAACCCGGTTGACCCGGAGGAGCCGATAAGACTTGACGCTCCTGCTGTTGAATTAATTGTAAATGATAATGGTACTTTTACAATGTTTTGGAATGAAATCGATGGCGCCGATAAATATGAAGTTTATGTTTTGAATAACAGTACAGGTAAGTATCAGCTGAACGGAACCGTAGCAAAAACAAGTGCAACAACAGCTCTTGCTCCTTATGGTGTTAAGTATTCCTATAAGGTAAGAGCAATAAATACGGAAAACGAAGAAATTGCTTCCGATTTCAGCGAGGTTGTTACAGGTATAAATAATAAAAAGCTGGCAACCCCAAATCTTAAGGCAGCTGAAAACAAGAATGGTACATTTACGCTTTCCTGGAATGCTGTTGCGGGTGCAGAAAAGTATGAGCTTTGTATCAGGAATGCCGATGGCTCATATAAGCTTATGAAAACAACATCGGCAAATTCGTTTACAACTGCTGTTGCAGCATATGGTAAGGATTATGCTTATAAAATGAGAGCAGTAACAAGCAAAAATGTTGATGCGGCTTCTGCATACAGTGCAGTTGTCGGTGCGGTAAACAAGGTTGCTTTGCAAACTCCGTCACTTAAAACGGCTGTAAACAGCAATGGAACATTTACTCTTTCATGGGGTAAGATTTCAGGTGCAGAAAAATATGAGCTGTATATAAAGCAGACGAATGGTTCATATAAGCTTATGAAAACAACAAATTCAACCTCATTTACAACTGCCGTTGCAGTATACGGCAAGCAGTATTCATATAGAATGAGAGCGGTAAGAGGAAAGCTTGTATCCGCTTACAGTGCTGCAGTAAATCAGAAAAACACAATAAGGCTTCAGTCACCTGCACTTAAGGTTACCGTAAATAAAAACGGAACCTTTACATTGTCGTGGAATAAGGTTGCCGGTGCGGATAAGTATGAGCTTTATATAAGGCAGGCAAACGGTTCGTATAAGCGTATGAAAACAACATCGGCAAATTCGTTTACAACTGCCGTTGCAGCATATGGAAAAAAGTATTACTATAAGGCAAAATCCCTGTCCGGAAAAAACAGCCGCATAACCTCTGCCTTGGGTGTAGCTGCCAATGCTGTGAATCATAAAAAACTAACTGCACCTGCAGGTGTTAAGGCTGTTGTAAATAAAAACGGAACCTTTACATTATCGTGGAATAAGGTTACCGGTGCGGATAAATATGAGCTTTATATCAAGCAGGCAAACGGCTCATATAAGCGTATGAAGGTAACAACAGCAAATTCGTTTACAACGGCTGTGGCAAAAAAGGGAAAGGCATACAGCTATAAGGTAAGAGCCGTTAAGAATTCAAACGGTTCTGCAGCTTCAGCATATAGTTCCGTTGTAAATGCAAAAAGAAAATAAATAAGCGTATGGCTGTTAAAGGGAGCGGTGTGAAAACTGCTCCTTTTTGTATTCAATGAACATATTGGTGAATATTTCAATGTTATAATTCTTCTTTTTGTGTATTATAACCAAAATAAACGCCAACTTTTCTACACGGCGGATGATTGAAATACGCGTTCGATTGATGTAAAATGTAGTAACAAAAAGAAAAGGGTGATAGAAATGGACAATGTTATCAGAATTACATCTCCAAGGGATGAAAGAGTTTTTATCAGAGTTACCCATGGCCATTATGTAACGGCGAATACGCATATCAATTATTATGTCGGTACTTCCGATATAAAGCATAATCATACTGTTTCAACAGATGCAGCTATGCTTATGGCTGAATATTATAATACAAGGGGCATAGAGGTTGATACGGTTCTTTGCCTTTATGAAACGCAGGCGCTTGGCGCTTATCTTGCTCATGAGCTTGCAAGGCCGAATATGATGTCGCCTAATCCGAATTCAAATATATATGTTATCGGTCCTGAATATGATGCGCAGGGAAATATGATTTTCCGTGATAATCTTCAGAGAATGGTAAGAGATAAAAAGGTTGTTATCCTTATTTCCTGTATTACAAGCGGTAAAACCGTAGACCGGGCAATTGAAAGCATCGGCTATTACGGTGGAAATGTTGTTGGTATTACATCTGCTTTCAGTGCTGTAAAAAGTATTGATGGAATTGAGGTAAATTCTATCTTTACTGCTGATGATCTGCCGGGCTATGAAATTTATGATGCACATAGCTGTCCGCTTTGCCAGCAGGGAAAGCCTGTTGATGCAATCGCAAACGGATATGGCTATTCAAAGCTGTAATAGATTGCTTGATTTAAATTTGAAGGGGTTAAAACCTGTCTGATCGTTTTTGATATCAGGCAGGTTTTTTGTTGCTGATTTTAATGCTTGACAATTTGAGCTTAATGGAATATAATGAATTTGCTAATTAAATAGTACCCATAAAAGACAAAGAAGCAGAAAAAGATTATAACTTTCAGTTTCAGAGAGTCGGCGTTTGGTGTAAGCCGATACGGAATTTATAATGTATAGCTCTCTGTGGAGTTGCTGTTCTGAAAAGCTTTCGCAATAGGAACAGACGCATAACTGCGTTAAAGGTTAAGGCATTGTATGATGCTAAAGGGCAGGTGTTCCTGCTGAAATAGGGTGGTACCGTGTAGAATTTTCTACGCCCCTATACTGCATAGGGGCGTATTTTTTGTATACTCCCCCCAATTGAAAGGAGATTTTATTATGTTAGACGGCTACAAAAAATACATTCCGTTTAAACCAATCAGCATTCCGGACAGGACATGGCCGGATAAGGTAATTACAAAGGCGCCGATATGGTGCTCGGTTGATATGAGAGATGGTAATCAGGCTCTTGTAGATCCAATGAATCTGCAGGAAAAGCTTGAGCTTTTCAATACCCTTGTTGAAATCGGTGTCAAGGAAATAGAGGTTGGCTTTCCGTCTGCCTCCGAAACGGAATATGAGATTTTAAGAACGCTTATAGATGGCGGCTATATTCCTGATGATGTAACAATTCAGGTACTTGTTCAGGCTCGTGAGCATCTTATCAAGAAAACCTTTGAGGCAATCAAGGGTGCGAAAAATGTTATTGTCCATTTCTATAATTCAACCTCAACCCTTCAGCGTAAGGTTGTTTTTAAAACGGATATGCAGGGTGTTATTGATATTGCAGTGAATGGGGCTAAGCTTATTAAGGAGCTTACTGATAAGGAGCTTGCGGAAAACCCGGATATGAATATCAGATATGAATATTCCCCTGAATCCTTTACGGGAACAGAGATTGATAATGCAGTTAAAATCTGTGAAGAGGTTATGGCAGTTATGCAGCCAACACCTGAAAATCCGATTATCCTTAATCTTCCGTCAACGGTTGAGGGTTCCTCTCCGAACGGATATGCGGATCAGATTGAATATTTCTGCCGCCATCTTAAAAACAGGGAAAGTGCTATTATTTCTCTTCATCCTCATAATGACAGAGGCGAGGGTGTTGCCGCAACAGATCTTGCTCTTTTAGCAGGTGCAGACCGAGTTGAGGGTACACTTTTCGGAAACGGAGAGCGTACAGGTAATGTTGATATTATTACGGTTGCACTTAATATGTGGACACAGGGCGTGGATCCCGAGCTTGATTTCCACGATATAAATAAAATCAAAGAGGTTTATGAACGCACAACAAAGATGAAAGTGGATCCCCGCCATCCTTATGCAGGCGAGCTTGTGTTTACTGCGTTTTCAGGCTCGCACCAGGATGCTATTAATAAGGGAAAACAGTATATGCGTGATTATGATACCGGCTATTGGGAGGTTCCTTATCTTCCGATTGATCCTGCCGATGTCGGAAGAGAATATGAGCCGATTATCCGTATAAATTCTCAGAGCGGTAAGGGCGGAGCAGCCTTTATTCTTGCAACGGATTACGGTATTAATATGCCGAAGGCTATGCACACGGAGTTTGGAGCAATTGTTAAGCATGCCTGTGATGAAAAGGGCAAAGAGCTTTTAAGTTCCGAGGTATTCGATTTGTTTCAGAAGGAATACAGAAATGTTGTTGGTCCTTACAGAATTGTAAATCATAAAACCTATGAGGAAAAAGAAGAAAACGAATATCTGACCCGTGTTCATTTTGAAGGCACAATCAAAGTTAAAGACGGAAGCCTTGTAAAAATTGAGGGCACAGGCAGCGGTCCTATTGAAGCGTTCTTTAATGCAATCGGCGAGGTGGGAATCAAGGGCTATCAGTTTGTTGATTACAGCGAGCATGCTATCGCAGTCGGCTCTGATTCAAAGGCGATATCCTATATTCATCTTAAAAATCCTGAAAGTAAGGATATATTCGGAATCGGTGTAAGCCATAATATCGGCTATGCTTCATTAAAGGGTATTATCTGTGCTGTAAACAGAGATCAGGAAGATTGCGTTCGTGATGATACAATGCCCGGTATTTTTGAAAAGTAAGAACTGATTTGCTCATTGTAAGTCGGTGCCTTATTGGTCTGAACCATGATAATCAATAATAATGGAGGAACATTATGAATAATTATAAAGTAACCGTGTTAAAGGGCGATGGAATCGGTCCTGAAATCGTTGATGAATGTATTAAAGTGCTTGATGCGGCAGGCAAAAAATTTAATTTTAAAATAGATTATGATTATCAGCTTCTCGGCGGCTGTGCGATTGATGCGGCAGGTGTTCCCTTTCCGAAGGAAACCGAAATTGCCTGCAAGGCGTCGGATGCCGTTCTTCTTGGAGCGGTAGGCGGTCCTAAGTGGGATAATCAGCCGGGTAATAACCGCCCTGAAAAAGGGCTTCTTGCAATCCGTGAAGCACTTGGTCTTTTTGCAAATCTCCGCCCTGCTAAAATTTTTGCTCCGCTTAAAAGTGCTTCTCCTATTAAGGAAGAGATTATCGGAAACGGGCTTGATATTCTGATTGTCCGTGAGCTTACGGGCGGAATCTATTTCGGCGATAGAGGAACTTATGAAGAAAACGGAATTGTAGGTGCGTATGATACAGAGCGTTACACGGTTCCGGAAATTAAAAGAATCGTTAAAGCAGGCTTTGAATATGCTATGAAGCGCTCAAAAAGATTAACCTGTGTTGATAAGGCGAATGTTCTTGATTCTTCAAGATTATGGAGAAAGGTTATGGAGGAAACAAAGGCTGATTATCCAGAGGTTGAGGTTTCCTACATGTATGTAGATAACTGCGCAATGCAGCTTGTTCGCAATCCCGGTCAGTTTGATACAATTGTAACCTCTAATATCTTCGGCGATATTTTATCTGATGAAGCTTCAATGATAAGCGGTTCAATCGGAATGCTTGCTTCTGCTTCTCTTGCGGAGGGTACTTTCGGTCTGTATGAGCCGATTCACGGCTCTGCCCCTGATATTGCAGGCCAGCAGAAGGCAAATCCGCTTGCAACAATCCTCTCGGGTGCAATGATGCTCCGTTACAGCTTCGGCGAAGCTGAGGCGGCAGATGCAATTGAAAGGGCGGTTGATGAAGCACTTACAAAGGCAAGAACTCCGGATATTTATGAAGAAGGCTTTGAGAAAGCAACAACTGCTGAAATGGGAAATCTTGTCGTGTCATTATTATAATCCGTAATCCTGTATACCTCCCTTATTAAAAGGAGGTGGGTACAGCTTGCTGCACTCGGAGGGATTCATATATTAAATTATTTAAAGGAGAATGAATAATGTTTTGTCCGAAATGTGAAAAAGAAATTGTTAATGAAAGTGTAAATTGTCCGTTTTGCGGAGAATCAATAGCTGTTCAGGAAACAGTTGCAGAAACGGCTGCTCCCGATGCAACTGCAGCAGCTCAGGTCGGAAACAACTATGAAGCAATGCCGCAACAGCCGTCGTCAGCCGGTTGGGGAAATCCTGCGAATGTTACTGCGAATACGGTAGTTGACAGAAAGTCTGTAACGAAAAAGGAATACATAGCAAAGTATGCGCCTGCAAATCTGAAAAAGAATATCAAATCTGCCGCTATCGTGTGTTATGTTTGTGTTGGTATTTCAGCTATTGCTTCCTTTGCTATTCTTAAAAATCCTCTTATGCTTATAGATGTAGCGATTTATCTTGGATTAACTCTTGGAATGCATCTCGGAAACAGCAAAGTATGTGCAATTCTTTTGCTTATTTTCAGTATCATTGAATGTGTTTTCTCTGTTATTGAGTTTGGCGCTCCGTCAGGCTGGTGGCTGATTATTGCCGGAGTTTCGGCAGTATCAACCTTTAATAAATTAGGCAAGGAATATAATAAATTCCTGCTTGAAGAGCCTGTTGATACAACAAACATTCAGAGCTTCTGATTAAGTTAAAAAAGCTTTTGCCGTGCTGTTTCTGCACGGCTTTTTTATAAATAAATGGAGGTAACTATGAGTGATTGGAATTCAGAACAATATTTAAAATTCAAAAAGGAACGAACGCAGCCGTCAACAGATTTGGTTAATACGATTAAGCTTGAAACTCCCAAGCGCATTATTGATATCGGCTGCGGTCCGGGAAACAGCACACGGGCTTTAAAAAATAAATATCCTGAGGCAGAAATTATCGGTGCGGATTTTTCACCGAATATGATTGAAAAAGCAAGAAAAGAAAACCCGGATATGGAATTTATTTCCTTTGATGCCTCAAAAGATTTTGAAAAGCTTGAAGATAAATTTGATATTGTTTTTTCAAATGCTTGTATTCAGTGGGTGCCGAATCATAAAAAGCTTTTGGCTGATATGATGAATGCTCTTAATCCGAATGGTGTTCTTGCAGTTCAGGTGCCGATAACTGTCGAGCAGGATATGCATAGGGTTATAAAGAATGTAACGGGTGCATCAAAGTGGAAAGAAAAATTGTATGGTTCAAGAGTGTTTTACACATTGTCTGATTATGAGTATTTTGATATTCTGTCTGATCTTTCAAATGATTTTAAGATATGGAAAACGATATATTGTCATCGTATGCCAACACACAGAAGCATTTTGGAATGGTATTCTTCAACGGGATTGAAACCATATTTTGATAAGTTAAACGATGATGAAAGTGTGTTATTTGAAAAAGATATTCTTGATGAAATTGAAAAGCAGTTTCCTGTTCAGAAAAACGGCGAAATCATTTTCCGCTTTCCAAGATTATTCTTTACTGCGGTAAAATAATAAAAACGGAGCGATGCCCACATCGCTCCCTGCAAATATTTTAAAACGCAATATCTATTGTAGGGGCGGGTATTACCCGCCCGTTTTGTATTTTAACAATCGTTGAATCAGCGTTTAGGATAGCTTAAATTATCGGGTAAACCTAAGATATAATCTGCTGATACATTAAATAGTAAGCAAATCTGCCTTAAATCTTCTAAATTGGGTTCTGTTACTCCTTTTTCAATAAAAGATACTTTTCGTTGAGTGATGTTACATTTTTCTGCAACATCCTGTTGTCTTAAATCATTATCTTGTCGTAATTCTTTTATTCTGATTTGTGCTGTATCCATTTAATCAACTCCTATAAAAACATTTTATCATAGTTAAAAATTAACTATTGACAAATAGTTAAAAATTATCTATAATGTGTTTATAGTTAATAATTAAAGGACAGAGAATTTGTCATCTATATTTGGAGGTAAACTATGGCTGCTGAAAATTTATCTATTCGTATTGATAAAGAATCGCTTGATAAGCTTCATTATATTGCGAATCATAAGGGCAGAAGTGCAAACAGCGAAATTCTTATGCTAATTAAAGATACTATTGAACAGCACGAACAAGAACACGGAAAAATTCTCTATAAAACGGATTGAAATTGAATTCTGTAAGGCACGATTACCACATCGTACCGAATATATAATGTTAAAATATTTTCTTGACACACTTTATTTCCTCTGTTATAATATATAGGCTACTGTGAAATAGTAGCAATCCTTGCTCGGAACGGGGTTTCGGGCCAAAAGACCAGAAGGAGGTGCACAAGAATGGCATCAAAGAAATACGAAATCGTATTCGTTTTCTCTCTCTCAAAAGGTGAGGAAGCAGTTGAAGCTCTCAAGGTTAAATTCACAGATTTAATCAAAGCAAATGGCACTCTTGGCGAAGTTGAAGAATGGGGCAAGCGCAAGCTCGCATATCCGATCAACTACGAAACAGAGGGTTATTACATTGTTGCTCAGTTTGAATCTGATGAAAACTTCCCGTCAGAGATTGACCGTGTTATCAACATTACAGACGGCGTGCTTCGTTCTTTAATCGTTGCTAAAGGCGAATAAGGAGGGCACAAAATGATTAATTCGGTTATAATCATGGGCAGATTAACCTATGATCCGGAGCTCAGAACAACTCCAAACGGTATTTCTGTTGTTCGTTTTCAGGTAGCGTGCGATAGAAACTTTTCAAGATCAGGTGAAGATAAGAAAACTGATTTTATTGATGTAACCGCTTGGCGTCAGACTGCAGAGTTCGTTTCTCGCTATTTCCGCAAAGGATCAATGATTGCTGTTGAGGGTTCAATCCAGACAGACAATTTTACCGATAAAGACGGAAATAAGAGAAAATCAGTTCAGGTTGTCGCAAATAATGTTTCTTTCTGCGGCTCAAAAGCAGAAAGCGGAACAACTTCCAATCCTGTATTCAGCCAGCCGGCTCCAAGCTATGCTTCCGCTGACAACAGTGATTTTGAAGAAATCAGCGATGATGATGACGACTTACCATTCTAATTGAAGGAGGAAACTTAATTATGGCATATATTAAGGGCGGTGCAAGAAAAGGCCGCAAAAAGGTTTGCCAGTTTTGCGTAGAAAAAAGCGAAGGCATTGACTACAAGGATGTTTCTAAGCTTAACAGATATACATCTGAAAGAGCTAAAATTCTTCCTCGCCGTGTAACAGGCACATGTGCTAAGCACCAGAGAGAGCTTACTGTAGCAATCAAGCGTGCTCGTCAGATTGCTCTTCTTCCATATAGCGCAGACTGATTACTTGTATTTAAAGAACTCACCCTGTGTGAGTTCTTTTTTTGTGCAAACAGAAATGCAGGCATAAAACAGTTTATTTTTTTATCCTTTTGTGATATACTTTTTCACAAAGAGGTATAAGTATGAAAATTAAAGATATAGAATTTAAAAATATTGCATTTCTGGCGCCGATGGCAGGTGTTGCCGACAGGGCATTCCGTGAACTCTGCATTCGATTCGGTGCTGCCTATACCGTAACGGAAATGGTAAGCGCAAAGGGGCTTACGATGGGGGATAAGAAAAGTGCAATGCTTTTAACACTTGGGGAGGAAGAGGTTTGCGCTGGTGCGCAGATTTTCGGCGATGTTCCCGAGATTATGGCTGAAGCAGCAAAAAAGTGCTTAGCGTTCCATCCGCAAATTATTGATATAAATATGGGCTGCCCTGCACCAAAGGTTGCAATGAACGGCGGCGGTGCAAGCCTGATGAAAAATCCAAAGCTTGCAGGCGAAATTGTAAAAGCCGTATCCTCCGCAGTTGATATTCCTGTTACAGCCAAAATCCGAAAGGGCTGGGATGATGAAAGTGTTAACGCAGTAGAAATGGCAGAAATTCTTGAAAAGAATGGTGCTGCAGCGGTTGCTGTGCATGGCAGAACAAGAAAAGAAATGTATAGCGGCAAGGTGGATTATGATATAATAGCCGATGTAAAACAGGCGATATCCATTCCCGTTATCGGCAACGGCGATATTGTAGATGCGCAAAGTGCAGCAGTTATGCTTGAAAAAACAAACTGCGATGCACTTATGATAGGCAGGGGAGCGATGGGAAATCCCTGGATATTCCAAAGAATTAATGCTTATCTGAATGATTGTATCGTTATTCCCGAGCCGTCTCTTTATGAAAAAATGAATATTATGCAGCAGCATATCAAAAAAATAATTGCATATAAAGGCGAATATACGGCTATGAGAGAGGCACGCCACCATGCTGCTTATTATACAAAAGGGCTTCGCGGCGGAGCAAAATTCCGTGCAGAAATGGGAAAGCTTGAAAGCTTTGAACAGCTTGAGGAAATAATTTTCAGAATATTAAAGGAAAATGCGTAATGATTTTAAAAAATGTCTGCTTCTATAATGAGGTTTTTGAAAAAGAAATTGCTGATTTCAGAATTGAAAACGGTAAAATTAAGGAAATAGGAATTATTGATGAGGATGGCAGGGATATGAGCGGATTTACTGCCCTTCCCGGTTTTATTGATATTCATATCCATGGCGGAAACGGCGGAGATTTTTCCGATGCTTCAAAGGAGTCATCGGACAAAATAAGCTCTTATCTTGCAAAGCATGGTGTAACCTCCTTTTGCGGAACATCAATGACGCTTGATAACCCGTCTCTTACCGATATCGTAAAAAGCGGCAGGGAATATGCAGGAAAAGAAACAGGCGCTAAGCTTGTTGGTATAAATCTTGAGGGTCCGTTTATCTCGTATGATAAAAAAGGTGCGCAGAACGGTGCTTTTGTAAGGGCAGGAACGGTTGATGAATTTAATCAGCTTTTTGAGGACAGCGGCAAAATGGTTAAGCTTATAACAATTGCTCCCGAAGCCTTTGACAGTACAGATTTTATCACTGAAGCAAGCAAAAAATGTTCTGTTTCCATCGGACATACCGCTGCAAATTCAGATGAGGCACAAAACGCAATTAATCTAGGTGTTTGCCATGCTACGCATCTTTATAATGCAATGACGGGTATGACACATAGGCAAGCCGGTGTTGTAGGCACAGTTATGGATAATGAACATGTTATGTGTGAGCTTGTCTGTGACGGCGGTCATGTATGCCCCGCAGTGGTAAGAAACACCTTCAGAATTCTTGGCGAAAACCGTGTTTGCGTTATTTCAGATTCTATGCGCGGTGCCGGTCTTGGAGCAGGCGAATTTGACCTGGGCGGGCAAACGGCATATGTTCATAAAAACGGAAAGTATGCTGTTCTTGAGGATGGCACGATTGCTGCTTCCATAACAAATGTTTTTGATGAATTTAAAAATCTTCTTGATTTTGGAATAGATTTTAAAACGGCTCTTAAAAGCTGCACGATTAATCCTGCAAAAGCAATCGGGCTTGATAATGAAATCGGCAGCCTTGCACCAAATAAGTGTGCCGATATTATATTTGTTGATGAAAAGCTTGATCTAAAGGAAGTGTATATTAATGGAAAGCTCGCTTAATGTTGTCCTTATAGAGCCTGAGATTCCTCAGAACACAGGAAATATTTCACGAACCTGTGCTGCAACGGGAGCAAGGCTTCATCTTGTCGGTCCTATGGGGTTTCATATAACGGATAAGCAGGTTCGCCGTGCAGGGCTTGATTATTGGGATAAGCTTGATATTACATATTATGACAGCACAGAGGAATTTTTTGAAAAAAATAAAGACGGAAAATTCTTTTATTTTACAACGAAGGCAGAGCAGACGCACAGTGAAGTAAGCTATCCGAATAATGCCTATCTTGTTTTCGGAAAGGAAACCAAAGGGCTTCCTGAGGAGCTTTTAAATGAAAATCACGATAGTTGCGTTCGTTTGCCGATGAGAGGGATTATCCGCAGTCTGAATCTGAGCAACGCTGTTGCTGTTGGTGTTTATGAGGTGCTTCGTCAGTGGGATTATCCCGAATTGTCGCTTAAAGGGCAATTGCATAATCTGAAATGGTAAAAAACAAGGAGAGGATTATCCTCTCCTTGTTTTTTAATCTTCTTTCAAAAATTCTTTTACCTTTTCAATATTCTTCTGTCCCTGCAGATATCCAAGCTGATAAATGGATTCCAGCTTTGTTATATCTCTTTCCATTGAGGAACAATTAAGGGGCTTTGCGGGTCGGATTACAAAAATATTGCCTTTTTGCTCCTCCTCTTCAACAAATTTTCTCTGTTCATTATATATGTTGTGGCGGTTAATAAGCGCCTCGGTAAGCATTGGGTATTTTTTGTAAAGCCGTTTCATAAGCTTCGCAGCCGAAACAGGCTGTTTAACAAAGCTTTCATCCTGTGTCAGAATAACAACAATTTTTTTACAGCCGTCCTCTATTGCCCGCTTAAGCGGAATAGAATCTGAAACACCTCCGTCAAAATATTTTGTCCCTCCGATATCAACTCCGTTTGTAACAAGCGGCATAGAGCAGCTTGCTCTGATAACCGGACAGCCGAATTCTCTTAAGTCCTTTGGATAAAAATATTCTGCTTTTCCTGTTTCGGCATTTGTAAGAACAGCACATAAAACAGAACCGCTTTTTTCAAATTCGTCGTAATCAAGCGGAATCTGATTGTAGCAAAGATCACCGAAAATCCAGTCCATGTTAAGGAATTCGCCTGTGTGTGTGAAAGACCAAAGACCCATGTATTTTTTGTCATGGCAGTTATGGATGACAAAATCGTGCTGGCGCCGAATGTTTTTGGCAATAAAGGATGCGGCATTACAGGATCCCATAGATACGCCGATTACATACGGAAAGGTAATTCCGTTTTCAATAAAAGCATCAAGTGCGCCGCTTGTAAAAATTCCGCGGTTGCCTCCGCCCTCTAAAACAAGCCCGGTATTGTACATTTATATTCACTTCCTGTAGATAAGAATTTAGATTTATAATTTACAAAAAATAAGGAACGATTTCTCGCTCCTTGTTTTTATTGGTTATTCATTTTAAGATCAACAAGGTTCTAACCTGCAGCTATACAGGCACTTACTCTGCTTTTTTAGGAGCTTTCTTTTTAGGAGCCTTTTTAGCAGGCGCTTCCTCAACAGCTTCTTCAACAGCAGGTGCTTCTTCGGTTACATCAATGATTTCAAGATCATCGTCACATTCAAAGAAATCGTTGTCGTCAAAATATTCAGGCTCTTTTTTGTCTGTAAGTTTCTGAACTGCAAAATAAATTGCGGCAGCAATGCCTGCAAGAGCAACGATGGCACCGATAATTTTTAAAAACTTATTCATAGGTTTACCCTCCAACCGTCAATTTTTATAAGTATATTATATATTCATTGCATATTAAAGTCAAGCAGTAAAAAATGAATAAAAAATAACTCCTGCCGAAAACAACAGGAGTAAAATTTTTTAATTAAGCTTTGTTGAGCTTTGAAGTAAGATTGCTCTTCTTTCTTGCAGCTGTATTTTTATGGATAAGATTTTTAGCAGCAGCCTGATCAATCTTCTTTACAGCAGTTTTAACAGCAAGTGCTTTATCCTCAGCGTTAGCGTCAATAGCAGCATTCGCTTTTTTTATTGCAGTTTTAAGTGCAGTGTTTGTTGCTTTGTTGTTTGCAGCTTTTTTAGCCTGAACCTTTACTCTTTTCTTAGCTGATTTAATATTTGGCATATTTTTCACTCCTTTAGCGGATAATAATTTTAAGGGCGTACACCCAATATCTTTTAAATGCTTAAACATAGTATCATACCTTTTGAAAAAATGCAAGTATTTTTTTATTTTTGGGCATACTTTTATTAAAATTGTTGAAAAATAAGGTGATTTAATTTGGAAAAACGCACAGATTTGGCAGTAGAATGCTATGAAGAAAGCAAAAAAACAGAAATAAGCGGAGTTAAGGTTGTTGATGAAAATGGGGTAACAACGGTATCTGTGCTCAATGAAAACGGCGAAAAGGAAATCGGAAAGCCGGTCGGGACTTATATAACGGTTGATGTTCCGTCCTTTGTTAACGATACGGATATTTTTGACGGAAGATTAAAAAAAATCTCCGATATATTAAAAAATCTTCTTCCGGCAGAATGTGACAATGTTCTTGTTGCCGGTCTTGGTAATATGGATATAACAGCAGATGCGTTAGGTCCTAAAACGAATTCCTATGTTCTTGCAACCCGTCATATATCTTCTGATCTGCGCAGGGAAATGGGGTTTGAAAATTTAAAAAGTGTTTCAACGGTTCGGACAGGTGTGCTTGGCGAAACGGGAATTGAAAGTGCCGAAATTATAAAAGGCATAGTTAATGTAATAAATCCCTCCTGTGTTATTGCTGTTGATGCGCTTGCCTCTTCCTCTGCGGAAAGACTGGGAACAACGGTTCAGTTATCTGACACAGGCATTTTTCCGGGCTCCGGTGTCGGCAACCATCGCTTTGAAATTTCAGAAAAAACGCTTGGCGTACCTGTTGTTTCAATCGGTATTCCAACGGTTGTTTCAACAGGCGTTATAAAAGGTGCAAATGACAATTCAATGTTTGTAACGCCGAGGGAGATTGATAAAGTAACGGAGCAAGGGGCAAAACTTATCGGAATGAGTATAAATGTATGTTTGCAAAGTGATATAAGCGAAAGAGATTTGTATGCGCTTGTGGGATAATTTTGAAAATTTTTTCATATATATAATGTATAAATCTTTAGGCGGAAAGGCGTAATCAAAACCGCTTTTTATTGCCTGTATATTATAGGTGGATTATGAAAAAGGAAATTATATCATTTGCTGCAAATATTGCTTTGCTTTTTTGTGTTACGGGAATTATTATTGGGATTTCTCCCCGCATTTCTGCCAATGTAACTCAGTTTGTACAGGGAATAGATAAAATTTCCAAGCCTTATTCCGAAATAAAAGAGGCATCCTCAGAAATTTCCGTGATTATTTCCAAAAAGAATGCAGATAATAATAACACCACACAGGAAGAAGCAACGGATGTTATGAAAAATATCACGCCTGAGGACAGCTCAGCAGATATAGATTTAAAAAAAACACCCGAAGATGTTCTTGCTTTAATGGCTGAAGCGAAAAAGACAATCGAAAAAGAAAAAGTAAAAGGTAAAACAAGCGAAGCGAATTACACGGGTGGCGGAACAATAGTAACCTTCGGCAATGTTCAGGTTCAAAGCAAAATTCCTGAATCCTTTTACAAGCTTGATATCGAAAATCTTTTAAAGCAAAAGGCAAGTCTTGAAATAAAAGATATGTCAAAACCAACGATTCTGATTTACCATAGCCATACAACGGAATGTTTTACTCTTCTTGATGTGGGTTATTATACAGAGTCCACCGACCTTAAAACCAAAGATATTTCCCGCAATATGGTAAGGGTCGGGGACGAAATATGTAAGGTGCTTGAAAGCAAAGGCTTCAATGTGATTCATGACAGGGAAATTCATGATTTGTCTTATAATGAAGCATATAATTCCTCGCGAAAGTCAATGAGCGAATATCTTGAAAAATATCCGTCTATAGATATTACTATAGATGTTCATAGAGATAGTATTACATATAAAGACGGAACAAAGGTTAAGCCAACTGCTGAAATAAACGGTAAAAAGGCTGCCAGAATGATGATTATTTCAGGCTGCGAATATGGCAGTATTTCAAATTTTCCCGATTGGCAATACAATTTAAGATTCTCAACCTCAGTTGTAAATGCTGTTAATAAAAGGTATCCGAATTTAATGCGTCCGATTTTGTTTTCAGAACGCAAATATAACATGGATTTAACAAAAAATTCGTTTCTTTTAGAAATCGGAACAGAGGGGAATACGCTGGATGAAGCCTGCTATTCGGGCAGACTTTTCGCAGATGCACTTGCAGATATGCTTTTAGAGGAGTATGTAAAAAAATAAGTGCAGGGTAAGAAGGAATCTGAAATATTTTAGGTGCAATGATTAACTATGCACGAAAAGTAAAGGAATGATAAAATGAAAAAGCATCCGGTCGCTTCAATTATAATCGTATTTGTATTGATTGTTTCTATCGGCTCTTCAATTGCGTATTACAATACTAAAAGCTTTGGCTTTGATGAAGATGCAGTAATTTTTCAGCAGGAGGAGGATGGGTTTACCTTCTTTGACTACAAAATATATTATAATGATGTAGAATATATTTATAATGAAACCAAAGAATATATTCCGGATAAAACCTATAACCTTGGTCCACATATTGTGGATGGATTAAGTGAATTTCTAATATAATGTATATATAATATATAGGAAGCGAGATAGGATTACCTCGCTTCTGTTATTATCTACATTGAAACGCAAGGAGCAGTGTAAAACTTTATGAAAAAAGTTTTAAAAAAGTGTTGACATTTGCGTTTTGGTTTGGTATTATTAACAAGCACTTTGCGAGGGGGAGCCGAAGAGGTGAAGCTGAGTGAAGTGAAGAAGGACCTTGAAAATTAAACAACGACGAAAGTAAGGAACCCGATAAGATTCAAAAGAGTTTTATCTGTACTCGTATCGAAAGAGATACAAAAGCAGTAATTGCGAACTAGTGTTCGAGAGAGCAAAAGTTCTTGAAACGATTAGAACAATCCCGGAGGATTGATTTTAATACAATAGTTTTAAGAGTTTGATCCTGGCTCAGGACGAACGCTGGCGGCGTGCCTAACACATGCAAGTCGAACGAAGCTTGACGAATGATTTCTTCGGAATGAAATCTGATATGACTGAGTGGCGGACGGGTGAGTAACGCGTGAGCAACCTGCCCTTCGGAGGGGGATAGTGTCTGGAAACGGACAGTAATACCGCATAATGTATTTTTACCGCATGATAGAAATACCAAAACTGAGGTGCCGAAGGATGGGCTCGCGTTGGATTAGATAGTTGGTGGGGTAACGGCCTACCAAGTCGACGATCCATAGCCGGACTGAGAGGTTGAACGGCCACATTGGGACTGAGACACGGCCCAGACTCCTACGGGAGGCAGCAGTGGGGAATATTGCACAATGGGGGAAACCCTGATGCAGCAACGCCGCGTGAAGGAAGACGGTTTTCGGATTGTAAACTTCTGTTCTTAGTGAAGAATAATGACGGTAGCTAAGGAGCAAGCCACGGCTAACTACGTGCCAGCAGCCGCGGTAATACGTAGGTGGCAAGCGTTG
>CAJTZJ010000004.1:0-2500 GCA_910583925.1 uncultured Eubacterium sp. | reverse complement strand
CTGACTGAGCTAGGGGGCGAAAGCTTACTGAACTCTATCAAACTAAGAATGTCGGATAATGAATGATTGGGAGTCACACTGCGTGAGATAAGTTTCGTGGTGGAAAGGGAAACAGCCCAGACCCACAGCTAAGGTCCCAAAGTATGGTTAAGTGGAGAAGGATGTGGAGTTGCGTAGACAACCAGGATGTTGGCTCAGAAGCAGCCACTCATTCAAAGAGTGCGTAATAGCTCACTGGTCGAGTGACTCTGCGCCGAAAATTTAACGGGGCTAAACCATACACCGAAGCTTGGGAACTATGTTATTCATTAAGCAGTTAAATGGGAAGAGAAATATACTTTGCGAGGCAAAGCAAATTGTTCTTAAGCAAAACCATTTGAAGGTTTAATGAATAACATAGTTGGTAGGAGAGCGTTGTATACGGGGTGAAGTCGTAGCGAAAGCGGCGGTGGACTGTATACAAGTGAGAATGCCGGAATGAGTAGCGAGAATTATGTGAGAATCATAATGGCCGAAAGACTAAGGTTTTAGAAGGAAGGTTCGTCCGCTTCTAGTTAGCCGGGAGCTAAGGCGAGGCCGAGAGGCGTAGTCGATGCACATACGGTTGAGATTCCGTAGCCACCTTGTATTTAAACTAAGGGACACATCGAAAGGGCATAACCCAGGCGTTGGTTGACCTGGGCGTAAGGGAACGAAGATTAGTAGGGAAGTATGCTTAGACGGTGGCGAGAAAAGCTTAGTGTATATAAACAGGGTGCCCGTACTGTAAACCGACACAGGTAGTCAGGAAGAGAATTCTAAGGCCAACGGGAGAAGGGTTGTTAAGGAACTCGGCAAATTGACCCCGTAACTTCGGAATAAGGGGTGCTCACGAGAGTGAGCCGCAGTGAATAGGTCCAGGCAACTGTTTACCAAAAACACAGCTCTCTGCTAAATCGTAAGATGACGTATAGGGGGTGACACCTGCCCGGTGCTGGAAGGTTAAGAGGAGGAGTGCAAGCCCCGAATTGAAGCCCCAGTAAACGGCGGCCGTAACTATAACGGTCCTAAGGTAGCGAAATTCCTTGTCGGGTAAGTTCCGACCCGCACGAATGGTGTAATGATCTGGACACTGTCTCAACAACCCACCCGGCGAAATTGTAGTACCGGTGAAGATGCCGGTTACCCGCGGCAAGACGGAAAGACCCCATGGAGCTTTACTGCAGCTTGATATTGGGTTTCGGTATTCTATTTACAGGATAGGCGGGAGACTGGGAAGCACGCACGCCAGTGTGTGTGGAGTCATCCTTGGGATACCGCTATTAGAGTATTGGAATTCTAACCTGCGGCCTTGAATCAGGTCGGGGGACATTGTCAGGTGGGCAGTTTGACTGGGGCGGTCGCCTCCAAAAGAGTAACGGAGGCGTTCAAAGGTTCACTCAGCATGGACGGAAACCATGCCCCTGAGTGCAAACGCATAAGTGAGCCTAACTGCGAGACTGACGGGTCGAGCAGTAACGAAAGTTGGAGTTAGTGATCCGGTGGTATGTGAGTGGAAATGCCATCGCTCAACGGATAAAAGCTACCCTGGGGATAACAGGCTGATCTCCCCCAAGAGTCCACATCGACGGGGAGGTTTGGCACCTCGATGTCGGCTCATCACATCCTGGGGCTGAATTCGGTCCCAAGGGTTCGGCTGTTCGCCGATTAAAGTGGTACGCGAGCTGGGTTCAGAACGTCGTGAGACAGTTCGGTCCCTATCTGCCGTGGGCGTAGGATATTTGAGAGGCGCTGTTCCTAGTACGAGAGGACCGGAATGGACGCACCGCTGGCGTATCGGTTGTCATGCCAATGGCACGGCCGAGCAACTATGTGCGGATTGGATAAACGCTGAAAGCATCTAAGCGTGAAGCCATCCTCAAGATAAGATATCCCACTTTTTTAAGTTAAGACCCCTTACAGACTATGAGGTTGATAGGCTGCGTGTGTAAGTACAGTGATGTATTTAGCTTGGCAGTACTAATAGGTCGAGGGCTTGACCTTAACGTCAAAATATGTTAAAGTGTTCAGGCTATTGCTAAAAGTTCCAAATCCTTTTTCCTGTATTTAGTTTTCAGGGTATATGACTAAATATCCTTGAATGAGCTATGCACCATTAGCTCAGTTGGTAGAGCACCTGACTCTTAATCAGGGTGTCCACGGTTCGAGCCCGTGATGGTGTACCATCTTGTGGCCCGTTGGTCAAGCGGTTAAGACATCGCCCTCTCACGGCGAAAACAGGAGTTCGATTCTCCTACGGGTCACCATACCTGAGGAAACCAACAGGTCTTTACAAATAACTGTGATTCTCAGTTACAGTTCATAGTCGGTGTTTATTACGAAGAGGGTCCACCCGTTCCCATCCCGAACACGGTAGTTAAGCTCTTCTGTGCCGAAAATACTTGGCGGGCAGCTGCCTGGGAAAATAGGTCGATGCCGACATCTTTCTTAAACCTCTAACAATTGTTAGAGGTTTTTTTCT
>CAJTZJ010000003.1 GCA_910583925.1 uncultured Eubacterium sp. | reverse complement strand
ATGGTGTAAATATATTTTCATATTGTAATAATAATCCAATAAATGATAGTGATCCTGATGGAAGAATTTCAATTAAAAGTGCCTTTAATACAATTCTTAATGCGATAAAGCAACGTATATCTAACTATTTTAAACAGTTATTTAGTGTGAAAAATGGTAAAGTAAGAATAGCTGTTTCATTGTTCGCTGCCTTTATAAATGGTATTATTTCTGCTTTAATTTCAAGAGTTGTTTATAAAGGTGTAACGAGTTTATTAAAACTAACTGTAAATTATGCCTCAAAAAAAGCTCCTCAAAAGTTAATTACAGCGATTCAAACAGTTGTAAAACTTATGGAAACAAAGGGCTTTTTCAAAATAGTAGGTAATATGTTAATTAAGAGGGCGCTTAAACTACCTAGTGCCGTGGGTAATTTTGCAAAAGATTTGAGGGATAATGTAATATTCAGTGGACTTTTGAATCGCTATAAAATTTTAAATAAAATTTCGCTTGTGGTTTCCATGCTTTCATCAATTGGTGGGTTTATTGCCACCATTATAGATGTTATGGATGGAAACTGGGATGGTTATTTGGTTTTTAAAGTAAGTAAGCGAAAGGTGATCTTGTTATGATTGTTTATTTTAAAAATAAGGCAGAAAAAGCAATTATAATTGAATTTGGCAATGATAAAATTAGAATAAATGGTGGAAAACAAATAAAAATTGATAGTGAAACAAACAGAATGTCATTTAATTGTTTTCTGGATGAAACAAGTACCTTTAAGTATTTACCATTGACTAAATCAGTAATTGTTGAGTATGATTTTGTTTTAAATGCTTTATATGATTTGATCTTTAATAGCGATGTTTGTGAAATTAATTTAGAGGTAAAGCAAGTTAAGGGAATGAATTTGGATTGTTATAGATTTATTGATTTACAAATTAGCGATGGAAATGTTTATAAAAAAGAATTTTTTGTCAATGATGAAATAACAGTAAAAAAACAATTATATGCTGCTCAGCAAAGGGAAGATAAATTAGAAAAAAAGTTAAAAATAGCTGATATATTTCAAAGTATATGTTATATAGGCATTCCTGCTATAATAATTTTTTTGGGGGTATGGTATTACCTTGGTTTGTTAACCGCTATATGTATTTTAATACCTTTAACTATTGTCGGTATCACTGCGGGATTGATAATAAAAAAGGTAATTAATAAATTTTCTAATAAATTAGATAAACTTAATTCAAAATTTGAAAAAAATACGAATAAATATGTAGATATTAATTCATTTTTTGATAAAAGTTATATTTCTAGTGTTTTATTTGTTTCCTAATTTGGAATATAAAGGCAGTTCTTTGTGTAAAGGCAAAAACAAGGGGAGATTCAATTCTCCCCTTAAACTTTGCAAAAAACGCAGAATTTGTCGAATCAGCGACGAAAATGTGAAAATTATTCACAGGCTCGTGCGGAACCAATTTTTTGTTGACGATAAATGGAAAATATGGTAAAATGTTTTTGTAATTGAATATTCTTGAATTAACGTATGAAGCAAACGGAAATTATGTAGCTGTATATTATTATGATGCCTGGGGCAGGATAACGGCAATAGATACGGCAGATGCAGAGGGCGAAACAGCGTGTCTGGAACTTGCCAATGCAAACCCACTGCGTTATCGTGGCTATTATTATGATAATGAAACCGGCTACTATTATCTTCTGTCCAGATATTATGACCCCGAAATCTGTAGGTTTATCAATGCGGATGTGCCTGAGATTGCAAAGGTATCTAAGTCGATATCAAATGGTGTAAATCTTTTTGCTTATTGTAATAATGATTCTGTTAATAATGAAGATTCTACTGGATTTTTAACAAAATGGCAGGCAGCAGTATATTTAGTTGTTTTTGTTGCAACATATGTTACAAGGTTAATCAAAAATGGTAAAAGTTATAATTTTGAAACATCCAAAATGATGATTGATAATACGGGTTTATGTATTGCAAAGATAAAGTACTATAAATCAAAATGGTATAAAAAATCATTTGAGGTTGTATTAGGAAATAAGAATGATTGGGGAAACAGAACAAATATAAATAATAATCTTAATATGATGGCAATAAATTATCATGCAAATAACATTAATAAAGTAATGTCAAAAGCAGGGACTACTTCATTTACGAAAGCAGATGGCATACAGGCAAATGTGTATAGTTTTTATATTGCATGTTATCTTATAAGTGCCGGAATCAAAACTGTAAAGATAAAATATCAGTATAATTTAATGTGGGGAAAATATACTGGTCGGTATGCATATTCCAAAAAGAATGTGATTTTATGCAGAATTCTTAAAGGAGGCTCCCTTAATGGCTGGTATCACTTCTGGTAAAAATAAATGGGTAGTAATATCATTTAGAATTATTGTTTTTTTACTGTTTTTGATATGTATTGTTCGAAGATTTCTAATTAGTTATTCTCTTATACATTCTTATGGATTAGGATTGGAGAGTTCACTTGGATGTACGGTATTGGCTTTTGTCTCTTTGATTTTATTTTGCTTATCTTTTATTAAATCTTTTAAAAGGAATTCAGTGATTTTTATTGTATTTGCAATAATTTCTATTGTTATATCTTTAATTGCTTCATCAAAAATTCCAAATGTATATCAATATGAATCAAGTAAAAATGATAACAATGTTTCCTCTTGTTTTTTATTTGATAATTATATTGATAAAAGCAGCCGAAGCTATTATTATTTAAAAAAGGTTGAACTGTTCGATGCGCATTGGATAGGCTGTAGTTTATATAAAGAATTTGAAACTGAAAATTCTTTTGAGGATTTAATGCAGGATACAAACGATAGTAATGTAACGATAAATTATTATTACTTGAAAGATCCAAGTGGTTGGAGAATCAAGGAATATATTGAAAAGAAATTACTCAGTGAAGCTTTTGATATAGATTATGTTTATGATAATGAAATACATACTGAGAAGTATTCTGTCTATGAATATGGAAATCAGCTTGAATTCGTTTCAGAAGCGGATGATATGGTTTTTTATATCAGTGCAAATAAAAATAAGCATACAAGTTACGACTTGGAAAGATTTGCGACATATGGCAATACTTTGTTGAATGAATTGAAAAACATGAACACAGGAGACGCTTCCTTGCGTTAGGGCAAAACAATAAGGGGGGGAGATTCAATTCTCCCCTTAAACTTTGCAAAAAACGCAGAATTTGTCGAAACAATGTCAAAACTGTGAAAAATATTCACAACACCTGTGTAACATAGTTTTTGTTGACGATATATGGAAAATATAGTAAAATATAACCATAGGTGGAAAAACAAAGTATTATGCTACAAACGATTTACCGCTCGGTTTTGTATATAACGGAGTTCAGTATTTCTATTTAACAAATACAATGGGCGATGTTCTCGGAATAACGGAAGCAAATGGTAACCTCATTGCACAGTATGTATATGATGATTGGGGCAAGCTGGTATCAATAGATACAGCAGATGAAGAAACTTCAACAGCTTATCGTGAAATAGCAGAAGCTAACCCTCTTCGTTATCGTGGATATTACTATGATAATGAAACCGGCTATTACTATCTCCAGTCCAGATATTATGATCCCGAAATCTGCAGATTCATTAATGCGGATGTACCTGAAATTGCAAAGGTATCTAAGTCGATATCAAATGGTGTAAATATATTTGCATATTGTAATAATAATCCAATAAATGATAGTGATCCGAGTGGTTGCTTTGGTTTTACTCTAGCAGTAAAAATAGCGATAGGAGCGTTAATTGGTGCTGCTTGTTATATTTTAAGTTGGTTATTTTTTAAGAATTTTACAAAAGAACGATTTAGCGTTTGGGAATTATTAAAAAACATTGCATATGGTGCAATAAGTGGTTTGATATCTGGATTCAAATTAAGCAAAATTGCTTCATTTGCTTTGGATTTTAGTATAAATTTAGTTCAATCAATTGGTAAGGGCGTAAGTTTATTAGAAGTTTTAGTTACAGCATTGGTAGTTTCTTTAGTATCTTCGTTACTATCTTTTGGAACCAATAAGTTGTTTAGTCATTTTAAAAAATTTGGTGTTTCATCTAAGAAAATTGCTAAATATGATAATCGAATGACCTCTGCTTGGAAAAAATCAATAAAAAAGAATAATTTTAAAATCATCAAAGATCAAGTACGTACGTATTTTAAACGAATGAAAAATACGCTTAATAGATACATAACTATTAATACTTTCAGTACAATGTTTGGACATACATTTGATAATATTAAAAAAATAGCCAACAGAAGGGGTGTTCGTATTTGAACAAGAGTAAGAAAAGAACACCTAATAAATTAAAAAAAGAAAGTAAAGATGTAAAATTTGTTTTAATGGTAATCATTACTTTAGGTATTTTATTGTTGTACTATTGGTTATTTGGTGTATTTACAATGAAAATATACACGCCATATTATTTTGCCAGCACAAAAACTTCAATTGTATATTTTTTTGGTGTTATATTTTATGTTTCTGTTATTTTTTCGATTGGATTTTTGGTTAAGAAAAAAAAATTTAATAAAAAGAAAATAGGATACCTCTTTATTTTTCCATTAGTGATTTTATTTTCAATGATAATAATCAGTGGAAATGTTTGGGTTTTCGATGAGAACTTAATTTCATATAATACTATTTTTCAAAAAAATGAAAATTCTTATTCGTATGCTGATATTGAAAAAGCTGAGATGTCTATTTCTTATAAAACCATAAGATTTAATCATACATTCAGTATTGAATATATTCTCTATATGGATAGTGGAAAGAAAATTAAGTTTGATGCATATGAATCTTTTAGGGAAGATGATGATAAGTTAATTGAATTTGATAAAACAATTGCTAATAAAAGAGCAGTTGTAGGTGAATTTTTGTATATTGATAGTTCTAGTAAAGAATTTAATGATTATTATCATTCTTTGTTTGTGAACACAGGGGACGATTCCCTGTGTTAAGCAAAAACCTAAGGGGAGAGTATCTCTCCCCCCTTAAACTTTAAGCCAAACCGCAGAATTTGTCGAAATGATGTCAAAACTGTGAAAAATATTCACAACACCTGTGTAACATAGTTTTTGTTGACGATATATGGAAAATATGATAGACTATATCCGTAAATGGTGTCATCCTCTCTCAAACAGATGGCACAAATACAATGTATTTCCAGTATGATAATAGTGGAACACCATTGGGATTTGTTTACAACGAAACGCAGTATTTCTATGTAACGAATCAGATGGGCGATGTTCTCGGAATAACGGAAGCAAATGGTAACCTCATTGCGCAGTATCTGTATGATGATTGGGGCAAGCTGGTATCAATAGATACAGCAGATGAAGAAACTTCAACAGCTTATCGTGAAATAGCAGAAGCTAACCCTCTTCGTTATCGTGGATATTACTATGATAATGAAACCGGCTATTACTATCTCCAGTCCAGATATTATGACCCCGAAATCTGCAGGTTTATCAATGCGGATGATATTGATTTTGTAAATGAGGACTCCATTTTAGGAATTAATATTTTTGCTTATTGTGCTAATAATCCAGTTAATAATGTTGATTATACAGGTAATGCTTATAATGCAAGCAGGGCAAAAAAATATGCGGAAAATTGGTGGGATGATATAAATATAAGATATGGACGTAACAAAGATGGTGATTGTGCTAACTTTGTTTCTCAGTGTCTTTTTGCTGGTGGATTAAGCGTGATGACTGGAATATCAAAATGGGGATGGCATTGCTATATGTCTACTTCAAAGTCCAGTTATTTAAGAGCAACATTTTACTATGAAAGGTCACACGCCTGGGCTGCAGCTCAAAATTTATATGATTGGTTACATTCGAGTAAACATACAACTAAAAAAAACACCTATATATTAAAAACGGCTAGCGATGTTGATAAAATAGGTAAAATTCTTTATTCGAAACCCACTTGTGCTGCTGCTATCTTTTTCTCTTGGAAAAAAGATGGCAAAATAGGGCATGCAGCTATTAGTGGCGAAGTTATAAAGTATAAAAACATTTACGATGTTTATTATTATGCTCATTCAGAAAACAGAAATGGTAAACGCTATTATGGAAAAACAAGAAAATATTATTCTCTTAAGGACTTTTTAAAGGGTAGTAATGGCAAAAAGAGAATATATGTATGTATTTTGAAATGAGGTTAATAATGAATAAAAAGAATATAATTTTTATTGTATTAGTTTTTGCAATAGTATTGTTTTTTTCCGCCTGTTCTAATAACAATTTACCTGATTCGGATTTAATATCTATCACTGTAACATATAAAGAGACTGCAACCGAGGATGATTTTAAAAAATATCATAATGTTTATTCTGCCGATACAGAAATTGCATTGGAGAAGGATAATTATTATTTAATCAAAGTTATTTGTACATTGAATAATCAATCCTCAAAAATCTTATCGTTAATAGATTTTGTATCATATAGTAATGAATATGTATTATACGAAGCAGGAGCCATTGATATAGAGCCTATGTATCAAATAGACCCTAATACGGTTGAGTCATTTGAAGCATATATTTATATTGATAAAACTTTAGACAATGAAGAAAAAATCAAAAAGGCACTGGCAGAGATGAAATTCAGTTTTTCAGCAAGGAGTTATGATGAACCACCGCCCGGTGCATATGGTAATACAATCCTTTTTGATGGGAAATTTCAAACCTGAACACCGGAAACAGTTTTCTGTATGAACACAGGGGACGATTCCCTGTGTTAAGGCAAAAACTTAAGGGGAGAGAAACTCTCCCCTTAAACTTTAAGCAAAACCGCAGAATTTGTCGAAAGAATGCTCAAAATGTGAAAATTATTCACAACTCTTGAGCGATATAGTTTTTATTGACGATATATGGAAAATATGGTAAACTATATCCGTAAATGGTGTCATCCTTTTGCAGAGTGACGGCAAAACCACAAAGTATTTTTATAACGATATCGGCTCCAAGGTTCGTGAAGAATTCGATATTTATAAATTCTATTATCTCAATCATGGCGAACTGTATCAGGTTAAGGTTTCCAATGTAACAACCGTTTCCTATAGCTATGATGATAACTATAATTTAACGGAAGAGCGCTATGCAAATGATGATGTTGTGCGCTATAAGTATAATGCAAACGGCGATGTTGTTTCGCAGTATCATAACAGCAACGCAAAGCCGTATGTAACCTATACCTATAATGCCGATAATGAATTAACCGAAAAGGTCAATACAGATGCCGGTTTAAAATATGTTTACGGCGAAAATAATCAGGTAAGCATATATAAGCTTTCCGATAATTCTCTCGTTCAGTCCTATACGGAAGTTGAAACAGAGGCAGATGAAGAAAACGGCGTTGAAGGCTCTAAAACAGTAAATGAAATCCATTTCGGAACCTCGTATTCTTCTGTTGTAAAGGATAAATCCGTTCTCTATTCGTCAAATGATAATGTTGTTGAATATAGTTATCAGACAAGTGTTAAAGAGGATGACGAAAAAATGTCCTCTGATATGGTAAAGAACGGCGATGTAACAGCGCTTTCCTCTGCTTATGCGTATGATGAGGACGGCAATGTTACCAAAAAAGCAGTAACCTATAACGGCGGTACGGCTGATTTTGTAAATGCTTATGATAAGGAAGGCAGAATAACCACTGCTTCCGCTTTTGGAAAAAATGTAAATTATACCTATGATGAGAATGATCAGCTTGTTTCCGCAGACGGAGATAATTACAATGCTTCCTACTCTTATGATGCAAGGGGTAATATAACCTCTAAGCTTGTAAACGGGGAAACAACCTCGTTTACCTATGCAAATACGGGCTGGAAAGATCAGCTCGTTTCCGTAAACGGAACAGAGCTTACCTATGATGCGGTGGGCAATGTGCTTACCTATGGGGATAAAGAATATCTCTGGAATACAGGCAGGCATCTGGCAAGCATAACAGACGGCGATAACGAATATACTTATACATATGATGAAAACGGTATAAGAACCTCCAAAACCGTAAAGGATAATACCACATACTTTAATACAAAAGATGGTGTCATCCTCTCTCAAACAGACGGAACAAACACAATGTATTTCCAGTATGACAACAGCGGTACGCCATTGGGATTTGTTTACAACGAAACGCAGTATTTCTATGTAACGAATCAGATGGGCGATGTTCTCGGAATAACGGAAGCAAATGGTAACCTCATTGCGCAGTATCTGTATGATGATTGGGGCAAGCTGGTATCAATAGATACAGCAGATGAAGAAACTTCAACAGCTTATCGTGAAATAGCAGAAGCTAACCCTCTTCGTTATCGTGGATACTACTATGATAATGAAACCGGCTATTACTATCTCCAGTCCAGATATTATGCCCCCGAAATCTGCAGGTTTATCAATGCGGATGTGCCTGAAATTGCTAAAGTATCTAAAGATAATATACTTGGGATTAACATATTTATTTATTGTAGTAATGATCCAATAAATAATGATGATCCTACAGGTGAGTTTTCAAGTAAAGATATTACAAATATGTTTTCTAAATTATTTGATAATATGAAAAGGGTTTGTAATTATTTGCTTGATCGTTATGGTGTATCTACTAAAAGGTATAAAAAAACAACAAAATATAAAACACCAAGCAAAGTATACAAATATGTATATGAAAATAAATCTAAAATAAAAAATTTGCGGAACAGTTTTTCATCTATAGCTACCTTTCTTGAAATTCTTTTAACGGTAATAAATGCTGCTTCTATTCTAAGTAAAAATAGAAATCAATCTTTGGCTGTAGCGGAATTGTTATATTATGGATTGATAAAATTAATTGCTTATGCCGGTGAAAAACTTATTACCTTTATAGTTACCAATATTCTGCAAGCAAGAATTGTATTAAAACACATATTAAATTTTGCGTTTAGCAAATTGATTGATTGGGCTTTTTCTGGGAAGTGGGTAGAAAAACTGAAAAGTAGTTATCTAACTTTTGTAAGTCCAAAGTCAATTTCCCTTCCGAATTATTTCAAGGCGCTATTTAAGGGTGCAAGAAAGTTAATATTTTAAGGGAATGAATTATGGATAATAGATTTAATACGGAAGAATATGATTTTATTGGTGATTTTATTAAATTGTATAATAATAATGATTTATCATTAAACATATTAAAAAGAACGCTTAATAATAGTTATTATTTGCTTATAGAAATTAAGCCGCTAGATTGTTCTAAAAGTAGGGCAATTAAGTGCAAAAAAATGAGATTGCAAATAATAAAATATGGTAATGGATGTATACCTAAGTCAAAACTTTATAAGTGCTTACAGAGAAATTTAAAAAAATGCCAAAAGGGAAAAATCACAAATAATAGAGTCCAAAAATTATATTTTAAATTATTATATCCAAATATTTACAAAAAGTATTTTAACTTTGATGCTACAGTTATTGTGATAATTGTCTTAGTTTTACTGTTTATATTTGGAGTAATTTGGTCCGCATATCATAATAGTTTAACTAATTATATGTTGACTCACTGAGTGACACAGGGGACGATTCTCTGAGTTAAGGCAAAAAACTAAGGGGAGAGTATCTCTCCCCTTAAACTTTAAGCCAAACCGCAGAATTTGCCGAAATGATGTCAAAATTGTGAAAAATATTCACAGTTTTGGCTTGTGGTCAGATTTGTGTATTAAATGAAAAACGGGAGGATGGTAATAATCATTCTCCCGTAATTTTTGCGATAGAAATGTAATGCTTTTTCAATAAAAAAACCTCGTAACCTAAGTTACGAGGTTTGTGGCTCCCCCAGTTGGACTCGAACCAACGACCCTGCGGTTAACAGCCGCATGCTCTACCGACTGAGCTATAGAGGAATGTCTCTCAAGTGCTTTAATATAATAGCAAATAAAATTTGCAATGTCAATACATTTTTTTAATTATTTTTATATTTTTTTGGAAGCACCTCAAAGTACAGTTTTAAGGTGCCTCCAAACGGCAATCAGTAATGATAACGCTTTTTGTTTTTAATTAAAAATACTGCTGTAACTAAAATTGAAATCGCTTCTGCCGCAACGACGGCAAGCCATATTCCGTTCAGTCCGAAAAGCAGCGGCAACAAAAGAACGGCAGCAATCTGAAACAGCAGGGTTCGTGAAAATGAAATTGCAGCCGAAACAAAGCCATTTCCTAAGGCTGTAAAAAATGAAGAGGCAAAAATGTTGAAGCCTGTTATAAGAAATGATAAAGAAAATAATCTGAAGCCATTACGAGTGAGGCTGAACAGCTCTTCATCATAGCCTACAAAAATCTTTGATAACGGAGAAGCGAGCAAAACAGCTGAGGCTGTAAGAAGGATTCCGCAGACAGCAGTTATTATAAGGCTTTTCTTTAAAAGTCCTTTTAATTCCTTATGATTTTCAGCGCCGTAATGATAGCCTATTATAGGTGCACTGCCGATGGAATATCCAAGGAAGATTGCAACGAATATAAAGTTTACATACATAATTACTCCGTATGCAGCAATACCGTTTTCTCCTGCAAGCTTCATAAGCTGTAAATTGTAAAGCATATTGACAAGCGAGGAAGAAATGGAGGTCATAAGCTCTGATGATCCGTTTGTGCAGGTTTTAAGAAGAATTCTGCCGTAAAATCTGCATTTTGTAAGCCGTAAAAGGCTGCTGTTTTTGGTTACAAAGTAGATAATCGGAATCGTTCCGCCGATAATCTGACTTGCGGCGGTTGCAGCAGCTGCTCCGACAAGTCCATAATTGAAAATGCCTACAAGAAGATAATCAAGAACAATATTTGTAAGTCCTGCTCCAATCGTCACAAGCAAGCCAAGTGTTGGCTTTTCGGCAGTTACGAAAAAGCTCTGGAACACATTCTGAAGAATAAAAAAGGGCAGCGAGCAGAGAAGGATTCTTCCGTACATCAGGCAGTAGCCAATCATGTTATCATCAGCGCCGAGAATGATTGCAAGCGGCTTTAAAAATATGAATCCGAATATGCTGATAATAATTCCGGCGATTAATGCTGCATAAACAAGCAGTGAGAAATATTCGTTTGCTTCTTTATTCCTGCCCTCGCCAAGTGCTTTTGAAACTACTGCACTTCCGCCTGTTCCAATCATAAATCCAAGTGCGGCAAGCATCATCAGAAGAGGATAAATAAGATTCAGGGCAGCAAACGGCGTTTTTCCTGCATAATTTGAAACAAAAAAGCCATCCACTACACTGTAAATTGAAGTAAAAATCATCATACAAACAGAAGGAATTACAAAACAAATAAGCTTTTTAAAGTTGAAATGATCTGATAATTTGATTCTCATTATGTTCTCCTTTACAATATAGTCAAAGCTTTTGCTTATAACAGATTATAAACAATAAAAAAAGGCACCCGATTATTAAAAATAACCGAGCGCACTCGACATCTTTTCAACAACACAGCTGCGGCTGTGCGTTCTCCGATGACAAAATATCAATATTTTATTTGCTGCGAATACAGCAAGAGATAGTATATATGAAACTGTATACTATGTCAATAATTATATTTAAATAAATATAAATTATAATCTATTGACAAACATTTTTAATCAAGTATAATTACAATAAATAAAATTTAAAGGGCGATAAACTATGACAGAAAGTAAAAATTCAATGCCTATTTGGGGGCCGTATTCAAAAAAATATATGGGAATCTCAAGAATAGTTGAAAATCAGGCAGAATCAGGTGCAAGATTTGATTTTATTGTGCATCCTACCATCTGGAATTCATCTGTTCCCGTTCCGAATGTTACAATACCAAGCAATTATCATTTATGGCATTGCAGCGGCGATTATTCGTATTATTCTTATCGTTACGAGCTTTTGTGGAAAGATCAGATTTATGCTGATGTTTCGTTTGTAAAAATGGAGGATGAAGCATATCTGATGCGCTGCAAATTTGTGAATAACACCGAGCTGAAGCAAAACTGTGTGCTGAATGCATTTTCTGCTCTTGAATATCCAAGTGTGAAATATTGCAGCGTTTCTTTTCCTGAAAAATGTGTATTTGTAAATGCGATTGATTACAGTGAATTTACTTATGCCGTTTCCCGTCCGTGGGATAATCAGAATACGGACGGAATGAAGAAGGGTCAATTTTCGGATTATCGTTTTTACGGCGGCTTCGGTCTTGGTGACAGATGCGAAAATTATCATGTTCCGATTTTAAATTTAAAGCCTTTCGGATGTGAAAAGGGAGATAAGGTTACATATACTGTATCATCAGGGGAATTTGAAAGCCCGGTTGTTACTGTAAGATACAGAACGGTTGAGGGCGGTAATGCCGAATTTATGCTGAATGGAGAAAAGGTTATTCTGCCTGAAACGGAGGCACTTAATCTTGTTGCTTTTCCATATGAGAATTCTTTCGATAAGCTTGTACTGGAAAGCCTTGGTACAGCAGGGATTGAACTTGACTTTTTCGCAATAACCGAAAAGGGCGATGCGGATAAAATTTCTGTTTCTATGCAGGAAAGAGGGGTTGTTCCTCAGATTGAATCGGAGGATGCCGGACTTGGCAAAAGAATAAGCCTTACCTATCCCGAAACAGACGAAACCTATTATGTGCTTACCCACAATGCACGAACAAGACAGAGAACGCTTGACAGCGGCTGCCTTGAGGATGCACTGTCGAACAGACTTTCAAATGGTGATCATACATATGATGAGCTTCGTGAAACCTTTTCCGGAAGCTTTAAAAACAAAAAAAGCGATGACGGCTTTTTCCATAATACGCTTGTTAAGTCTATTTATATAGAACCGAATTCCGAGCATACAGAATATATGGTTGTATCAAAGAAAAAGATGAATCCTCTTTCTTTTGCTGAATATGAAAGCATGATAAAAGCAGCAGAAAGCGCTGATACCAATGCTGCATTCAATGAAGCGGGGAAAAAATATAATTTATCAACGGAGATTTTGAAAACAACGCTTTTAACGAATGTAGTTTATCCGCTTTATAAACACGGCGAAAATGTTGTTCATTTTACTCCCGGTAAGAGATGGGACAGTTTTTATACCTGGGACAGCGGCATTATCGGTGTTGGTGTGCTTGAATACAGCATTGAAAAATCACAGTATATTCTTGAAACCTATCTTGCTGAAGAGGATAATGAGGATTATGCTTTTGTGCTTCACGGAAGCCTTGTCCCGACCCAGTTTGCACAGTATGGCGAGTTGTTTAAGAAAAGCAGAAGCAGAGAATCCCTTTATGCACTTTATGATAAAATGCTCAGATATTACAAATATATTGCCGGCATTACAGAAGGCTCAACAACAGGGAAATTCGGCAATAATCTTTTAACAACCTATGATTACTGGTATTCCTGTTCGGGTATGGATGATTATCCTGCTCAGGTTTATATGATTGATAAGCAGATGATGCATAAAATCTGCCCCTGTATCTCAACCTCCCATATCATTCTTGCTGCAAAGGTAATGAAAATGGCTGCTGCGGCTATGGGCAAAAAAGCGGATGCTGCATTTTTTGAAAGTGAAATAAACCGCTGTACAAGAGCACTTAATGATTTGTGCTGGGATGAGGACGCAGGCTATTATTCATATACTGTTTATGATGAAAATAAAAATATAACAGGCTTTCTGCGCAATGAAAGCGGCGAAAATATGAATAAGGGAATGGACGGCGTTTATCCTCTTATCGCAGGTGCTGCTGAAGGAAAAAGAAAGGATGTTCTTCTTTCACATATTAAAAATCCAAAGGAAATGTGGAGTGAAAGCGGTATTTCCGCTGTTGATATGAGTGCATCCTATTATTTTGATGATGGATATTGGAACGGTAATGTATGGATGTCACATCAGTGGTTTATCTGGAAGGCAATGTTTGATCTCGGCGATATGGATTTTGCTTTTGAAATTGCAGACAGAGCGCTTAATATGTGGAAAAAGGAAACAGATTTTTCTTATAATACCTATGAATGCTTTGGTATTGAAACGCAAAGAGGCGGCTGGTTCCATAATTTCGGCGGGCTTTCTGCTCCGATATGTGTATGGGCTGATGCTTATTACCGTCCGGCTTCAATTACAACCGGTTTTGATTTGTGGCTTGATGAGCAGCAGGCTGATACAGACAGTGCTTACCTTAAGTTCAGGTATTTTGGAAGTAATGAAAAATACGGAATTCTTGTTTGTCTTTCAGATAAAAATGAATATGAGGTTCTTCTGGATAATGAGAAAATTGCGTTTAACCAAAGAGCGAAGGGTATTATTGAAATTACGCTTAACGGTAATGTTAAAAACGGAGAAATAAAAATTAATACAATTAAATAAAGAGGGGTAAAATATGGAAAATAGAATTTGGGGAAGCAAAAATGATCCGCTTAAAATTCAGTTTATAACGGATCTTCATTATTACTCACGAAAAGGCGGAACAGAGGGAACTGCCTATGAAAAGGCGGAGGCTAAAAGTCAGAAAATCATCAAGGATTCGGATCTTGTTATAAAAGCCGGCTTTGATATTCTTTGTGAGGATACTTCAACGGATATCATTGTTCTTGCAGGCGATACAACCAAGGACGGCGAAATTGAATCTCACAAGGAATTTATTGAAATGCTCCGTGATCTGAAGAAACGCGGAAAAAGAGTTTATGTGATTACAGCTACCCATGATTATCGTGAAGGCGGCGTTACAGACGGCTATGACGGTGATAAGAAAATTCAGGTTCCTGCTGTTGAAAACAGGCATGATTTGTGGGATATGTATTATGAATTCGGTCCGGAAGAGGCCATTGCAACCTTTGAAAAATCACTTTGCTATGTTGTTCAGCTTGCTCCCGGCTACAGACTTTTTGCTTTGAATGATGATACAAATGAAAAAGAAGATGGCAGAGGCTCAGGCTACAGCGACGAATGTATGCAGTGGATTATGGAGCAGCTTGAGGATGCCAAAAAGAATGATCAGTATGTTATTGCGATGACACATCATCCAATGATTTCTCCATCTCCGTTTTATCAGATAATCGGCGGTGGCAATATGCAGAAAAATCATGAGGTTACACGAGAGATTTTTGCAGATAATGGTCTTCATTGTATGCTTACGGGTCATACGCATGTTCACGATATTTCCGTTGTTACAACAGAAAAGGGCAATAAGTTTTATGATATTGCCTGTGGCGCAATGCTTGGCTGTCCGCCTGTGATGCGAAATGTTACCTTTGATCCTGCAAACGGAGAAATTCGAACAGATACAATTATTATTAAGGATGTTCCGGGGCTTGATACAAAGGGACAGCCGTTTGATAAATATATGAAAAACTTCTTCTTTGGTATGATAAGAGAGGTTATTACCGCAGCTGCTACGGATATAGACCATCTTGCAGAAATGACAGATGCGTTTTCTGTTCCGGGTGAAAAGGTTAAAAAGCTTGGCTGGATTATAAAGCCGATTGCTAAGTTTATTAATAAGCTTACATTTAAGAAAATATGGCGCCTTTGCAAAAAGGAAAGCGGGCTTAAGAAAAAGGATATCGCCGATATTGCAGACAACAGAGTTGTTGATTTTATCATTGAGCTTATTCAGAATCTGTATTGCGGTGATTCGCCGTATACGCCCGATACAAGGGAATACAAAATTGCATGCGGCTTTTTGAATGTTATTGATGCTTTTCTGAATACAATTCATCTTTCAATCGGAAAGTTTATTAAGGGTGCTGAAAGTGTAAGAAGTCTTATAGAACCTCTTCTTTGGAATTCCGGCCCCTGTGATGCAGAGGCAACGCTTAAGATTTATCCGGTTTATGATGATGAAAATCCTGCTCCTAAAGAGGAAAAGAAGGCATTTAAAGATACAGTTAAGAAGAGCAAAAAAGGTCCGCTTGTTCTTGTTTTGCTAATACTTGCTGTGTTGCTGCTTCTTGCGGTTGTTCTTGGCATAATCGGGCTTGTTATATGGGGAATTGTTGCTTTGATTATGGCTTTGATCTGATGATATTGTTTGTTTTCATCGTGACTTTATCACATTAAAGTGTTGACAAGGAAAAAAGCTGGGTATATAATTGTTTTAATTAATATACGGAGGAAATACGATATGAAAAAATTTAAAAGGGTCTTGGCAGTCTTAATTTCTGCTCTTCTTGTTGCGGCTGCGTTTGCAGGCTGTTCAAACAGCGGAGAAAAAGAGCCGGCGGATGAAAAAACAGCTAATGTTGCCATTCTTCAGTTTATGCCGCATTCGAGCCTGGATAACTGTACAGAGGGTGTTATAAAAGCTCTTGATGCAGCAGGCATTGGTCATCATCTTGAAATCGGATCAAGCGGAAGCGCTGTTGCAGATTGCCAAAGCTATGCAGAAAAAATGGCTGTTTCGGATTATGATATGATTATCGCTGTTGCCACTCCTGCGGCTATCAGTGCATTTTCAGCAGTAAAATCTGCTTCATCAAGCATTCCTGTTGTTTTCTGTGCTGTTTCGGATCCGATTGAAGCCGGAATTGTTGAAAGTCTTGAGGCTCCCGGAAATAATTGTACCGGTACTGCCGATGCAATTGATCTTAAGGGTCAGGTTGCTCTTATTAAAGCGCTTCAGCCTGAAATTGAAAAGCTGGGTGTGCTTTATACAACAAGCGAACCGAACTCCATCAGTCAGATAAGAACGCTTGAGGCTGAATGTAATGCAGTAGGCATTGAGCTTATTACACAGGGCATAACGGATGCTACTGAGCTTGCCTCTGCCTCTGCAAGCCTTATTCCAAAGGTTGATGCTTTAACAAATTTAACGGATAACAATGTTGTTGATAATATGGGCGTTTTTCTTCAGCAGGCTGAAGAAGCAAATATTCCTGTTTACGGCTCTGAAATAGAGCAGGTAAAGAAGGGCTGCCTTGCTTCTGCTTCTCTTGATTATGTTGCCCTTGGCGAGCAGACGGGTAAAATGGCTGTTGATATCCTAAATGGTGCAAATCCTGCGGCAACTCCGGTTTTAACCGTTATGGATTCCTTTACTGTTATTAATACAGATATTGCATCAAAGCTTGGAATTACAATTCCGGATAGTCTGAATGATGCGGAAAAGATTACAACAACCTCTGCCGAGGCAGAGTAAAACAAAAAAATTGAGCAGAACAAAAACAGAGGCTTCGTTGCGAAACCTCGGATAAGCCGTTCTGCTCTTTTCTTACGAATTGATTAATGGTGAAAATATGGAAATTTTAAACATTGTAAAGATTGTGCTGGAGGAGGGCTTCAAATATGCTATTCTTGCTCTCGGTGTTTATCTTGCATACAGCATACTTGATTTTCCTGATTTGTCTGTTGACGGAACCATGCCGCTTGGTGCAATTGTTTCGGCAGTACTTATTCTTAAGGGTATAAACCCCTGGATTTCTGTTGTTATTGCATTTGCCTGCGGAGCTGCAGCAGGCTGTATAACAGGTATTCTTCATGTCAAGCTGAAGCTTCAGCCGCTCCTTTCGGGAATTCTTGTTTATACATTGCTGCTTACGGTAAATCTTGTAATAATAAAGGCGGGTACAGACGGGCAGTCGATTGCATCTGTTTTTGGAAGAAAAACAATATTCAACAGCGGAGCTGCAAATGTTTTGCCTGAAAATATCGGCAATATAAATGTGAGAAAGCTTATTGTGCTTGCAGTTTTTGTTATAGTTCTTAAAATTCTTATTGATTTATATCTGAAAACTAAATCAGGTATGCTTTTACGAGCAACCGGCTCTAATCAGCAGTATGTTGTTATGCTTGCAAAAAATCCCGGTATATCAAAAATACTTGGTCTTGCACTGGGCAACGGACTTGCCGCTGTAAGCGGTGCAGTAATTGCGCAGAGTACGGAAACGGCAAATACCAATATGGGTGTCGGAATGGTTGTATTCGGGCTTTCAAGTGTTATCATCGGTCTTTCTCTTTTCAAGCGTATTCGCTTTATGGAGGCAACAACAATGGTTATTTTCGGTACAATTATTTATAAGGCATGCCTCCAGATTGCTGTTGTTATCGGTCTTCCGAGTGAATACAATAAGGCTTTAATGGCAGTTCTCTTTGTTCTTGCTCTTGTTTTCAGCGGAACATTCAAGGATAAGATGAAAAAAAGGAGGGAGAAGCATGCTTGAACTTCAGAATATAACAAAGCGCTTTAATGTAGGCACAGTAGATGAAGCAACGGTGTTTGATCACTTTAATTTTAAGATGGAAAAGGGAGAATTTGTTTCTGTTATCGGCTCAAACGGAAGCGGAAAAACCACTCTTTTAAATCTTATCTGCGGCTCATTAAAGGCTGATGAGGGAAAAATTCTTTTTAATGGAAATGATATAACGCACGCCTCTGAATTTAAAAGGGCAAAAATTATCGGTCGTGTTTTTCAGGAGCCTAAAATCGGTACCTGTGCGGATTTAACCGTGCTTGAAAATATGGCGCTTGCCGATAATAAGAATAAGCCCTTTGGGCTGGGAAAATGCGTAAATAAAAAGCGTATTGATTATTATAAATCCCTTCTTGAACAGTGTGATATGGGGCTTGAAAACCGGCTCGGTGTGCAGGTTGGTACGCTTTCAGGCGGTCAAAGGCAGGCACTTGCCCTTATTATTGCCAATATGTCTAATGTTGATTTGCTTATTCTTGATGAGCATATTGCTGCTCTTGATCCGAAATCTTCGGACAGGGTTATGGAGCTGACGGATAAGCTTGTAAATGAAAATAAGCTTACAACTCTTATGGTTACGCATAATCTTCGCTATGCCGTTGAATATGGCAGCAGGCTCTTTATGATGCACGAGGGAAACAGCGTGCTTGATATTCGGGCTCAGGAAAAGAAAAATACCAGAGTTGAAGATATTCTTGAAATTTTTGACAGAATCAGCATTGAAAAAGGAAATTAAATATTGAAATATGCGAAGCAGTTTGGCACTGCTTCGTTTTTTTGTTTATAGGATACAAATGAGTGATTGCTCGTTGAAAATAATTAGTGAAAATGCACAATTTTTTGATGTGATATTAGAATTATTGTCAATAGTATTAACTTATATTTTGATTTATAATTAATAATAAGGGGGATTTATTTATGAATGAATATATTGAAAGCGTAATTAAAACGGTTGAACGAAGAGACAGTGCAAAGCCGGAATACATTCAAAGTGTCAAAGAGGTTTTTCATTCGTTGGAAAAGGTTATAGAGCAGCATCCGGAATATGTTGAAGAAGATCTGCTTACAAGAATGGTTGAGCCGGACAGGCTGATAACCTTCCGTATAGCATGGGTTGATGATTCGGGTAAAACAAGAGTAAACCGCGGTTATCGTGTTCAGTTCAATTCAGCAATCGGACCGTATAAGGGCGGACTTCGCTTTCATCCAAGTGTAAACTCAAGTATTGTTTATTTTCTTGGTTTTGAACAGACCTTTAAAAATTCATTAACCGGTTTGCCCATGGGCGGAGCAAAGGGTGGCTCTGATTTTGATCCGAGAGGAAAAAGCAAAAACGAAATTATGCGTTTTTGCCAGGCATATATGACAGAGCTTTACAGGCATATTGGTCCAAGTATTGATGTTCCTGCCGGCGATATCGGCGTTGGTTCAAGAGAAATCGGTTATCTGTTTGGTCAGTACAAGCGTATAAAGGATGCATTTGAAAACGGTGTTATTACAGGCAAGGGTTTGTCCTACGGCGGTTCTCTTATCCGTCCTGAGGCAACAGGTTATGGAGCTGTATATTATCTTTGTGAGGTGCTTAAGCACGAAAAGGATACGATAAAAGGCAAGCGTGTTGCACTTTCCGGTTTCGGAAATGTAGCGTGGGGTGCAATCAAGAAGCTCAGTGAGCTTGGTGCAGTTCCTCTTACGATAAGCGGTCCGGGCGGTTATGTTTATGATAAGGATGGAATATGTACTCCTGAAAAAATAGATTATCTTCTTGAAATGCGAGCAAGCGGTAGAGACAGAGTTCAGGATTACAGCGATAAATTCCCGTCTGCTGTATTTATTCCTGATGAAAAGCCATGGGGGCTTGAAAATATTGATATCGTTATGCCGTGTGCAACGCAGAATGAGGTGAATCTGGCGGATGCTGAAAAGCTTGTTCAGAATGGCGTAAAATATTATATTGAGGTTTCCAATATGCCTACAACGGCTGATGCACAGGAGTTTCTTATGAAAAATCCTGATATAATCATTGCTCCGTCTAAGGCGGTTAATGCAGGCGGTGTATGTGTTTCAGGTCTTGAAATGAGCCAGAATAGCCAAAGATTTTCATGGACAGCCGAGGAGGTTGATGAAAAGCTTCACAATGCAATGATTGATATTCATAAGCAATCCGTTGAGGCTGCACAACGATATGGTCTTGGCTATGATCTTGTTGCCGGCGCAAATATTGCAGGCTTTGAAAAAGTAGCTGAAGCAATGATGGCACAGGGTATTTATTAATTGAGTTTTACCAGGGCAGATTGCAAATCTGCCCTAAAATATTTGTAAAAGCAAGGAGTTGTGAATGGAAGAAGTATTCATGAACAAATATGAATTTGTATATTTTTGTTCTGAGATAATAACAGTTATATGGTTTTTTATGATAGTATGCTCATATTTTTACCGAAAAAAATATGGTTATGGGCATTTTTATTTCAGGCTGGATAAAATATCATTTCTGTGCCGTTTGGGTATAATAGTAGTTTTAGGATTTGTATTTGCTGCTATATTCCGAAAATTTGGTGAGAATATAGTTTATTCAATGATTCAGATGATTTCAGCGGTTATTATCTTTATAGGATTGTGCTTGTACATTTTTTATCGTTATAAACTTGTAAATGGTAAAGGGAGCAATAGAATAGTAAAAAAATATAAATTCACCAAGTTTGTTGTATCAATATTTATTCTGATATTCAGTGCTACTGCATATTGGGGACTGCGTCTGAGTTCGGAAGTTTTTCTGTAAAGAAGGTTTTTGTTTTTTTAAAAGAGTGGATTTAATATCCACTCTTCATTTTTACATTTACCATATATCTGTTAGGCAGAATGCACGAAAGGATTGATGAAATATTATGAATATTGTGTATAGAATAAAGATTTTTATTGCCATATAATTATTATTGGATATGTTTATACATTATTTAAGATGAATGAGGGGATACGCTTATGTTAAAAATTACACCAAATACTAAATTTAAGGATGCCTTAAAAAATCCTATGGCAAAGGATATGTTGGAAAAACTGATGATGGCTCTTCGTCTGCCATCTGCTCTTATTACAAACGGACCTCTCGGAAACGGAAAATTCAAACTGCTTAATACACTTACGGCAGGTCTTATTGATAAAAATACAGTTCAGCAAATCTGTGATATGCTTAATCTTGAAAAAGACGAGGTTATTACGGATAAGGGAACGCTTGAGAAAAAATGGTGGAAGGAAGCGGTTATTTATCAGGTTTATCCCCGCTCGTTTTATGACAGCAACGGCGATGGTATCGGGGATTTAAAAGGTGTGACGGAAAAACTGGATTATCTTCAGGATTTGGGTGTAACGGCCATATGGTGTTCTCCTTTTTATGATTCTCCGAATGATGATAATGGCTATGATATTCGGGATTATAAAAAGATTTTAGCTGAATTCGGCACAATGGAGGATTTTGATACCCTGCTTGATGAAATACATAAGCGTGGTATGAAGCTTATTGTTGATCTTGTTGTTAACCATACAAGTGATGAACATGAGTGGTTTAAAGAAGCGCTTAAATCAAAGGATAATCCTTATCATGATTATTATATCTGGCGTGATGCCGCCGATAAGGGAATAACGCCCCCGAACAACTGGAATTCCCTTTTCAAGGGCAATGCATGGAATTATTATGAACACCTTGATCAGTGGGCAATGCATCTTTGGACAAAAAAACAGATGGATTTAAACTGGGAAAACGAGAAAATGCGCAATGATGTCTACGCTATGATGAACTGGTGGCTGGACAAGGGGATTGACGGCTTCAGAATGGATGTTATTAATTTTATAAGCAAGGATCCTAATCTTCCGGAAGCCAATCCGTTTCTTGGTGTATTAACAGGCTATAAGGGTGCGGAATATTATTTCTATGGTCCTCGTCTTCATGAATATCTGCGTGAAATGCGGGAAAAAACCTTTGGGAACTATGATGTTTATACTGTCGGTGAATGCGGCGGTGCAGGCATTGAAATGGATAAGATGCTTACTGCTGATTTCCGCAAAGAGCTGGATACCGTATTCAACTTTGATTTTCTAATCAATCAGGGACATACGAATTACGATTATTTTGATTATGATTTATATAAGGTTATGGAGAATTTTGAAATTTTCCAGACGGATTATACAAATCATTGCTGGCCGACTGTATTTTTTGAAAATCATGATAATCCCCGTATTGTTACAAGAGTTGATAAAACAGATGCTTACCGGGAGGATATATCAAAAATCTGCGGTCTGATTCAGATGACGCTTCGCGGTGTGCCGTATATCTATCAGGGGCAGGAGATTTCAATGGGCAATGTTGATTTTGAATCTATTGAAGAAATTGATGATGTTCAGGCAGTGAATACCTATAAAGAGCTTGTTGCTAAGGGAAAGAGCAAGGAAAAGGCTTTCTTCAAAGCAAAAACAGGCACTCGTGATAATTCAAGAAGTCCGTTCCAATGGAGCGACAGCGAAAATGCAGGCTTTACGACAGGCAAGCCGTGGCTTAAGATTACCTCTGATTACCGAAGATTTAATGCTGAAGATGAGGCCGGGAGAGAAGACAGTGTTTTGAATTTCTACAAAAGAGCAATTGCATTAAGAAAGAACACACCCGCCCTTGTTTACGGTGAGTTTAAGCGTGCCGAAAATATTGATGCACCTGTTTTTTGTTATTACAGAGAATACAATGATGAGCTTTACTATGTTGAGTTAAACCTTGGCAAAAAGGTTCAGCCAAGACCGATTGATATGCAGAATGCACAGCTTATTCTTTCAACAAAGGGCAAGCCGTCTGATGCTCTTAAACCGTTCGAGGGTAATATTTACAAAATAAGATAAATTTGTCTTGACAATATCTAATTTATATATTATATTATAAAGCGTAAGTTAAGAAAGTGAAAGTGAGAGTGGCTTTTGAAGCCGCTCTCATATCATTGTTAGGAGGTTTTTTCTTAATGGCAGGCAAAAACACGGTTCAGAAGGTAGAAGAAATCGTTGCACCTTTTGCTTCAGAGCTCTCTGTCAGTATCTGGGATATTACCTTTACGAAAGAGGGGACGGACTGGTATTTAAGAATTTTTATTGATAAAGAGGGCGGCGTTTCTATTGATGATTGCGTTGATTTAACCCGTGCAGTAACCAAACCTCTTGATGAAGCAGATCCTATTTCTCAAAGCTATATGCTGGAGGTTTCCTCTCCCGGTGTGGAAAGAGAACTTAAAAAGGATTGGCATTTTGAAAGGTATATCGGCTCAGCGGTTATGGCAAGAACGATAAGGCCGATTGAGAATATCCGTGATTTTAACGGCATTCTCGAAAGCTATGAAAACGGCGAAATAACCATTAAGCTTCAGGATGATAAGAGAATTTCATTTAATAAAAAAGAAACCTCTTATATTAAGCTTGATGATTTTAATATAAATGATTTTTAAAACAATTTTAATACAGAAAGGTTGATAGGAAAAATGAGCAAGGAATTTTTTGAAGCAGTAAGAATGCTTGAAGAAGAGAAAGGTCTTTCGGCAGAATATCTTTATGAAAAGATTTCGGGTGCAATTATTGTTGCCGCAAAGCGTGAATACTTTAATGATAAGGATATTGTTTTCTGTGATATAGATCCTGAAAAAGAAAAAATCAAAGTTTATGTTCGCAAAAATGTTGTTGAAGAAATTGAGGATGAGGATACAGATATTCTGATTGATGATGCGCTTGAGCTTCGCAAAAGTGCAAAGGTTGGAAAAACGATTGATATTCCTCTCAAGACCAAGGATTTCGGCAGAATTGTTGCACAGACGGCGAAAAATGTTATCCGTCAGGGTATCCGAGAAGGCGAAAAGGGCAAGCAGTATGAAGAGTTTCAGAATAAGAATCAGGAGCTTGTTACTGCAAAAATCCATAGGATTGATCCTGTAACAGGGAATGCAACGGTTGAAATCGGCAAAACACTTGCAATGCTTCCAAAGGCAGAGCAGGTGCCGGGCGAAGTGCTTACAGAGGGCGATAATATTAAAATCTTTATTGTGGATGTTATTCAGGATAACAGCAGAGGTCCGAAAATTATGCTTTCAAGAACCCATAAGGGGCTTGTAAGAAGATTATTTGAAACAGAGGTTCCGGAAATCTTTGACGGTACAATCGAAATCAAATCGGTTTCCCGTGAGGCAGGCTCCAGAACAAAGATTGCTGTTTTCAGTAAGGATGAAAATGTTGATGCAGTAGGTGCTTGCATCGGACCAAAGGGTCAGAGAGTTTCAAATATTGTTGATGCACTTGGCGGTGAAAAGATTGATATTGTAAACTTCAGCGAGGATAATGCTGAATTTATCTCGGCTTCTCTTGCTCCATCTGATGTTTGCAGTGTTGAAATCCTTGATGAAGAAAAGAAAATCTGCCGTGCAACAGTGCCGGATGATCAGCTTAGTCTTGCTATCGGCAATAAGGGTCAGAATGTTCGTCTTGCTGCAAAGCTTACAGGCTGGAAGATAGATATTAAGCCTGAATCGGGCTTCTATGAGGGAGTTCAGGAATAAATTTTGGGAGATAATTAAGAATGAAAGCAAAGCGTGAAGTTAAAAGAATGTGCACAGGCTGCGGAGAAATGTTTGATAAACGCATGCTTGTAAGGGTTGTTAAAAGCCCGGAGGGCGAAATCAGCCTTGATTTAACAGGCAAAAAAAACGGCCGCGGTGCTTATGTTTGCAATAATCCCGAATGCTTGAAAAAGGCAAGAAAAAAAAGAGCCTTTGAGCGTGCGTTTTCGATGAAAATTGAAGATGAAATTTACGATAAAATGGAAGAAGAAATTGAAAATGGAAAAGAATAAGGTGCTTTCAATGCTTGGGCTTGCCCGCAGAGCAGGCAGGCTTTCAATGGGGCACGATACGGCTTTATCGGCTGTAATGGAAGGTAAAGCGGAATGTCTTATTTTTGCTTCGGATACATCAGAACGCTTAAGGCTTGAGTTTAAAACGGCAATGGACAAAAGAAAATTTGATATTCCCGTTTTTTATACAGATATAACAATTGTTGAAATTTATTTTTCCTGTGGATATAAAGCAGGCGTTATAGCGGTTAATGATAAGAATTTCAGCAAAAAAATTATTTCACTATTAGAAGATTAACAACATAATTTAAGACAGGAGGAATTCGATATATGGTAATAAAGGTTAAAGTTTCCGATGTTGCAAGGGACTTTGGAAAAACGAATAAAGAAATTATCGAAATACTTTCACAGTATTGTGGCGGTGCTGCAAAAAAGGCAGGTACGGTGCTTGAAGAGGATGAGCTGAATGTTCTTTTTGATAAAATTACGATTGACAACAGCGTTAAAACATTAGATTCTTACTTTAATTCTTCAAAGAAAAAATCAGAAAAAAAAGAAGAAAAGAAGCAGAATAAAGAGGCAAAACCTAAAAAGCCTGCAACGGAAAAGGACAAAAAGCGTGAAAGTCAGGCCGCTATTCTTCAGATGGCAGAGCAGGCTGCAAAGCGTGCAGAGGAAAAAGCAAAGAAAAAGGCGAATCAGACTCCGCAGGCTCGTACAAAGGGTGAAACACGCAGAATTGATACCCGTGTAAACACGGTTGATCTTGAAAAATACAATCAAAAGTATGAGGATATTGCACCTGCTTCTTCCATGGGCGATTATCAGAAAAAGCAAAAGCTTAATCAAAAATCAAAGCAGTACAGAAAAAAGAAGCCGCAGGGTATGCATGCTCGCTCCAAAAAGGAAACGGAGCAGCAGCGTCTTGCTCGTATTGCTGAACAGAGAAAGAAGCAGCAGATTAAGATTCAGGTTCCGGATGAGATTACAGTAGGAGATCTTGCTAATCTTCTTCGTATGACAGCTACTGAGGTTATCAAAAAGCTTATGGTGCTCGGTGTTATGGCAACCGTTAATGAGGTTATTGATTATGATACCGCCGAAATCGTTTCAACAGAGCTTGGAGCTAAGGTTGAAAAGCTTGTTGAGGTGACAATTGAAGAGCGTATTATTGAAGAAGAGGTTGAGGATGATGAAAATGCAATTACCCGTCCTCCTGTAGTATGTGTTATGGGCCATGTAGACCATGGTAAAACCTCTATTCTTGATGCAATCCGTGATACAGATGTAACTTCAACAGAGGCAGGCGGTATTACGCAGGCAATCGGTGCTTATCAGGTTGAGGTTAATGATCAGAAAATTACTTTCCTTGATACACCGGGTCATGCTGCGTTTACAGCTATGCGTGCAAGAGGTGCGATGGCAACGGATGTTGCAGTGCTTGTTGTTGCAGCCGATGACGGTATTATGCCGCAGACAATTGAAGCTATAAACCATGCAAAGGCAGCGGAAATTGAAATTATTGTTGCGATTAATAAAATGGATAAAGAGGGTGCAAACCCTGCAAGAATTATGGAGCAGCTTACGGAGCATAATCTGGTTCCTGAAGAATGGGGCGGAGATGTAATATGTGTTCCTGTTTCTGCTAAAACTAAAATGGGTATTGATAAGCTCCTTGAAACAATCGTTCTTGTTTCCGAAATGGCAGAACTTAAGGCGAATCCGAATCGTTCTGCAAAGGGTGTTGTAATTGAAGCCAAGATTGATAAGGGAAGAGGTCCTGTTGCAACTTTTCTTGTTCAGAACGGTACACTTCGTTCCGGCGATTATGTTGTTGCCGGTACGGCAGTAGGCCGTGTTCGTGCAATGACAGATTATAAGGGCAACAGAATTGATGAAGCAGGTCCGTCTGTTCCTGTTGAAATTATGGGTCTTGATGCTGCTCCTATGAGCGGTGATGAATTCAATGCTGTTTCAAATGAACGCCTTGCAAAAGAGTTGGTTGAGCAGCGAAAGGCTCTTGCAAAGGAAGAGGAATTCAAGCTTTACCAGAAAGTTACGCTTGATACGCTTTTCTCAACGATTGAGGACGGAGAAATGAAAGAGCTTAATGTTATTGTTAAGGCTGATGTTCAGGGCTCAGTTGAAGCTGTTAAGCAGTCACTTCTCAAGATTGAAAATGATGAGGTAAGGGTTAAGATTATTCACGGTGCCGTTGGTGCTGTTAATGATTCCGATGTTATGCTTGCCAATGCCTCAAATGCGATTATTGTTGCATTTGCAACGGGTGTTGAGCAGATTGCTGCCGATAATGCCTCAAGGGATGGTATTGAAATCAAGCAGTATGATATTATCTATGATGCAATAGAGGATATTGAATCGGCAATGCGCGGTATGCGTTCTGTTAAGTACAGAAATGTGGATACCGGTACTGTTGAGGTTCGTGAGGTTTATACCCTTTCAAGTGTAGGCTCAATTGCAGGCTCGCTTGTTACAAGCGGTAATGTACGCAGAAACGGCAAGGTTCGTGTTGTAAGAAACGGCAAGCAGCTTGCTGATACAGCGATTAAGAATCTTAAACGATTTAAAGATGATGTTAAAGAAGTATCTTCGGGTTATGAATGCGGTATATCCCTTGAAAACTGGGATGATATCAAGCCCGGCGATATTCTTGAATGTTATATTGTTGAGGAATATAGGGATTAGTGTGCAATTTACACGAATCCAATTCTAAGAAAGGCTATGTGAATTAATATGGCAGGATTTCATATTGATAGAATTTCAGAAGATATTAAGCGTGAAATAATTTCCTTGATGCGGGAACTTAAGGATCCCCGTGTTGCCGGAAAAATGCTTACAGTTGTTAATGTAACAGTGTCTAATGATTTAAGCTATGCCAAAGTATATATAAGTGCAATGAGCGGAATTGAGGAAGCAAAAACAGCCTGCAAAGGGCTTGCTTCTGCTCAGGGCTATATCCGCCGTGCGCTTGGTAATAATCTTCACTTAAGAAAAGCTCCTGAATTAACCTTTGTTGCTGATGATTCTATTGAAAAGGGTATGGAGATTTTCGAGAAATTAAAGGATGCGTCAAATGAGAATTGATGTTAAAAAATGTGCGGCTCTTTTAAAAGAGCAGGATAATATTCTTATTCTTACTCATGCCCACCCTGATGGAGATACTCTGGGGTGTGGCTTCGGGCTTTGCCGTGCGCTTATCAAAATGGGTAAAAAAGCAAGGGTAATTAATGCAGATGAAATTCCCGCAAAATATAGTTATCTTTACAATGGTATGTCCTGTTTGAATTTCAAAGAGGATTATGTTGCAGCAGTTGATGTAGCAACGGAAAATCTTTTGGGCAGCCTTGCGGATACCTACAGCGGAAGAATCAATCTGTGTATTGACCATCACGGAACAAATACGGAATATGCAGATAATCTTTATCTGCGTGAAACCGCATCGGCATGCGAACTGGTTTATGAGGTTATAACCGAGCTTGGAGTGCAGATAGATAAGGAAATTGCAAATTGCCTTTTTACCGGTATTTCAACGGACACAGGCTGCTTCCGTTATGCCTCTGTAACGGCTTCAACTTTCCGTATTGCAGCGGAGCTTTTGGAATGCGGCGCGGATAACGGCTATGTAAACAGAGTTATGTTTGAAACAAAAACGAAAACATATGCTCGTTTGGAAAGGTTGGCTATTGACAGTATGAGGCTGTATTGCAATGATAAGGTTGCAATCATGAAGGTTACCCAGGAAATGTATAAGTCATCCGGCTCTAATGAGCAGGAAACGGAGGCTCTTGCTCCGTTAACAAGGCAGGTAGAGGGTGTTGAAATCGGCATTACAATTCGGGAAAAGCCTGATGGAACCTGTAAGGCATCTTTCAGAACCTTTGAAACCGTTAATGCAGCTGAGCTCGCTAAGCTTTTTGGCGGCGGCGGACATCCGCAGGCTGCAGCCTGCAGACTGGACTGCTCTGTTGATGAGGCAGTTGAGCTTATTGTTCAAAAATGCGGAGAGCTTGTTGAATGAATGGAATAATCTGTATTAATAAAAAACAGAATATAACCTCCTTTGGTGTTTGTGCAAAGCTTCGTGGGATACTTGGAGAAAAAAAGGTTGGTCATACGGGTACGCTTGATCCTATGGCAGAGGGTGTTTTGCCGGTTATGATAGGCGGTGCTACACGATTTCTTAATTTTCTTCCTGAGAGTGATAAGGGCTACCGTGCCTCGTTTATTCTGGGAAAAACTACGGATACGCTTGATATTACAGGGAATGTTACCGCCGAGTATGAGAACAATGTATCCGAATCCGATGTTTCTGAGGCTCTGAAATTTTTCAAAGGAAAGATTATGCAGACTCCGCCTATGTACTCTGCCGTGTCTGTAAATGGCAAAAGGCTTTATGAGCTTGCCAGACAGGGTATAGAGGTTGAGCGAAAAGAGCGTGAAATTGAGATAAAAAGGCTGGAGCTTGTTGAAAATATAAACGGCGAATATGTGATTGATGTTTTTTGTTCTAAGGGTACCTATATTCGTTCTCTTATTGATGATATAGGACGAATGCTTGGCTGCGGTGCAGTTATGACCTCGCTTGTAAGAACAAGCGCAATGGGCTTTACACTGGAAAACTGCACTACTCTTGATGAGCTTCAGCAAAGAAAGAATGAAAATATCGGATTTGATGATATTCTTCTGCCGCTTGATCAGGTGCTGTCAGCTTATGATAAAATAACAATATCTCTTGCACAAAGCATTCGCTTTAAAAACGGAGGCTCGCTTGATTTGGCAAGAATAAAAAAACAATTGATTAAGGAAGAAATTTACAGAATTTATAATCCGGAAGGTGCTTTTCTTGGGTTAGGGCAGGCTGTAAATGAAGAACTTATAATTAAACGAATATATACAGAAAAATAAACTTATGGATAATTATGATTATAAAAACAGAAAAGCGGTTGCAATAGGCGATTTTGACGGTATGCACCTTGCACATAAAACCGTTGTTACCGGTGCGGAAAATACTGTTATTTATTGCGTGAACAATAAATTTTCGCTTTTGCAGAAAAGTATTTTTGAAAAGCGTTATCCCAATGCTGTTTTTGCCGATTTTGATGAAATAAAAAATCTTTCAGGCAAAGAATTTATTGAAAAGATTATTATCGAAAAATTCGGTGCAAAGGCAGTTCTCTGCGGATTTAATTTTCGTTTCGGAAAAAATGCTTCCTGGTCTGCGCTTGATATGCGGAAATATCTTGAAGAAAAAGATATCTGGGTTCGTATTCTTGAGGCACAGGAATTTGAAAATCTGCCTATCAGTTCAACCAGAATCAGAAAAGCAGTTGAAGAGGGCAGAATAAGATATGCCAACGAAATGCTTGGCTATAATTTTACATTTGAAAGCGAAGTTACAGAGGGCGATAAAAGGGGAAGAACTGTTGGATTTCCAACAATTAATCAGCATTTGCCGGATGGACTTATCGTGCCTAAATTCGGTGTTTATGAAAGTCGAACGGTTGTTGACGGTGTTACATATAAATCCTTTACCAATATCGGTATGCGCCCGACATGGAGAGTGGAAAAGGCATTATCAGAAACGCATATTTTTGATTTCAGCGGCGATTTATATGGTAAGACGATAGCTGTAGAGCTTATTGATTATCTTCGCCCCGAAAAAACATTTAAGGATGTTAACGAACTAAAGGAACAGCTTGATTATGACAAAAGCAGTATTGTTTGATTTTGATGAAACCCTGCAGGACAGAACTGCGGCGTTTGAAAAATATATGGATGCCTTTATGGCAGCATTTCTGTCTGATTTATCAGAAGAAGAAAAGAAGAAAAGAAAAACCAATATGGTTGAAACGGGCAACGGCGGCTATGTTAACAGAGAAGAATGGTATCAGAGCCTTATCGATTTGTGGAATTGGAAGAATTCACCGTCAAAAACGGTTCTTGCAAATCATTATGATGAAAATTTCGGCTATTATAATGTTGTATTTCCTGATTCTGTTCCGCTGCTTAAGGAACTCAGAAGAATGGGTATTAAAACAGGCGTTATAACAAATGGTCCGTCTGTTTTGCAGCATAGAAAAATGAGCGAAAGCGGTCTTATGCCGTATTGTGATATCGTTGTTGTTTCGGGAGATTTGCCCTTTGCAAAGCCAAATCCTGAAATCTTCAGATACACTGCCGATAAGCTGGGCCTTGATACCGCGGATTGTGTTTATGTAGGCGATCATCCGATTAATGATATAGAGGGTGCGCTTTCTTCGGGAATGAAGGCAATCAGAATGAATTGGGGCTGGTTCGAAAATCAAAAGCTCAGAGCGGATGTGCCTACTATTGATACTATTTATGATGTTTTAAAATACATATAATAAAACAAGGTACAGCCTATTGGCTGTACCTTGTTTTTTGCTAACATTCATCTTAAAAAATTATTACCTTAAACTGTTGGACATTCCAATAAAACAATAGACTTATTTTCACAGTCCAATTGGACTTGGATACCATAAGGAATAATGCCGATAGGTTTTGAATGACCAAAGTTGGCGTTATAAAAAATGGGCAAATTGTTTAAGTGCTCTTCATTTACAACAACCTGCATAATTGCTGCTTTATATTCCTCATAGTATTTTTCACCTTGTGGTTTACCTACAACAATTCCTTTAATGACATTTAGGATACCTTGTGCCGCAAGATTTCTAAATGTCCATTTTATAAATTTCGGTGATGGTATATCCTCGCTGGTTTCAATAAAAAGAATAGCATCTTCCCATTCCTTAAGTGCAGGCCAGATTTCAGTTCCAATCGCCATCATAAATACATCTATGCATCCACCAAGTAAATGTCCTTGAACAATTTTTCTTCCGTTAATTACTTCATATCCGTGCGTATCTTTTTTCATATGGTGTGGGGTATTTATATTACTTTCCTTCCAAAGGACATAGTCATCTGTCCATTCAGCACTCGGCAAAAGCTGATATTGCTCCCATTCACCAAAAAGTATATCTTTGACTGCATTTTGAGTGTAATCAAACATTTTAACATACTCACCGAATTCACACATTATGGATGGTCCATAAAAAGATACTAATCCTGCTTTATACATCATAAAGTGATTAATGGTTGTATCTGAATAACCCATAAAAATTTTGGGGCTATTTTTAATTATCTCCAAATCTATATAGGGTAATATTCGTATTGTGTCATCTCCGCCAATGGCACAAAAAATTGCAGAAATAGAATGATCAGAAAAGGCATCCATTAAATCTTTAGCTCTTAATTCCGGATGATTTGCTACAAATTCGCTCCCTTTTAATGCATGAGGCATACAAATTACCTCTAACCCAAAATCTTTTTCCAAACGTTCTTTAGCAATATTAAATTTATGAATAAAGCAATCATCCCCTAATCCACCCCAGGACAGGCTCACAACTGCAATTTTATCACCTTTACTTAATCTTTTCGGTTTTATCATTTGACCATTCTTCACTTTCTTATATATAAATTATTTTATATAATGTAAGCGATCAGAACATAATGCTCGGATCGCTTATTTAATACTTCGTTACGGCACCTTAGCAGAATTGCAGATTTATTTGTTGAATCTGTATCCCTTTCCCCAAACGGTGTGGATATAATCCAGCTTATCGTTTACCTCTTTGATTTTATCTCGTATTCTATTTACATGAACAGTAACCGTTGAGGTTTCGCCAATGGAATCATACTGCCAGATTTTATTGAAAAGGTCATCCTTGCTGTAAACCGTATCGGGGCTGGCAGCAAGAAAATGAAGCAAATCAAACTCCTTGTTTGTAAGGATGATTTCTGTTTCTCCAACATATGCTCTGCGTGATTTTCCGTCCAGTCTTAAGCTGTCTATTTCTATAAGCTCGGCGTTCTGTTCTTTCTCCTTCGGTGCGTTTTTTGCTGTTAAACGCTGATATCTGCTTATGTGTGCAATAACTCTTGCAACAAGCTCGCTGGGAGAAAAGGGCTTAACAATATAATCATCAGCTCCGTAACCAAGACCTTTGATTTTATCAAGGTCTTCCTTTTTTGCGCTTACAAGCAGGATTGGGATATCAATAACATCGCGGATTTTTCTGCAGATTTCCAAGCCGTCTATTTCCGGAAGCATAATATCGAGCAAAATTAAATCGAATTCTTCATTTAATGCAAGCTGCAATCCGTCTGTTCCGTTGCTTGCGGTTTTAACAGAAAAGGAATTTGCTTCAAGATAATCCTTTTCAAGTGTCTGAATATTTAAATCGTCCTCAATAATTAAAATCTTTTTCATATTCTCCTGTATCCTTTCAGTTAAGCTTTATCGGTTATCGGAAGCGAAATGAAAATGGAAAGTCCTTTTCCAAGCTCACTCTGCGCCCATATAAGTCCTTCGTGCATTTCAACAATCTGTTTGCAGATTGCAAGTCCAAGTCCTGAGCCGTTGCGAACATTGGTGCGCGCTTTGTCCGCTCTGTAAAGCGTATCAAAAATTCTTGGCAGGCTTTCCTTGTCTACACCCATTCCGTTATCCGAAATTTCAAATAATATGGTGTTTTTATATTCAAAAACAGTTATTTTAATTTTTCCTCTTATGTCTTTGTTTCGGTATTTAATGCTGTTTGAAATAATGTTGTTTATGACTCTGGAAAAGCTGTCTGTATCAAGGTTCAAAGTAACAGCACTTTTTGTTTTATCAATAATTTCAAAATCAAAATCCTTTTTTTCAAGCTCTTCACCAATCTGTCCGGCATAGCTGATAAAATCTGATATTTCAACCTTTTCACAATTCAGTGTTACAGAGCCGAGCTCTAACTTTGAGATTGTTAAAAGCTCATCCAGCATTTTTTCCGTATCACAGGTGGAGGAATAAATGATATCCATATATCTTTTCTGTTTTTCCGGCGTATCGGCAATGCCGTCACGAAGCCCCTCAAGATATCCCTTAACAGAAGTCAGCGGCGTTCTCAAATCGTGAGCAATTCCCGCAATCATTTCCTTTTGCTTTTTATCTGCAAGGCTCTGCTCTTCAATCAAAGCTTTAACTCTCAGCCTCATATCATTGAAGCTTTCGGCAAGATGCCCCAATTCGTTTTTTGATTTGTATTCAAGCTCGTGTTCAAAATTGCCCTTTGCAATTTCATTTGCAACCTCTGTTATCTGTTTTATAGGACCGACTATTGTTTTCGATGTTATAAATGAAATAATAACGATTGCAATGATAAAAAGCAAAACAATGCTTGTTAAAACAAGGCTTGTTCTGTTAATAAATGTTCCTATAATGCTATCGGGTTTTACATTTGAAAAATTAGGAAATGAAAGCTTTTCATTAATTATAACAAAGCTGTATGTATGATTTTCGTTTGCCGTGGTTGCAGTTATTATTAAGCCGTCTTCACCAAGGTAATATGAACTGTCATCGCTTTGTTCCGATAAGGCGGAATTCATTTTTTCAATTTTGTTATCATCTGTTTCCGAGCAATAAAATGTCTTGCCGTTTTCGGTTATAAGAATGAATGCGCCGTCCTCTTCAAAGCTTGCGCACATCTCCGAAATATCTTTAAGCTTTTTGTCATTATCCGTGTTTTTTTCAAGCGCTCTTGCTGTTTCCGATGCAATCTGATTCCATTTAAGCTGGATTACAACATTGTAGGAAGCAGACGAAATAGCGGGCGAATTGATTTTTGATGATGCAACGGAAAACATGGTAATGGTAAGCACGATGATAAGTATCGTCGGAATCGCAATGGCTAAAACCGATGTTAGAACAATTCGTGTGTTTATTTTAAAGTTTTTAGGTATAGCTTGTATTTTTTCTTTATTATTATCCATAATTACTCAAACCAGATAGGATTTGTAAATGCTCTTATGAAAGGAGGAAAACCGTTTGTGTTTTTGCAGCCGAGATATTTTTCTTCTGCAAACTTATAAGTTTTTTTAGCAATTCCCTTGTATTCATAAGTTACTTCCGCTCTTACAAAGCCCTTTTCCTTAACTTCACAGCTGAAAGAGTATTCCTTGTATTTTTTACAGCCTGAATCAAAGCTGAAAATCGGCGTTTTGTTGTTGAAAACGGTAACTTTGTGGTGCCTGAACAGATTGGTTAATTTTATATCTACTCGTTTCCCTTTTTCAAATGGTACACTATCGCCGATAACAGCATCACCGCAGGTCAGATAAATCATTGTTGAGGAAGGGGAATTTGTTACAACGCTTCTGCCTTCGCGCATAGCCTTCAGAATAGCATCGGCTGTGTTGTCCTCGGCAAGCACGATGGTTGTAGGGCAAGAGATAAGAAGCTTAACACCGGGATATATTCCTTATGAAAATCAGAACCGCCTACAGCGGGAATTCTGTTTCCGGCTAAAAGCTGATTTACCCACCAGTCACGGTTTACCATATTGTCGGAATGCTGAATTGTATTCCATACCTCAACACAATCGCAATACATTCCGTTTATATCAAATCTGAAGCCGCACATGGAGCAGAAAGGATGATTTAATGAAACGGTTGCCCCGGCTTCTTTACATTTTGCAATAATTTTTTCGTAATCTTCTCGTGTGTTAAGCGTATATGGCGGCTCTTCGGGAACTTTTGCGCCCCAGATGTTGACATGACCATTGTCATCTGTTAATTCCTGCCCTTGAATAACAAGCATATCGTCGTCATAGTAGCTTTTTTCAACTGTGTTATAATTATGGTCTGTGATGATTATGAAATTCAGTCCCTGCTTTTTGCAGTATTCAACAAGCTGTCCTTTGGTAAGCACACCGTCACTGTTTATTGTATGCAAGTGTGTATCCCCTTTAAACCATTTTCTTTCCACAAATCTTCACCTCTTTTTTTATATTATCATATTATATGCTTTTGTGCAAATGTTTTAATTGTAAACCTTAAACAATTAAATGGTTGACAATCTGTTTTGCTCAGTGTATAAATAATACATAACAAACTTAAGAGAGTTTTTCAGGAGGACAGGATATGAAAAATCAAGAAGTTAAAAAAAGCAAAAGGTTTAAAACGATTGACATTGCTTATATCGGAATTTTTGCAGCGTTAATTGCAGTGTGTTCATGGATATCCATTCCGTTTGCGGTGCCGGTAACATTGCAGACTATGGCTGTCTGTATTACAGCGGGCTTGTTGGGAACAAAAAAGAGTGTTCTTACAGTTCTTGTTTATATATTACTTGGTTTAATCGGAGTGCCTGTTTTTGCGGGCTTTTCATCCGGTGCCGGCGTGCTTTTCGGTATGACAGGCGGATATATTATCGGCTTTATTTTTACAGCTTTAATTGTTGGCATAATGCTCAAAGTGCTTGGAAAAAAGATTTGGGTTTATGCTCTTTCAATGGTTATCGGCATTGCTGTCTGTTATGCTTTCGGAACTGCATGGTTTGTTATTTATAATAATAGCAATGCAGAGGCTGTAACGATTGGCGCAGCCCTTTCAATGTGTGTTGTACCGTTCATTATCCCTGATATTGTGAAAATCGTGGTTGCAACGCTTCTTTGCAAAAGGCTTGATAAGCATGTTAAGGCTTAGGGCACATCATCTAAACTGCCTTCCCCGTTTTAGCGGCAGCGGATATAGTGAGGAATTCTGCAAAAATATGCAAAGTGTTAAGGAACGCTTTATGAGCGGAGAAGATTATGCAATCGTTTTTGATGCAGATGATATCTGTGCTTTTTGCCCGAATCTCATTGACGGTGTGTGCAGGGATAATGAAAAAGTGTGCCGTTTTGACGAGCTTACTGCTCAATTCGGTGCGGGCAATATAGCAAGAATATGCTCGGATTGTCAATGGTATTATATATGCAAAAAATAGTGATTTTTTATTGTAAACCTGTGTCTTTTACTGTATAATAGACACAGGTTACTTTTTGTAAGGAGGGATTAAGATTGTCTTGCTGGTTAAATGGCAAAACCTGTATTGTAACGGGTGCGTCAGGCGGTATGGGGGCAGGTATTGCAGCTGCTCTTATAAAAAAGCACGGCTGCAATGTTATCGGAATAGCACGAAGTGAGCCGAAAATGAAAAAATTTATTGAAGAATTAGGTCCAAGCTATGCCGAGCAGTTTACATATAAACTTTTTGATGTTTCAAAGCGTGAGAACTGGCAGAGTTTTACTTCTGAGCTTGCCGAAAACGGAATACAGCCGGATGTTCTGATAAATAATGCGGGAATTCTTCCTAAATTCAAAAGGGTAGACAAATATGATGTTGAAGAAATAGAAAATGTTATGAATATCAATTTCTTTTCTGCTGTTTATTCCATTAAGGAGCTTATGCCTTTTCTGTTAAAAAGCGAAAACGGCGCAGTTATTAATATTGACTCGTCCGCCTCGCTTATGAGCCTTGCAGGTACTTCCTCTTATTCGGCTTCAAAGGCGGCTCTTAAAGCGTTTACGGAAGCTATGAGGGAAGAATACAGAGGCAGACTTTATGTTGGTTTGGTTTGTCCGGGCTTTACAAAAACCGATATTATGAGAAATCAATCGGCAGAAAGCGAAAAAGGGCAGAAGCTGATTGATATGATTTCAACAGACTGCGATTTAATGGTTAAAATGATTATGTTCGGTATAGAGCGTAAGCAGGCACTTCAGATTCACGGAATGGACGCCCACGCGATGAGTATCTTCGGAAAGCTTCTTCCCGTTAACGGAAGCAGATTATTCAGTGCAGTTATGAAGGCTGCCGATATTGACCTGTTCAGTGAAATATTTAAAGATTAATTTGTATTTTTAAAACGGAGGTTTTATTTATGGCAGATATAACAACACAAAAGCATATGAATTTTAAAGAGATTGCCGCATATTCGCTGGGTCTTTTCGGATTTCAGGCAATCGTAGGTCTTTTAAACTCATATCAGGCAGAATTTGATGCGTCTATTCTCGGAGCAGATATTGCAGTAGTAGGTATTCTGATTCTGATTGCAAAAATTGTTTCTGCAGTTTTTGATCCGATTGTCGGCAATATGATAGACCGTTCGAAGAGCAAACACGGAAAATTCAAATCAATGATTATGTATTCAATTCTTCCTCTTCTTCTGTTTACGGCAGTCGTATTTGTTGATGTTCCTTTTAAGAATAATAAAATGCTTATTTATGTCTGGATTTTTGTTACATATCTTATCTGGAGCCTTGCAATGACTCTTGGTGATGTTCCATCGCAGGGTATTGCCTCGGTTTTAACTCCGAATCCTACTGAAAGAACAAATGTGGTTTCCATTTCAAATACATTCAAGCAGATTGGTTTTTCGGCATGTGTAGTTGTTGTTCCTGTTGTTTGCCTGATTGTTCCCGGTGGCTCTCAGGTTATTGGATTTGAGGGTGAAACAGATACACCGATGATAGGCGGAGAATATTTCTGGACAGCTGTGTTAACAGCAGTTCTTGGCTGCGTTCTGTTTGCGCTTATTCCAATGCTCAATAAGGAAAGAGTACCTTATGTATCCGGCGAAAAAACAACAACTAAGGATATGATTCAAGCACTTAAGAATAATAAACCGCTTATGCTTGTTATCATTTCATATTTCCTCGGCTTCGGCAGACAGATGGCTATGGGCATTCAGGTTCAGGCTGCAAATGTGTTGCTCGGCAGTCAGAATTTAGTTGCAGTTCTAGGTATTGTTACGGCTATCGGCTCAATGGTAAGTATGGCTATTTGTCCTATTCTTATTAAAAAGCTTGGCGAAAAAAAGGTTTATCTGATTATGTCTTTCTATGGTTTTGCCGTTTCCGTGCTTTCCTTTATTGTGGGCTTCTTATGGTTCAGAAATCCTGATAATATGATGCTTACGGTTCTCTTCTATCTCTTCCTGTTCCTCATCGGTCTTCAGTTTGGTGCGGTTACTCTTATGCCTATGATTATGACTGCAGATTGTGTTGATTATTATGAATATGAAACAGGAAAGCGTATGGAGGGTGCAGCCTATTCTGTTCTTACCCTTACAATAAAGGTTTGCCTTGCTCTTGGAACAGCCCTCGGTCTTGTGTTTGTTCAGTTTTCCGGTTATTCTGATACGGTTGCTCAGATTACAGCCGGTACAGCAGCAGGCTTCGATGTAGGCACAAAGGATATTATTTTCTTTGCTTACACGGTTATGCCGGGTATCCTTGCTCTTCTTTCAACAATTCCTATGTTCAAATATGATATTGTTGGAGAAAAGAAAGCCAAAATCGCTTCTGAGCTTGCAGTAAGAAGAGAAGCTAAAGACTGATTTATAAAGCGAAGAGCAGACGAAAGTCTGCTCTTTTATGTTTTTTGTTTGATAAGTATTGACATTGCGCATTTTTTTGATATAATAATTAAGCCGCATATTATGGGTTTATAAGTTGTACCGTGGTATACACCTATCGTAGCGAGACTTGATAAAGGAGAAAATAAGATGTACGCAGTTATCGTAACAGGCGGTAAGCAGTATAAGGTTGCTGAAGGCGATGTTCTTTACATTGAAAAGCTTGGCGTTGATGCTGAAGAAGAAATCACTTTCGATAATGTACTTGCTGTAAGCACAGATAAGGGTTTCAAGGCCGGTAAGGATTGTGCAAAGGCAACTGTTGCAGCTAAGGTTCTTAAGAACGGCAAGGGCAAGAAAATCACTGTATTTACTTACAAGCCAAAGAAGAATGAAAAACGCAAGATGGGTCATCGTCAGCCATATACAAAGGTTGAAATTACAGCAATCAACGCTTAATTACCTATGATAAAAGTTAACTTTTACAAAGCAGATAATAATTTAATCGGTTTTGAAGCCAAGGGTCATTCAATGAGTGCTCCGCATGGGGAGGATTTGATTTGTGCTTTTGTTTCAAGTGCCTGCCTTATGGCTGCAAATACAATTACTGAAATTGTTAAGTCTGAAGCTGTGGCAGAGGCTGATGACGGCTATTTAAAACTGATGATTAAAAGCTCTGCAAATTCGGCTCAGGATATTCTGAATGGATTAAAGCTTCATTTATCAGAGCTTCAGAAGGATTATCCCGAGAATATTAATGTGATTATTTCGGAGGTGTAATAATGCTTAAATTAGATTTACAGCTTTTTGCTCATAAAAAAGGTATGGGTTCTACAAAGAATGGCCGTGATTCTGAATCTAAAAGACTTGGCGCTAAAAGAGCAGACGGTCAGTTTGTTCTTGCAGGCAACATTCTTTATCGCCAGAGAGGAACTCATATTCATCCGGGCAACAATGTAGGTATCGGTTCTGATGATACACTTTTTGCTCTTGTTGACGGCACTGTAAGATTTGAGAAAATGGGAAAAGACAGAAAAAAGGTTTCTGTTTACCCTGTTGAGCAGTAATTAACAAAAGTTTGCACGAACCAATTTGGTTCGTGCTTTTTTATGTGTAAAAAGATGAGGCTTTTTTGCCTCATCTTTTCTTTGTATATTATTTGGAAAATTCAAATTCAAAAGTGAATTCAAGCGGTTTTCCATAGCCAAAGGAAACGGAATGCTCCTTTGTTGTTGCAGGGCCGCAGCTGCCTGAGCCTGTTCCCCTTACAAAGCCGTCTATGGAAGCAAAGGTTGTGTTCATATCCGGTATATCCTCAATATGATTTGCCCTGATAAGCTGCCCAAGTGTAAAGTGGTTTGCGTTGAAATTGAAGGCTTTGTCAACTGCATTAAATCGGATTTCCTCGCCGCTTGCGGTTGTAATAACAGCATATCGTGTTTCGCCCCTGTTGCCGGAATCCTGTGGTTTGATGTACTTATGTGCCATTTCGGAGACAGAAGTTTCGTATACTCCGATGATGGAATGCTCCTTAAAGTCGGAATAATTTTCATCAGGACCAAGTCCGTAATACTGAATGGCTTCAAATTCGCCCGGAAGCTCGCAGTGAACACCAAAGCGCGGAAGCGTTGAAGCTAAAATACAGGATTTTTTAAGTGTAACGGTAACATATATTTTGCCGTTATCGCCGAAGGTATAATCAACATATGCCTTTGCAAGTTTGAAAATTCCTCTTGTAACAAAGCTGTAGGCTGTTCGGATTTTATTATCAATAACTTTGATACTTTTAAGCTTTGCCTTGGCACTGTTCAGTCCGATGAATTTCCAGAACATCAAAAGATTTCTGTCGTTATCAATTGTTCCTCTGAATATATGGGGAACAAATCCGGTCTTTTTGTCAACCGGGCTTTGGTTTATATATTCTCTGCCGTTGGCAATAAGGCTGGATAATCCCTTTTTCTTTTCAAAAACAGCGCTGCCTGTTTTGAATTCAACGGATATTCTGCCCTTTTCTGTCCTGATTTCAGCCGGATTGTAATCTATCTGTCCGCTTAAATTTGCAGATGCAAGAATAAGCTGCTCTTTTGCAATTATAAAGCCGTTTTCTCTGTTTTTATATGTAAAATTAACAAAGATATCGGCATCTGTTTTTTCCAGTGCTTCGCACTCAATGCTTAAAACATGCTTATCTTCAGCAGGGATATCAACATTAAAGGTGCCGCCTTGAACAGGAATTGTATTTTCAAGAATTTCATATTCAATCGTAATATCCTCGGTTGATTTAAAGCTTCTTGTGTTCCAGAATTCAAAGTTTCCGCCGCCGATATTTGTCGCCCGTATTGGACGATAGCAGGCTTTCATTTCAAGTGCTCCGCTTGATGGCTCTCGGTTTGGGAAGAATAATCCGTCAACGCAGAAATTACCGTCGTGTATCGGTTCGTTATGGTCGCCGCCGTATGTCCACTTGTGTTCGGCGCTTTCGTCATAAACGCTGTGATCGGCAAACTCCCAGATACATCCTCCCATAAATTGGTCTGAAGAATAGAAAAGCTTCATATATTCTTCAAGTCTGCCTGGGCCATTGCCCATTGCGTGGGCATATTCACATTGGAAAAAAGGCTTTCCTTTATACTTTTTGCCTGCCTTGCCTTCTAAAACGCTTTTCATCAGCTCCGGAGATGCGTACATATGAGAAACAACATCATAAGCCCAGCGTTTGCTTCTGTTAACGCCCTCATAGTGAACAGGAGTTTCCGGATTCATCTTTTTCAGATAATCATAGCATACATCCTGGCATTTGTATCCGCCTGATTCGTTGCCAAGGCTCCACATTGTAATGCACGGATGGTTTTTATCTCTGCCGTACATTCTTTTAACTCTGTCCAGATAATGGTTTGCCCAGGTTATATCGTTGCTGAGCCTGTTTGGTCTGTATGTACTGTAGGGAATGGCGTAAAAGCCGTGGGTTTCAATGTCTGCCTCATCCACAACATATAAGCCGTAAATATCACACATTGTTAAGAACGCAGGGTCCGGAGGGTAATGAGAAGTTCTTACTGCATTGCAGTTGTATTCCTTCATAATTTTAATATCAAGCTCCAAATCGTCAAGGCTGACTGCGTATCCCTTTGTCATATGCGTATCGTGGTGGTTAACGCCCTTAAATTTAATTGCCCTGTCATTAAAAAGGAAAGCCTCTTCTTTGATTTCAATATGTTTAAAACCAAGGTATGTGCGGATTGCTTCAATTTCTTCGCCGTTATTGAAAAGGGATATTGTTACTTCATAAAGCTTGGGGATTTCAGCGCTCCATTCCTCAGCATAAAGTGATGGAACGGTTTCGTTTTTGTTTGGCAGAAGCTCTGCTTCAAAAAGAATTTTTTCGTCCCTGGTGGTAACCTTTATCTTGGAATGCGCATCAAAGCTTCCGTCAACTGAAATATTGACATTGTAAGTGCCGTCAATGTTTCTTTCAGGTCTGATACAGAAATCGCTTATATGGTTTTTCTTTGTTTCAATAATATAAACATCTCTGAAAATGCCGTTTTCTCTAAACATATCCTGGCATTCAAGATATGTTCCGTTGCTCCATTTGTAATTAACCGCAACAATTTCATTACTGCCGTCATTCACGAATGATGAAATATCGAATTCAGCCGTATTATGGCTTCCCTCACTGTAGCCGACATATTTTCCGTTGATGTAAACGGCAAGTGCACCTGCAACACCGAGAAAGGTTAAAATCCGATGTTCATTTGAGCTTTGGATATTGAAGCATCTTTGATAGATTCCAACTGCAACATCCTGCGGAATTTTCGGCGGTTTTTTTGGGAAAGGATATCTTGTGTTGATATAAGCTATTTGATCATATCCTGTTCGCTGCCAAGTGCTTGGAACATTTATTGTGCTGAAGGAAAAATCATCTGTATCAAAGGTATTGGGAATCTTGCTTAACTTGTCAAAATATGCAAAATTCCATTCTCCGCTTAAGCAAATTGTTCTGTCCGAAATATAGCGTTCATTTTTATAATTGCTTTCCAAAAGCTTTTCAGTTGATGAAAATGGTATAAAATAGCTGCGCTCAGTCAGTTTGTTTTCTTCAAAAACAGAAAAATCCGAGTGCAAACTTCTGCTTATCTGGTATCTCATAATTCTTTACTCCTTATTGGCGAAAAATGCCGAAATCTATCATTTGCAATTCATCTAATAATACCATATTATAGAATTGTTCGTCAACAAAAAAGGGAACAGCATCTGCCATTCCCTAAAATATAAATTAAAGCTTACCTTCTTGGGCGTCTGTCACCTTTGAAATCACGGCGGGGCTTTCTCGGAGCCTCGTCAATATCATTCTCGGGAGTCATTCCCTCAAGCTCAATCAAAGCATCTCTTCTTGAAAGATTGATTCTGCCCTGATCGTCAATTTCAATGCACTTAACAATGATTGAATCGCCAACATTTACACAATCCTCAACCTTTTCCGTACGCTTAACATCAAGTCTTGAAATATGAACAAGACCTTCCTTGCCGGGAGCAATTTCTACGAATGCACCGAAGTTCATAACTCTTGTAACAACACCATTGTAGAATGCACCAACCTCAGGATCGGTTGCAATAAGTCTTACAACCTCCAGAGCACCCTTGCACTTATCAATATCAACACCGCTGATGAATACTCTTCCATCCTCTTCAATGTTGATTTTAACATCAAATTCAGCCTGGATTTCCTGAATAACCTTGCCGCCTTTTCCGATAACATCGCCGATTTTATCCGGGTCAATGGAAACAGTAAGCATTTTAGGAGCATATTTTGAAAGTTCCTTGCGAGGTTCGCTGATAACAGGAAGCATAATATCATCAAGAATGTAATTTCTTGCCTTGTTTGTTTTAGCAAAAGCTTCTTTGATGATTTCAGGAGTAAGACCATGCACCTTAAGATCCATCTGAATAGCGGTAATACCCTTCTTTGTGCCGGCAACCTTAAAGTCCATATCGCCGTAGAAATCTTCAAGACCCTGAATATCAACCATAGTCATAAAGTCGCCGAAAACGCCGTCATCGCCTGTAATAAGTCCGCAGCTGATACCTGCAACCGGAGCCTTAATCGGAACACCTGCAGCCATAAGTGAAAGGGTTGAACCGCAGATTGAACCCTGTGATGTTGAGCCGTTTGAAGAAAGAACCTCAGAAACAACACGGATGCAGTATGGGAACTCATCAACGGTAGGAAGAACAGGAACAAGCGCCTTTTCAGCAAGTGCACCGTGACCGATTTCTCTTCTGCCCGGGCCTCTTGATGGCTTTGTTTCGCCAACACTGTAGCTTGGGAAATTATAGTGGTGGATATATCTTTTTTCAGTCTGCTCATCAAGACCGTCAAGAAGCTGGCAATCGCTCATCGGACCAAGCGTTGTAACAGAAAGAACCTGTGTCTGTCCTCTTGTAAACATACCTGATCCGTGTGCTCTTGTAAGAAGATCAACCTCAGCGTTAAGCGGACGGATATCGTCAATTCCTCTGCCGTCAACACGCTTATGCTCATCCTTGAGCCAAGCACGAACAACATGCTTCTGAACAAGATACATAATCTCGTCAAGCTTAGCCTCGTTGCCTTCAAATCTTTCGTCAAATTTTTCGTGAACGGCTGCATAGATAGGAAGAAGCGCTTCATCGCGAACAAGCTTATCATCTGTATCAAGTGCTTTCTTAACATCTTCAATACAGAATTCTTCAATTTCTGCCATAATAGCAGGGTCCGGATCTGATGATTCGTATTCAAATTTTGGCTTTCCGATTTCATCAACGATGCCCTGAATGAATTTTACCATCTTTTTGTTTTCTTCGTGGCCTGCCATAATGCAGTCAAACATAAGGTCATCCGGGATTTCATTACCGCCTGCTTCAATCATGGCAACAAGGTCTGCTGTTGAAGCAACTGTAAGTGTCAAATCTGTTTTTTCTCTCTGCTCCAGTGTTGGGTTAAGAACGATTTCGCCGTCAACAAGACCAACATTAACGGAAGAAATCGGGCCGTCCCATGGAATGTCGGAAACAGCGATAGCTGCTGAAACGCCGATAGCTGCTGTAACCTCAGGGGAGCAATCGGGATCAACAGACATAACTGTTGCAACAACGGAGCAGTCATTTCTTAAATCCTTTGGGAAAAGAGGACGGATTGGTCTGTCTATGCAGCGGCTTGTAAGAATTGCCTTTTCGCCTGCTCTGCCCTCACGGCGGAGGAATGAGCCGGGGATTCTGCCTACTGAATACATTTTCTCTTCGTAATCAACGGAAAGAGGGAAGAAGTCAACGCCCTCTCTTGGTTTTGCAGAAGCCGTTACGGTGCAAAGTACCTCTGTTTCGCCGTAGCGTGCAAGGAATGCAGCGTTTGCAAGCCCTGCCATTTTTCCTGTTTCAAGAACGAATTTGCGGCCTGCAAATTCAGTTTCCCATGTTTTGAAATTTTTGAAAAACATAGTATTACCTCTCTTTAAAATAAATTTTTTATATCAAAAGGAGGTGCAATAGTAATAAATTCAGCACATAATTTTAACTTATATGCTCAGTTTACTACTATATTCATCCTCCTTCGGATTGCTTTAATGATGAAAAGCAGACGATAGCCTCCTATCGTCTGCCATGTTCGCATTATCTGTCAAGAGTATCACGGATACCAAGCTTTGCGATAAGTGCACGGTATCTTTCAATATCGCTCTTGTAAAGGTAAGCAAGAAGGTTTCTTCTGTGACCTACCATTTTAAGAAGACCTCTGCGTGAATGATTGTCTTTCTTATGGATCTTAAGATGAGCTGTAAGCTCATTGATTCTTGTTGTAAGAACGGCAATCTGAACTTCAGGAGAGCCGGTGTCGCCCTCGTGAGTTGCGTAATCAGCGATGATAGCCTGCTTTTCTGCCTGTGTCATATTTTTCACCTCATTTAATAAATTTACTGAACTGCGAAAAACTAAGAAACGGGACAGGTGAATTCCTAATAGGCTTACCCCCGTAACTGAGTAAATCGTTTACAGCGATAGAATTATAACATATTAATATTTATTTGTAAAGAAAAAGTTTTAATTACAAATTTTTAACCACTGTGCCTTTCTTATTAAAGGGAGGTGGGTACAGCTTGCTGTACCCTAAGGTTTTTTGTAAATATTAAAATTTTTCGTGCGGAAGCGTACAAAATGCACAAACCGCACGAATTCTGATGGATTGTTTGGCAACAAGCTGAGCAAGCATTTTACTAAAATATACTCCATATAGAGTAATTTGCAAACCCCATACGGAGTATTTGTGTAAAATAGTATTGGTGATTAATATGAAAACAAGATTGAGAAATTTAAGAGAAGATAATGATTTAACGCAGGAGCAATGTGCAAATATAGCTTTTATATCTAAAAATTCATATATAAGATACGAAAAAGGAGAAAGAATACCTCCTCTTGATACAATAAAGCTTTTCGCAGAATATTATAATGTATCAATTGATTATATTGCTATGCTTACAGATGAGAGCAACCCATATCCTAAAAAATAAAGAGCAGGAGAATAATTTGGCATATTTTAAAAGACTTAAAGATTTAAGAGAAGATAAGGATATGAAGCAAACCGATGTTGCAGAAATTTTGGGAATAAAGCAAACGGTCTATTCCCGTTATAAAAGAGGCTATCAGAATATTCCGATTGAACATTTGCTTGTCCGTGCCGATTATTATAATGTTTCAACCGATTATATTTTTGGCAGAACAAATAATCCCAAAATATCTGAATGATAATATTGATAATTCATTCTATATTTGTTATTATTTAACAAAGGTGTGAGAAGATGAATTTGAAAAAAATCAGAAAAAGAACGGAATATGATGCATACAAGCGCTCAAGAGCAGAAAGCTTTGAGTTTCTGAATCAGAATTACTGTGAAAAAGGTGCAACTGTTTTAGCAGGCGATTCCATAACAGAGGGCTATACACATACCGAGCTTTTTGCAGAATATACAGCCGAAACAGGCATTCCTGTTTATAACAGGGGAATCAGCGGGGATACAAGCGACAGATTGCTTGAACGCCTTGAAAAAACAATCCTGAATATAAAGCCGAAAAATCTGGTTTTGCTTATAGGCACGAATGATTTGGGTGTAGGCGCAGATGCAGATTTCGTTTCGCATAATGTTGAAAGAATAATTGAACAATCCAGAAAAAGATGCAAAAATATAAATATTATTCTCGAAAGTGTTTATCCTGTAAATACAAAAATAAATAAACAGGGAAGAAGGAATAATAAAGATATTGCACTTTTGAATGAAAAGCTTAAAGCGGTTGCCGAAAAGCATAAAACTGAGTTTGCAGATTTAACTGATATGCTTTCGGATGATAACGGTATGTTTAAAGCAGAATATACATATGACGGGCTTCATGCGAATGCAAAGGCTTATGAGATTATAACCCGGGCGGTTTTGCCGTTATTGAAATAAGGAAGAAAATAATGTTTGTAGATATAGCTAAAATAAAAATTAAGGCAGGCGACGGCGGCGCTGGTGCAGTTGCCTTTCATCGTGAAAAATATGTTGCAGCAGGCGGTCCGGACGGCGGTGACGGCGGTAAGGGGGGCGATGTTGTTTTTGTTGTTGATGATAATCTTGCAACACTTGCCGATTTCCGATACAAGCGCAAGTATGCAGCTAAAAACGGTCTGCCCGGAGAGGGTGGAAAGCGCCATGGAAAAAACGGCGAAAGCCTTGAAATCCGTGTGCCGAGAGGAACAGTTATAAAGGAAACCAACAGCGGTGCTGTTATGGCGGATATGAGTAAAACAGAGCGGTTTATTGCTGCCCACGGCGGTAAAGGCGGCTGGGGAAATCAGCATTTTGCAACGCCTACAAGGCAGGTTCCGAGATTTTCCAAGCCCGGGATTCCCGGAGAGGAATGGGAGGTCAGCCTTGAATTAAAGCTTCTTGCCGATGTAGGGCTTCTTGGTTATCCCTCTGTCGGTAAATCAAGCTTGATTTCCGTTGTGTCTGAAGCAAAGCCGAAGATAGGCGATTATCATTTTACAACGCTTGTTCCGAATCTGGGTGTTGTTTATATGGGCGAGGGCAATTCCTTTGTTATCGCAGATATTCCCGGATTGATTGAGGGTGCAAGCGAGGGAATTGGCTTGGGTCATGAATTTCTGAAGCATGTTGAACGCTGCCGTCTGCTGGTTCATATAGTTGATGTAAGCGGTCATGAGGGCAGAGATCCGAAAGAGGATTTTTCCCGTATCAATGAAGAGCTTGTTAAGTTTAATCCTGAGCTTGCAGACAGACCGCAGATTGTTGCAGGAAATAAAATTGATATGGCAGAGCCTGAGCAGATTGAGGAATTCAAAAGCTGGGTAGAGGCACAGGGCTATGAATATTACTCTATCTGCGCTCCGATTCTGGAGGGTACTAAGGAACTTATGAATTCCGTCTGGAATAAGCTACAGACTCTTCCGCCGATTAAGGAATATGAGGCAGAAGAAATTCCTGTTGAAAGCCTTATCAGAAAGGATGACGGCTTTAAAATCACACAGCCTGAAGAAGGCTTGTTTGTTGTTGAGGCAGGCTGGTTTCCAAGAGTGCTTCGTGGAATTGATATTGAAGATTATGAAAGTCTGCAGTATATGCAGCGGGTGCTTGAAAAAAGCGGTGTTTTTGATGCACTCAGAGAACAGGGAATACAGGAGGGCGACACAGTTTCAATTTATGATATTGAATTTGAATATGTGCCGTAATGCTTTATGAGGTTTATTGATAAAGAAATTAATCCAAAGCAGTTAAGTCCGCTTAATCTGGCGTTTGTAGGCGATTGTGTTTATGAAATGCTTGTTCGCGAAACACTTGTCTGTGATGCAAACAGACCCGTCAATGATCTTCATCGTGAAAGTGTTAAATTTGTGTCAGCAAAGGCACAGACGGAAGCGTTTAATAAGATTAAGGATTGCTTAACAGAAGAAGAAACAGCTCAGTTTAAAAGAGGAAGAAATGCAAAGGTTGGTCATTCTCCAAAAAGTGCAACCGATGCGGAATATCATACCGCAACAGGTGTTGAAGCGCTTTTCGGCTTTCTCTATTTAAATGGCAATCTTGAAAGAATCAAAGAATTGTTCAGCATAATAAATGAATAAAAAATCGGACGAGCATTGCTCGTCCCTGCAAATATTCAAAGTAGGGGGGATTCTATATCCTCCCGTTTTTATTTGTTTTCAGGCAGAGGTTTGTATTCGTCAATAAAGCCTAAATTACAATCAGCTGATATGGTAGGTACATTTGCTTATCTGCAAAAAATTTTTAATTCATTTTGAATTAAAATCCAACAATGCAAAATGAATTGTAGTATAATGTTCACATGGAATGAGTTTGCTCGCTTCAACTGTTGCCAAAAGAAAAGACCTTGCAGGGAAACCTGCAAGGTCTGATTTTATATTAACCTATTGTTAATTATTTAGAATTCTTGATTGCAGCCTGTGCAGCAGCGAGGCGAGCAATCGGAACACGGAATGGTGAGCAAGATACATAATCAAGACCGATTTCATGGCAGAATTCAACAGAGCTTGGGTCACCGCCGTGCTCACCGCAGATACCGCAGTGAATGTTTGGACGGGTAGCCTTACCCTTTTCAACAGCCATCTTCATAAGTGAGCCAACACCAACAGTGTCAAGCTTAGCAAATGGATCGTTCTCGAAAATCTTTGCATCATAGTAAGCATCAAGGAACTTACCTGCATCATCACGGCTGAAGCCGTATGTCATCTGTGTAAGGTCGTTAGTACCGAAGCAGAAGAATTCAGCCTCTGTTGCAATCTGATCAGCAGTAAGAGCAGCACGAGGGATTTCGATCATAGTACCAACTTCATATTTCATATCGATGCCTGCAGCTGCGATTTCAGCATCAGCTGTTTCAACAACGATGTTCTTAACATATTTGAGTTCCTTTGTATCGCAAGCAAGAGGAATCATAATTTCAGGACAAACATCCCAATCAGCATGCTCTTTCTTAACCTCGATAGCAGCGCGGATAACAGCCTTAGTCTGCATCTTTGCAATTTCAGGATAGGTTACTGCAAGACGAAGTCCGCGGTGACCCATCATTGGGTTGAACTCGTGAAGAGAAGCGATAATAGCTTTGATATCTTCAACAGATTTGCCCTGTGAATCAGCAAGCTTCTTGATATCATCATCTTCTGTAGGAACGAACTCGTGAAGAGGAGGATCAAGGAAACGAATAGTTACCGGGCAGCCCTCAAGTGCTTCATAAAGAGCCTTGAAATCGCCCTGCTGATAAGGAAGAATCTTTTCAAGAGCTGCTTCTCTTTCTTCAACTGTATCTGAACAAATCATTTCACGGAAAGCGGCAATTCTGTCTTCCTCGAAGAACATGTGCTCTGTACGGCAAAGACCGATGCCTTCAGCGCCAAGCTCTCTTGCCTTCTTAGCGTCAGCAGGAGTATCAGCGTTTGTACGAACCTTTAATGTTCTGAACTCATCAGCCCAGCCCATGATTCTGCCGAATGTGCCGGCGATTGTAGCATCAACAGTTGGGATAAGACCCTGATAAATGTTACCTGTTGAACCATCGATTGAAAGCTCGTCGCCCTCATGGAATTCAATGCCTGCAAGTGTGAACTTCTTGTTTTCTTCATCCATATTGATATCGCCGCAGCCTGAAACGCAGCAAGTACCCATACCACGAGCAACAACAGCAGCGTGAGAAGTCATACCGCCGCGAACGGTAAGGATACCCTGAGCAGCCTTCATACCTGTAATATCTTCAGGAGATGTTTCAAGACGAACAAGAACAACCTTTTCGCCTCTTGCATTCCATTCAACTGCATCGTCAGCAGTGAATACGATTTTACCGCAAGCAGCACCCGGAGAAGCACCAAGACCCTTGCCGATTGGTGTTGCAGCCTTGATAGCAGAAGCATCAAACTGAGGATGAAGAAGAGTATCAAGGTTACGAGGATCAATCATCTCAACAGCTTCCTGAGGAGTTCTCATTCCTTCGTCAACTAAATCGCATGCAATCTGCAAAGCAGCCTGAGCAGTTCTCTTACCGTTACGGGTCTGAAGCATATAGAGCTTACCGTGTTCAACAGTAAATTCCATATCCTGCATATCTCTGTAATGGTCTTCAAGTGTAGCGCAAACCTTTGTAAATTCAGCAAAAGCTTCCGGGAATTTCTGTTCCATTTCCGAAATGTGCATAGGTGTACGAACACCTGCTACAACATCTTCGCCCTGTGCATTTGTTAAGAATTCTCCGAAAAGGCCTTTCTTACCTGTTGCAGGGTCACGGGTGAAAGCAACACCTGTACCGCAATCGTCGCCCATATTACCGAATGCCATGGACTGAACATTAACGGCAGTACCCCATGAATAAGGGATATCGTTGTCACGGCGGTAAACATTAGCTCTTGGATTATCCCATGAACGGAATACAGCCATAACAGCACCCATTAACTGTTCCTTAGGATCAGTTGGGAAATCGGCACCGATTTTTTCTTTGTATTCAGCTTTGAACTGAGAAGCTAATTCCTTAAGGTCTTCAGCAGTAAGCTCAACATCAAGCTGAACGCCTTTTTCAGCCTTCATAGCGTCGATAAGTTCTTCAAAATATTTCTTACCAACTTCCATAACTACATCAGAATACATCTGGATAAATCTTCTGTAGCAGTCCCAAGCCCATCTTGGATTGCCTGATTTTTCAGCAATTGCATTAACAACATCTTCGTTTAAACCAAGGTTAAGGATTGTGTCCATCATACCCGGCATAGAAGCACGAGCACCTGAACGAACGGATACGAGAAGAGGATTTTCCATATCGCCGAACTTTTTGCCGGTAATTTCCTCCATCTTTACAATGTACTCTTCAATTTCAGCCATAATGCCGTCATTGATTTTGCGGCCGTCTTCATAATACTGAGTACAAGCCTCTGTTGTGATTGTGAATCCCTGTGGTACCGGAAGACCGATATTTGTCATCTCTGCAAGGTTTGCACCCTTACCGCCGAGAAGCTCTCTCATTCCGGCATTACCCTCTGAGAAAAGGTAACAATACTTATTTGCCATACTGGGAATACCTCCTGTTTTTTTAATATTATTATACCTTGCAAACAGCCCTGTTTAAACTGAACACAACTGTCCCACTGTATATTGTGGTAGTATTATATCATATATGTTTTAAAATTACAAATAAAATTTGAAAAAAACGGAAAATTTGGAATTTATATTGAAATGATACAAAAAATAGTGCATAATAGAATATATTTGAATGCAAATCATTACTATTTTAACAAGGAGAATTTTACAATGAAATGTGCAATCATTCTTGCCGGCGGCAAGGGAACCAGAATGAAATCAGCCTCTCCGAAGGTTATGTGTGAGGTGTTATTTCAGCCAATGCTTCATTATGTTATAAGAGCTGTTAAGGAAGCCGGCTGTGAAAAAATTTGTGTTGTAACGGGATATAAGCACGAAATTGTTGAGGCATATCTTGATGAAGAAATTGAAACTGCTTATCAGAATCCTCAGCTCGGAACAGGTCATGCCGTTATGATGGCAAAGGCTTTTGTTGAAAAGCATAAAAATGATGAAATTCTTATTTTAAACGGCGATGGTCCTATGATGAATGCGGAAACAATCAATAATGTTTACGAATATCATATGGCAAATAACAATTCGATTACCTTAACCTCCGCCCTTGTTGACGATACAAACGGTATAGGACATATCAAGAGAGATGAAAACGGAACGCTTCTTCGTATCGTTGAGCATAAGGATGCAAATGAAGAAGAAAAGCTGATTAATGAATCTAATGCAGGTATGTATTGGTTTAATGGTGAGGATCTGCTTTATGCACTTGCCAACATTACAAATAATAATGCGCAGAATGAGTATTATTTAACAGACAGTCTGGAAATTTTGATTAATCAGGGTAAAAATGCAGGTGCCTATATCTGTGAAAACAGCGAGGTTATTCTGGGTGCTAATGACAGGGTTCAGCTCAATGGTCTGAATACTATTATGAGAAAAAATATAAATACCGCTCATATGATCAATGGTGTCGATATTCCGAGCACAGACGGAGTAATCATCGGAATGGATGTAAAAATCGGAAAGGAAACAACCATTCTTCCGAATACAATTATTCTTGGAAACACGGTTATCGGAGAAAGATGCACAATCGGTCCGAATACTTATATTAAGGACGGTGTTGTCGGAAATGATGTTGTTCTTGATAATGTTAAGCTTACGGACAGTGAAGTAGAGGATGAAGTTGACTGCGGTCCGTTCGTACAGATAAGAGCAGGCAGTAAGCTTTGCAAGGGTGTTCATATCGGCAATTTTGTTGAGGTTAAAAATTCGGTTGTAGGCGAAGGTACAAAGAGTTCGCATTTAACCTATATCGGCGATTCCGATGTGGGCAAAAATGTTAATTTCGGCTGCGGAACAGTTACCGTTAATTATGATGGCAAGAATAAGAGCCGTTGTAAAATCGGCGATAATGCGTTCCTTGGCTGCAATACAAATCTTATTGCGCCGGTTGAGGTCGGAGATTTTGCTTTTACGGCGGCGGGGTCAACCATAACGGACAGCGTGCCTGAAAATTCACTTGCCATAGCCCGTGCAAGGCAGGTTAATAAAGATGGATGGGTAACCGAAAAGAAGCCTTATAAAAATATGAAATAATCAGATGTTTTGTAAATAGAAAAGGAGCAGATTTGTCTGCTCCTTACTTTTTATATAAGTTTTGTTATTTCAGAATTTTCTTGCAGGCAACAATGTCCACGCCTGTATCAAAAAGGTTTCTGATCACGATATCGCCTACACGAATAGGTGTTTTCAGCTCAACATCATCAAGCATCTTCATAATCTCAAACATTTTACCCTTTGGAATTGCACCATTTGTTTTTACCGGACATCGGCAGTATTCCGTACTGTTTGTTTTTACTGTTGAGGTTATGACTCTTTTTGGATTCTTCAGTTCGTTTTTTCCGTATTCGGCACCTCTTGGGCAGGCATTGCCTGTTACGGCATAATCATTTTCTTCATCAACCTTTAGACGGCAGCCCTTTGGGCAGGTAATACAAATTAATTCTTTCACTGTTTTACGCCTCCTCAACCGAAACCGTTAGTTTATCAGATACAATTCTTTTCATAAGGGCATTCGGGATTTTAATTTTTTCCATTTCGCCGGGTGCAAGATGCTCACGCTTGAATTTTGCAAGCTGATTATCTCCGTCCATAACAAGAATTGCCGAATTTTTGAAAATCTGTCTTACCCTGAAGAAAATTTCTGCTTCTTCAGCGCCTTTTCGTATTTTCTGCGGAACCGTGTAGCCAATGCCGTTACCGTTGGTAAGGGTTATATAATCATCCTTGCTTTTTTCGCCGTTTAAAACATAATCAGCCGCAGCTTTTCCCGCCTTTTGGCTTTCGGCTGTAACAAAATCAACTAAATCGTGAACATGAACAACATTTCCGCAGGCAAATATTCCGTTAACGGAGATTTCCATATTTTCAAAAACAACAGAGCCGTTTGTTCGACTGTCCATTTCAATTTCAGCCGATTTGGTAAGCTCATTTTCGGGGATAAGACCAACAGACAGAAGAACCGTGTCGCAGTCAAAATGAATTTCCGTACCCGCAATAGGCTTTCTGTCTGCCCCCACCTTTGCGATTGTTACGCCCTCAACCCGATTTTTACCCTCAATATCGGTAATTGTATGTGAAAGATAAAGCGGAATATTGAAATCGTTAAGGCATTGAACAATGTTTCTCTGAAGTCCGCCCGAATACGGCATAAGTTCAACACAGGCTAGCACCTCGGCTCCCTCAAGTGTCATACGGCGAGCCATAATTAATCCGATATCTCCGGAGCCTAAAATAACAACCCTTTTACCGACCATATGACCTTCAATATTTACAAATCTTTGTGCGGCACCGGCGGTTAAAACACCTGCCGGGCGGGTGCCGGGGATAGAAATAGCGCCTCTTGTTCTCTCGCGGCATCCCATTGCAAGCACAATTGATTTACCGCTTAAAATCTGATATCCGTCTTTTGTATTTACACAATGAACTTTTTTTTCCTTTGTAAGCTCAAGCACCATTGTATCGGTTAAAACCTTAACATTTGTATCCTTAAGCATATCAATAAATCTGCCTGCGTATTCGGGACCGGTAAGCTCCTCTTTAAAATAATGAAGTCCGAAGCCGTTGTGAATACACTGATTTAAAATTCCGCCAAGCTCCTTATCTCTTTCAATAATTATAATATTTTTTAGTCCGTTCTCATATGCACTGAGTGCTGCTGCAAGTCCTGCAGGTCCTCCGCCTATAACGATTAAATCATACATTATTTCTGCCTCCCGTTTTTTGTTGGTTCGGTAAGTATATAGCTTCCCGTATTATCCTGAAGAATGTTTTCATAATCCGTATTTTTAAATTTAGCCATAATCTCAAGAATTTTAGGACCGCAGAAGCCGCCCTGACATCTGCCCATTCCTGATCCGGCACGCCTTTTGATTCCGTCAAGAGAAACGGGAGGAATAGGGGAGTTGAGAGCAGCAATAATCTCGCCCTCCGTTATTGTTTCACATCGGCAGATCACTCTTCCGTAAGCAGGATTCTGATAGATAACCTGGTTCTTAACAGGTGCCGAAAGATGCTTGAATACAATATGTGTTCTTTTATCAATAAAGTTTTCCTTTTCAACAGCTTCAAGTCCGTTTTCAATCAGCATTTCTTCTGCCATTTTTGCAATTGCAGGTGCGGCAGAAAGCCCCGGAGATTTTATTCCGGCAAGATCAAGAAAATGCTCTGCCGCAAATTCAATTATAAAATCATTAATTGTACTGTTTGCACGGATGCCTGTAAAGTTTCTGATGTTTTCCCTGAAGGCAATGGAGGGAACGGATTTTAAAGCCGTTTCTCTTATAAAATCAAGGCTTGCTGTTTTTGTTGAAATATCCTCCTTGTCGCCGGAAACAGAGTTCGGGCCGACAATCAGGTTGCCGTGAACGGTCGGCGCAACAAGTGTACCCTTACCTTCTTTGTTAGGGCATTGAAAAACAATATGAGATACCCTTGTACCCTCCGATTTATCAAGAAGATAGTATTCGCCTGCACTGGGAAGAATTCTGAAAGTTTCTTCGGCAACCATATTGTGAATATCATCACTGTTTACACCGGCGGCATTGATTACATATGCAGCCTCAATATCGCCTTTTGCTGTATGGATATTCCATGAATTTTCTTTTTTATCGATACCTGTAACCTCTGCCTCAAGCATGATTTCCGTTCCGTTTCTGACGGCAGTTTCTGCCATTGCAAGGCCGTATTCCCAAGGATTCACGATTGCTGCCGTTGGCGCATACAGAGCGCAGACAGCTTCATCGGAAATATTCGGCTCAAGCTTCTTAAGCTCATCTTTTCCGATTACCTTAATGTCCTGAACTCCGTTTTTGACACCCCTTTGATAAAGCTCTTCAATTGTTTTTGCCTCTTCCTCGGAAAATGCAGCAACAAGTGAGCCGATCTGCTTATAAGGAATAGCAAGCTTTTCGCAGATTTCCTGCGTCATTTTTGAACCTTCAACATTAAGCCTTGCCATAAGCGTGTTTGGTTTCGGATCGTATCCTGCGTGAATAATTGCGCTGTTTGCTTTTGTTGTGCCGCAGCAGACATCGTTGTTTTTTTCAATAACAACTGTTTTTAAATTGAAGCGGCTGAGCCTGTAAGCACAGGCTGCGCCAACAATTCCGCTGCCGATAATTGCAACATCATACATAAAAATTTCCCCCTAAAATTAAAGCTGATTCGTTTCAGCTTTTGCCTGATAAAAATAAAAAAAGAGCAACAGCAAACCAAGGCAGCTTTCGCAACCTTAAATTCCTGTTACTCAAAACTCATCAGGTAATATTTCTTTCAAATATATTCTACTACTGTTTTATTCATTTTGCAAGCATTATTTTTTTATAGAAACCATACTCCTGTATTGGTGCTTGAAATTGCAACTGCTCCGTTTGAAAGTGCGGTTACAACATCTTCCTTTTCGTCAATCATTCCGCCTGCAATAATGGGCTTTTTCGTTAATTTTGAAACCTTGTTTATAATTTTCGGCATAAGGCCGGGCAGGATTTCAATAAAATCGGCATATTGCTTTAAATCGCAGTGGCGAATATTTTCCATTGCTCTTGAATCAATAACGAAAAAACGCATAACCGTAAGCATTCCCAACGATTTGGCATGCTTAATTAACGAAAGCTTCGTTGATATTATGCCGTCCGGCTTAATGGTGTTGTTTAAAAAATCAATACTTGCTTCTCTGTTGGCAAGACCGTCTATCAGATCTGCGTGAACAAAAACAATTTTATCGGCTTTTTTCAGCTTAAAAACAATATCTGAAATATTGTTTATGCTTCCGTAAAGCACGAAAACGATTCTGCTCTCGCTCTCAATACATTTTTCTAATCCTATGTCGTCCTTAACAGCGGCGATAATAGGATAATTTCCCAGAAGCTTATATAATGCATTTTCATTCATAATTATAACCACATCTCTTAAAAAATGGAGCGAATTACATATATGCTACAAATTTTGTATTTCTTCAAAATCATTATATCTTATTCATTTGTTTTATTCAATACTTGAAAAAGAATATTTACTTCAAATCAAAGTTGTTATTGACAAAACTAATATGATTAGTTATAATCTTAATTGAGTTAGCAATGAGAAATCGTGTGAAAAATTACATGGAAAGGCTATGTGAATGAGTATGTCAAAAAATAATATTAGTGATGCGCTTATTGTTGAAACTTCTGCTCGTATTTCAAATAAAGTAGGATTGGATAATTTATCTTTAAAAAGAATTGCTGATGAATTAAATATAAAATCGCCATCCTTGTATAATCATATTTCCGGCCTTGAAGAAATAAAAATTCAACTTATGTTTTATGGATGGAAGCAGATGGAAGAAAAGATGATTGATTCTGCTGTTGGGGTAGCGGGGTATGAAGCTTTAAAGAATATGTGTTATGCTTTCTATGATTATGCTACAACGAATAAAGGTGTTTTTACCGCTATGCTTTGGTATAACAAATATGAAAGTGCAGAAGGGGTTAATGCTACTGCCAGATTGTTTACTATGTTATTTAAAGTAATGAAGTCTTTAAATATCAGTGATGATAATATAAATCATATTATCAGAACATTAAGGGGCTTTTTAGAAGGATTTTCATTATTGGTAAATAACAATGCTTTCGGCAATCCGATATCCATTCGTGAAAGCTTTGATTTATCTTTGGAAATTATTATGAATGGTATCAAGTCTTTGGAAGGAGAAAAGTAAAATGAATGAATATGTAAATCTGACATTAGAAAATATTGATGATGAGCATATATGCTGTGCGATAGGAGATAAAAAACACCAAAAAGGTGTTGCAGATAAAAAAGAATGGATTAAAAGCAAACTGGAAAATGGCCATGTTTTCCGAAAACTAAATGTCAGAGGAAAAATATTTATTGAATATGAGCCGATAGAAACTGCCTGGGTGCCGATAGTCGGAAAAAATTATGTATATATTTATTGCTTATGGGTAGCAGGCCGTTATAAAGGAAAGGGCATAGCTAAGGAACTGTTGGAATATGCAATAAATGATTCAAAAGAAAAAGGAATGAGCGGAATATGTACTTTGGCTTCTAAAAAGAAAAAGCCCTTTGTGGGAGAAAAACAGTTTTTTCTTCATTATGGATTCAAAGTTGTTGATGAAATTGGTGATTATGAATTATTAGCTTTGCAATTTGATGATAAAGCAACACCTGAATTTAATGAAAATTCCAGAAAGATGACAATAGACAGTGAAGATTTTACTGTTTATTATAGCGATGCGTGCCCTTATGTAGAATATGAAGTACAAGAGCTTACGGAATATGCAAAAGATAAGAATATTAAAATCAATTTTATTAAAATAGACACACCGGAGAAAGCAAAGAATGTGCCTTGTGTATTTAACAATTGGGCTAATTTTTATAAAGGAAAGTTTATTTCTAATACGATTCTAAATGCCAATTCATTTGAAAAACTGATAAAGGAATAAAATGCAAACTATAAAAGTTAAAACTACATTTTCAAGAATAAAATACAATGACGAGCGAGATATGGTCTCTGTTTGACATTTCGTTATGTTTAAAATTGCGTTTGGATTAATATTCTGACATCAAAAAGGCTCTCTTTTATAAAAAGAGAGCCTAAGACTTTTTATGGAGCGGATAACGGGAGTCGAACCCGCCTCCTCAGCTTGGGAAGCTGATGTTCTACCGATGAACTATATCCGCATAATAACAATTATATATCTTTTTTTTACAATAGTCAATTCGGTTTGTGTGATAAAAAGGGGGCAATCGGATTATCCGATGCCCCTTTCTTGTGTGTTATCTATGAAAAACGGCAGTATCAAAATACAGGCTGCCTTTACTTTCGGCAACGGCGCAAACAAGATTCTGACCTTTTAAAAGCTTGATGCCTTTGAATATAAAAATTCCTTTTTGCTTATTTTGGTTTGAATGAATTGTTTTTATTGCTTTATTGTTAATATAAAGTGTTATTGCTTTGCTGTTGGAATAAATTTTAAAAAAGGTTTTTCTTTTTCTCTTTTTCAGGCGCTTGCTTGTTATGTGAACCATTGGATTTTTACTCCAGTTGCTCTGATAAAGATAATAGCTGTCTTTTTTTATTTTTCTGTCAAAGCTTACAAGGCCTTTATCATTCATTCCCGGACGATTGCCCTCATTTCTGCCGTCTGATCCGAAGTCAAACATATTCCATACATAAGTGCACCATAAATATTTTCTTTTATCAATTGATTTAAGAAATGCTTCGTGACTTAAGCTCTGGTATTCTTCGGGATGCCACTGCCCGTTATGCTTCGGGCGTTTTGGTTTTAATTGATGCTGGTTGTGGTTTCCTCCGGCGCCGTATTCGGAAATGCCTGTAGGTCTTTCAAATCTGTTTTTATCCATAAACCAACCAAGCTGTTTTCGGTTCATTCCGTACCATCCGGGATAAACATTCCACGCAATAAGGTCGCTTTCCCATTCGGAAGCGCTGCTATGATTTGTTGCCATTGTTGTGTATCTGTATGGGTCCTCTGCCTTGGTAGCAGCATGCAGCTCCTTGGTAAATGGCTGCATTACATCATCAAATCTTGCCATGATTTCATTCTGAATTCCCCAGCATACTATGGACGGGTGATTGTAATTCTGATGAATCATTTCTTTAAGCTGATTTTTTGTGGTTCTGAAAAATTCCTTTCTTTCATCATTTGGATTTTCGTATGTTCCGCTGCCGCCGATTAAATCCACTACGGGTATTTCTGCCCAAACAACTATGCCGTAGCAGTCGCAGAGCCTGTAAAAATATTCAGCCTGGGGATAATGAGCAAGCCGGATTGAGTTAACACCCATATTGTAAATGAAAGCAAAATCCTCATTATGCTCATTCTTTGTTATGGCATTTCCAAGCCCTTCTCTGTCCTGATGCCTGCTTACTCCGCGCAAATTATAGCTTTTTCCATTAAGATAAAAGCCGTTTTCTCTGTCAATTTTAAAATATCTTAATCCGAAGGTATCGGAAATTTCATCAAAAATGTTTTCATTATCCGAAACTCTGAGTGATGCGCTGTATAAAAACGGGTCGGATCTGCCGTTCCATAAATGGGGATTCTTTATTTCGAAAAAGAATTCAACTTCTTTTTCCGTGTTTGGTTCAATCAAAATTTCGGTTGCTTTTTCTTCTTCAAAATCATTTTTAGCAAGCTTATCAAAATCGGTTTTTGTTAGGTATGGATTTTCAATAAGGCTTTCATTTTCTCCGATTTTTGCTGTAACAATAAGCCTTTTGCTAAGCTCTGTTTTGTTTTCAATCCTTGTGCTGATGATACACTGTGCTTTTTCCTGCGAAACAACAGGCGTCGTTATTTTAATTCCTCTTGTTGAATATTCACCAAAGCCAAAATGAATTTTATTCTTTTTTATAAGCTCAATTTCTCTGTAAATTCCGCCGTAAAAGGTAAAATCAGCAGTAAGCGGTGCTATCTCTTCGGTGTATTCATTGTTGACTTTTACGGCAAACAGATTACTGCTTCCGAAATGCAGGAAAGGTGTTATGTCAAACGAAAATGCCGTATAGCCGCCTTTATGTGTTCCGACGGAATTTCCGTTTACAAACAGCTCGATTTGAATATTTGCTCCCTGAAAACGAAGAAAAATCTGTTTATCTTTATCCTCATTATCAATAAAAATCTGTTTCCTGTACCAGCAGTCGCTTCGGAAATAGTCTGTTTCCTTAATGCTTTTACCTCCTATGGTACCATCCTGACCATCAATGTTATTCCATGTATGGGGAATAGAAACACTTTCCCATTCCCTGTCATCAAGCTCAAAAGAGTATGCGTCTTTTATTTTTCCTTTATGAAATTTCCAATCCGTGTTAATCAAACCAGTTCCTCCGTTTTCGGTTATTAACTAAAGTATAATATAAAAAACGGATTATTGTCTACTCATTTTGGTATAAAAGCAAAACTATTACTTCAGATTGCATAAAAAAAACAGACTACACAAAAGTGTAATCTGTTTTCTTGGTGGGAACAACAGGGCTCGAACCTGTGACCCTCTGCTTGTAAGGCAGATGCTCTCCCAGCTGAGCTATGCTCCCAAGTGAAATATATTTTATCACAAAAACAGAAAATGTCAATACCTTTTTGGCTTTTTATGTAAAATTATTTTGTTCTGTTTTCATATATAATGCACAAAAATCAGCGTTCGTCCTTACATTCTTCATTTATATGTTGAAATCAATATTTTTTTGATATAAAATATTATGTGTATTTCAAAATGTAAAAGGGGTATTCTTATGGAAAAATTATCAGTAACAGAGCTGCAGCATGTTTCTCCTGAATCAGTCGGAATCAACAGCAGTGCTATCAAAGCATTTATAGATGAAATAAATGAGAAAAAACTTGGTCTTCAAAGTTTTACTGTTGTCAGAAACGATAAGGTGTGTGCGCAGGGATTTTTTAAACCATATGCAAAGGAGTATCCTCATGTACTCTATTCAATGAGTAAATCCGTAACCTCAACGGCAATCGGGTTTGCCGTAAATGAGGGTTTGATTTCTCTTGATGACAAGGTTGCCGATTTCTTTCCGGAATATGCTTCTGCAAAAAAGCCGAAAAACCAGCAGCTTACCGTCAGAATGCTTTTAACAATGCGCTCCGATAAAAGGATTACTGTGCTTGATGAGAAGGGCGGAACGGATTGGATAAAAAACTTTTTTGATGCCGGTTTTATTGCCAAACCGGATACAAAATTCAATTACATATCCGAAAATACCTTTATGCTTTCCGCAATTCTTTCAAAGGTTACGGGAATGAGTATGCTTGATTATTTGAATGAAAGAATGTTCAAGCCGCTTGGAATTGAAAAGCCGTTCTGGGAAAAAGACGGTGCAGGCAATAATGTAGCCGGCTGGGGGCTTTATATGAAGTCCGAAGACCTTGCAAAATTCTTTCTGCCATATATTCATGAGGGTAAATGGATAGACGGTACCCAGCTTGTTCCTGCTGAATGGGTTAAGGAAGCAACAGCAAAGCAGACCGATTCTGTTAAAGACGGCTTTATTGATAATATGTGCGGCTACGGATATCAGTTCTGGCGCAATCCTGCCCCGAACAGCTACAGATGCGATGGCTTATTCGGTCAGCGCTGTTTTATGTTTCCTGATTATAATGCGCTTGTTGTGCTGAATTCGGGCGAATCAGAGGATTATAAGATTATGAAGGTTTTCTGGAAGCATTTTCCTAAGTGCTTTAAGGAAAATCCGCTTCCTGAAAATGACATTGCACATAAGGCGCTTTTAAAGGCTGTTGAAGCCTGTCATGTTGAGGATCTTGCAGCAACACCAAGAAATGCTGAAACGGAAAGAAAAATCAGCGGCAGAACAATTAAGTGCCGAACAAATGTGAATACCTCTGTTGTTTCCATTTCCGTTGTGCAGATGCTTTATAACAAGCCTGCAAAAATCAATGAAATGAAGTTTGATTTTACAGATGACTGCCTGAAATTTACCTGGAAAGAAAAGGATGAATACAATACAATTGATGTTGGTATGGATGGGGAATACAGAATGAGCGAAATTCGGCTTAAGGATTTGCATTATCACGCTTATTCCAAGGCTGCATGGCAGCCGGATGGTACCCTTAAGCTCTGGATAAGACCAATTGAAACAGCCCATGTAAGAAAGTTTACCTTCAAATTCAGAAACAATGGAACCGTAAGGGTAATAAACGAAATGAGCCCAACCTTCCAGGAGCTTGCAATTTACAACTTTACATTTACAGGTAAGCCGATTAAGCGTAAGAGTACCGAAAACTTTGTTAAAAGTGCAGTAGAAAATATCGGTCTTCTTTACATAGAACCTGATTTTACGGGAAAGTTTGCAGATTGATATTTAATTAATAAGGGAATGATATGTGTTTTCATATATCATTCCCTTTTTGTTTGGCGAAGTCGGGCAAAGCGTTAAAAAAACAATAACACAAAATTGTGCTATTGACAACACAATTTTGTGTTGTCTGATAAAATGCAAGCAGGTGATATAAATGAAAAAGGCAACATATAGATATCAGAGAATACGGGATTTAAGAGAGGATAAAGATTTAACACAGCAGCAGATTGCAGATTATCTTAATCTATATCTTAATACATACAGAAGATATGAAACAGGACAGCAAACTATTCCCATAAATCTTGTGAAAAGATTAAGTGCTTTTTATGGGGTTTCAATAGATTATTTAACAGAAATAGAAGAAGAAATAAAATAAGGCTCTGATTTACACTTGGCAAGTCAGAACCTTATTTTTAATTTTATCCTTTTTTACCTGAAGATTTTTGCTGAAGCTGAACATTTTCATCAATATCATAAAACAGCTTAAATCTTTCTGCCCAGATATCTTCATCAACATCGCTGCACCAGATATAATTCCTATACGGCAATGGCTTAACCTCTATTATTTCATATCCTGCCTTTGCCTCCTGTTGAGCTTTTTCTATTCTTTTATTGCTGCAAATGGAAATTGTTCCGTAAATATAAAAAAGATAAATCACTCCTACAGCTGCTGAAATTATTGCCGCCTTTGATATTTTTGAGCAATGTTCCTTTGTGTTTTTATCAAATAGCCGGTAAAGCTCCATTGCAAGATAAACCATCATTACATAAGGGGCGAAGAAGCAACGGCTGCCGATAGGGGTTACAACAAGCAGGGGTGCAATCATACAGCCCACACTGCCCAAAATGAAAAGCAGCCTTGCTTTTTGGTTAGCCTTAAACGGCAGTATAAATAAAAATACAACGCATGAGATAATGTAAGCGGCTGTTGCGGCACCCTGTACATAATATAAAGATTTCAAAGGATGAATGTTGCTTATATTAAGTATAAGTGAGCTTGAAGCAAATGCAGTGATTACGGCAATGGAAATTGTGCCTAATAATTTTGGGATTTTTGAAAGCCTGTTTTTTATTTTTATCCATATAATAAGGCATATTGCTGAAAGGAATATATTTAATACGAAGTTATTTATAAAGCCTTCCGGCACAATTGTTTCCAGGTATGCCTCAATTGCTCTTGATATAATGTTGCCGCTACCGCGGATTGTTCGGTAGGGATCATTCCCGTCTGCAACCGATCGGTAAACTGAATTTGAAAACATAAGCAGTGTTCCTGCAGCAGTTCCGATAAAATATGCAATATGCTGAATATAAGCCCTTTTGAATTTAATAATGGTAAACACGATTACATAAACAGCAAGAATGATATTATAAAGTGTAAGATGCTCAACAATCAGGGTATTTGCCATACCAAGAATCAGAAAAGGTACGGCAGCAAGCGGCTTTTGCTTTGGTTTGTTTTCATCATAAATATTTCCGGTACAGAAAATATATATCAGTGTAAGAAAAACAGAAGTCGTGTAGTTTGCAAATCCGCTTGTCCATACAACTGCCTGCCTTAAAATAGCAGTGGGCATAAATACGAAAACAGAAGATATAATAAATATGCCGTTTTTCTGCTTTCCCGTAAGCTCATTCAGTAATGCGATAATACCGGTCAGGCAGAAAGACATTGTAACTGCCTTCAGAAGATTTGATCTTGTAAGTGCAAGTACAATCAGATTTCCCAAATATCTTCCGCTGTAATTATCAAACCAGTTTGATAGGCGGTCAATACCTATCCGGCTGCCCCATGCCCAGTCATCTCCCGAATATGGAAACAGCAGACAAAGAAAAAACAAAATTACAAAAAGAATTAAATATGTAAAAATGCACCTGTTCAGTGCCTTTTTATTGATTAATTTGCTCATGATTTACCTCTTTGATGCTCTGCTTTCATTCGGGATATTTCAAATCCTCTTTTGTCCAATCCTTAATGATTTCATAAAACGCTTTTGCCTCTTCTTTCGCCTGCGGCAGATTGTGGTCTGCGCAGTTGCCGCATTCCCTTGCGGTTGCTCCCGGAATCTGCCCCCAGAAATCAGCAATAAATTTAAATGCTTCCTTAATCAGATTTATTGAATAAGCATCTGTTAATGAGCGGGTAAGGAAATAAAAGCCTGTACGGCAGCCCATAGGTCCGAAATAAATAATATTATCTCCGAATTCCGTGTTGCGAACATAGGTTGCAAAAATATGCTCAATTGTGTGCATAGCAGCATTAGTCATAACCGTTTCCCTGTTTGGTTCGCGCATACGGATATCATAGGTGGTAATATCATCATCAATTCGGCTGATATAAATGCCCTTTGTTAATTTGTTATGGTCTATCTGAAAGCTGGGAATCGTTTTCATTTTACTTCAACTCCTGTTAAAAAAGATAAATTGTTTGTTATTTCCTCTCCGTCTGCTCCGCTCTGCCATTTTATCAGCAAAGCTTCTGCATCATCCTTCGCTTTTTCAAATAAATCAAAAAAGCTTTTGCGGCTTGTTTTTTCACAAAACGGAGATTTCCATTTGCAGTTATATATATTAGCATATTTTTTTGCTTTTTCCAAGTCATCCGTGCGAAAGTATGCAGAAAGAAGAAAGTTTTTTGTAAATGGCAAAGTGATTTTTTCAAGCGTTGCTATTGCTGTTTTCTTTTTTCCGCTTTTATCAAGCAGAAGCCGCTGCATATATTTCATATCAAGAATGGCTGTTTTGGCATCTTGACCGGAAATGTCGGCAAGAAAGGCTATTTCGTCTGAAATTTCGGATAATTCATTTTCTGTTATTTTTATTGTGTGCTCTGTTTCAAAAAGGGTAGGCTTTTCTATGTCAAGATGAAGCGAAAGCATAAGGCTGTCCAGTGATAATTCAATTATATTATGTGCAGAATGCGGATTGAATTCAGCCTTTTTTTCAGTTATTTTATTTTGAAGATAGTAAACATAAGGATGACAGCTTCTGTCTAAAACATAATGAAGAATAAAGCCAAAGGCATAGCTTTTTGCTATACTGCTATTGGTTGTATGGCAGTAATTATAAAGCTTATTCAGAAGAATGCCCGGTTTTTCTCTGTGGAGTGAAGAGCCAAGTTTTCTTAAAGGCTTTCCTTTCTGCCATGGAAAAGCACGATGAAAAAAGAAAATGTCAGGTCCCTGTGCACCGATTAAAACAGCATTTTCGTTTATTTCAAAATCAGCAAATTCTTTTAAATTTTCCATCATCTCTTTTGCAAAAATATAATGTGTTGAAAATGCAGGCATATGCTCACTCCTTTATATTACAATTTCTGAATTTCTTCTTTAAATAAGCTTCTGAAAATCCTGTGGAAAAGGACAGGTAATGTGCATATCTTCATTTGTAATCGGGTGAAGAAAATAAATATCTCTGCAATGCAATGCCTGTCTGTTAATCCGATTATCCTTACCGCCGTAAAGGCCGTCTCCGATAAGGGGATAACCGAGGTAAGAGAAATGAACTCTTATTTGATGGGTTCTTCCGGTTTCAAGATTTATTTTTAAAAGTGTTGTTTTGTTTGTTGTTTTAATCGGTTCATAGTGTGTAACGGCATGTTCGCCTCCGTCGGCAACGCATCTTTTAATTATGCTTTCGGAAAGTCTTTTTATAGGTAAATCTATTGTGCCGCTGTCTGCAATTTCTCCTTTAACAACAGCATAGTAATCCTTTCTTATTTTTCCGGCAAGCTTTGAAGCAGCAAGCGTATGCTTTGCAATTAAAACTGCACCGCTTGTATCCCGATCCAGTCTGAAAACGGCACGAAATGCCGTATCCTCTTTCATATGGGCGGCAACTGCATTTGAAAGCGTATCGCCTCTGTGGTTTCTGCTTTCGTGAACAGGCATAAACGGTGGCTTATTTGCAACAAGAATGTCTTCATCTTCATACAAAATATCTATTTTTATATCAGCAGGCTCAGGCATATGCCCTCTGTTTTCAATGCAAATCTGAAGAAAATCGCCTGTTTTAATCGGCTCAATTGCTTTGGCAAAGCTTCCGTTAAGCGTGATTCCGTTTTCTGTTTGCTTCAGCTTTGTAAGCAACGCTGATGATACGCCGAAGTTCTTCAAAAAGTCTTTAATCATCAAGCCGTTATCTGCTTGAGATATTTCAAAAATTATCTTTCTCATACAAAAATTATTATACATTTAATTTAAGGTTATTGCAATTTAATATTGAAATAAAAACGCTATCGTGATAAAATATTTTTTTGAAAACAGTTTTAACTAACTGCCTGTTAAAATGTTTTTTGATACAGAGGAGATGTTTATGAATGGCACAATATAATCCAAAATCATTGAAAGCAGAGGAATTCATCAATCATCGGGAAATATTGGATACGATTGCCTTTGCAGATGAGCATAAAAACGATTTGGAGCTTATTGATAAAATAATTGAAAAGGCAAAATTAAGAAAAGGTCTTTCGCACAGAGAGGCGAGCGTGCTTCTTGCCTGTGAGGATAAGGAAAAAACGGAAGAAATCTATACTCTTGCAGAGCAGATAAAAAAAGATTTTTACGGAAACAGAATTGTTATGTTTGCTCCTCTTTATCTTTCAAATTATTGTGTAAACGGCTGCCTTTATTGCCCATATCATGCAAAAAACAAGCATATTCCAAGAAAGAAATTAACTCAGGAGGAGGTTGCAAGGGAGGTTGTTGCCCTTCAGGATATGGGACATAAGCGCCTTGCAATTGAAGCAGGGGAGGACCCTGTAAACAATCCGATTGAATATATACTTGATTGCATTAAAACAATTTATTCAATAAAGCATAAAAACGGCGCAATCCGCCGCGTTAATGTAAATATAGCGGCAACAACCGTTGAAAATTATAAAAAGCTTAAGGATGCCGGTATAGGCACATATATTCTTTTTCAGGAAACCTATCATAAGGAAAATTATGAAAAGCTTCATCCAACGGGGCCGAAGCACAATTATGATTATCATACCGAGGCCATGGACAGAGCGATGGAGGGCGGTATTGATGATGTCGGTATCGGTGTGCTTTTCGGGCTTGATAAATATCGTTATGAATTTGCAGGACTTCTTATGCATGCAGAGCATCTTGAAGCTGTTCACGGAGTAGGTCCGCATACAATCAGTGTTCCCCGTGTTAAAAAGGCTGATGATATAGACCCGACGGAATTTGATAATTCTCTCAGTGATGAAATGTTTTGTAAAATTGCAGCGTGTATTCGTATCGCCGTTCCGTATACCGGAATGATAATTTCCACAAGAGAAACGGCTGAAATCCGTGAAAAAATTATCCGTCTTGGTGTAAGTCAGATAAGCGGCGGTTCAAGAACATCCGTTGGCGGATACTGTGAGGAAGAACGCCCGCATGATACAGAGCAGTTTGATGTTTCCGATAACAGAACACTTGATGAGGTTGTTAACTGGCTGATGAGAGCAGGCTATATTCCGTCTTTCTGCACTGCGTGCTACAGAGAGGGCAGAACGGGCGATAGATTTATGAGCCTTTGTAAATCAGGGCAGATACAAAATTGCTGTCATCCGAATGCACTCATTACGCTTAAGGAATTTCTTATGGATTATGCTTCTGAGGATACAAGAAAAATCGGTGAAGCAATCATTGAAAAAGAAATTGATAATATCGGCAAGGAAAGGGTTAAGGAAATCGTTCGCCATAATCTTGTTGATATTGAAAACGGAGAAAGAGATTTCAGATTTTAAATTGAATTTTAATTTAAATGAAAAATCAATAGTATCGTTATGCTTGATAATCGGAAAAATGCATATGAAAATCAATAAAGGGCTTCTCTTATGAGAAGCCCTTTATTGATTTATTATTATTTTGAGAACGAAACAAGAACCCCGTTATTTGAAGCATAAAGGGAATTAAGTCCGCTTGCTTTTAAAACAATAACATCCTTATAGCTTGTTTTTTCCTGTATTAATTTTGCAATGGTATTGGCCTTATCTTCGCAGCATACATAGCTGACTATAGCCATTTTTCCGTTTAAATCGCAGCCGGCTGTTTCTTTCTGAACAAATGCAACAAGCTTTTGAAGAATTCTGTTCTCAGATAAGTCCTTGCCTGCAAGCGAAATATTGCCGTAATCTGTTCTTCTGCAAATCAGCTTAACACGAAGTGCTTCAATTACCTTTGCGCCAAGGTTGAATAATCTTCCGTTACCCTTCAGTGCATCAAAGCTTTCCAGATGAAAATAAAGGAAGCAATCTTTTACGCAGAAATCTTCAACGGTTTTAACTAAATCTTCAAATGCTGTTCCGTTGTCTGCAAGTTCTTTGATTTTATATGCCATTATTGTTTCAAGACCTGAGGTTGCAAGAGAATTGAAAACATGAATTTTCTTTTTGCTGCCGGGATTATCATCCTTATAAAGCTCTACACCCTGAACCGCACTGTTGTAGCAGCCGCTTAGCTTATCTGTTATTGTCAGGATATAGACCTCATCCACATCCCCTTCGCAGGCCTGAGCAAAAGCATCAGGAGAGGGGCAGGCGGATTTGGCAAGTTCGTTTGAGGATGTCATTCTTTTAATGAAATCATCCTGATCAAAGTTTACATCATCTTGGATAATATAATCGCCAATCTGAAGTGTAAGGGGAACAACTGTAAGATTGCTCCATTTTTTCATCTCTGCCGTAAGATCACAGCAGGAATCTACAACAATTTTATATGCCATACTATTTTTCCTTAATAATTATTTGTGTTTTTTATCATTATAAACCAATACAGCTCATTAAGTCAACAAACGGAAACAAAATATTTACAATTGAGGATGTTTGTAACAATTAGTTCACAGAAACAGCATTTCTTGCAGCATTTATCTGAATATCAACGCTTTGTTCGCTTGGACCGCCGATAACAAGTCGGTCTGCAACGCATTTTTCAAGGTTGATAGCAATGTAAATATCTTCATCAAATAAATCACATATATTTTTGTATTCATCAAGCGGAAGCGTTTCAAGCGTTAAATTTTTCTCTATGCAAAGTGCAACCAGTTCTCCGGTAGCTTTATAGGCATCTCTGAATGGCATGCCCTTTCCTACAAGATAATCTGCACAGTCCGTTGCGTTGATAAAGCCCTTGGCTGCAGCGTTTCTCATATTTTCTTTCAAAACAGTCATTGTTTCGATCATAGGTGTAAACGCTGTTAGGCACATTTTTACAGTGTCAACTGCATCAAAAATGGCCTCCTTATCCTCCTGCATGTCCTTGTTGTATGCAAGAGCAATGCCTTTCATAGCAGTTAAAAGTGTTGTTAAATCGCCGAAAACCCTACCGCTCTTTCCTCTTACAAGCTCGGCAATATCAGGATTTTTTTTCTGCGGCATAATGGAAGAACCTGTTGAAAAGGCATCATCAAGTTCAACAAATTTGAATTCCCAGCTGCACCACATAATGATTTCTTCGGAAAACCTTGATAGATGAACCATAATTAATGAAAGTGTTGAGGCAAGCTCGATGCAGAAATCACGGTCAGATACACCATCAAGTGAATTCAGTGTTATTCCGTCAAAATCAAGAAGCTCTGCAACCATTTCTCTGTTAAGAGGATAGGTTGTTCCTGCAAGAGCGCCTGAGCCTAAAGGGCATATATTCATTCTTTTCTTGGTATCCTCAAGTCTGCTTAAATCCCTGCAAAGCATAGCGGCATATGCCATAATGTGATGCGCAAATGTAATCGGCTGAGCACGCTGAAGATGTGTATAGCCGGGCATAATGGTTTTTTTATTTTCTTCTGCCTTATCACAGATAACGCAAATAAGCTCTTTAATCTTTTTTTCTGTTTCGGTTATTTCTTTTCTTAATGTAAGGCGGATATCAAGTGCAACCTGGTCGTTCCTTGATCTTGCCGTATGAAGCCTTTTACCTGTCTGACCAAGCCTTGCTGTTAATTCGCCCTCAATAAAGGTGTGAATATCTTCTGCTTGCATATCAATCTGAAGAGTGCCGCTTTTTATTTCATTAAGAATTTTTTCAAGTTCGTCAACGATTTTTTCACTTTCACTTTTATCAATAATTCCGGCTGCGCCGAGCATTGCAGCGTGGGCAATGCTGCCCTTGATATCCTCTTCAAACATTCTGCTGTCAAAGCTTATTGAAGAATTGAAGTCATTTGTTTCTTTGGCAAGTTCCTTTTTAAACCTGCCTTTCCATAATTGTGCCATAATATCAGTTCCTTATATAAATGCAAGGGCGAACAAAATTCGCCCGTAAATTTGTGTATCAGTTATTTCCTCTCTGGGCATCAAGAAGTGCTTTAACCTTGATTGAAAGACCGAAGAGGTTGATAAAGCCGGCTGAATCAGCCTGATCATATGCACCGCCGTCTTCACCGAAGGAAGCAATGTTTTCATCATAAAGTGTATATGGTGAGGTAATGCCTGCGTTAATAATATTGCCCTTGTAAAGCTTTAATTTCGCATCTCCCGTAACGGTTTCCTGTGTTTTATCAACGAAAGCAGAAAGTGCTTCACGAAGAGGAGTAAACCATAAGCCGTTGTAAACAAGTTCACCGAATTTCTGGGAAACAAGCTTTTTGTAGTGGGATGTTTCGCGATCAAGCGTAATCATTTCAAGAAGCTCATGTGCTTTATAAAGAATAGCACCGCCCGGCGTTTCATAAACACCGCGGCTCTTCATACCGACAAGTCTGTTTTCAACAATATCAAGAAGACCAATGCCGTTTGCACCGCCAAGCTCGTTGAGTTTTTCAACAATTGCAAGAGCTTTCATTTCCTTGCCGTCAACGGCAGTCGGAATACCCTGCTCAAAATGAATTGTTACATAAGTTGGTGTATCCGGTGCCTGTTCAGGCGCAACGCCTAATTCAAGGAAGCCCTCTTTGGAATACATTGGCTCATTTGCAGGGTCTTCAAGATCAAGCCCTTCGTGTGATAAGTGCCAAACATTCTTATCCTTTGAATAGTTGGTTTCTCTGTTTATTTTAAGCGGAATGTTGTGTGCCTCTGCGTATTCAATTTCTTCCTCACGGGATTTGATATCCCATTCTCTCCAAGGAGCGATAATCTCCATCTGAGGAGCAAAAGCTTTAAGAGTAAGCTCAAATCTAACCTGATCGTTGCCTTTGCCTGTACAGCCGTGGCAGATAGCATCTGCACCCTCCTTGACAGCAATTTCAGCAAGGCCCTTTGCAATACATGGACGAGCATGAGATGTACCTAAAAGATATGTTTCATAATCAGCACCGGCTTTTAAGCAAGGCCAGATATAGTCCTCAACATATTCATCTTTAAGGTCAAGAACATAAAGCTTTGAGGCACCGGTTGCAATAGCCTTTTCTTCCAATCCGTCAAGCTCAGTGCCCTGGCCTACATCGCCGCTTACTGCGATAACCTCGCAGTTATTGTAATTTTCCTTAAGCCATGGAATAATGATTGATGTGTCAAGTCCGCCGCTGTATGCAAGCACAACTTTTTTGATATCCTTTTTATTCATAAGTTTGTATCTCCTTTTATTAACTTAGCTGATACCTATTATATATTTGCTGCATTATATAGTCAAGTGAATTAACTATATTTGTATAAATATACAAATACACAATCGTTTATACAGAAATTATGTATAAATTAGTTTAAAATATGCAATAATGATGTAAATATACATGATTATATTCATTTTTATGCAGAATATGTTTTCTTCTTGATTATTTTTATGAAATCATTTATACTGAATAAGCATAAAAAAGAAAGAGGTGAAAGAATGTATAACTTTTCTTGCAGATAAAATTGAAATAAGCAGGAATGCCGCGATTCTTGGCATTGTTGCGTCTGTTGCAGAAAAGTTATTAATCTATTCACTCCTATATAATATAGTTTGCTGCCGTTTTTGGCGGTATAATTGTGCTATTGCGAGCTGCAGGAATTAACTTTTCCTGCAGCTCATATTTTTTGTTTAAGTAAAAGGAGGGAATCACTTATGTCTATGATTAAGGTTGAAAATTTAACATTTGCTTATCCGAGGGGAAGGGATTATGTTTTTGAAAATGTCAGCTTTCAGATAGATACGGATTGGAAGCTTGGCTTTGTCGGCAGAAACGGCAGAGGAAAAACAACCTTTTTAAATCTTCTTCTCGGTAAATATGAATACAGCGGAAAGATAATCTCCTCTGTTCAATTTGATTATTTTCCTTATCCTGTTGAGGATAAAGAGGCGGTTACTATGGATATTCTGCAAAAGGTCTGCCCACTTGCAGAGGAATGGGAAATTATGCGTGAGTTATCCTTGTTAAATGTAGAAACAGAGGTGCTTTATCGGTCATTTGAAACACTTTCAAACGGTGAACAGACAAAGGCGTTGCTTGCTGCATTATTTTTGAATGAGGAGCATTTTCTTTTGATTGATGAGCCAACGAATCACTTGGATACAAAGGGTAGAAAACAGGTTGCGGATTATCTGAAAAAGAAAAAGGGCTTTATATTGGTGTCGCACGATCGCCGCTTTTTAGATACCTGTGTTGATCATATCTTGTCATTAAACCGAGCAAATATAGAAGTGCAGAGCGGTAATTTTTCCTCGTTCATGATGAATTTTGAAAAGCAGAATGCGTTTGAAGCAGCGCAGAATGAAAAGCTGCAGAAGAGTATTAAGCAGCTTCATCAATCGGCAAGGCGCTCTGCGATATGGTCTGACCGTATCGAAGCAAAAAAAATCGGGGCGTATGATAAGGGATATGTAGGCCATAAGTCTGCAAAGATGATGAAGCGTTCAAAGGCAATTGAAGCAAGAACAGAACAGGCAATAGAGCAGAAGTCAAAGCTTTTAAGAAATATGGAAACAGCTGAGGAATTAAAGCTTTTTCCGCAAAGCTACCATTCCGATTTGCTTGCAGCGTTTTCTGATGCTGCTGTATCCTATGAAGGAAAGCTTGTCTGCAGCCCTGTTTCGTTTTCAATAAACCGAGGTGACAGAATTGCGCTTGACGGCAGAAACGGAAGCGGAAAAAGCAGTATTTTGAAGCTTCTTGTCGGTGAAAATATTACACATATCGGTAATGTCAAAATCGGCACGAATCTTGTTGTTTCCTATGTTCCTCAGGATATTTCATTTTTAAAGGGCAGCGTTTCGGATTTTGCAGATGAAAACAATATGGATGAAAGTCTGTTAAAAACCGTTTTAAGCAAGCTGGATTTTAATGAAGCTCAGCTTTCAAAGGATATGCGGGATTTCTCGGAAGGTCAGAAGAAAAAAGTCCTGATAGCAAAAAGTCTTTGCGAAAAGGCACATTTATATATCTGGGATGAACCGCTCAATTTCATTGATGTTTATTCCAGAATGCAGCTTGAACAGCTTATACAAAAATTTTCGCCTACGATGATTTTTGTTGAGCATGACAGTGTATTCAGAGAAACGGTAGCAACAAAGATAATTGAATTATAATAAAAGCAGGCTTATACCATTCGGTTAAGCCTGCTTTCAATTTAATTAAATGAAATAAAATTAAGCAAGAATTCTTCCCATCAAAACGCCGTGAACGCTTGCCATCATAAGTCCTCTTGTCCATCCGCTTGAATCGCCGAGGCAGTGAAGCCCTGTGATGTTTGTGTTGAATTCAGTATCCATCTTAACTCTGTTTGAATAGAATTTAAGCTCAGGGCTGTAAAGCAGAGTTTCGGGAGATGCAAAGCCCGGTACAACATGGTCCATTGCCTGAATAAAATTGATAATGTTTATCATGGCTCTGTATGGCATTGCAGCCGTAATATCGCCTGCAACGGCATCCGGAAGTGTCGGCTTAAGGTTTGAGCGTGAAAGTTCCTTCTGCCATGTTCTTTTGCCATCTAAAATATCTCCGAATCGCTGAACAAGAATGTGCCCGGCACCAAGCATATTTGTAAGTTCTCCAACCTTTTGTGCGTATGCAATCGGCTGGTTGAACGGTTCTGTGAAATTGTGTGAGCAAAGAATAGCAAGGTTGGTGTTGTCACTCTTCAGCTCTTTGTATGAATGACCGTTTACAACCGCTAAATCATTATCATAGTTTTCCTGAGCAACAAAACCGCCCGGATTCTGGCAGAAGGTGCGCACTTTGTTTTTAAAAGGTTTGGGATAGCCGACAAGTTTGGATTCATAAAGTACTTGATTTACCTTTTCGATAACTTCATTTCTGACCTCAACACGGACACCGATATCTACTGTTCCGGGCTGATGGGCAATTCCATGGTCGGTGCAAAGCTGCTCAAGCCAGTCTGCCCCTCGTCTGCCTGTTGCAACAATTGTGTGGTCGGCATATATTTCCTCGCTGCTGTTTCTGTTTGAAACTCTGACGCCGAGGCATTTTTCGCCGTCAAGGATTAAATCACTGCACTGGCTGTCAAACATAATTTCAACGCCATGCTCAATCAGGTATTTTTCAATGGCATAGTAAAGCTCCTGTGCCTTTTCTGTTCCGAGATGGCGAATCGGGCAGTCAACAAGCTTTAAGCCTGCCTGAATTGCTCTTTTTCTGATTTCCTTAACCTCTTCGGTATTGCCAACGCCTTCAATATGCGTATCAGCGCCGAATTCCAGATAGATTTTATCCGTATAATCAATCGTTTCCTGCGCAATATCTTCTCCTATCAGCTGAGGCAGATCTCCTCCGACCTCATAGGAAAGTGAAAGCTTGCCGTCTGAGAAAGCGCCTGCACCTGAAAAGCCTGTTGTAATATGGCAATACGGCTTGCAGTTCATACATCTGCCTGTTTTAGCCTTCGGGCATTTTCTGCTCTCTACGGATTTACCCTTTTCGATAATGACAATGCTTTTATCAGAGCCTTTTTTTATCATTTCCAAAGCTGTGAAAATCCCTGCAGGGCCCGCACCGACTATTGCAACATCATATTTATTCATTGTTTTTCCCCTTTTGCAAAAAAATTGGCCGTCACTGCTTTCCGTTGGACTGAGGAAAGCGTGGCAGCCGCATAATATTTTCAACAATTGAATATTACCACAACTTATTACTCTTGTCAAACTAAATTCTCTGTGATATTATTGTTTTGAAAAAAACAAGGAGAAATCGTTATGAAAGAGTATAATGTTTTACAATACGGTGCTGTGGGCGATGGAAAAGCAAATGATGCCTTTGCTGTTCAGCATGCAATAGATGACTGTGCTAAAAACGGCGGAGGCAGAGTTGTTCTCCAGAGCGGTCATGTATTTTACTGCAATTCCATTCAGCTTAAAAGGAATGTTGATCTGCATATTCAAAAAGGTGCAACAATAAAGGCTACATCAAATATTGATGAATATATCCGCCCGAATAAGCTGATAAACGATCCGAAAACTGCACTTATCGGTAATCCTGTTACAGGCAAGCCAAGCTTTGTTTTTATCTATGGCTATGAGGCAGACGGCTGTTCAATCAGCGGCGAGGGAACGATTGATGCAAACGGTCATGCCTTTGTTCAGCGAAAGGATCAGTATTATGTTACAGGTGATTTCTATCCGCGTCCGACAGTGATGTATATCGAAAAAAGCAATCATATAACCTTTAAGGATTTTACAGTTATTGATGCGCCGTTCTGGACACTTCATCCGGCAGGCTGTGATGATGTTCTTATTGACAGAATCAGAATTTTAAATGATCTTGATGTTGCAAACAGCGATGGAATAGACCCTGATCACTGTACAAATGTTAGGATTTTAGGCTGCCATGTAACCTGTGCGGATGATTGTATCTGCCTTAAAACATCCAAGGGCAACAATGAATACGGTCCAACGGAAAATGTTGTTATAGACGGATGTACGCTTGTTTCAACCTCTGCTGCAATTAAGATAGGCACGGAGGGAGTGGGCGACTTCAGGAATATTATTGTTTCCAATTGTACAATCAGCAGGTCAAACAGAGGTCTTTCCATTCAGATTCGTGACGGTGGAAATGTTGAAAATGTTTCTTACTCCAATATTATGATTGAAACACGCCGCTTTTGTCCCGACTGGTGGGGAACGGCAGAGCCGATTACCATTACAACCTTTAACAGAGATGAAAATACAAAAAGCGGCTCTATCAAAAACATCCGCTTTTTTAATGTAACGGCTAAGGGAGAAAACGGTGTGCTTATCCACGGAAATGCGGATAATGTTATTGAAGATGTTATTTTTGAAAACTGTCGTGTTGAGCTTACCAAAACAAGCAAGTGGCAGTGCGGTCTTTATGATTTAAGACCGTGTCTTGACTGGGGTGTTGAAAAGTATGATAATTCGGCATTTTTTATCCGTTATGCAAAGGATGTAACGATTATGAAAACAAAAACGCTTTGGGGTAATCTTTGCGATGATTATAAGTATGCAATTGATGCTGAAAATGTTGAAAACCTTGAACTGGTAAGGTTCAACGGTAAAAGCGTTTCCGAGGATACCGAGGATTTTAAATTTAATAATGTGAAGCTGATATAAATGATGATGTACAAGGGGTATTTTACTTCTCAAATCGGCATAATCTGTGTTCATGATAACGGTGAAAAGCTGCTTTCGGTCAGTATATGTGAAAATGAAGAAAACAGCAATATGTCTGATTTAACCGTAAAGGCAATCAATCAGATTAAGGAATATCTCGGCGGAGTAAGGAAAAGCTTTGATCTGCCGATTGAAATGAACGGAACAGAATTCCAATTCAAGGTGTGGTCTGAACTTTGCAATATCCCTTATGGAGAAACAAGAAGCTATAAGGATATTGCAGAAAAAATCGGAAATCCTGAGGCTGCCCGTGCCGTGGGCAGTGCTAATAATAAAAATAAGTTTATGATTATTGTACCGTGCCATAGAGTTGTCGGTGCAGATGGAAGCCTGACGGGTTATGCAGGCGGAATTGATGTGAAGAAAAAGCTGCTTGAATTAGAGCGGCACGGATGAGTTATTAAAAAGTTTGAAAGGAATTTATTGTGAAGCTCTGCATTGCAAAAGCTCCGTGCAAAGTCTGACGGACGAAGTTGCATGGAGAAATAAATAATCATTTCGTCCGAACGGACTTTGCATTTAATTTAAAAAGATTTTAAATTAAGGAGCAAAGTCAAATGAATTTAATAAAAACTATTTTCAAAGAATTAAAATATTTTTTGATTCTGTGGCTAACACAGGCATTATCACAGTTAGGCAGTTCAATGACGAACTATGCACTGATTGTTTGGTCATACACGTCCAATGGCTCAGCGCTGACAACAGCGTTATTATCTGTCTGTTCCTATGCACCATATGTAATTATGAGCATTTTTGCAGGCTCATTAAGTGATAAGTGGAATAAAAAAGGTACAATGCTTGTCAGTGATACTTTTGCCGCTTTGTGTACAATTTCAATTTTTGTTTTGTTGAAAACAGGCAGGCTTGAAATATGGCATTTGTATTGCTTAAATGCGTTAAACGGATTAATGAACACGGTTCAGCAGCCTGCGTCAGATGTTGCAATTACACTTTTAACACCAAAAAAGCATTATCAAAGGGTAAGCGGACTGCGCTCGTTTTCAAACGCACTGATCAGTATTTTGACACCGATAATTGCTACGGCTGTTTTGTCTTTTACAAATATGCAGATCATTATTTTTATTGACCTGTTTACTTTCGTAATTGCTTTTATCTCATTAATCTTTTTTATTAAGATACCCGAATACAAGTCTGATAAAAATGCTGATTCGTTTTTAACCTTAACAAAAAGCGGACTTACTTATTTGAAACAGAACAGAGGTATTTTAGATTTAATACTTTTTTTGGCTTGTATAAATCTTATCGCATCCATGTATAATGCTGCTTTTCCTGCAATGATATTGTCAAAGGAAAATGGTGGTGAAATTGCGCTCGGAACGGTAAACGCCTTTATCGGAGCCTCTACACTTATAGGCAGTATCATTGCATCCTTAATGCCTGCACCGAAAAGCAGGGTTAAGGTTATCTGCAATGCTTTGCTTATAGCAATGAGTACGGAAAATTTCTTTCTTGCTTTTGGTAAAACCCTTCCGTTATGGTGTGTCGGCGGCGTATTAGGCTGGCTGTGTATACCGCTTATGAATGCGAATATGGATGTTTTGTTCAGAGAGCATATCCCTGTTCGGATGCAGGGCCGAGTCTATGCGGCAAGAAATACCTTCCAGTTTTTTACAATTCCGCTTGGCTATATTCTCGGTGGATTTCTTGTTGATAAGGTTTTTGAACCTTTTATGGAAAAACACAATACTGCTGCACTGTCAGTATTGTTCGGAACCGGCAAAGGCTCGGGAGCAGCATTTTTGTTTTTGTTCCTTGCATTTGCAGGGATAGGCGTTTGTCTTATATTCAGAAAAGATAAATATATTTGGAAGCTTGAATAACTGAAAAATGCAGTCGGGAAACCGGCTGCATTTTTTGTGTATTCATCGGTTTATAATTATTTAACTCTAATTTTCTTGATTTTATAAGCATTATATATTATTATATAAAAAGAATTATTAGTGGAAGTATGTCTTATGAGAATTTTAGTTTTAGGTTTAGGACTTATCGGTGCAAGTATTGCAAAAACCTTAAAGAAAAATACGAATCATTATGTTTTAGGCTGGAACAGAACAAAATCTGTTACGGAAAAGGCACTTGCTGACGGAGCAATTGATGAAACAGGCGAGCCGGATGAACTGCTTTCGCAGGCAGATATAACCTTTATTAATTTCTACCCCGATGCCATAGTTCCGTTTGTTGTTGAAAACAAGGACAAATTTAAAAAAGGCAGTATTGTAACAGACAGCTGCGGAATCAAAACAAAGATATGCCGAACGCTTGAAAAAGAAGATTTTGATTTTTCATATATCGGTGCACATCCTATGGCAGGCCGAGAGGTTTCGGGCTATGATGCAAGCCTTGCAACGCTTTTTGATAATGCTTCGTTTATCTGTACTCCGACAAATGCAAAAAAATCGGCAACGGATACCTTGGTTGAGATTGCTAAGGAAATGGGGTTTAAAAGAACCGTTGTTACAACTCCTGAGCATCATGATGAAATGATTGCATTTACATCACAGATTGCGCATGTGCTTGCATGCTCATATGTTTTAAGCCCTCTTGCTCCGTATCATCCCGGCTTTTCGGCAGGCTCATACAGGGATGTTTCCCGTGTTGCAAGAATTAACGGCGAAATGTGGAGTGAGCTTTTTATTTCAAATAAAGAGCCTTTGATAAAGGAGATAGACGATTTGGTTTTGAATCTTGAGAGATTTAAAGATGCTATAAAAGAAGAGGATGGCAAGAAGCTTATTGAGTTAATGTCAAAAGCAAATAAAATCAAAGAGGAAATCGGTTAATGAAAAAGCTTACGGTTAATGTTGGAAAAACTTACGAGATTATAATTGAAAAGGGTATAATGCAGGAATGCGGTGCTTATATAAAAAAAGTATCTTCCGCAAAAAAAGTTTGTGTTATAACAGACAGCAATGTTGCTCCGCTTTATCTTGACAGAGTGGTTTCTGGCCTTGAAAAAGAGGGCTATGAGGTTTTCTCATTTATCTTTAAAGCAGGCGAAAGCTCAAAAACAACTGCTGTGATTGTTGAAATGGTTGAATTTCTGGCTGAAAAAGGTTTGACCAGAAAGGATCTTGTTGTTGCTTTGGGCGGCGGTGTCTGCGGAGATATGGCAGGCTTTGCTGCAGCGGTTTATTTAAGAGGAATAGATTTTGTTCAGATTCCGACAACTCTGCTTTCTCAGGTGGATTCATCGGTTGGCGGAAAAACAGGTGTTGATTTGCCGCAGGGCAAGAATCTTTGCGGTGCGTTTCATCAGCCCGTATTGGTGCTTATTGATCCGCTGGCTCTGCACACGCTTTCCGATCATTACTTCAGTGATGGAATGGGTGAGGTTATTAAGGCGGGCTGTATCAAGTCGGCACAGCTTTTTGAAAAAATAGAAAATAAAGATGTTAAAGAAAATATTGAAGAAATCATATTTGAATGTGTTGATATCAAGCGCAGTGTTGTTGAGCGTGATGAAAAGGAGCAGGGTGAAAGAGCACTTCTGAATTTTGGTCATACAATCGGTCATGGTATTGAAAAGCTGCATAATTTTTCGGGTGTTTCCCATGGCGAGGCAGTGGGAATAGGTATGCTTATGATAAGTGAAATCGGCGAAAAGGCAGGCTTAACCGAAAAAGGAACGGCAGACAGGATTAAAGCCGTTCTTGAAAAATACAATATGAAAACCTCTGATAATCATTCAGCTGAAAGTATTATTGAAGCTATGCAAAGTGATAAAAAAAGAACCTTAAATGGTATAAATTTTGTTATGCTGAAATCAATAGGGAACAGTTTTATTTATCCTGTTGAAAATGAAAAAATAAACAAACTATTCGGGTTATAAAATGAGTAAAGTAAAAATCAAAAATGCAATATTAAACGGAAGTGTTGTTATTCCGCCAAGCAAATCGGCTGCGCACAGGGCGCTTCTTTGTTCGTTTCTTGCAGGCGGCGGAACAGTAAGTCCGATAATTTCCTCAAAGGATATGCAGGCTATGCAGCAGGCAATTTCCGCTCTTGAAAATGATGATAAAATTGTAGACTGCATCGAATCGGGAAATACACTTCGTTTTGTAATTCCCGTTGCGGCGGCACTTGGAAAAAGCGTAACCTTTGTCGGTTCGGGCAGGCTTCCGGAAAGACCTCTTGAACCCTTTTTGGAGCTTCTTCCGAAGCATAATATCAAATGTACATCAAACGGAAGGCTTCCTCTTTCAATTGAGGGAAAGCTGACTGCGGGCAAGTATGAAATTGCAGGCAATATCAGCTCCCAGTATATTTCGGGGCTTCTTTTTGCGCTTCCGATTCTGGACGGCGACAGTGAAATTGTGCTTACAACAAGGCTTGAAAGTAAGCCGTATATTGATTTAACCATTAAGGTAATGCGTGATTTCGGGGTTGAGGTTCAGGAAACAGAAAGCGGTTATTTGGTAAGGGGTAACCAGCAATATAAAACAAGAGATTATATTGTTGAATCCGATTGGTCGCAGGCTGCGTTTTTTCTTGTAGGCGGTGCTGTCGGCAAATCGGTTGCGCTAAAAGGTTTGGATATGAATTCCGTTCAGGGCGATAAAGCGATTGTGGATATATTAAAAAAATTCGGTGCGGATATCGAGATTAAAGAAAATGAAATCATAAGCCGAAAAGCTGAATTAAAGGGAATTAAGATTGATGTTTCTGATATTCCCGATACAGTTCCTGCCCTTGCTGTTGCAGCAGCTTATGCAAACGGCAGAACTGAGATTGTCGGCGGAGAAAGACTAAGATTTAAAGAGTCAGACAGAATTGAAAGCGTTGTTTCAAATCTGAAAAGACTGGGTGCCGATGTTACGGAAACATCGGACGGAATGATTATAAACGGCGGAAAAAAGTTAAAGGGTGCAGAGCTGCTCGGATATAATGACCACAGAATTGTTATGGCGTTCAGCATAGCTGCTCTTTTTGCAGGCGGCGAAACGATTATAACAGAAGCAAACAGTATCAATAAAACATATCCGTCTTTTTTTGAGGATTATAACAGAATTGGAGGGCAGGCAAATGTCTTCAATAATAGGAAATAAAATAAAATTATCCGTTTTCGGCGAAAGCCATGGCGAAGCAATCGGCTGTGTTATAGACGGACTTCCGAACGGAATAAAGCTTGATTTTGATGAGATAAGCAGGGAAATGGCAAGGCGTGCTCCCGGCAATGATAAAACAGCAACAGCTCGTAAGGAAAGCGATATTCCTCATATTTTAAGCGGTGTTCTTAATGGTATTACAACCGGCGCTCCGCTTGCAGTGGAAATTAAAAATACAAATACAAGAAGCGGAGATTACGGAAATTTGATGTCTGTTCCGCGTCCAAGCCACAGTGATTATCCTGCATATGTTAAGTATAATGGTAATAATGATGTAAGGGGCGGGGGTCACTTCAGCGGACGATTAACTGCTCCTATCGTTTTTGCAGGTGCCGTTGCGAAGCAGATTTTAAAGACAAAGGGTGTTACAATAGGTGCTCATATAATCCGAATCGGCAGTGCGTGTGATAATCTTTTTGATAAAAATAATATTTGTGCAGCAGAGCTTGATGCTGTTACGCATAAGCAGTTTGCAGTTGTCAATGATGAAAGCGAAGCAGAAATGAGAGCCTGCGTTGAAGCCGCAAGAGTAAACGGTGATTCAATCGGCGGTGTTATTGAATGTGCTGCTGTAGGCTTGCCTGTCGGACTTGGCGGAAATATGTTTGATACTGTTGAAAGCAGGCTTTCCGCTGCACTGTTCGGTGTTCCCGCTGTTAAGGGTGTTCAGTTTGGAGCCGGTTTTGATTTTGCCGAAATGCTTGGAAGCCAAGCAAATGATGGCTATGAAATGAGAAATGGAAAAGTTGCCCTTCTATCGAATAATAACGGCGGTATTTTAGGCGGAATGACAAGCGGTGCGCCTATCATTTTTTCGGTTGTTTTAAAGCCGACTCCGTCTGTATCCGTTCCTCAGAAAAGCGTTAATCTTCAGACTATGGAAAATGAAACGCTTATTGTTAAAGGCAGGCATGATCCCTGCGTAGTGCCGCGTGCTGTTTCTGTTATAGAAGGGATAACAGCAGTTACACTTTTGGATTTAATGATGTAAAAAGGATTATATTAAAGAAATGGATTTACTTGATTTAAGAAAACGAATTGATGAAATAGATTCAAAGCTGATACCTCTTTTCATTGAAAGAATGGGAATATCAAAAGAGGTTGCCGAATATAAGGTTAAAAACGGTATGCCTGTTCTTAATGAAAAAAGAGAAAAGGAAATACTGGACAATGTTAAGGAAAGATGCGGCGAACAGGGGGATGCCATTGCAACGGTTTTTGCTGCAACAATGGATGCTTCCCGTGAACTTCAGCATCGGATAATCGGCGGTGGCGACGAACTGCGCCAATCCGTTCATTCAGCATTAACGAATAAGAAAATTTCAAATAGCGCTTCTGTTGTAGCGTGTGCAGGTGTAAGTGCAGGAAATACAGATCAGGCAGCAAAAATACTTTTTCCGCATTCGGAGATAAAGTATTACAGTCAGTTTGAAGATGTTTTTGAAGCTGTAAATAAGGGGGAGGCTCCTTTCGGTGTTATTCCTATTGAAAACTCAACTGCCGGCTCTGTTCACGAGGCGTATGATCTGATGATGAGATATAAATTCTATGTTGTCGGAGCATATTCTCTTGATATCAATCATTGTCTTTGTGCAGCCAATGATGCAAAATACGAAGAGATTGAAAAAATTTACAGTCATCCGCAGGCACTCGCTCAATGCTCCAAATTTATCAAGGATTTTAATTTTACGGGTGTCAACTATTCTAATACGGCAGCTGCTGCAAAGTATATTGCCGAAAGCGGCAGAAAAGATGTTGCCGCTATCTGCCCTAAAGAGGCTGCAAAGCAGTATGGGCTTAAAATTTTAAAAACAGATATTCAGAATGTAAGCAATAATAAAACAAGATTTATCGTTATTTCCAAAAAGCTTATTATTGAACAGAATGCTGATAAAATTTCTCTTATTTTTTCCGTTGCTCATACAACGGGTTCGCTTTACCGCGTGCTTGGCAGATTTTCAATGGCAGGGCTTAATTTAACAAAGCTTGAATCAAGGCCTATCGGAAACGGCGATTTTGACTATTATTTTTACACGGATTTTCTCGGTAATCTGAAAGATGAAAAAACAATGGATCTTCTTTGTGCTCTTTCATCGGAGCTTCCCGATTTTAAATTTTTAGGAAACTATCACGAATACTGATTGAAGTATATTAAGTATATAAGCGAGGTGTGGCATTTGAAGAGAAGCAAACGCCATCAAACAAGATTAATATCATTTATAATCATTCTTATAACAGTAGCGTTGCTTATTCTGCTTTCTGTTTGCTTATACAGGCAGCCAAGCCTGGAGGTAAGATTTAATGCTGTTACAAGCTGGCTCTCAAAGCTTGAAAATGCGGTTGTGGATTTGGATACACATATCGAAATATTAATCTGCCTTTTTGCACTTTATATTGCAAAATGCCAGCTCCCTATTCCAATGGGGGTTTTGTGCGTTATATCAGGCATGGTGTTTTCACTTCCGAATGCGATTATCATAAATGTTACCTTTCTGTCATTCTTTTTTATTGTGAAATATATTGAGGGCTGGTGGATAGGCGGCGGCTGGGCCATGATGATACTGAATATACGCAAAATACGGTTTTTGAAGCAATGGGTTATGTTTAAAGGAACGGGAAACCCGTATATTCTTGTTGTTTCGCGTCTTGTTCCGTCTATTCCTCTTGGAATGATTTCAAAGCTTTACGGTTCTATGCACTATGATTTTATGTATTATCTTGTGTTAAGCGTTCTGGGATTTATGCCAAGGCTTTATATTTATACAAGAATAGGTTCTGTTATGTATAATCCGTTTTCAAAGGAATTTATTATTCTTATTATGATTATTGTTGCTTTTACAGGGATAACAAGCCTTGTATTTAATATTTTCTATGGTATCAGATCAAGACAGATGACGCAGACACTGCTCATTTATTCCCAAAAGCAGAAATATAAAATTGTTTTATAAATTAAGATGTTAGGGGTTCACCCTTTTGAAAGGAGAAAAATATGAAACCACAGGAATACATTGAAGCCATTGCCGATGGCAGAATGGATGAAAATTTAAAGGCTGTTTATGTGCTTGATTCGGCTGTTGAGGCTCAGAAAGAGCGTTACATAAACACAATAAGAGAGTTTATTAATATCTTTGGCGAGGACAGGGATATTATAATTACCTCTGCACCGGGAAGAACGGAGGTATGCGGAAATCATACCGATCATAATAATGGTAAGGTTATGGCTGCATCAATTAATCTTGATGCGATTGCTGTTTGTGCTCCCAGTTTGAATAATACTGTTCGTGTGCAGTCAATCGGTCATGCTCTTAATGTTGTGGATATTGAAAAGCTTTTGCCGGATGAAACCGAATTCGGACATTCAACAGCTATGGTAAGAGGTGTTGTTGCTAAAATAAAGGATATGGGCTATAAAATCGGCGGTTTTGATGCCGTAACAACCTCTGATGTTATGGGCGGAAGCGGTCTTTCATCCTCCGCTGCGTTTGAAGTTTTGCTCGGAACAACCGTATCTCATCTTTTTAATGATGGTAAAATAAGTGCGGTTGATATTGCTAAAATTGCGCAGTACAGTGAAAATGTATTTTTCGGTAAGCCCTGTGGTCTTTTGGATCAGATGGCTTCTTCTGTCGGTACATTTGTTACTATTGATTTTAAATCAACCGAAAATCCTGTTATTAATAAGGTTGAATTCGATTTTTCACAAAGCGGACATTCTCTTTGTATTGTTGATACCGGCGGAAATCACAGTGATTTAACAGAGGATTACGCTGCTGTAAGAGGGGAAATGGAAAGCGTTGCACATACTATGGGCAAAAAGGTGCTTCGTGAAATTGAATACAATGATTTTAAAAAGGCGGTTCCTCAGCTTAAGGACAAGGTAAATGACCGTGCAATTCTTCGTGCATATCATTTCTATAATGAAAATATCCGAGTTGATAAAGCAGTTGATGCGCTTGAAAGCAATGATTTTGAAGCGTTTAAGGAAATTATTGTTGACAGCGGTAAATCCTCCTACATGCTGAATCAGAATGTCTACTCCCCTGCAAATCCAACGGAGCAGAAGCTTTCTCTTGCACTTTGCATATCGGAGGAAATGCTTAAGGGCAAGGGCGCTTACCGTGTTCACGGCGGCGGCTTTGCGGGTACTATTCAGGCATTTGTTCCCAATGAATTGCTTGATGAGTATAAAGCAGCTATGGAAAGTGTTTTCGGGCTTGGAAATTGCCATGTTCTTATTATTCGCCCTGTCGGCGGAACAAAAGTAATGTGATTTTTATTCAGGAGAAGAAACAGTGAAATATGTTTTTATAGAAAACCCTATTGCGGGTAATAAAGCCAAACAGCTTCTTTTCAAGGAGGTTCAGTCTTCGTTCAGATGGAATGCAGATGCGGAGATGATAATTGAAGAAACACATTATAAGGGTCATGCAAAGGAAATTGCAGCGGATTATGCAGCTAAATACGGTAAGGAATGCGTTGTTGTTACCTGCGGCGGAGATGGTACTGTGCATGAAGCGGCAAATGGGCTTGCACATACCGAAACCCCGCTTATGATTCTTCCTTTCGGTACCGGAAATGATTTCGCAAAAAAGGTTTATAAAACAAAAAAGCTTGATGCTCTTAAATTGGTAAAGGCTTTTGGTCTGCATAATGGTTCTCTTAAATATACTGTTAAGCCGATTGATTTAATTGATTATAATGGTGAAAAGTGTATTAATGTTATGAGCTATGGTTTGGATACAAAGGTTGAAACTCTTGGCAAAAAAATGGCGGATAAGGTTAAATTTCTTGGGCATCAGTCCTATAATCTTGCAGTTATTCCTTGTATTTTGCAATCACTTAAATATCAGATCAATATTGATCTTGATTGTGTTGATGACAGCGGAAGACCATATAAAATCCATGAAGAACCTAAGGAATATACGCTTTTTGCTGTTTGCAACGGAAGCTATTATGGCGGCGGCTTCTGCCCTGCTCCCGATTCAAGGCTTGATGACGGGCTTCTGGATTATGCACTTGTTGATGCTGTAAGTCTTAAGGAAACACTTCCGCTTATTCCGAAATATAATGCGGGTACAGCACATCTTCATTCCGATAAGGTTAATGTCGGATATGTAACGGGGGGAAGAATCTGGTCTGTAGACGGCAGTTCTCTTCTTGGAAACTGTGATGGTGAAAATTTCGATTACAGCGAGGTTAATTTCAAAGTAGAAAAGCGTGCACTTAATCTTTGTTTTCCGATTGAATAGTTTACAGGGCGATAAAAAAGCTGAGGCTTTGTAACCTCAGCTAAAATATCGCTCTGTTTTATTATCGTGCGGCTTAGCTTTGATTGCAAAGAGTAAGCCGAATTTTACCGATACTATGGATTGGAGTTTGCGGTATTGTTGCTTTTTGGTTGACAAAGGATTTTTAATATGATATTTTAAAAGCAGAAACTGTACTATGAAGAGTAGTACAGATTTCGGATATTAATTGTTCAGAAAGGGGAGTTTATATATGTTTTCGCTTGATGTTAAAAGCAAAGATCCAATTTACACTCAGCTTGAAAAAAATATCGTAAGATATATTAATTTAGGCATATATGAAAAAAACAGTATGCTCCCGTCAGTAAGGGCGCTTGCATGCGAACTCGGAATTAACCCGAATACAGTTTCGAAAGCTTATAAAAATCTTGAAGCGAAGAATGTTATTTATACTGTTGCAGGAAAAGGGGTTTTTGTTAAGGGTACGGAAAGCCTTACAACCTTTAATAAAATAGCAACCGATGAAATTAAAACTGCACTTCGTGATGCCAAAAATTCCGGTGTTGAAAAAACAGAGGTTATCGAAATTGTTAATGAAATCTGGGAGAGAAAAGAAAATGATTGAAATTAAAAATTTAACTAAAACTTTTGAGAAAACAAAAGCATTAAATGATATATCTTTTTCTGTGGCAAACGGCTCTGTTTTTGGACTTGTCGGCTCAAACGGATCAGGAAAAAGTACGCTTTTAAGAATCATGGCAGGGGTTTTTCAGCCCGACAGCGGCAATGTTTATATGGATGGCGAAACGCCCTTTGAAAATAACAGCCTTAAGGAAAGAACTGCTTATGTTTCCGATTATCCTTATTTCTTTCCGGGTGCTACTGTGGAAAGTATGGCAAGATACCTGAAATCCATTTATCCTTCATGGAATGAAGAAGAATATAATTATTTGAAATCTGTTTTTCCTATTGATACAAAGAAAAAGATTTCTACTATGAGTAAGGGGATGCAAAGGCAGGGTGCCATTATACTTGCTCTTGCGTATAAGCCTGCGTTCATTCTTTTTGATGAGATTTTTGATGGTCTTGATCCTGTTATCAGAGAGCTGGTTAAAAAGATTTTAATTGAATATGTTGCCGAAACAAACGCAACGGTTGTTATTGCAAGCCATAATTTAAGGGAGCTGGAGGGCTTCTGTGATCATATTGGTCTTTTGCATCTTGGCGGAATTCTTCTGGAGCAGGAGATAGATGGTGCGTCAATCGGCATTTTTCGTATTCAGTTTGTTCTTGAAAATCCAGATAGTATACATATTATAAAAGAAAAGCTTAATATTGTTAAGGAAATGAATCATGGAAAAATGGTTCAGATAACGGTTAAAGGCAGTGAAAATGAAATTAACAAGGTTATTGAAAGTGCAAATCCTGTTTTCAGTGAAATGCTTCCCCTTACGCTTGAAGAGCTGTTTATAAGCGAGATGGAGGTGGCCGGATATGATATCAATAAATTCTTCCAATAATTTTTCAGCAGTATTGAAAAATAATTTCCGCCGCTATGCTGCATTATTTATTGTTTTTCAGATTTTTGCTGTTCTTTTTTCCGGTTTTCTTATAAGTTTCTATGCGGATTCTTATGACGGAAGTTATAATTCAACAAATAATATAACAAATACTTTTTCAGATATATGTATGCCTCTGTTTGCCTTTTTTTGCAGTATAGAAGCATTTATTTTGGTTGCGGTTATGTTCCGTGGCATATACAGTAAAAGAGCGTCTGATTTTTATTTTTCGCTTCCTGTTAAAAGAGGTGCGTGGTTTAATGCAGATTTTTTATTTGGAGTTATAAGCTTTGCTGTGTCATATGCAATCTTCTGTATCAGCAGCATAATTGTGATTAATTCCAATATGTTAAGGCAGTTTCGTTTTGTAAATCTTGAGGCAGGCTGCTTTTTAAAGTATGCTTTCATGTCGTTTACTGCCTTAATAGTAGTTTATACTGTGTTTGTTATGTGTGCTGTTATTGCAGGAAGAATGTGGCAGTATATTCTTTTAAGTTTTATTTCATCATTGGCTTTATATGCAGGAGCGGCAGGTTTCATTTGCTATCTGAATACCGTTTATGGTTTTTGGTTGAATCTTGAGAATTCGTATATCGCATCTGCTGTTTCTCTGGCATTCAGCGGTATATCTGATTTTTCTGTTCTGAAATTCTTTCTTGCCGCTGCTGTGCAGTTTGCTGTTTTTTATGTTGTCGGGTATCTTTCTTTCAAAAAAAGAAAGGCGGAGGTTGCTGAAAACAAGCTTTCAGGTAAGTTGTTGCCGATTGTTTTGACAGTAACTTGTTTTTTAGCGGAAATATTTGTTTGTCTTGGTATCGGCAATGAGGTAGCATTTTTAGGCAGAATCATTGCAGCGATAATTATGGTTTCAGTTACGGCATTGATTTTATCAGCAGTATTCTTCAGAAAGGCTTTTTCAAAGCCTGTTTTTATAAGTCTTCTGGGTGCAGTTATACTTTCTGCGTTAACAATATTTTCCGTTCAGCTTATTCCTGAGAAAATTTATGTTAATGTAGCTCCCGAAGCGGATGAAATCGAAGCCGTATCAATTTATGATTATAATGCCCTTGGTTCATCAGATATTACAGATTTGCTTTACGGAATTAATTATTTGAATATTTCAGATGAAAGTGAAGTTAGAAACTATAAATTTTTAACTGACGAAGCAAAGGAAAAGGCTGTCGAACTTCATAAAAAGCTTCTTTCGGAGAAAACAAGAAATAACTCAAATGGTTTTGACGAAGGCGGCGATACAACCTTAGGAATTGAATACAGGCTAAAAAACGGCAAAACAATCAGGCGCGTATATACAGTTTTAACAAAAGATATTATTGAGGAAGGTATAGCTCTGTTTAAAACGGATGAGGGTATTAACGGGATTGAAGGTTTCGATTATAATTCTGAAGATATTATCTTTTCTGTTTTCGGACTGTATGCCGATGATTATGAAAACTCTTTTTATATTGAAAAAACAGATTGCCGTAAGCTTCGTGAATGTGTTCAGAAAGATATAATGAATAGAGAAGCAAGTGAATTTGCCGGTTCGGCAGGGCTTCCTTTTTTAACTATGTGGGAAGATTATGATTCGGATTTAGATAATGAACCAGAGAAAGATATTTATACACTTTCATTTTTTATATTCAAAGCTGGTGTTCCGGTTTCAGAAAGGGTCAAAATGGAAAAGCTTTCTCCAAAAGAGATAGTCAAGTACGACTCTGAATTTTATTTACAGATTGAAGAAGTCAGTTTTTATATTGATATGGATCAAGACATAAATACGGTTTCTTATCTTGAAGAATTAGGTTATAATTTTAACATCAGATAAAAGGAGGGCAAAATATGAAATCTGCAATGCAGAAGCATAGTGGATTTACTCCTATGCTAAAAAATGTTTTTAGGCGTAATATATTAAGTCTGGTATTAACCCAGCTTTTCACATTATTTATAATATTAATTATTGCTGTGGATATGCTTAGTAAAAAACCGTTAAAGGTTGAAAATATTACTCTAATATATGGTTCTGATTTATCAAGTTATATTAATTTGTTATTATTTACTGTTTCTCTTATTGTTGTTTATATATTATATCGTGAATTATACAGCAGAAGAGCTTCTGATTTTCTGCTGTCAATGCCTGTGAAAAGAGAAGCGTTTTTTAATGCAAATGCTCTTTTTTGTTTAATAAATATTGTTTTATCATATGTAATTTCTTTTTCGGTTTCGGTTTTCTTAATCAAATCAAATATTGTTTATCCGGCAAAGTTTTACATATTTGATGTTTCATTATTTGCATCAATACTGGGAATGTCTTTTTTGTCTACAATTTCAGTTTTTTTGGTTTTTGCTGTATGTGCAGTCATTTCAGGAAGAAAATGGCATTACTTTGCTTTAAGCTTTTTTGCAGTATTTGGCGTTTTTGCAGCAGCATCGGGTTTGCTGGATTATATTGATACAATTTGGGGTTTTAAGCTTGATTATGACTATAGCTTTATTGTATCACCGATTGCTTTATTACAGTTTTCTGTAAATGAGAATTTAGATAATATGGCGGCTATCATTATTGTATTTATTGTGCAGATAGCTGTTACATATTTAGCAGGCGTTATTGCATTCAAGCATCGAAAAGCAGAGGTAGCCGAAACTACTGTTTTCGGTAAAGTTCTGCCGTTTGCAATTATAACCGTATTTCTTATGGCAGAGGCATTTATGTCTTTGAATCTTGCAAATCGGCTTTATATAAAGCTGCTTGCTGCATTGATTGCAATGGTTTTGTTTGTTCTTATCATAACAGCTTTGTTTTACAGAAAGCCGTTTAATAAATTAACGATTGCAAGCTTAATTACATCTGTTGCCGTAACTGCCGTCGTGGTTTTATGTGTTGAGCTTGCGCCGAAATCTATGGGATATGTTGATTATGTTCCTGAAGCAGGCGAGGTTGAAAGCGTAACGGTAGAAACAGGCAATCATTATCGGAATGTGCATAGGATTGATATCTTTGACGATTTTCTCTATGAATCGGTTGGTCACGGAATTGGATATTATAATGCCAGCAATAATGTATTTAGTCTGTCTACGGATGAAGCAAAAGCCGCTGTTGAAAGATTTCATAAAAAAATTGCGTCAAATGAAGCCAAAGACAGGTTTTATGATAATAAAACATATGAGTATGATGCAGTTACCGGTATAAGGCTTAAATACAAGTTAAAAAACGGAAAAACGGTTGTTCGTACCTATTCGGTAAATGCTTCGTTTGCAAGTCGGGAATTTGCTGCCATACTTAAAACAGATGAATGCTTAGAACAGATTATGCCGGTAGTTTTAGGTAATGATATCCTTTTTGCCACAGTAGATAATTGCGATTTTGTTTATAATTATATACAGTGTTTACAGCTTGAGGATTATGAACCTTTGTTTGAATGCATAAAAAAGGATATAAAGAAAAGAGAGCATGAATATAATTTGCTTATAGATAATGGATTTACTGCCGCTTACTATGAAAAATGGGATGAAGATTCCGGATATTATCTGGAAAATGAAGATTCTGTGTATTTAGTTACTTTTTATAGGTTCAGTGAATTTGCTACCGAAGAGGAAAAAGAAAAATTGCTCAAAATGATTCCGAATGAAATGCTCAGCTATAATGAAAAAAGAATGACGGAAAGCAATTATATGCTTGATTCTCTGTTTGATGAATATAATTTAATTGTCGAAAAGGAAGATAATAATACAATAAGCTGTTTGGAAAATATCATAAAATAAAGAAAGAAAAAACAGCCGTTGAAAAACGGCTGTTTAAATTTTGTTGGTTATAATGATTAATACGAACAGGCTTCTGCTTTGCAATAGTACTCTTATTTATCTTAACATTGAAAAGCCAAGATCAACAGCTCCGCCGAGGATTCTTGATGTTTTTTTCATACCAAGGGTTTCCGTTATCCACAAAATAATCAAAGCAATTAAAATGCAGATGATAAGAGTTTCTTTTTTCATCATTTTACCTCCTGCGAAAAACTATATTTCTATTATACACCATATATTATATACCATAAAAAAAATAAATCAAGTGGTGCAAAATGTTTTGTTGTAAAAAAAGATAAATTTTATGTTGAAAAATGATAAGAGATGTTTTATAATACTAACGATTTAAATATAATGGGGGAATGTTTGAATGTATCAAATTGCTCTTTTAATTACAGCTAAAACAGGCTTTTTTGGTTCCATAGACTGGGCTCAGGTTGCAACTGTTGTGCTTGCCGGTGTTGGAATCGTTCTTGGTGTTCTCATTGTTCTTATATTTGTTTTTGGTGCTTTTGGAAATGTTGTTTCAAAGCTTGAGAAATCAGCTAAAGAAAAAAAGGCAAAAAAAGATGCAGCAAAGGCTGCCAAAAATGTAAAAGAAGCTCCGGTTACAAAAACAGCGCCCGCTGTTAAAGAAGCTCCGGTTATTGAACAAGATATAAGCGGTGAGATTGTTGCAGCTATAACAGCAGCTGTAACAGCCTGTGAGGGCTCGAATCAATTTGTTATTCGTTCTGTTAAAAGAAAAGATGTTGGCAGCAGAAATCCTTGGGCAAGGGCTGCTGTTCGTGATAACACAAGATCGTTTTAATAGGAGGATTTATTCATGGAAATATTACAGGGCGTTTGGGGCGCAATCGTTGATATTTTTGCAAACAGCGGCTATGCGTTTTTCTTTACAGACGGCGGTTGGAAAAACCTCGTTATGCTTTTGGTTTCATTCGTATTTTTATATCTTGGTATTAAAAAGGGCTTTGAGCCTCTTCTTATGATACCGATTGCATTTGGTATGCTCCTTGCAAATATTCCGGGTGCAAACCTGGCAGTTCAGTATCACGATATGGAGAGCTTTATTCAGCTTGTTGCCAATGGCAGAGTGTGGGATGAAGTTAATGAGGTGTGGATAACAGGGCTTACACCGGGGCTTATGGATTTCCTTTATTTCGGTGTTAAGGCAGGTATTTATCCTCCGCTTATTTTCCTTGGTATCGGTACTATGACTGATTTCTCTCCGCTTATTGCAAATCCGAAAAGCTTTATTCTTGGTGCAGCTGCTCAGTTTGGTATTTTCTTTACCTATATCGGCGCTACGCTTCTTGGCTTTACACCTAAGGAATCAGGTGCGATTGCAATTATCGGCGGTGCAGACGGTCCTACAGCTATTTTTGTAACATCTATTCTTGCGCCTGCTTTGCTTGGTACCATAGCAGTTGCGGCATATTCATACATGGCTCTTGTTCCTGTTATTCAGCCGCCTATAATGCGTGCTTTAACAACCAAGAAGGAGCGTTCGGTTGTAATGGGCAATCTTCGCCCTGTATCAAAGCTTGAAAAGATTTTATTCCCTATAATGGTAACCGTTATTGTTGCTCTTCTTCTTCCGGATGCAGGTGCTCTTGTCGGTATGCTTATGTTTGGTAACCTTCTTAAAGAAAGCGGAAGAACAGAGCGTATTGCAAAGGCTGCCCAGAATGAGCTTATGAATATTATTACCATTATGCTTGGTGTTTCTGTTGGTGCTACAACAAGTGCGCAGTCCTTCTTAACAGGAAAAACGCTTGGCATTATAGCTCTCGGTCTTGTTGCGTTTGCAGTAGGTACAGCAAGCGGTGTACTTTTCGGTAAACTGATGTATTTCTTTACAAAGGGAAAGGTAAATCCGCTTATCGGCTCAGCAGGTGTTTCTGCTGTTCCTATGGCTGCCCGTGTCAGCCAGAAAGAGGGTCAGAGGGAGAATCCTTCAAACTTCCTTCTTATGCACGCTATGGGTCCGAATGTATCAGGTGTTATCGGCTCTGCCGTTGCAGCAGGTGTACTTTTAACACTTCTTCGATAAGACAATTATGTAAAATTTAAAGGGTGTCACTCTTAGTGACTCCCTTTTTTATCCCTATAAAAGATATGAATTGAGGTAAAAAGATATGGCATTAAATGAAATGCAGCAGCAGGCAGTTGAATGTACGGAGGGTCCGCTTTTAATCCTTGCAGGCGCCGGCTCGGGCAAAACAACCGTGCTGGTTAACCGTGTTCAGCATATTATTGAGGCTGGGCTTGCACTGCCCTGGCAGGTGCTTGCAATTACCTTTACAAATAAGGCAGCAGGCGAGCTGAAAGAGCGTCTTATAAGGGCTATAGGCGAGGAGGCAAGCAGTATATGGGCATTTACCTTCCATTCCTGCTGTGCAAGAATTTTAAGGCGCTTTGGCGACAGAATAGGCTACAGCAATCATTTTACAATTTATGATACGGATGATCAGAAGCGTGTTATGAAGCATTGCCAAAAATCTCTCGGGTTAACGGATAAAATTATTCATCATAAATCTATTTTAAGTGCTGTAAGCACTGCAAAAGACAGCTTAATTGATTACAATGAGTATAAAAAAGAGGCTGTCAATGATTTCAGAAAATCAAAAATTGCGGATTGCTATGAAATGTATCAGAAAGAGCTTTTGAAATCCGATGCAATGGATTTTGATGATATAATTTTTAATACTGTAAAGCTTCTTCAAGAAAATGATGATGTTTTAGAGCTTTATCAGAAACAGTTCAGGTATGTTATGGTTGATGAGTATCAGGATACCTCACATGCGCAATATGTATTGGTTTCTCTTCTTGCAGGCGGATATAAAAATATCTGCGTTGTCGGCGATGATGATCAGAGTATCTATCGTTTCAGAGGTGCAACGATTGAAAATATTTTGTCCTTTGAAAAGCAATACAGTAACGCAAGAGTGATAAGACTTGAACAGAACTATCGTTCAACACAGAATATTCTTGACGGTGCAAACTCTGTTATTTCAAATAATAAAAACAGAAAAGGCAAAAATCTCTGGACAGCTGCAGGTGCAGGAGATAAAATTATTTTAAATACTGTAAACAGCGAAGCGGATGAATCTGCTTTTATAGCGGATGAAATTTTAAAAAATGTTGATACCGGCAGAAAAATGAGTGATCATGCTGTTCTTTACCGCACCAATGCGCAATCCCGAAATCTTGAAATTACGCTTACAAAAAGCGGTATTCCGCATAAAATTATCGGCGGAAACCGCTTCTTTGACAGAAAGGAAATCAAGGATATTATCTCATATTTTGCGGTTATTAATAATCCTGCCGATAATGTTCGTCTGCAAAGAATTATCAATGTTCCGAAAAGAGGAATCGGCGATACGATGTTTGCAAATGTGCTTGAAATTTCAACGGGTCTCGGAATTTCTGCGTTTGAGGTTTGCGAACGAAGCGATGAATTTCAGAAAACACTTCGTTCAGCTCAGAAATTGCAGAATTTTACAAATATGATTAAGCATTTTCAAAAGCTTCTTGATGATAAAATGCCGCTTGCCGATTTGCTGCAAGAGATTATAAGCGAAACAAAATATTTTGAATATCTTGCTGAGGATCCCGAAACAGAGGAGGACAGGAAGAATAATATCAACGAGCTTTCTTCTATGTTTATAAAATATCAGGAGGAGGAAGAGGATTTTGAGCTTTCTGATTTCCTTGAGGATGTTGCGCTTGTTTCGGATATTGACAGCTATAATGAGGATGATGACTGTGTTGTGCTTATGACGCTTCATTCAGCAAAGGGACTGGAATTTCCTGTTGTGTTTATCCCCGGTATGGAAGAGGGAATATTCCCCGGCAATCAGTCAATTTACAGTGAGGATGATCTGGAGGAGGAGCGCCGTCTTGCTTATGTTGGCATAACAAGAGCGAAGGAAAAGCTTTATCTTATCAATGCAAGACAGCGAATGCTCTATGGTCAGACAAACAGAAATATGGCTTCCCGTTTCATCCGTGAAATTCCTGTAAATGTAACGGAGGATATAACAGTTGAAACCTTTACCTCGAGAAGCGGTTTTACTTCTTCAAACAGAGGGGGATCAGCGTTTGGAAGTCCTTCCTCCTTTGGTGCAGGCAGAACGGAAATCAACAACAGACAAAGCTCCTCTGCGGCTCATAAGTTCGGTCAGGTTGGTGTTTCTTCGGGAAATACCGGTGTTACATATAATGTGGGAGATACAGTAAGGCATAAAACCTTTGGCACAGGTGTAATTCTTTCTGTCAAACCGATGGGCAATGATAATCTTCTTGAGGTTGCTTTTGACAGAGCAGGCACAAAAAAGCTTATGGCTAATTTTGCTAAATTGGAAAAAGTATAAGCATAATAAATACCTCTCCGTTCGGAGAGGTATCTTTTTGTGCAATTTATGCGTCAGGAAGGGTGCTTCCGTCAGTTGAACAGCAGCAGCCCGACTGTACATTATCTCTTTCAGGCGGGAAGAATTCATCAACAGGGAAGTCGATTGTCTGGAATGTATCGCAAGGATTCTGCGTGTTGCAGCAGCATTCTTTTTCAGGAATGCAGTAATCATATGCCGGAATAAGCATCTGAACATCTCTTTCCATCTGAACAATGCTGAAAAGTCCTAATGTAACAAGGACTGCTCTTGATGAGCCTGCGCTCGGAATACTGTCGGATACATTTTTCAGGATGCTCTGAGGGAAGGATGAGCAAATCGGAATGCAGCAGTCACAGGCATCAACAACATCGCAGGAAAGGATAACGGGATCAACGGCCTGAACCTTAGCTGTCGGGTTGGAATACTGCGGTGCATCAGGGCAGTCAAGTTCTTCATTAATCGGATTTGATGTGAAGATTTTGACATTGCCGTCTGAGCCGTAGAGTATACATTTTTTTGTAAACTGAGTAAAGCCTACTGCAACCTCAGGTGTAGTGCAAGGTGCTGAATAAGTATCAAAGCTGAGTCTGAAGTAGAAGGTAATATCAACACTGTAATAGCCTCTGTTAAACGGTACCTCCTCAACATCAATAGATACGGATGTGATTTCACATTCACGGCATTTAACCGTAACCGCATCGTCAATCAATCTTTGGCTGCGGCTGAAAAATGTAACTCTTAAATCTTCTAAGCAATCCTTTGATACGCAGCTGTCGTAAATTCGCTTTGTATCTATACAAACTGCTTCATTTATCTGTCTTTCGTTTGGTAAATCAGCCATTAAAAAAACTCCTTTACAGAATATTTGAAGATAACTTCATAACATTCTATGAGGGAGTTTTAATATTGTTAATCAAAAACGGGATACATTCTTCTGAAAGTCGAATTTATATGTCTGAAATAATCCGAATCTATATTGTTCAGTGTATCCTCAGTTGCTCGGAAACGCCAGTTTTCGCTTGGTATACCCGGTGTGTTCATTCTTGCGTCAGCACCGAATCCGCACATATCCTGAAGAGAGATGATCGCTACATTTGAAGCACTTTTCCAAACACTTTCGATAATTTTTCTGCAGCTTTGGCTGTAATATCCGCCTTCGCCCCAGTTGTTTCCGTCAAATCCTGCATAATCAAGAGCAAATTTTCTTTCCTCTTCGCTTGCTTCCCAAAGCCAGCCCAGAATAGTATTGTTATCGTGTGTTCCAACATAGTTTATGCTGTTTGGAACTGCATTGTGCGGCATATGGCTGGAATCCGAATTCGGATCAAATCCGAATTGAACAACTCTCATTCCCGGAAAGCCCGTGTCCTCAAGAAGCTTTATAACATCCTCGCCGAAGGTGCCAAGGTCTTCCGCAATAATCGGTGCATCGGGGAAGGCTTCAAAGACCTTTGAAAACAAGTCCATTTTCGGACCGTCCTTCCATTCGCCTGTTTTTGCCGTTTCGGCATCGGAAGGAACCTCCCAATAGCTTGCAAAGGCACGGAAATGGTCTATTCTTACAACATCGTATGTCTTAAGCGCAGTACCTATTCTTGAAATCCACCAGGAATAATTGTCCTTTTTCATTGCTTTCCAATCATATATCGGATTGCCCCAAAGCTGGCCGTTTTCACTGAAATAATCGGGCGGAACACCGGCAACCTTTTCAACCTTTAAGCTTTTTTCATCAATCAGAAATAACGGCAGATTAGACCATACATCAACGCTGTCCATAGCAACATAAATCGGCATATCGCCTATAACTGCAATGCCTTTATCATTTGCATATTTTTTAATTTCAGACCATTGCTTAAAGAAAATGTACTGAACAAACTTCCAGAAAGCGGCTGCTTCTTCAAAAGAGAAAATATCCTTGATGCAGGAATAATAATGTGAATGCGTATCATTCCATTCCCACCAGGGCTTTCCGCCCTCAAGCTCCTTTACAGCCATGAAAACCGCATAATCCGTCAGCCATGGGTTTTCTATTTCAAAATTTTTTATATCCGTTGCTATACTGTCTGTAATATTCAGAAAGGCTTTTTTTAAAACAACAAGTCTATTTTCAGCTGCAAATTCATAGTCGGCCGTATATGGTGTACCCTCATAATAATTTGATTTGACATCTTCATCGTTTATAAGTCCCATATCTCTTAACCCTTCCGGATTAATAAAAAGATAGTTTCCTGCAAAAGCACTTGGTGAGCAGTATGGACTGTTTGAATGATCTGTAGGATTAAACGGAAGCACCTGCCAGTAGGTAAAACCCATATGGCAAATCCTGTCTATAAAATCCTTTGTGTTTTTTCCGAAAACGCCTATTCCGTAAGGCGATGGCATAGAGCTGATGTGAAAAAGAACTCCTGCCCCTCTTTTTTTCAGCATAGTGTCACCTCAAAATTTTAATAAGCAGATTTTACCACTTTAGCAAAATAAATGCAATATGTTAAAACAAACACAATAATATTATATTATTAACAGCTTATATAATAAATATTTAATATAAATTAATAATTAGATATTGAATATATGCCGCTTGTTTGTTATAATGAAGCATAATATGGATTTTTGTATGCCGAGGTGAAAATGATGGAAGAAAACAAACGCAAAACTGCTGTTGTAAATGAAAACGAAATAAAAAAACAGCAGGAATATTGCAAAAAAACGGCTTTCGTTATTTCTGAAAGGTATGCACAAAAGCCTCTTGCCTGTGTTGTTACCTATGGCTGCCAGCAGAATGTGGCTGATAGTGAGCATATCAAGGGCATGCTGGATAAAATTGGTTATGGATTTACCGAAAACCGAACGGAAGCACAACTGATTATTTTTAATACCTGTGCTGTCCGTGAGCATGCGGAGGATCGAGTGTTCGGCAATGTCGGAATGCTGAAATCCTATAAGCGTCAAAATCCGGATGTTATTATTGCCTGCTGCGGCTGTATGATGCAGCAACAGCATATTGCGGATAAAATAAAGAAAAGCTTTCCATTCGTGGATTTGGTTTTCGGAACCCATGTTGTTTACAGATTGCCGCAACTTCTTTATAACGCACTGACAAGAAAGAAGCGTGTTTTTGAGCTTCCTGATATGGATGGTGCCATTGCAGAGGGTGTTCCTGTTCTTCGTGATAACGATAAAAAGGCATGGCTGCCGATTATGTACGGCTGCAATAATTTTTGTTCTTACTGCATTGTTCCTTATGTGAGGGGCAGAGAAAGAAGCCGTGAAGCAGCGGATGTTATTGCCGAAGCGAAGGCACTTGTTGAAAAGGGCTATAAGGAAATCACGCTTTTGGGGCAGAATGTTAATTCGTACGGTAAGGACTTATCTCCTGCTGTATCATTTTCCGAATTATTGAGAAGTCTTGCACATCTTGACGGAGATTTTCGTATTCGATTTATGACAAGCCATCCTAAGGACTGCACGAAAGAGCTTATTGATACAATGGCGGAAAATGAAAAAATTGCAAAGCATCTTCATCTTCCTTTCCAAAGCGGAAACAATCGGGTGCTTCAGGAAATGAACCGCAATTATGACAGAGAAAAATATCTGGAGCTTATAAATTATGCAAAGGAAAAAATGGGCGATGCGCTGTCATTAACCTCGGATATTATTGTCGGATTCCCCGGCGAAACCTATGAAGAGTTTAAGGATACCTTATCTCTTGTTGAAGAGGTTAAGTTTACTTCGCTTTTCACATTTATCTATTCTCCGAGAAAGGGAACTCCGGCCGCTGAAAAGCCTGATCCGGTTTCTTCCGAGGAAAAGGGCAAGTGGTTTAAGGAATTAACGGACTTGCAGGAAAAAATTTCTGCCGATAATATGAAAAAGTATAAAGACAAGGTGTTTAAATGCTTTGTTTACGGCAAGGGAAAATTAGGCGATAATTATATTGCTGCCAGAACAGACGGCAATTTGATTATAGAATTTGAGGGTTCCGAAAAGCTTATAGGAACCTTCCAAAGAATAAAAGTAACAGAGCCTTTGACTTATGTTTTAAAAGGCGAGAAAGAAAGGAACTAAATTATGAGTTTAGAATCAACACTCCGTGAGCTTGGAAAAGAAATTCAGGCTGATCCGAGATTTGCAGCGCTGCAGGCTGCAGCAGCTGCGAATGATGCAGATACATCGCTTCAGGAAAAAATGCAGGAGCTTCAGCTTATCTCTCTTAAATATCAGCAGGAGGCACAGAAGGCTGATGAAGCTGACAAGGACAGAATTGAGGAGCTTCAGAAGGATTATCAGAAGCTTTACGAAGAAATTATGCAGACTGAAAATATGCAGAAATATTCTGCTGCAGCAGCTCAGATGGAAGAAATGGCTCAGTATATCAGCAAGATGATAGGCTTATTCTTCGATGGTCAGGATCCGGCAACCTGCCAGATTCCGGAAGAGAATTGCACACATGATTGCTGCACCTGCGGCGGTTGCCACTAAGTTTAAGCGGAATTATGGTGCGATATCAATATCGCACCATAAAAGAATTGTTGAGGAGAAAATGCAATGGCTAAAGGCTTATCGCCTATGATGGCGCAGTATTTTGATATAAAAAGTCAATATCCGGGGATGCTGTTGTTTTTCCGACTCGGTGATTTTTATGAGATGTTTTTTGATGATGCAAAAACAGCAGCTGAAGAGCTTGATCTTGTATTAACAGGCAAGGACTGCGGAATGGGCGAGCGTGCTCCTATGTGCGGAGTGCCGTTCCATTCGGCAGAGAATTATATTGCAAAGCTTGTTTCAAGAGGCTATAAGGTTGCTATCTGCGAGCAGGTGGAAGATCCTAAGCTTGCAAAGGGCATCGTTAAAAGAGATGTTATAAGAATTATTACTCCGGGCACGGTTATTGAAAGCAATATGCTTGACGATACTGTAAACAATTATCTTTGCTCAATATGTAAGGGAGAGAAGGAAACGGGGCTTTGCTTCGCAGATGTTTCAACCTGCGAATTTCACATAACGGTTGCGAAGGGCGAAGATGAGGAGGAGCAGATAATCAATCAGCTTTCAACTTATCAGCCGAAGGAAATCATCGTAAATTCAGCCGCACTTGATTTTAGCAAGGCTGCTGAATTTACCAAAAACCGTCTTTCAGCTGAATTACAGCTTCTTGACGATATTAAATTTGATTTTGATGAGGCTGCAAATCTTGTTCTGGAAACGCTTAAGAAGGAAGAGATAGACAGCCTTGGATTAGGGCACAGCAAGTCTGCTGTTTCGGCACTCGGAGCAGTAATTGATTATCTTAAAGAGGTGCAGAAAAAGGATGAAATTGATGCACCTGCCGATATAGATTTCTTTGATAAAGAAGAATATATGAAGCTCGATATAAGTGCCAGACGCAATCTGGAATTAACAAAGTCCATGATGAACGGCGAAAAAAGGCATTCTCTTTTGTGGGTTGTTGATAAAACAAAAACCGCCATGGGCAAGCGTATGATCAGAAGCTGGATTGAACGCCCGCTTATGTCCGTTAATCAGATTACAAAAAGGCAGAATGCCATCGGGGAACTTGCTGATAATCCGATTAAAAGGGATAAAATCAGAAATTCTCTTGCAGGCATAAGTGATATTGAAAGGCTTACCTCGCGTATTGCTTACGGTACTGCAAATGCCAAGGAGTTAAAAGCACTTCAGAATACTTTAAAAAGGCTTCCGGAAATTAAAGCGGAGGTTTCCGAAAATGCATCAGCCCTGCTGAAAGATATTGAAAAGAATATAGATTTGCTTTCGGATGTTGAAGATTTAATAGATAAAGCAATTGTTGATGAACCTCCGTTTACGCTTCGTGAAGGCGGAATGATTAAGCAGGGATATCATGCGGAGATAGACAGTCTCCACGAAATCATGGCGGACGGATCGGGTGTTCTTGCTCAGATTGAGGCTGAAGAAAGAGAAAAGACAGGCATTCCCAAGCTTAAGGTAGGCTATAACAGGGTATTCGGATATTACATAGAAGTTACGAATTTATATAAGGAACTTGTTCCTGAAAATTATATAAGAAAGCAAACCCTGACAAACGGTGAAAGATTTATTACGCAGGAGCTGAAAGAGCTTGAGGGTAAAATTATCGGTGCGAAAGACAGGGCAATTGCACTTGAATATGAAGTGTTCTGCACTGTCAGGCAGCAGGTCGGCAATGAGGTGGACAGGCTGCATTCAACGGCAAAGGCTCTTGCCGCGCTGGATGTCCTGGCAAGTTTTGCAGAGGTTGCTGTAAATAATAATTATGTTTGCCCTCAAATCAATACAGACGGTGTTATTGATATTAAGGACGGCAGACATCCTGTTGTTGAAACGCTGCTCAATGGTGCGCCGTTTGTTCCGAACGATACGGTTCTTGATAAAAACGAAAACCGCTGTGCAATCATTACAGGCCCGAATATGGCGGGTAAATCAACATATATGCGTCAGATTGCGCTTATTGTTCTTCTTGCGCAGGTTGGCTCATTCGTTCCTGCAAAAACAGCCAGTATAAGTATTGTTGATGCTATATTTACAAGAGTAGGTGCATCTGATGATCTTGCAACAGGGCAGTCAACCTTTATGGTTGAAATGAATGAGGTTTCAACTATTCTTAAAAATGCAACTGAAAACAGTCTTATTATTCTTGATGAAATCGGCAGAGGTACATCAACCTTTGATGGCATGAGTATTGCCCGTGCTGTTCTTGAATTTGTCTGCAAAAAGAAAACGCTTGGAGCCAAATCACTTTTTGCAACGCATTATCATGAGCTTACTGCTATGGAGGGAATGCTTGACGGTGTTAAGAATTATTCAATTGCCGTTAAAAAGCGCGGTGATGATATAACATTTCTTCGCCGAATAGTTAAAGGCGGTGCTGATGAAAGCTTCGGTATTGAGGTTGCCAAGCTTGCCGGTGTTCCGGATTCGGTTGTTAAGCGTGCCAAGGTCATTTTAAAAGAGCTTGAACAGAACAAAATTGATATTCAGTTTAAAGCGGAGGATGCTGTTGTTGAGGAAGAGGAAAATGATATTCAGTTCAATTTCTCCATAAATGGCAAAAACGAGATTATAGAAATTCTGAAAACGATTGATGTTAATACTTTGACACCGATAGAAGCTATGCAGACTCTTTATGATTTAAAGAAAAAGTCTGAGGAATTATAAAATATATTTTTGTGAAAAGAGGTGGTATAAATGCCCAAAATCAATGTGCTTCCGAAAGAGGTTTACAGCCTGATTGCAGCAGGCGAGGTTGTTGAGCGTCCTATGAGCATTGTTAAGGAAATGATAGAAAATTCAATAGATGCGGGTGCAAAGCATATTACTGTTGAAATCAAAAACGGCGGAACAACCTATATCCGTATAACGGATGACGGCTGCGGTATTGCCGGGGAAGATGTAAAAAAGGTATTTATATCACACGCAACATCAAAGATTTCAACAGGATCTGATTTAGACAGTATTGCAACCTTGGGCTTCAGAGGAGAGGCGATGGCTTCCATTGCTGCCGTTGCAAAGGTTGAACTGCTGACTAAAGCTGAAAATGAAGAAACGGGCGTAAGATATGAAATAGCCGGCGGGGAAGAACTTGATTTTTCCGATGCAGGCTGCCCGCAGGGAACAACGGTTGTTGTTCGTGATATTTTCTTTAATGTGCCTGCAAGAATGAAGTTTCTTAAAAAGGATGTAACGGAAGGAAATTCTGTTCAGGGAATTGTTGAAAGAATCGCAATTTCAAATCCGGATATTTCCTTTCGGTTTATACGGGAAGGCAGGCAGGCTATGATAACTGCCGGAAACGGAGATTTAAAAAGTACAATTTATTCCGTTTACGGCTCGGAGCTTTCCGAAACACTTGTTCCCGTTGAATATTTTTATTCGGGGATGAGGCTTACAGGCTATGTAAGCCGACCGCATCAGTCCAGAAAAAGCAGAGCTATGCAGTTTTTCTTTATAAACGGCAGGCTTGTAGACAGCAGACTTGCAAAGGCTGCTTTGGAGCAGGCTTACAAAAATCTTATTATGGTCGGCAGATTTCCTGCCTGTGTGCTGAATATAGAAATGGATACAAAGCTGGTTGATGTTAATGTTCATCCTGCTAAAATTGAAGTTCGCTTTGTAAATGAAAAGCCGATTTTTGATTTGATTTATTACGGAGTAAAGACTGCTGTTGAACAGCAGGATACTGTTAAAGAGGGAAAGCTCAGTGATAACAGCATTTCTTCGGTTTACGGGAATCAGATTAAGACGAATTCTTCAAAAATAGATTTTTTTAAGAAAGAGGAAAAGCCGAATCAGCTGAAGTTTTCTTCGGCATCTCCGAAAACATGGAGTCTTGCTTCTCCTAAAGCTCAGTTAAGAAGAGAAACAAGCGAAGAAGAAAACATAAAAAAAGATATAAAGGAAGAATCAGTTTTTGATAAGCCGATTGAAGCAAAAGAAAAAGCAGAAATAAAGACAGAGCAAATCGGAATTCCTGTTCAAAATAATGCGTTTTCCGAAAATACGCAGCCTGTTACAGAAGAGATTGACTCTTCCGTAATCGTTGATGAAAAGGATGATGCTCCTGTTTTCCGGGTTGTCGGCGAAGCATTCAGAACTTACATAATTGTTGAAATTGAAAATGATTTATATTATATAGATAAGCATGCTGCCCATGAAAGAATGAATTTTGAAAAGCTGAAGGCGGAATCAAATATCAGCTCCCAGCTTCTACTTATGCCTGTTGCTGTTAAGCTTTCTGCCGAGGAATACAGTGTGATAACGGATAATATTCCGCTTCTTTCAAAATGCGGCTTTGAGGTTGAGGATTTTGGAAATCTCTCGGTTATAGTCCGTGAAACGCCGTCTATGCTTGATGGGTCGGATATTAAAGATCTTATTCTTGAAATCGCAGAAAAATTGCTTCGGCATAAAACAGATATTGAGCCTGATAAAATGGATTGGATTTTTCATTCAACAGCTTGCCGCAGTGCAGTTAAGGGCGGCGATTATACCTCCGAAAAGGAAAGAGAGCTTTTTGTTGAAAAGCTTCTTTCCATGCCGGACATACGCTATTGTCCGCATGGAAGGCCCGTTATGATTAAAATATCAAGATATGAGCTTGAAAAGCAGTTTGGAAGAATACAATGATGAAAACAAGGCTTATTGTGGTTGCAGGTCCTACTGCAAGCGGCAAAACGAGTTTGGGGATTGAGATTGCAAAAGCTGTGGATGGTGAAATTATTTCTGCCGATTCTATGCAGGTTTATAAGGGTATGGGCATTGCAACTGCCGCACCGACCATTGAGGAAAGAGCGGTTGTTCCGCATCATCTTGTTGAATTTCTTGAAAGAGATGAAAGGTTTTCCGTATCCGCTTTCTGCAAATATGCAAAGAACGCTGCTGATGATATTATAAGCAGAGGCAAGGTTCCGATTATAGTTGGCGGAACAGGACTTTTTATAAACAGCTTTGTTGATCATATTCAGTTTTCGGAAGCTGAAACCGATTTTAAGCTTCGCGAAGAGCTTATGCAAAAAAGCAATGAAGAGCTTTATAACAAGCTGTTGAAAATAGATCCTGAGGCAGCAGAGAATATACATAAAAACAATAAAACAAGAGTTGTAAGGGCGCTTGAAATTTATTATTCCTCCGGCGATACAAAAAGCGTTCAGAATGAAAAATCAAGGCTCGAGGAAAGCCCTTATGATGTTCTTTATTTTGTTATCGGCTTTAAGGATAGAGCGCTTCTTTATGACAGAATAAACAGGCGTGTGGATTTAATGGCTGAAAACGGGCTTCTTGATGAAGCAGAACATTGCCTTGAAAATGGAGGCAAAACCTCTGCGCAGGCAATAGGGCATAAAGAGCTTTTTCCCTATTTTAACGGAAGCGTAAGCCTTAATGAAGCGCTTGATAAGCTGAAACAGGAAACCCGCCGTTATGCAAAAAGGCAGATAACATGGTTTAAAAAAAGAGAAAATGCAGTTTGGCTTTATGCCGATGAAGAGGATATTGCCAAGAAAGCAGTGGATAAAAGTAGGGAATTTATAAAAAATGGCTGAAACAAAAATAAAGCTTTCCAAAAGCGCTAAGCAGAAAATTTTAATAGCCGTTATTATTTTGCTGATTGTCGGTTTCGTAATCGGCGAATGTATAAGCGTTCTCAGTGTAAATATCGAAACGCAGACTGCAACGGCAACAACCGTTTATGATACAATAGAAACAAGGGCGGTTGTTATCCGTGATGAGAAAGCGGTAGGCGCTATCAGCGGAATAACGATTCCTGCCGTTGAGGATGGCGAAAAGGTTAATGCAGGCGGGGAAATTGCAATGTCTTTCTCTTCTGCTGAAAATGCTGAAAGGTATTCAAATTTCCGTGTTCTTGAAGAAAAGCATAAGTATTATACGGATTTGGAAAATACATCTATTGGTAATGTTACTGATCTTGAACTGCTTGAAAAAAATATTTTAGATGATGTGAACAGCTACATTCGTGCAGCAGGCAGAAATGATATAAATGCTGCGGACGATTTGGCACTTAATGTTAATGATGATTTAACCAAAAGAGCAATTCTTGTTGGAGAAACAGTTGATTTTTCTCCGGTTATTTCAGATATAGAGGGAAGAATTTCTCAGATAGACCTTTCCTCATGCAAGCCAACAGGCTATGTAACTGCCGATAAAGCAGGCTTTTATTCAAAATATACGGATGGCTGTGAAAATATGATTGATTACAGCAAGGTAAAGAGTATGAGCATTGAGGATTTCAATGCGTGCCTTAATAACGCTGTTTCAGCAAAGGGCAGTACATCGGATGGCGGCAAGGTTATAAACAGCTTTATCTGGTATTTTGCCTGTGTTGTCAGTGCGGAGGATGTTGCCGGGCTTCGTGACGGCTATAATGCGCAGGTTGTAGTTAAATCAACCGATACGGAGCTGAAATGTACGGTTGTTAAGGGTGCTGATGTTGCTTTAAGTGCTGATCAGACCTTACTGATTCTTTCGTGTAATGAAATGGATAAAAACATATCGTCAATGCGTCTTGAGGATATTGAAATCAGAGTTAAAAGCTATACCGGTATTAAGGTAAACAGCTCTGCTGTTCATGATAAGGACGGAGAAAAGGGCGTTTATGCTCTTGTTTCAAATATTGCAAAATGGCGCAGGGCAGATGTTTTATATACAGGCGATGGCTATGTTATTTTAAGCTATGATGATCCGGATGTTCAAAACGGAATCAAGCTTTATGATAAAATTATTATTCGCGGAAGGGATGTTTATGACGGAAGAGTTTTTGCTTGATGAAAACAGACTTAAATCTGTTGAAGAAAACTATAAAAGCGTGCTTGACAGTGTTAAGGAAAGTGCTGTAAAAGCCGGCAGGGATGAAAATGAGGTCCGCCTTATGTGTGTAACCAAAACGGTTGAGCCTCCTTATATAAACAAAGTACTGGAGCTGGGGGCTGATCTTATAGGAGAAAACCGAGTGCAGGAATATCTCGGGAAAAGGGATAAGCTTAATTTAAACGGTGCAGAGCGTCATCTTATAGGTCATCTTCAAACGAATAAGGTTCGTCAGATTGTCGGCGAGGTCGATATGATAGAATCTGTTTCATCGCTGAAGCTTGCAAAGGAAATTTCAAGGGTGTCTGTTTCAAAGGGGATTGTCACTTCTTGTCTTATTGAAGTAAATATAGGCAGGGAGGAAAGCAAAAGCGGAATTTTTTCCGAAGCACTTGCCGATGCGATTTATGAAATGGCAGAGCTTCCGGGTATGAAAATCAAAGGCTTAATGTCTATACCGCCGATTTGTGAAACTGGTGAAGCAAGGAAGTATTTTGCCGAAATGAGGCAATATTTCATTGACATTAAAGATAAAAAAATAGATAATATAGATATGGAGATTTTGTCTATGGGAATGAGCGGCGATTATGAAGCCGCCATTGCCGAAGGCTCAAATATAGTCAGGGTTGGCTCTGCCATCTTTGGCGCAAGGAAATATTTTTAGGAGGATATGGTTATGGGTTTTATGGATAAGTTTGCTGATATTTTCAAGGAAAGACCCGAGGATGATTTTGATGATTTTTATGATGATACTTCCTCTGATTTTGATATGCCGCCTAAGCCTGCAAGGCGAAGCAGCAATCTTACACGCAATGTAAAGGTTCCCAAGGAGGAGAAGCCGGAAAAATTCCATCGTTTTCGTTCTGATTCCGATAAGGTTGTTAACATTCATACAACCGCTCAGGTTCAGGTTGTGCTTGTTAAGCCGGAACAGTTCAGTGATGCACCAAGTATAGCTGACAACCTTAAGTCCAAAAGAACGGTTGTACTTAATCTTGAATCAACAAACCGTGATATTGCAAGAAGGCTTCTTGATTTCTTGAGCGGCTGCGCTTATGCAGATGAGGGTTCTATTAAAAGAGTTGCAAACAGTACATATATTATAACTCCTTATAATGTTGATGTGCTTGGTGATGATATACTTGATGAGCTTGAACATAACGGAATGTTTATGTAATATTTTTGGAGGAGAAGAATATGATTACACCGAATCAGATTAAAGAGAAGCAGCTTCAGCTTGATACTGCCACGCACGGATATGATATTGATAAAACCAATGCTTTTATTAATGAAATAGCAGATTCATACGCTGCAATTTATGCCGAGAATAAAGAACTTCAGAGAAAGATGGAAATTCTTGCCAATAAAATTGTTGAGTACAGAGAAGAAGAGGATTCCATTAAGGAGGCCATTATTGCTGCTCAGAAAACGGCAACCGAGATTTCAAAGAAAGCAAAGGATCAGGCAGAAAGTCTTAAGGCAGATACTGAGGAAACGGCTAAGAAAACCGTTGAAAATGCCAAGGCTGAGGCTGAAAAGCTTATCTCGGAAGCAAGAGATTACGTTGCAAATCTTACAAAGGAGAAAACAGCCGCTGCTAATGAAATTGCAGCGGAAGCCGAAAAGAAAGCAGGCAGCATTTTAAGCAATGCTAAAACTGCTGTTCAGGATATGTTTAAGCAGACTAAGAATCTTTCCGATGATCTTATTGTTAAGGCAAAGAAAGAAAAGGAATATCATGAGGAGCTTGTGTCAAAGCTTAAAGAGGAATCAGACAGTTTCAAGGCAAGCCTTATCTCGCTTTATGAAGCGCAGTTGGAAAAGGTTAAGAATATGATGGATTCCTCTGCTGAAATTGCTAAAGTATTGGCAGAAGAAAAGCTTACAGAGGTTGAGAATAAATACAGTAATGTTGATGAAATTGTTGAAAATGTTACTGTTGATGAAGAAACAGCTACTGTTTCAGAAGATGTGATAGAAGCAGCAGAAAAGCCTGAAGGGATAAAACCGGATTCTGATGCGGTAATTGAAGCTGAATCAGGTTTTGAAAATGCCGAGGAGTCCGAAGCTGAGGAAAAGCCTGAAGCAGAGGAAGAGATTGAAACGGAAGAAGCTGCTGATGAAGAAGCAGAAGAAGCTGTGGAAGTACCTGCTGAAGAACAGGAAGAGAATACAGTTCCTGTTATTGCTGTCAATGCAGCGGAGATAGAGGATATTTCAGAGCCGGAGAAAGAACCATCCATGATTGATGTGAATCTTGATCATGCGATTGATGCTTTCAGCAAGGATGAAATAACGCCTGTTGAGGGGCATCCCGTAGCTGAAATTACGGAGGAACCCGAAATGGAGCAGCCTGCTGAAAATGTGGAAAGCAGCGAGGAAGAACTTCCTTTCGAAACATTTTTCAATGTTAAGGCTGAGGGCAGAACAAATGAGAAAATAAGTCTTATTCCTCCTGATGATTTTGAAGAGGATGATGATGAATTAAAATTCCGCGGCTTCTTTAAAAAGAAAAATAAAAAACATAATTAATGAAATGCCGTTTATTCGGCATTAAGGAGATTTCTGTAATGAACTATAAAGATACTTTAAATATGATGAAAACAGACTTTCCGATGAGAGCCTCTCTGCCTCAGCGTGAGCCTGAAATTTTAAAAAAATGGTATGAGCATGATCAGTACAAACAGCTTATGGAGGTAAATAAGGATAAGCCTTTATTTGTTCTTCATGATGGGCCTCCGTATGCAAACGGACCAATTCATATCGGTCATGCACTTAATAAAACCCTCAAGGATTTTGTTGTAAGATATAAGAATATGACGGGCTTTAAATCTCCGTTTGTTCCGGGCTGGGATACGCATGGTCTTCCGACAGAGCTTAAAGCCAGAAAAGCGGCTCATATTTCTGCCGAAACAAATATATCAGATTTGGAACTCAGAAAAATTTGCCGTGAAACAGCGCTCAGCTATGTTGATTTGCAGCGTGAGGGTTTCAAGCGTCTTGGTATTGTTGCTGAATGGGATAATCCGTATATTACATTAACAAATGATTTTGAAGAAGAACAGATTAAGGTTTTTGCTTCAATGGCATCAAAGGGCTATATCTATAAGGGATTAAAGCCTGTTTATTGGTGTGCTGATTGTAATACTGCGCTTGCGGAAGCAGAAATTGAATACGGCGAAGATCCATGCCATTCAATCTATGTTAAATTCAATGTAACCGATGATAAAGGCTTGCTTTCAGCTATGGGAGCAAATCTTGCTAAAACCTTTTTTGTTATCTGGACAACAACTACTTGGACTCTTCCGGCTAATGTTGCAATCTGTGTTGGTCCTGATTTTGAATATTCTCTTGTTAAGAGCAAGGATGAATATTATGTTATGGCAACCGACCTTGTTTCTTCCGCTATGGAAGCAAGAGGAGAAGAAGATTATGAAATCTGCGGTATTATCAAAGGCTCAGAGCTTGAATATATGAAATGCCGGCATCCGTTTATTGACCGCACATCCCTTGTTATTGTTGGTGACCATGTAACGCTTGAAAGCGGTACAGGCTGCGTTCATACTGCTCCGGGTCACGGTGTTGAAGACTTTGTTGTATGTAAAAACTATCCTGAAATTCCCGTTATTGTTCCTGTTGATGCAAAAGGTAAATTAACCAAGGAGGCAGGCGAATTTGCAGGGCTTTCAACAGAAGAAGCCAATAAACCCATTGCCCAGCATCTTGAAGAAACAGGCAATCTTTTTGCGCTTCAGAAAATTGTTCACCAATATCCGCATTGCTGGAGATGTCATAAGCCTGTTATCTTCCGTGCAACCTCTCAGTGGTTCTGCTCTGTTGATGATTTTAAGGATGCTGCTGTTCAGGCATCAGAGGATGTTAAATGGTTCCCTGAATGGGGCAAGGACAGACTTCAATCCATGGTTAAAGAGCGTGCCGATTGGTGTATCTCCCGTCAGAGAAAATGGGGTGTTCCTATTCCTGTTGTATATTGTAATGAATGCGGAAAAGAAATCATTGATAATGATGTTATGATGAAGGTTTCCGAAATCTTCGGTAAAGAAGGCTCAGACGCATGGTTTGCTAACGATGCGGAATATTTCCTTCCTAAAGGCTTCAAATGTCCGCATTGCGGCGAAGCAAAAGGCTTTGATAAGGAAACAGACATTATGGATGTTTGGTTTGATTCAGGCTCATCCCATGCCGCAGTCTGCAAAAAAAGAGATTATCTTAATGTGCCGGCGGATGTTTATCTTGAGGGTGCAGATCAGTACAGAGGTTGGTTCCAGTCCTCCCTTCTTACATCGGTTGCAGGCGGCGGAGCAGCTCCTTATAAGCAGATTGTTACACACGGATGGACTGTTGACGGAGAGGGCAAAAAAATGTCCAAATCTCTTGGAAACGGTATTGATCCGCAGGATATTATTGATCAGTACGGTGCCGATATTCTTCGTCTTTGGGTTGCTTCTTCGGATTATCATGCTGATATTCGTATCAGCCCTGAAATCTTAAAGCAGCTTTCCGATAACTACAGAAAAATCAGAAATACAGCTCGTTTCTGCCTTGGCAATCTTTATGATTTCAATCCTGATACAGATATGGTTGAAAATGATAAGCTTGAAGAACTTGATAAATATGCTCTTATGAAGCTTGATAAGGTAATTGAAACTGCCCGTAAGGGTTATGAAATTTATGAGTATCATACTGCTGCACATTCCATTCATAATTTTTGTGTTGTTGATATGAGTAACTTCTATTTTGATGTACTTAAGGACAGACTTTATACTTCTGTTCCGGCATCGGAAACACGCCGTGCAGCGCAGACCGTTCTTTATAAAATTCTTGATGCTATAACTCTTCTTTTAACGCCGATTCTTGCATTTACTGCTGATGAAATCTGGCAGTTTATGCCTCATGATAAATCAAGAAATACGGCTTCTCCGCTTTTCAATGAAATTCCGAATGCTGATTTTATTGAAACAGATGAAGCATTTATGAATAAATGGGAAAAAATCCATACTGTTCGCGTTGATGTTCAGAAGGCACTGGAGCTTGCAAGAAATGAAAAGAAAATCGGTAAATCTCTTGAGGCTAAAGTTATCTTAGGTGCTGATGGCGAGCTTTATGATTTCCTTAAGGCTGTAGAGGCAGAGCTTCCTGAAATTTTCATTACCTCAGCTGTTGAGGTTGTTAATGAAGCACAAGGCTTTGCAGGCGAGGTTGAGGGCTTGTCTGTTTCCGTGGCAAAGGCAGACGGAGAAAAGTGCGAACGCTGCTGGAAATTCTCAACAACTGTCGGCAAAGATGCAAATCATGCTGAGCTTTGCGCACATTGTGCGGCAGTTATTGCAAAAATGGAAGAATAATTTAACCTGTATAATCAAAAATTACAAAAGGGGCAGAAACAAATCTGCCCCTTATCTTGTATCGGAGGGATATTTTTGCACAGAAAAAAGCATATTTGGTGCGCTGTAATGATAATTTTAATAACCGCATTTGATCAGATGACTAAATTTTTTGCTCAAAAATATCTTTCTGACGGCGCATCTGTTCAGTTTATTAAAGGTGTTGTTGATTTTCGTTATGCAGAAAATACGGGAATGGCATTTTCACTTTTCAATGGTGCAAGGTGGATTTTTATTGCGGTAACCATAATCGCATGCGTTGCTGCAATGTGGTATATTTTTTCAGACAAGTGCAGTTCTCTGTGGCTTTATTGGAGCATAGGTGTTATCATTTCCGGCGGGGTAGGCAATCTTATAGACAGGGTGTTTTATGGTTTTGTTATTGATTTTATAGAGCCTGTTTTTATAAATTTTGCAATATTTAATATTGCGGATTGTGCAGTAACGCTTGGTGCAGGTTCTCTTTTTATATACTTGCTTCTTGATGCCTTAAAAAAGGAGGATAAGGAGAGAAAAGATGAGTGATGCTTTAATTTTAGCTGTTTCTGCCGAAGAAAAGGGAGAAAGAATTGATAAATTTCTAAGCGAAAAAATAGAAAGATTTTCTCGTTCTGCTGCTGCAAAGCTTATTGATGATGAAGCTGTTATGGTAAACGGACAGGTTGTTTCAAAAAATTATAAATGCAAGGAAAATGATAAAATTTCTGTTGTGATTCCTGAGGCAAAACCGCTTGAAACGCTTCCTGAAAATATACCTCTTACTATTGTTTATGAGGATGATGATTTGCTTGTTGTAAATAAGCCCAAAGGGATGGTTGTTCATCCTGCTGCCGGAAACTATGAAGGAACTCTTGTTAATGCCCTTCTCTATCATTGCAAGGATAGCTTAAGCGGAATAAACGGTGTTATACGCCCCGGAATTGTTCATAGAATTGATAAGGATACATCGGGACTTTTAATTGTTGCCAAAAATGATATGGCGCATATTCATCTTGCTCAGCAGATCAAGGAGCATTCTTTTGAGCGAGCATATGAATGTATTGTTCACGGCAATATATCCGAAGATAGCGGAACGGTTAATCAGCCTATCGGCAGGCATCCTAAGGAACGGAAGAAGATGGCTGTTACCTATAGAAATTCCAAGAATGCTGTTACGCATTATGAAGTTTTGCAGCGTTTTGGTAAATTTACGCATATCAGATGCAGGCTTGAAACGGGCAGAACGCATCAGATAAGAGTTCATATGGCATACATCGGTCATCCTGTTGCAGGGGACGAGGTATATGGACCTAAAAAGGTGCAGAAAGGTTTAAACGGGCAATGCCTCCATGCGAAGCATATTGGGTTTGTTCATCCAAGAACAGGGAAGTGGCTTGAATATGAAAGTGAGCTTCCTGAATATTTTACTGATTTTCTCGGTAAGCTTAATCATATGTAATAGAACTTGATATACGGAAAGGAGCGAACTTATGAAAAAAACATTTGAAAACTGGCTTGTTGTTTCGGATATAGACGGAACGCTGAATAATAAACTCAGAAGGCTTCCTAAAAGAAATTATGAAGCAATAAAAAAATTTACCGAAGCAGGCGGAAATTTTACACTTGCTTCCGGCAGATTAACCTCAAGCCTGAAACGAAATTATGACAGAGTAACTCCTAATCAGCCTGCAATTGTTTTAAATGGCGCAGGAATCTATGATTTTAATAAAGAAAAAATGCTTTGGCGTTCAACAATCGGAGAAGCAGGTCAGGAATTCGTGCGTACAATTATGTGCGAATACAGCGAGGTATTTAAAAGTCTGGATATCGGTATCTATTTTGATGATTATGTTTATGTAGTAAGAAGAGGCTTTTTGGGCAGAGGCACAGTTATTCTTGATAAGGATCATTATGAGGTTACCAATATAGATGCCGTGCCGAAAGAGGGTTGGATGAAGGTTATTTTCTGGGGACTTCCGCCTACAATAAATTCTCTCAGAAGGCTTATAGATCGTTCAGAGGTAAGGCATAAGGTGAATTTTATGGCTTCGTCATTATGGACAATGGAAATGCTTGCAAGAAATACACATAAGGGTACCGCAATTATGCATCTTGCTGATACGATAGGAATAGAAAAAAGCCATGTTGCCGCAATCGGAGATTATTATAATGATTGGGATATGCTGAAAACAGTCGGGCTTCCTGCCTGTGCAGGGCAGGCACCGAAACCGATTCATAATATAAGCAAGTTTGAAGCCTGCCATTGTAATGATGGCTGTGTTGCCGATTTGCTTGAATATATTATGAGCGGTCGGGCTGATGAAGATATAATAAAGAATAAGGAGCAAAGCAAATGATTATAGGAGCTCATTTAAGTGCATCAAAGGGATATACGCATATGCTTGAGGAAGCACTTTCAATCGGTGCAAATACTTTTCAGTTTTTTACAAGAAATCCACGAGGCGGCAAGGCAAAGGATATTGATGAAAATGATGTAAAGTCCTTTCTTGAAAAATCAAAGAAGGTTCATTTCGGAACAATTCTTGCCCACGCTCCGTATACATTAAACTGCTGCTCTGCGAATCCGGATACAAGAAGATTTGCGCTTGAAACTTTTGCCGATGATTTAAAAAGAATGGAATATACTCCGAATATGCTTTATAATTTTCATCCGGGTTCCCATGTCGGTCAGGGTGAAAAGGTTGGTGCAGATCTTATCTGTGATGTGCTTAATCATGTGCTTTTCGAGGATATGACTACTACTGTTCTTCTTGAAACCATGGCAGGTAAGGGCTCGGAAATGGGTAAAACCTTTGAAGAGCTCAGAGCAATTATTGATGGTGTTGAATTAAGCGATAAAATGGGCATTTGCCTTGATACCTGCCATGTTCATGACGGCGGCTATGATATCGTTAATGATTTAGACACTGTGCTTGAAGAATTTGACAGAATTATCGGAATAGAAAGATTAAAAGCACTTCATCTGAATGACAGTAAAAATCCTTTGGGAGCACATAAGGACCGCCATGAAAAAATCGGCGAGGGTTATATAGGAATAAATGCGTTTGAAAGAATCGTGAATAATAAGTATTTAAAAAATCTTCCTATGTTTCTTGAAACGCCGAATGAGCTTGATGGCTATGCAAAGGAAATAGCACTTTTAAAAGGCTTGGTAAAATAAAAATCGGCTTTCCGGTTGCAGGTCAGAACCGTGTTGGTTTTTATTTTGACAATCAATTAGAAATAAGTAAAAGAAATGCAAAATTTTATATAAACGCAGTAAATTCCACTTATCGTGGATATATTCCATTATAAATTCGTTGAAGAAGAACTGTAGTTCGGGTTAAGATTTGTGTGAGAGGTGATTGTGTGAATTCAAAAAAAATAGGCAGCTTTATTGCAGCATTAAGAAAAGACAAGGAATACACGCAGGCAGAGCTTGCAGAAATACTGAATGTAAGCAACCGAACAATATCTAAGTGGGAAAACGGAGATGGTTTTCCGGATATAACGATTTTGCCGTCTGTTGCACAGGCACTTGGAATTACAGTTGATGAGCTTCTTGCCGGCGAAAAAATACCGAAAGAGGAAATCGTTGATTTTAAGGTAACAGAGGTTGAAAATAAAGATAATCTTTTGAATTTCTTTAAAATAAGCTATGTGATTTCTGTTTTCTTCGGTGCTTTTTCAACTTTGCTCGGAACAATAACGGAAATATATTCCATATGGGCATTTCCCATTTTGTTTTATACCCATTGGGAAATTATGTTTGTAGCGGTTTCGCTTGTTGCTCTTATCGCAAGCGGGCTTGTATATGCTGTTGGGGTAACAAGGCTTGGTGTGTCCTATAACAAAAGTGAAATTATTGCAATAGCAGGCAAAAAAGGAATTATACTTTCATTCATTCTTTTGCCGTTCCCCCTCTCATTTATTGCAAGAATAATTGATTTTTCACGCTGGGGTGTCTACACTCCGTTTGTAATGGCTGTGATTATTATTGCTTTGGCTGTCATTGAGAGGTGTTTGTATGAAAAAGTTAAGTAAAGGAAAATCTGTTTTGAGAATACTTTTAATACTTGTCGGAATCGTTCTTCTGTTATGGTATCTTGCGCCGATACCTGTTATTCTTAATGCAGGAAACGGTGTCGGAATCATTTTTTCGGCTTTTCTGATTTTATTCGGAATATTTTATAATGTTCTGGCTGTTGGATGGAAAAGAGCAATTCTTGCTGCAATGCTTGCAGTGCTTTTTATTATTGTTACACCGTTAACCTTCAATATGGTTAAATATGCAAATTATAAAACAGATGAGGGTGCTGAAACGGTTATTGTGCTTGGCTGTAAGGTGAACGGCAGCACACCAAGTAAATATCTGAATGACAGATGTAAAAAAGCAGCAGAGTATCTTAAGAAAAATCCTGAAGCTGTTGCAATTCTTTCAGGTGGACAAGGTTCGGATGAAGATATCAGCGAAGCGCAGTGTATGGAAAATGTACTTGTAAAGCTTGGAATTGAGAAAAGCAGATTGTATAAAGAGGATAAATCAACAAGCACTTCTGAAAATATTGCGTTTTCAAAGGTTGTTATAGAGGAAAACGGTCTTTCGGAAAGTGTTCTTATCGTTACAAATGAGTTCCACGAATACAGGGCAAAGCTTATCTGCGATAAAAACGGACTTGATTTCCATTCATCATGCAGTCAATCGGCATTTTATACACTTATAACTTACCATACAAGAGAAATGGCTGCTCTTTTAAAGGAGCTTATAACAAAATAGTATTTTAAAGCAGAGGAATTTTATGCGTGTTTTTGATTTCGATAATACAATTTATAACGGCGAAAGCGTTTTTGATTTCTATTTGTTCAGCATAAAATATAATCCTAAGGTTGCAAAATATGTTCCCCTTGCGGTTTTTAATCTTTTTAAATATAAGCTTGGAAAAACTACGATGCAGGATTTGGAAAATGCAGTTAAAAAGTATTCTTCCTTTTATATGAATTCTTTTGATGATAAAGAAAAGCTTGTTCAGGATTTCTGGAACAGTCATATGAAAAAAATAAAGCCTTGGTATAAGCCTCAGGCAGATGATGTTATCATAACAGCAAATTTCAATATGCTTATTGACGAAGCCTGCAATCGCCTTGGAATAAAAAATTGTATTTGTTCTGTAGTCAATCGTGAAACTCTGCAGGTTGAATATCTTAATTTCAAAGAAAATAAAAGAAAAACCTTTTTTGAAATATATGGAAACTCTGAAATAGATGAATTCTATACAGATACTATGCTTGATAAGCCTATGATAGATGCTGCCCAAAAAGCATATCTGGTTAAGGGCAATAAAATTACAAGGATAAAATGATGGATAACATTAAATGGATATTTTTTGATATCGGCTCAACTCTTGTAGATGAAACAGAGTGTTATAAAAAGCGATTTGAAGAGGCTGTTAAAAATACAGATATTCCATATGAAGAGATTGAGAATAAGGTTATCGAATTTTCAAAACGGAATTTGAAGGGCGACCACGAAGCGGTTAAGTATTATAATCTGTCTTTACCTAAATGGCATAATGAATTGGAAATTCTTTATCCTGAAGCAAAATCGGTGTTAAAAAAGCTGAAAGAAAAGGGATTTAAGTTGGGAATTATTGCAAATCAATCCTTAGGTACGAAAGAGAGATTGAGAAGCCGGGGAATTCTGAAATATTTTGATGTTGTTGCAGCTTCTGCTGAAGAGGGCGTTGCAAAGCCGGATTTGAAACTATTTGAAGCTGCACTCAAAAGAGCGGAATGTAAACCGCAAAATGCAGTTATGGTTGGCGACAGACTTGATAATGATATTGTTCCCGCTCATAAAATCGGAATGAAAACGATATGGATAAAACAAGGCTTTTCAAAATATTCAACTCCAAAAAACGAATCTGAAAAAGCAGATTTTGTTGTTGATAATTTGAATAAAATTTTGGATATATTTATTTAAATATGTTTTGGAATGTATTCAAATTAAAACATCTGTAGGGACGAGCATTGCTCGTCCGAATATATAAGATTTAAGCAATGTAAAACGGGCGGATAGTATCCGCCCCTACAATTATTTATATCAAAAAATATAAAGGTAAATAATATGAAACTTGGAGTCATTACAGATATACATAATAACCTGACAGCACTTAGAGCTGTTGTAGAACAATTGAATCAAATGGAATGTGATAAAATTATTTGTTGTGGGGATATCATTGGAATCGGTCCATATCCTGAAGAAACAGTTCAATATATTATGCAAATTCCAAATTTAATTGCTGTTCGTGGGAATCACGAAAAGTATTTACTTGAGGGAATGCCGACTGAATATCCAAACGAGGAAAATATGGGTTTGGAAGAAATGCAGCATCATAAATGGGAGCATAATTTGTTATCAAGAAAATCAATTGATTTTCTTGAAAGCTTACCCTATAAGATAAATGTTTCGTATGAGGGGTTTAATATATCCATTATGCATTATTGTATGGATTATGATGGGTATTATAAAGCAAATCCTTCAAATGATAATTTGAAAAAATGTTTGCAGATGTAAGTAGTGATATTATTTTATACGGGCATAATCATTGCAGAAACATTTGCAAAGGTGATAAATTTTATATTAATGTTGGAGCACTTGGTTGCCCTGCACAGGATAAAAATTTGGCACGGGCAGGCATTATAAAAATAGAAAACGGAAATGCTGAAGTACAGACAATGGATGTAGAATATGATGTGAACAGTGTAATTCATCTGATTGATGAGATAAATTATCCTGATTCTGATAATATAAAAAAGTTTTTTTATGGAATTTGGTAAATGTGAATGGCAACAGGAATTATTATATGTGGTTTGAACGGAGCAGGAAAGAGTATATTTGGAAAGGCTCTTGCTGAAAAATTAGGTTGTTATTTTATAGATAGTGAAGATTTATACTTTTCTAAGCAAAGTGATGGCTATAATTTTTCTTCTCAGCGAACAGATAGGGAAGCAAAAGAAATTCTTTTTAACAAAATAGAAAAGCATAATGATTTTGTTTTTGCTTCTGTAAAAGGAAATTATGGAGAAGATTTTTATTCTTTTATCAATTATGTTGTATTGCTCAATGTTCCAAAAGATATAAGATTGCAGCGAGTTAAAGACCGTTCGTATCGGAAATTTGGAAACAGGATATTGCCCAATGGAGATTTATATGAACAGGAAAAAGTGTTTTTTGAATTTGTTAAATCAAGAAATGAAAATTTTGTTGAAGAATGGGTGCAGTCCTTAGATTGTACAACCATACGCCTTGACGGAACAAAGCCCGTTGAAGAAAATGTGAATCTTATTATTAATATGATAAAATGATTTATACACATTATTTAGTAAAACAATACAGGAAAAACACCCGATGCAGTTTATCTGCATCGGGTGTGTTATATTTTATTAATATTTGCTTCTTGGAGTATATGTTGTATGCAGAATATGGTGTGCCTTTTCGCTGTTCGGCTCACTGAAATATTCATCATAAAGCATTTTAATAACAGGGGATTCGTGAGATTTACGAAGCTCCATTGAAGCATCAAGATCATAAAGTGCTTTCGCACGCAAGCCTTTGATATCAACGGTGTTTCGTGTTGCATCCTTCTGAACAGGCTGTCCGCCGCCGTTGATACAACCACCGGGACAAGCCATAATTTCAATAAACTGATAAGGTGCTTTGCCGTTTTTAACCATATCGCAAAGCTTTGCTGCGTTTGCAAGACCACTTGTAACAGCAACCTTGATTTCAATTCCTGCAACATTGTAGGTGGCTTCTCTGATACCGTCCATTCCTCTGACCTCTACAAAATCTGTAGCAGAGAAATCGCCGTCAAGCATGTTTGCTGCAGTACGAAGAGCTGCCTCCATAACTCCGCCTGTTGCACCGAAGATGGCACCCGCACCTGAAGCAACCTCAAACGGAGCATCAAATTCTTCATCAGGAAGGCTTTCAAAATTGATGCCCGCACCCTGAATCATCTGGCCAAGCTCTCTTGTTGTAAGTGCAACATCAACCGTGCCTGCCATTTCCTCTCTGATAACCTCAAATTTCTTTGCAGTACAAGGGATAACGGAAACTACATATAAATCTTCGGGATTGATTCCGTTTTTCTCGCAGTAATAGGTTTTAAGAAGAGCACCGAACATCTGCTGAGGTGATTTACAGGATGAAAGATTCGGTAAAAGCTCAGGATAATAATGCTCTGCGAATTTTACCCATCCCGGGCAGCAGGATGTAAACATAGGAAGCGGCTTGCCGGTTTTAATTCTGTCAACAAGCTCTGCAGCCTCTTCAAGAATGGTAAGGTCTGCCGTAACATCCATATCAAATGCAGCGTCTGCGCCCAATCTTCTGATTGCACCGGGAAGCTTTTTTTCAACATTTGTGCCGATAGGCATATCAAATTCTTCGCCGAGTGTTGCGCGGATTGCAGGAGCAGTAAAGAAAACAACCTTCTTTTCCGGCTCTCCGATTGCTGCCCAAACATCAGCTACATTGTTTTTCTCATAAAGAGCACCGACAGGGCAGGAAACAACGCACTGACCGCAGCCAACGCAGGCACATTGATCAAGCGGCTTATCAAATGCACAGCCGATTGTCTTTTTATGACCTCTCTGTCGAGGACCGATTACGCTGATATTCTGATGCTCACATGCAGAAACGCAGCGCATACAGTGAATACATTTATTATTATCTCTGATTATGTAAGGAGAGGTTGTATCAACGGGCTGTAAATCCTCTGTTGAAGGGAAGCGATCCTCGTCAACACCATAATCCTTACAAAGCTTCTGAAGCTCACATCTGCTTGAGCGAACACAGGAAAGGCATTTTTTGTGATGCTCTGAAAGCAAAAGCTCAAGTGTTGTGCGTCTTGACTGACGAACCTGAGGCGTGTTTGTCCAAACCTCGAGACCTTCGGAAACAGGATAAATACAGGAAGCAACCAAACCTCTTGCGCCTTTAACCTCAACTACGCAAACACGGCATGAGCCAATACAGTTTATATCTTTAAGATAGCAGAGAGACGGAATGTCAATATGAGCCTGTCGTGCAGCCTCAATAATAGTGGTGCCTTCTTCTGCCTGAACGGGAATACCGTTAATTTTAAGATTTACCATTATTATTTTCCCTCCTTATCTTTTTTCAATAGCATTAAAGTGGCAGTTGCTTATACAAAGTCCGCATTTAATACATTTATCGGCATCAATCGTATGCGGTTCTTTAACTTTGCCGTTTATAGCACTTACAGGGCAGTTTCTTGCGCAAAGTGTACATCCGCGGCATTTATCAGCATCAATGGTAAAGGATAAAAGAGCTTTACAAACGCCGGCAGGACACTTCTTGTCCTTAATATGAGCAAGATATTCATCGCCGAAAGCATTCATTGTTGAAAGAATCGGGTTAGCAGCGGTTTGTCCTAATGCACAAAGCGAAGAGCTCTTCATATGATTTGCAAGCTCCTGAATTTTATCAAGATCTTCAATTTCTCCCTTGCCGTCTGTTATCTTTGTAAGATAATCAAGAAGCTTTTTGGTTCCGATACGGCAAGGTGTGCATTTGCCGCAGCTTTCATCAACTGTAAATTCAAGGTAGAATTTTGAGATGTCAACCATACAGGTATCTTCATCAAGGATAATCATACCGCCTGAGCCCATCATAGAACCAATCTGAATCAGGTTGTCATAATCAATCGGTACATCAAGATATTCAGCGCTGATACATCCGCCTGACGGTCCGCCTGTCTGAGCAGCCTTGAACTTCTTTCCGTTTGGAATTCCGCCGCCGATTTCTTCAACGATTTCACGGATTGTTGTTCCCATAGGAACTTCAACAAGACCGACATTGTTGATTTTACCGCCGAGTGCAAATACCTTTGTTCCCTTGGAGCCTTCTGTTCCGATAGAAGCATACCATTCAGAGCCGTTAAGGATAATCGGTGCAATGTTTGCATATGTTTCAACATTATTAAGAATAGTCGGTTTTCCGAAAAGACCCTTGATTGCAGGGAATGGAGGACGGGGACGAGGCTCGCCTCTGTGTCCTTCAATAGATGTCATAAGTGCTGTTTCCTCGCCGCAAACGAATGCGCCTGCACCAAGACGAATATCAATATCAAAGTTAAAGCCGGTACCGAAAATGTTTTCACCAAGCAATCCGTATTCTCTTGCCTGATCAATTGCAATCTGAAGTCTTTGAACGGCGATAGGATATTCAGCACGAACATAAACATAGCCCTGACTTGACCCGATTGTATAGCCTGCGATAGCCATCGCTTCAATAACGGAATGCGGGTCGCCCTCTAAAACGGAACGGTCCATAAATGCACCGGGGTCGCCCTCGTCAGCGTTGCAGCAAACATATTTTGTATCGTTTTCCTGAGCCATTGCAAAAGCCCATTTGCGTCCTGTCGGGAAGCCGGCACCGCCTCTTCCTCTTAAACCTGCTGCAAGAAGCTCATCAATAACATCCAGCGGCTTCATCGTAGTAAGTACCTTTTCAAGTGCAAAGTAAGCATCGGAAGCGATAGCCTCTTTTATGTTTTCAGGATCAATAACACCGCAGTTGCGCAGCGTTATTCTCATCTGTTTTTTGTAGAATGCAGTTTCGGAAAGCGGAATGGTTGATCCGTCTTCATGAACTGTTTCCGAATAAAGATATTTTTTAACAGGCTCTCCGCCCGGAATAAGATGACCTGCAACGATTTCAGGAACCTCGGCTGCTGTTACCTGGCTGTAAAATGAGCCTTCCGGATAAACAATCATAATAGGACCTAAAGCGCAAAGACCGAAGCATCCTGTTTTGATTACAAGAATATCATCAAGCCCTTTTTCTTTAAGCTCTTTTTCCAGTGCTTCAATAACAAGCATTGAACTTGAAGAGGTACATCCGGTTCCTCCGCAGACAAGCACCTGCTTTCTGTAAGCAGTATTTTTAGCAAGCTTTGCGCCCTCTTCAGCAACAAGGCGGCGCACCTTAACAACATCAAGATTTTCTTCTTTTATCTTTTTAAGTTCTTCTATTGTCATTATTCAGCACCCTCTTCCTTATTTCTGTATTCATCCAGAATTGTTTTTACCTGATCCGGAGTAACCTTGCCGTAAACCTTGTCATTAACCATAATAACAGGGGCAAGTCCGCATGCACCTACACATCTGCATGTGTCTATGCTGAATTTTCTGTCTGCAGTGCATTCGCCTGCTTTAATTCCAAGCTGTTCCTCAATTTCTTCAAGCACCTTGTCTGCGCCTTTAACATAGCATGCAGTTCCAAGGCAAACGGAAATCTGATTCTGTCCTTTTGGAGTAAGACTGAACTGGCTGTAAAAAGTTGCAACACCATAAACCTCTGAAAGGGAAATTTCAAGTGCGTCCGCAATCATTTGTTGAACCTCTATCGGAAGATAACCATAAATACCTTGTGCGTCCTGAAGTACAGGCATAAGTCTTCCCGGCACATTTTCATATTTTTTAAAAACTGCCTTAAGCTCTTTTTCCTGCTCAATAGTACCTTCAAATGCAAGCGTTTCCATTTTTGTCCTCATTTCTATGTAAATTATACAAAGTGATTTTGTACCGATAAAATTATAAAGGATTTTCAATCATAAATCTATAAAAAAACAAAAAAAAATCCTTTGAAGAGTGACAAAATATTGTCAATTTTTTGTTGAAATTTACCGAAAGATTGTTAAATTTTTCTTTTTCTGCTTTCAATATCCAAAATTATTACGGCACAGCCCAGTATCATAAGCACGGAAAGTGCAGTGTTAACGCTTATCGGCTTTGCTGTTATATCTGCAAGATTTGAAAAAACGGCTGTTTCTGTCGGAAACACCTTCAATAGTAAAAAGCATATACCGTATGATAAAACAGAATGGAAAACCCGCCAAATAAAGAAATCAAAATAGTGCATTCCTATTTTCTTGATAACGGATAAAAGCTGAAAGTGTATACATAATCCTGCAAAGGAAAGCAATCCGGAAAGCTCGGGAAGCGTGAAAATTCTGAAGTTTTCAACAATGCCGTTTGTTATTTCAAAAATTGGTATTAAAGGTTGAGGAATTGTTAAGATATTGCTGATTGCAGAAAATAAAACGATGTATGCCGTAATGTTCAGTACGGCTCGAATGGAAAATTCAGTGCTTTTATTTAATGCTTCTCCAAGAGAAAGAGAAGAGTAGCCGGGAACCGGATAATTGATTTTTTTGTAACGAAACGATGATAAAAATGCAATAAGAAGTGCTGCGGCAGTTGTTGAAGCAAAAAGGATAATACCTGCCTTTTGGCTTTTCAAAACGGAAGTGCCTGTTGCCGTGATAATAAATGCAGCTCCGCCGTTTACATTAAATCTTAAAAGTCTTTTGGCTGTTTCGCGGTCTATATCCTCATTGCTGTAAAGGCTGTCAGTTAATAATGCACCTGTCGGATATCCCCCAATCAATCCGAAAAATACAGCGCTGCCCGTGCTTCTCGGCAGCCGAAGAATTTTTTCCGTAAACGGAGACAATATTTTTTCTATTATATTTTTTGTTTCAGCGTTAGAAATCAAATTGATAATAATCAAAAGCGGCAAAAGGGACGGGATGACAATCCTGCCTGCCATTTCCAGTCCGTTAAATGCTCCGCTTTTTGCGCTTGAAGAAAAGGCTATAAGAAGGATTGCTGCCGAAAATAAGAATATAAGCTCGATGAATTCTTTTTTTATCTTCATATTATCACCTATATAAATCATATAAATTAATGGTGATTTTATGAAAAAAATATCGTTAAGAGAGCTTACGGATTTTCCGATTGAGTATTACACAGGCGAGCCTCATCTTGAAATTATCGGTAATTTTGAATGCGTTGTAGACGGATTAAAATCAATAATTGAATACTCATCAGACAGAATAAAGCTTAACATCGGTAAAAGAGCAGTTACATTTTTGGGTTATGATTTGCATATCAATTCTCTGACAACAGAGGGCGCCGTTGTTCAGGGAACGATTTTAAGTGTGGAGTTTTCGGATGCTGATTAGATTTTTCAGATGGCTTTTAGGATATGTTAAATTCAGCTATATCGGCGGATTCAGAGAAGATTTTATAAACGATTGCTATGAACAGGGAATATATTTAAAAAATATATGTGTTAAAAATGGCGAATTAACAGCAGAGGCAAAGATAAAAACATATAAGGCTCTTCATCGGATTGCTTTTTCCCATGGCGGCAGGGTTAAAATTTTCAAACGAAAGGGATTTCCGTTTTTGCTTTCTCCATTGAATAACAGGTGGGGATTTTTTGTCGGAGTTCTTTATTTGGTTTTCTTTGTTTCATTTATGGGCGGATTTGTCTGGAATATAACGGTTTCAGGTAATAATAGAGTAACAGAGGTTAAAATTGTTGATTATCTTGCTAAAAACGGCTTTAAGATAGGTACACGCTGGGATAGCATTGATAAAGAACAGCTTGAAATTGCAATTATGGCAGATTTTGAGGATGTTGCTTGGATTTCAATTAATAAAATCGGTTCAACTGCATCTATTGAAATAAATGAAACCGTAAACAAGCCAAAGCTTGTCGATAACAATAAAACTACGAATGTCAAAGCTGCCAAGGACGGGGTAATCGTTCGCCTTGAAGTGCTTGGCGGTTGGGCTGCGGTTCAGGAAGGAGAAGCCGTAACGGCAGGGGATTTGCTGATTTCAGGTGTTCGTGAAAGTGAGGTTGATGAAAAAAATCATTATACCCATGCGTATGGCAGCGTGTTTGCAGAGGTTGAAGATGAAATTTCTATCAATATAAGCCGAAATCAGGATGAAAGAATTTCAACCTACAGCAAGGATTATAATTCTCTTTTTATCTTCGGAATGGAGCTTCCTTTTTATTTTCAAAAGGATTTGGGGAATGCTATAGAGGAAACAGATAAAACATATTTGGTTATAAATAAGTATCGTCTGCCGATAGGTATTATAAAAAATCATTGTGATTATTTTAAAACGCAAACGGTGTCAATAAGCGATGCTGAGCTTGAGACTCTTGCAAAATCAGAGCTGGAGAAAAAGAAGAAGGAGGAGCTTGCCGGATGTGAAATTTTATCGGAAGATGTCAGAATAGATATGAGGGATGATGGCTGCACCATAACAGGAAAATATAAATATATTCAGGATATCGGCGAGGAAACAGAACTGTTGTTCAGTAAATAGTTATATAAACAAATCATTAACTCTGTTGGAAAATTTTTTCTTTATTATTGAAAAAATTTTTATATATGATAGAATAACAATGAAAAAAACAGGAGGTAGAAATATATATGCAGATGACTTTTCGCTGGTTCGGCGCAGGGCTTGATACCATCAGCCTTGAACAGATTAAGCAGATTCCGAATGTAGTCGGTGTTGTTCCTGCCCTTCATGATTTGCCTGCAGGTGAAGCGTGGACAATGGACAGAGTTCAGAAAATGTATGATGAAATTACAGCATCGGGGCTTTCAATGGAGTGTATCGAAAGTGTTAATGTACATGAGGATATTAAGCTTGGTTTGCCGACAAGAGATAAACTTATTGAAAATTATAAAATCTCAATAAAAAATCTTTCCAAGGTTGGTGTTAAATGTATCTGTTATAATTTTATGCCGGTTTTTGACTGGACACGAACAGATCTTTATATGCCTCTTCCCGATGGTTCAACCTGCCTTTGTTATGACGGAAAGCAGGTAGAGGGTAAATCACCTGAGGATATGTTCAGGGAGATAGACAGTAATTCAAACGGCTATGCAATGCCCGGCTGGGAAACAGAAAGAATGGGTGAAATTAAAGAGCTTTTTGAAAAATATAAGGGTGTTACTGCGGATGATTTGTGGGCAAACTTAAAATATTTTCTTGAAGCAATTATGCCTGTTTGCGAGGAATGCGATGTTAAAATGGCAATTCATCCCGATGATCCGCCGTGGAGCATTTTCGGGCTTCCCCGTATTGTTACAGGCAAGGAGGCTATTAAAAAGCTTTTAACAATGGTTGATAGTAAATATAACGGTATCACGCTTTGTACAGGTTCGCTTGGTGCAAGCCCGAAGAATGATATGGTTGATATCATCAGGGATCCTGTTATTTCAGACAGAATTTATTTTGCGCATCTTCGCAATGTTTCAATTAATAATCAATGGTTCAATGAAACCTCACATGAAAGCAATGCAGGCTCGCTTGATATGTACGAAATTGTTAAGGCTCTTCAGGAGGTTGGTTTTGACGGCTATATTCGTCCTGACCACGGAAGAATGATCTGGGGCGAGGTTGCAAGACCCGGCTATGGACTTTACGACAGAGCACTTGGTGTAAGCTATCTAAACGGCTTGTGGGAAGCTGTTGAAAAAAGCAGAAAGGAATAATAAAATGAAACACGAAAACTTAAACGGAAGAGTTGCCGTTGTAACAGGCGGCGGCGGAGTGTTATGCGGAGCGTTCGCAAAAACCCTTGCAAAGCAGGGCTGTAAGGTTGCTGTTCTGGATTTGAATGAAGCAGCAGCGCAGAAATGTGCTGATGAAATTAATGCTGACGGCGGTACGGCTATTGCTGTAGCCTGCAATGTTCTTGAATTGGACTCTATGCAGAAAGCAAGAGATAGAATTGCCGAAAAACTCGGTACCTGTGATATTCTGTTAAACGGTGCGGGCGGGAATAATCCAAAGGGTACAACTACAAAGGATACGCTTGAAAAGATAGATCTTCTTCAGAAGGATGAAAGTGTTAAAACCTTTTTTGATCTTGATCCATCGGGTATCAGCTTTGTTTTCAATCTTAATTTTCTCGGTACTCTTATCCCTACTCAGGTTTTTGCCCGTGATATGGTTGAAAAGAAAAATGCCTGTATTGTTATGGTATCCTCTATGAATGCTTACAGACCTTTGACAAGAATTCCTGCTTATTCGGCAGCTAAGGCAGCCGTTAAGAATTTCACGGAATGGATGTCTACTCATTTTGCTCCTGTCGGAATTCGTGTTAATGCGATAGCTCCGGGATTTTTCTCAACAAATCAGAACAAAACGCTTCTTTGGAATGAGGATGGCACGCCTACAGAGCGTTCCAAGAAAATTCTTGCTGCAACTCCTATGAATCGCTTCGGCGAGGCAGAGGAGCTTGACGGTGCTCTTCTTTTCCTTTGTGATGAAGCGTACAGCGGATTTATTACCGGTGTAAGCATTCCTGTTGACGGCGGCTTCAGTGCTTATTCGGGTGTATAAATTATAAATAATTGTAGGGGCGGCTATCAGCCGCCCGTTTTTCTTTATGAAAAATATTGTTTATTATATTGAAGTGTGATAAAATATTGTCATAGTTTTAATGAAGAAAGGAAATTATTATGAACTCAACTACTATTATAATTATTGCAGTTGTTGCATTGATTTTGCTTATCGCGATTTATATTGGTGCAACCTATAATGCATTTATCAGAAAAAGAAACTCCGTTGATGAAGCTTTTGCAACAATGGATGTTTATCTTAAAAAGCGATGGGATTTAATTCCTAATCTTGTTTCAACAGTTAAGGGCTATGCAAAGCATGAGGCAGAAACGCTTGAAAAGGTTATTGCGGCAAGAAACGGCGGATATAACAATTTATCTGATGAAGAAAAAATTGAAGCAAACAAAGAAATTTCAAAAGGCATAGCAAGCATTAATGTTGTTGCAGAGCAGTATCCCGATTTAAAAGCAAATCAGAACTTTATGAATCTTCAGAATCAGCTTAACAGCACTGAAAACGATATTGCAAATGCAAGAAAATTCTATAATGCAGTTGTTAAGCTCTATAACAATAAGGTTCAGATGTTTCCGTCAAGCATTATTGCGTCTATGTTTAACTTCAAGGCAAAACAGATGTTTGCTGTTGAAAATACTGCTGAAAGAGAAGCTGTAAAGGTGGAATTCTAATGAAATTGGTAAAAAAAGTTTTTCTTTTTTTAATAATGCTTGTGTTGCTTGCCTCCTCATCTGTTTCTGCTTTTGCTCTTGATATGGAGCCTTCTTATGTGGATAAAAAACATCCTTATATGGATTATTATTTTGAAAGTTATGATGTTTCAATTAATGTGCTTGAAAATAATACGCTTGAAATAACAGAGAAAATTTCTGCTTATTTCAATGTTGGGAAGCATGGTATATTCAGAAAAATCCCAACAACAAATTCTGTTGAACGGGCAGATGGCTCTAAGGGTGTTACCAATGCAAAGGTAAAAAATCTTTCCGTAAGCGATAATTATGATTCTTATACAGAGGGCAATTATTATGTTGTTCAGATAGGCGATGAGGACAGAACAGTTCTTGGTCCTCACGATTATTTGATTTCCTATTCCTATGTTATGGGCAAGGATATAGGGGAAGGCTTTGATGAGCTTTATTTCAACATCATCGGCGATGAATGGGATACTTATATTGATAATGTAACCTTTCATGTTACTATGCCGAAAGAATTTGATGCAGAAAGGGTTGGACTTTCAACAGGAACTTACGGCACTGCAGGCACAGGTACGATACAATATGAAGTGATTGGTAATGAGATAAGCGGAAAGGTAACGAAGGAGCTTGAACCGTATGAAGCATTAACCTTAAGACTTGAGCTTCCGGAGGGATATTTCTATTTTAATATGGCAGCTTATTATGCAAGGCTTGCTGTTATGGTGCTTATTCCTCTTACCGTGCTGATAGCCGTTTTGATTCTCTGGTTTAGATTCGGCAGGGATAAAAAGGTTGTTGAGGTAGTTGAATTTTATCCTCCCGATAATATGAGCAGTCTTGATGTTGCTTTCTGGAAAAGCGGTATGGTTGCAGGCAGGGATACGATTCCTCTTATGATAGAACTTGCCAATGAAGGCTATATTAAAATCAATCAGGTGGAAAAAAAGCAGTTTCTTGGTTCGAAAACAGATTTTGTTATTGAAAAAGTCCGCCCCGCATATAGCGGTAAGGATAATTGCAAAAGACTTTTCTTTAATGGTCTGTTTAAAAATAATAGAACAAGCGTTACTTCAAAAGATTTGCAGAATAAATTTTATAAAACAATTGAAAAAATAACGAATATGGTAAATACTTCGGAAAACAGAAAACTGGTTTTTGATTCCAAATCTCAGAAGCTTGTTATGCTTGGAATTTTGCTTTCAGTTGCAGGAGGCATAGCAGCCGGTTTTATATATTCCGGAACTATCGGAGGCAGCGAAAAAACAATTGTGCTGGCTGCCGGAATTGTTTTAGCAATTATTTCTCTTGTTTTTTCTTTCTTTATCAGAAGAAGAACGGATAAGGGACACGAATATCTTCAAAGAATAATGGGTTTTAAAAAATTTCTTGAAACTGCCGAAAAAGAAAAGCTGGAGATGCTTGTTGAAGAAAATCCTGAATATTATTATGATATTCTGCCTTATGCTTATGTATTGGGCGTATCGGATAAATGGACCAAGAATTTTGAAAGCATTGCACTTGAACCGCCTCAGTGGTATGGCGGTACGGTGTTTGACAGAATGATATTCTGGCATTTTATGAACAGCACCTATAATTCAGCTGCAGCATCTATGACATCTGCGCCTCAAAGTTCATCCGGCGGAAGCTTTTCCGGTGGCGGTGGAGGCTTCGCAGGCGGCGGCTCAGGCGGCGGAGGCGGCGGAAGCTGGTAATCCTAAAAATGAAACTTTATACCCGATAGTGTAAACTGTCGGGTATTCTTGGTTGATTTTTAAAGATTGGTTTAATATAATATTAAAGAGGTGTTATCTATGAAAGAAATCAGCGTAAAAGATATAAAGGAAAATGTTGTAAAGCTTATTTCAGAGGATTGGGCTCTTCTTACTGCAAAGGATGGCGACAGCTGTAATCCTATGACAGTGTCATGGGGCGGAATCGGAGAGCTTTGGGGAATGGATACAGCAACAGTTTATGTTCGTGAAAGCAGATATACAAAAGGTTTGATTGATAAAGAAACTCATTTTTCACTTTGTTTTTTTAAGGAAGAAAGCAAGGCTGCCTTAAAATTCTGCGGCTCAAAAAGCGGAAGAGATTATGATAAAATTACGGAAACAGGGCTTACACCTGTTTATTCCGAAAATGCGCCTTATTTTGAAGAGGCGAAAATCATTTTGATTTGCAGAAAAACGGCGTGTCAGCTGCTTGATGAAAAAAGCTTTATTGACAGCAATATCAAGGAAAAATGGTACAGTGATAGTGATATGCATTATATCTATTTTGCTGAAATAGAAAAGGTATTGATTTCAGAGTAAAAATAGTATATAATATTATCATTAAAATAAGCGGTTGCATTTTTAGCGTAGCGTATGGGCCCTGTGCGACGGGATGCTACGAACCTTGTCAGGCGGGGAACCGAGCAGCAATAAGTGGATTATTCTGTGCGCCGCAGACAAGTCTGTACGTTACGCCAAGAATGCAGCTGCAATTTTTTTGTTTAAAAGGCGGTGGGAATTATGTATCAGGTTTTATATCGAAAATATCGTCCGAAAGTGTTTTCAGATGTTTATGGTCAGGAGCATGTTACATCAACTCTGATTAATGAAATTAAAGAAAACAGAATATCCCACGCCTATCTTTTTACCGGTTCAAGAGGAACAGGAAAAACAACCTGCGCAAAAATTCTTGCAAAGGCCGTAAACTGTGAGCATAATGAAAATGGTGAGCCCTGTAATGAATGCGAAGTATGCAAAGGGCTTGATAGCGGCAGTATTTATGATGTTGTTGAAATTGATGCGGCTTCAAACAATGGTGTAGATAATATCCGTGATTTAAGAGAGGAGGCAAATTATACCCCAACCAGAGGTAGATACCGAGTTTATATTATAGATGAGGTGCATATGCTTTCCAAGGGTGCGTTCAATGCACTTCTGAAAACGCTGGAAGAGCCTCCGGAGCATGTTGTTTTTATTCTTGCCACAACTGAGGTGCATATGCTTCCCGCAACAATTCTTTCTCGCTGTCAGCGTTTTGATTTTAAACGCATTCAGCCTGAAACAATGGCATTGAGATTAAAGGAAGTTGCCGGCTTTGAAAATATGCAGCTTGATGATGATGCGGCAATTCTTATTTCGCGAATTGCAGACGGCGGGATGAGAGATGCGCTTTCAATCCTTGATCAGTGTGCAGGAAGAGGCAGTCATATTGATTCAAAGCTTGTTTCCGAGGTGGCGGGCATTGCAGGCAGAGAAGCGTTATATGAGCTTTCGGATGCCGTGTGCAATCAAAGCAGCGGGGATGCGCTGAATGTTATCAGCAGACTTCATCAAAGCAGCTATGATATGGAGCGTCTTTGTGTTGAAATGATAAATCATTTCAGAAATTTTCTGATTGTTAAAACGGTTAAGAAGAGCAGAGAACTGATTATTTGTACGGATGATGAATATGATACAATCATTAAAAGTGCAGAAAATTTTACACTTGCAAAGGTTATTTTTGCGCTTGATTTATTTCAGAATACATTAACAATTATAAAAGGCGGAGCAAATGCACGAATTGAAATGGAAATGTGCTTTGTAAAGCTTTGCCAGCCGAAGCTTGATGCGTCAATGGAGGCTGTTTTAGATAGAATCGCTTCTCTTGAAAGAGCGGTTAAAAACGGAGTGAATTTTGCTCCTGTGCAGTCTGTAAAAACCGTTGTAAGCGAACAGCCGAAAGCAGAAAGCATACAACAGCCCGATTTGCCTGATGCTTTCTTACAAACGGCGGAAAAAGCGGAGAAGAAGGAAAGCTTTGATATAGAAAAACCGATAGATAATGTTGAAGAAGCAGAAGCTGAAAATCCTATTGTTTCGCCATTGGAAGAAGCTTTGGTTGATACAGCGCCTTTGCAGGAATCCCTGGCTGAAGCAGTGTCTGCTCCGCAGCAGGAGGTTGTTCAGACCGAATTTGCCGAATGGGCGGAGTTTATGGAAATTATCTATAAAACCGATATCGGAATTTATGGTATTTTAAATGATGCAACGGCATATATAAGAGGCGAGCATTTTCTTTTTGAGAGCTCAAATCCGACCTTGAGGCAGTTTATTGTTATGCCAACGCATAAAAAAGCAATCAAACAGGCTATTTTTGATGTTACAGGTAAAAGGTATAAGCTTGGAATTTTCAAAAACAGCGAGGAAAAGAATGAAAAAAAAGACCCTCTTGAAGATTTAATTTCAAAGGCACAGGGCAATATTAATGTAAATATTGAATAAATTTTAAAATAAAGGAGAAAAAATATGAAAGCAAGACTTCCGCAGGGAATGGGCGGCGGCCCGCAGAATATGCAGAATATGCTCAGACAGGCTCAGAAAATGCAGGAGAATATTGAAAAAAAACAGGCTGAGCTTGCAGAAAAGGAATATGTTGTTTCGTCAGGCGGCGGAATGGTAGAGGTTACAGTAACAGGCAAGCATGAGATTAAGGCTGTCGGAATAAATCCGGAAGTTGTTGATCCTGAGGATGTTGAAATGCTTGAGGATATGCTTGTTGCCGCACTTAATGAAGCAATGCGCCAGATAGAGGAAGAATCCGAGCGTGAACTGAATTCCGTTACAGGCGGATTAAATATTCCGGGGCTCTAAAAAGCATTAAGGAGTAGTTATGGCTTATAATTTGGCACCTCTTCAGAATTTAATAGATCAGTTTGAGAGAATGCAGGGCATAGGGCATAAATCTGCTCAAAGAATGGCATATTATGTTCTTGGCTTAAGCGATGAGGAGGCAAATGCCTTTGCTGCAGCAATAACTGATGCGCACACTAAAATTAAGCAATGTAAAATCTGCTGTAACCTTGCAGATGATGATTTATGCTCTATCTGTAAAAATGAAAAACGGGATAAAAGCGAAATCTGCGTTGTTGAAGATCCCCGTGATGTTATGGCGATAGAAAGAACGAATATCATTAAGGGAACCTATCATGTTTTGCATGGTGCAATATCTCCGATGGAAAATAAAGGCCCTGATCAGATAAGGATTAAAGAGCTTCTTGCCCGTCTTTCCGATGGAGAGGTTAAAGAGGTTATTATGGCAACAAATCCAACCGTTGAGGGTGAAGCTACGGCTATGTATATCAGTCGTCTGCTTAAGCCAATGGGTATAACAGTTTCCAGGCTGGCTTATGGTGTTCCTGTCGGCGGTGATCTTGAATATGCGGATGAGGTTACCCTTTCAAGAGCAATTGAGGGCAGAAGTCTGATATAATAAATAAAGGAGTGATAGGCTTGAATAATAAAGAAACAGAGCAGGTAATCGCAAGAAATAAAAAAGCTTATCACGATTATTTTGTTCTTGAAACATACGAAGCAGGTATTGAGCTTTACGGAACGGAGATTAAATCAATCCGAAACGGCAGAGTGAATTTAAAGGATTCCTTCTGCAGTGTTGATAACGGGGAAATGTTTGCAATCGGTTTGCATATTTCGCCGTATGAACAGGGTAATATATTTAATAGGGATCCATTGAGAAAGAAAAAGCTTTTGCTTCATAAAAAAGAAATCATGAAGTTGTTTGGTCAAAGCCAGCAGCAGGGCTTAAGTATTGTTCCTCTTCAGCTTTATATAATAAATGGCAGAGCAAAGCTTGAAATCGGGCTTTGCAAGGGTAAAAAGCTTCACGATAAACGAGAGGTTGCAGCTAAAAGAGATGCTGAAAGAACAATAGACAGAGCATTGAAAGAACGCTATTAAAACAATGTCGGTAGGCAAAAATAATTTAACGAAGTATTGGCGGAAAAGATTGCGGATAAATCGTATTCTTTTCTTGCCTCCAATTTAATATGGGGATGAAAGGATTTCGACTGGGGCGGGGAGTCTTGGTAAGCGTGTAGCGGAGTTGCACCGCTTTAAAAGTAACACTTTAAAATTAACTGACAAAAATAATTCAGTAGCTTTAGCTGCCTAATTGCAGCTTTCGTCTTATCATTGAGTGCCACGGCATTGAATAAGGCGTCGACTTAGTGGCGAACATGAATGAAAGAATGGCTCGGCTTTCATCAGGTATAAGGGCCTACCGTAGCAAAAAGGCTGTTTGCTGCCGTTTTGTGAGGGGAGAACTTAAATAACAAACTGTACACGAAGAAAGCCTTGAGGATATGCTTCAGGACGCGGTTTCGATTACCGCCATCTCCACCAAAAGATAAAAATCCGAAACTCACCATTGTTGGTGATACTTTCGGATTTTTTATTTTTATATAATAAATTATGGCAGAGAGTTTTTATACTCCCTGCCATTTTATCATTTATGATGTTTTATCTTTTGATCTTTTCCATTCTTCAAATTCTTCTTGGTATTTTTCATTTTCAAAGAATTCTTTTATGCTCGGTAGAAAAGTTCTGACAATCGCATCAATTTCATATTGTGGTATCTTCTCTGCTGCCATACGGCAACAATTCTTTTATTTGTTTTCCGGTTCGCCTCCTTTAAAGTATATTTGTTGAAATGTAAAATTGTTTCATATACTTTTCCTTTCTGCACGATTTTGCAATTTTAGTAAAACACACAATATCACAAATTTATTGATTTGTCCAGAGAAAATATATCAGATTAGATAATAAAAGATTTTGGGTGCAATCTTTGGGCTCAAAGATAATTCTAAAAAATGTTGATAATATGTGTGCTTTAAATAATTTTGGGCTCAAAAAACTTGAATTTTGATACCAAAAGCTATTTTTGAAATTGAGTTTTGGGCGCAAAATAAAAGGCCCGAAAAGCGTTGCTTTTCGGTGTGTTTCGGCTTGGGCACACTGAAAGTGCGCCCAGCCTTTATCCTGCTTAAAAATCAACTGTGATATTTTAGGCATTGAAAATATAAAAAAGGTGATTCGACTTAAAGTGCTCAGCCGATTCACCTTTTTAATTATTCAATTGTTTTGCAATCTGAATTATCTTGCTGTATTTTAAGATATTGCGCTCTTTGGGTACTTGAGGGCACCGGAAATGAGCAACTATTAAATCTAGAATTTTATTGAAAATCGGATTTATTTTTAATGAATTCCATTAAATTCACATGTTTAATACCATTGCGTTGTTGCAGTAAAAAGTCTGTTGTTACAACATATTTTGGATAATTATCTTTAATCTTTTCCAAAGACGCATATTCTCTATCTTCTGTATCCTTACTTTCGTTTATTGTGTAAGAAACCTGAACATACGCATAATTCAAGTTGTTATCCCTTAATATAAAATCACATTCCAGTTTTCCTATTCTGCCTACACTAACTGAATAATCCCTGCTTCTTGCATAAATATATACGATATTTTCAAGAGCAGGGCCATAATTGATTCTATTATCGGTATTCGTTGCAAAATAGAACGAAGAATCAGCTAAATAGTATTTCTTCTCGCCTCTGATAGATTTTTTTGATTTCATATCAAAACGATTGCATTCATACAGAATTTTCGCATCGGTCAAAGCCTTGATATATCTATTCAGCGTTTGCCTTTTTATTTCAATTCCATCTTTATGCAATGCTTCCTGCATACTTGCAATACTTGTTGTCGCACCAAAATTGTTTATAACAAAATTTCTGACTTTTTCAAAAGCTTCTCTGTTATTGATTTTTATTCGTCTTTTTATATCTTTTTCAAAAATCTCATCAATAACAGCTATAACATATGTTCTTTTATCTGCAAGTGTTTCGTACTGAATTGTTTTAGGAAATCCTCCCTCAAGCAGATAATTGTTAAGCTCAATCGTAAGATTAGAATCAACTTGCTTACCGTAAAATTCTTTCATATCAATATATTCTTCAAAGCTTAACGGAAACATTTCAAATTCAACATATCGTCCGGTTAATTTTGTAGCGAGCTCTCCGCTTAACAAATAAGAATTTGAACCTGTGATAAATATTGAAAAATCGCCTTCACCTCTGAAAGCATTTATAACTTCTTCAAAATTCTGCACATTCTGTATTTCATCAATAAAAAGATATTTTAGACCATCTGCGTTTGTCTGAGAATCAATCAATTCTTCCAATTGGTCATCATTTTTAATTTTTCTATACTTACGGCTATCCAAATCAAGAAAAATCAAATTTTCTCCAGCAACACCTCTATCTAGCAATTCTTGTCTTATGGTTGCCATTAAAGTAGACTTTCCACATCGTCTAACACCTGTGATAACTTTTATTGTTTCAGCATCATCATAAAAGCCACGAATCTTTTTAAGATAATTCTCACGCTTATAAAAAGTCATAGTACCACCTCATTTATATTATAACCTGTTTTTCAAAAATATCAAGTTAAGGGGACATAATTTGAAAAAATATCAAATTGTGTCCCCTTTATTTTTTAATTATATTTTAGGATGTTAATCAAATATGAATGCATCAGATTCATTTCATTGACAAGGGTATTACAATTGTAGTATCATATATACAATATATTAAATAAGGATAGTGGGGCAAATGCCGGATAAAAAATTGAAAATAACAACTAAAAAATATCACGGAGATTCTTCTGTTGTTTCAGTAAGGCTACCAAACGAATTGATTGAATCTTTAGACAGTATTTCAAATATAACAAGCAGAACACGAAATGATATCATTCAAAAATGCTTGGAATTTGCTGTTGAAAATTTAGAAATTGATTAGTTCAAATAAAGAGGAAAAATTTATGGCAGTATTTAAATGTGAAATTTGCGGAGGAGATATATCCTTTAACAAAAGCGATAAAGTAGCGGTATGTGATTATTGCGGTACAAAACAAACAATATTCTATTTTGACGATAAGATTACACCTAACAATAGATTTACTCTTATTCAAAAACCTGATTATTTTGTATCTGTCAAAGAGCTTGTTGAAAATGAAGAATTTAAAAACAATAAAAATGATTTGGTTTTTGCTTTAGGTAAGAATTATAAAGGTGCTGCGGTATATGGAAACTTGGAGGAATTGCAGCATCTTCTTATAACCGGTGTTTCCGGATATGGAAAAACAAATTGTTTACGCAGTATAATTTATTCAATTTTATATAAAAATGATGGTTCAAAAACTAATTTATTGCTAATTGATCCAAAAAGAATAGAATTTTCAGATTTTAAAAATGCACCGAATTTATTAGTACCGATTATAACCGATGCAAGAAAAGCAACAGGTGCACTTGGATGGGTTGTTTCCGAATCGTTAAGAAGAATTCAAATGTTTTCAGATAATGGTGTACGGGATATTCGATCGTATAATGAGTATGCCAGTAAGCATAGCAATATAGAATCTTTATCAAAACTTGTTATCGTCATTGATGATTTTTATCAGGTGTTTTCAGAAAATCCGAAAGCGGCTGAAGAAAGTATATTAAAAATAATTCAAAATGGCAGAATGTGTGGAATACATTTGGTGATTTCGTCTCTGCAGGCAGATAGAAAATTTCTGCTGGATAGAATTAAAAACTCTATTCCTTCAAAAATCACTTTTGCACTGCGTACAAAAGCGGAATCAAAATATATTATTGACCGAAATGGTGCAGAGAATTTATCTATAGTTGGTGACATGTTGTTCTTACCGATGGGAAGCTCTGGATTGACACAAATAAAGTGTTGCTATACAGCTGATGAAGATGTCAATGAGCTAAAAGATAAATTTACCATCACCCCTAACAAAGAAATTCAATCAGATAGTAATAGGAAAATCGATCAAAATAATGATGAATTGGATTCCTTGTTTGAAAATGCTGCAGAGATAATTATTGAAAACGGATATGCTTTAGCTTCGCTTTTGCAAAGGCGACTTGCTATAGGTTATGTACGAGCTGCCAAACTTATAGACCAGCTTGAAGAAAAAGGTATCATAGGTCCTGCAAATGGTGCACAACCTCGTAAGGTGCTAATTAATAAACAACAGTGGTTGGAAAGAAAACATCATTTATGATTTTAACCAATAAAGGAGAATATATGGCTGTATTTAGATGTAAAATGTGTGGCGGAGATTTGGAAATAACAGACGGGATGTCTGTTTGCGAATGTGCATACTGTGGTACAAAGCAAACTCTGCCGAAGCTTGACGATGAAAAGAAAGCAAACTTGTATGATAGAGCAAATCATTTTCGCAGAAATAACGAATATGATAAGGCTATGTCTATTTATGAAAATATTCTTAATGAAGATAAAACTGATGCTGAAACCTATTGGTCTTTGGTGCTTTGCAAATATGGTATTGAATATGTTGAAGATCCTTCTTCGCATAAAAGAATACCAACTGTAAACAGAACGCAGTTTGCTTCTATCTTTGCTGATGAAGATTATAAACAGGCTATTCAGTATGCTGATGGCTACCAAAAGGATATTTACGAAGCAGAGGCTAAAGCAATAGACGAAATTCAAAAAGGTATCCTTGAAATCTCAAACCAAGAAGAGCCTTTTGATGTGTTTATCTGCTACAAAGAAACGGATAATCAAGGCAGAAGAACACCCGATTCTGTTTTGGCAACAGAGCTGTATCACGAATTAACAAAAGAGGACTTCAAAGTTTTCTTCTCAAGAATAACACTTGAGGATAAGCTTGGAACAGCTTATGAGCCGTACATATTTGCAGCTCTGAATTCTTCAAAGGTTATGGTTGCTCTTGGAACAAGGGCAGAATATTTCAATTCTGTTTGGGTTAAGAATGAATGGTCAAGATATCTTTCTCTTATTAAAAACGGAGCGAAAAAAACACTGATTCCTGCGTATAGAGATATGGACCCGTATGATTTGCCGGAGGAATTCTCTCATTTGCAGGCACAGGATATGAGCAAGCTTGGCTTTATGCAGGATTTAATAAGGGGTATCAGCAAAATTCTTTCTGTTGAAAAGCCAAAACCAACAGAAACAGTTGTTATCAATAACGGAAATGCAGGTGTAGAACCGTTGCTAAAACGAGCATTCATGTTCCTTGAAGATAAGGATTGGAATAGTGCGGACGATTATTGCGAAAAAGTGCTCGATCAAGCCCCCGAAAACGCAATGGCTTATCTTGGTAAACTGATGGCAGAATTAAAAGTAACGAAACAAGAAAAACTTGCTGATTGTAAAGAACCATTCACAATAAGCAATAACTATAAAAAAGCGATTCGCTTTGCTGATAATAAATTGGCAGAAATCTTAACAGGCTATATTTTTCATATAAATGAACGCAATGAAAATGCCCATTTAGAAAGTATTTATAATAGTGCAGTTGCTGAAATGAACAAAGCCAAAACTCAACTTGGATTTGAAAAAGCAGCCAAGGGGTTTGAAGCTATTCTCAAATACAAGGATTCAGCAGTTTTGGCAGAAAAATGCCTTGAAAATGCAGAAATTGCTCGAAAAGATAAAATTTACGATACAGCAAAAGACCATATGACTGGCGATAGTATTTACTCATATGAAAGCGCAATTAAAGATTTTGAAACAATTGCTGGCTGGAAGGATGCAGACGAACTGCTTTCTGTTTGCAAATCTAAAATAGAAGCCTTAAAAATACAAAGAGAAAAAGAACAATTGGAAGTGAAACGCCGGGCAGAGCTGTATAAAGAGAAAAGAAGAAGACGAATTAAAAAAGCTGCCGTTATTACATGTTCCGTATTGGTGTTTCTGGTTGCATCTTATTTTATATTTATGGAAACTGTTTATCCGTGGGCAACTTATAATACAGCACTTTCATATGAAGCCGAGGGGAAATACAATGAAGCCATATATAAATATGGCCTATTATTTGATTATAAAGACGCGAAGACACGCAAAGCAAACCTTCTGAAAAATAATTATTCTGAGAGAGTCAGTATAGGACGTTATCATTATGCAGTTTTACAAACAGACGGCATAATCAGGACTGATGGCAATAATGATTACGGGCAGTGCGATACTTCTGATTGGAAGAATATGATTGCAGTTTCTGTCGGAAAATATCATACTGTCGGCTTGAAAGCAGATGGCACGGTTGCTGCTGTCGGTTATAATGGCGACGAGCAATGTAATGTTTCTGCCTGGGAAGATATAATTACAATCTCCGCCGGAAATGCCCACACTGTCGGCTTAAAAGCAGACGGCACAGTTGTAGATACTGGTAGTAATAAGTATGGACAATGCAATGTTTCCGATTGGGAAGATATAATTGCAATCTCCATCGGAACTCACCACACCGTTGGCTTAAAAGCAGACGGTACAGTTGTTGCTGTCGGTTATAATGACGACGGGGAATGTGATGTTTCCGACTGGAAAAATATAATTGCAATCTCCGCCGGAACTCACCACACCGTCGGCTTAAAAGCAGACGGCACAGTTGTTGCTGCCGGTTATAATAACGATGGGGAATGTGATGTTTCCGACTGGAAAAATATAATTGCAATCTCCGCCGGAAGTTTCCACACTGTTGGCTTAAAAGCAGACGGCACAGTTGTTGCTGTCGGTTATAATGACGACGGAGAATGTGATGTTTCCGACTGGAAAGATATAATTGCAATCTCTGCCGGAAGTCACTGCACAGTAGCTTTAAACAATGACATTGAAACATTTGAAGCCGGGGGAATTAAAATAAAACAGAATGAGGAGGAAAAGTAAATGGCTAAAATAGCAGACATTATTAAATACGAGGGTGACAACAAAACCTTTATATGGAAGCACCCTTGCGAAGATTTTAACTCATTAACACAGCTTATTGTTCACGAGTCGAAGGAAGCAATCTTTATGATGAACGGACAGGCACTTGATTTATTCGGTGCAGGTCGTTACACGCTTGAAACGCAGAACATTCCGTTAATCGGCAAGGCTCTTAATTTGCCGACAGGCGGTCAAACACCGTTCCACTGCGAGGTTTATTTCATCAATAAAACTGAGCAGATGGCTATTAAATGGGGAACAGACAGCAAAGTTCAGTTTATGGAGCCTACATATAATTTTCCTATTTCAATCGGTGCAAGCGGAGAAATGAGCCTTCGTGCAGAAGATTCAAGAAAGCTTTTGCTTAAATTAGTCGGCACAGAGGATTTCTTGGGTCAGGAGAATTTAACAAGATATTTCCGTGCATTCCTTATGACAAGGGTAAAATCTTATCTTGCACAGGTTATCCGTGAGCAGAAGATAAGTATATTTGAAATTGACGAACGATTAAATGAAATTTCATCAGCTCTTCTCAAAATGCTTCAGCCGGATTTTGTAGATTACGGTATTGCGCTTGAAAGATTTTTCATTACTACCATTGTTAAGCCGGACGGCGAAGCAGCTTATGAAAAATTCAAGTCACTTCATTTCAGACAGTATGCAGACATTGCAGAAGCCAGATTAAGACAGCAGACTGCTGTTATTGATGCAGAAACAGAAGCCCAGAAAACGGTTATTGAATCACAGGCAATGGCAACAAAGCGTGCACAGGAAGGCTATACATATCAGCAGGAGCGTGGCTTTGATGTTGCGCAGGATGTTGCGAAAAATGAAGCAACAGGTCAGTTTACAAATATGGGTGTAGGCTTTGGAACTATGGCAGGCGTTGGCGGTGCCGTAGGCGGCGTTGTCGGCGGTGCTATAAACAATGCATTTGACGGCATATATAATCAGCCACAGCAATCGCAGCAGCCTCAACAAGCTCAGCAGTCAACAGACGATATGGCGGCATTCAAGGTAAAATTGGATAAATTAACAATGATGAAAGAAGCAGGCATGTTGTCTGACGAAGAGTTCAACAATCTTAAAACACAGCTGCTTTCAAGCATTTTATAAGGAGAATTACTATGAAAAACACTAAAATTTTACCGATTTCAATTGCAACTATTATTTTAATTGCATTTTGTTCTATATCATTTATTATTTATGATGCTTCGGAAAGTGTTGTTATAAGAGGTATTGCCGGATCGTATGCAGAAGCATATGCAAAGGAAAATAAGGTTGAGTTTATTTCAATTGATGATTCGGAAAACGATAAGGTTGAAATTCCTTCTGATAATAAGAAAGAAGAGCCCGCCGATGATAAAAAACTCGATGAAACACCAACGAAAAAGGAAAATGAATTGTTTTCCTACAATTATGAGGATAAAACAGTAGCAATTACAAATTACAAAGGAACCTCAAATGAAATTGTTATTCCTGAAACGATTGACAATCTTCCTGTAAAAACAATTTCTCTTAATGTCCTCAACAAAGGCGTAAGTGTTGTAGAAATTCCTGAAAGTGTAACTGCAATACATACTGATTTTAATTCTCCAAGATACACAGCAAATTTCTATACAGTTATAGCCATTATGGCGCTTGGTTATGTTTTTGCAATCGTATCAACACTCATTGGTTTCAAAAAATCAAGAACTGCTGAAGGTACTTTCTATGGCATTCCTTTTGTTTATAGTGGAATGAGCACATATATTGTAATCACTGTTTGGTCTGCAATTGCTTTGTTCTTAGGTTTTTCATCAATTTTGCAGATAATAGTTGCAATCATTATTTTTGCAATCGCTACCGGTAAATTATTGAAAAAGTCTGTTGCTCGAGAACTCGTTGTTGCACGCGGTGAACAGATTAAGCGGCAAACTGCATTTATCAAAATGCTTACAGTTGATGCAGATTCTATTATAGCAAGAGCAAATAGCGATGAACTGAAAGCAGAAGCTAAAAAGGTTTATGAGGCAATTTGCTATAGTGATCCTATGAGCAGTAATGCACTTGCAAATGTTGAAAATCAGATCCAAAATCAGTTCAATGTTTTTGCAGATGCAGTTCAAAATAACGATTTAGACCTCGCAAAATCCTCAGCAAATGAACTTCTTGTGCTGATTAAGGATAGAAATAGCAAGTGCAAAGCTTTGAAATAATATATAAAGACGAGGATAAACAATATGGCTATATTTAAGTGTAAAATGTGTGGCGGAGAATTAAATGTTTCAGAAGGTATGACAGTATGCGAATGTGAATACTGTGGTACAAAACAGACTTTGCCAAAACTGGATGATGAAAAAAAGATAACCCTCTACGAACGAGCAAGCCACTTCAGAAGAAATAATGAATTCGATAAGGCAGCAGGCTTTTACGAAACCATTTTAGCTGAAGATAAAACGGATGCAGAAGCATATTGGTCTTTGGTATTATGCAGATATGGTATTGAATATGTTGAAGATCCTTCAACGCATAAAAGAATTCCAACAGTTAATCGTGCACAATACACTTCTGTTTTAATTGATGAAGATTATCAATCTGCAATGAAATATGCAGATGGCTATCAGCGTGATGTTTATGAAGCTGAAGCTAAATCGATAGATGAAATTCAAAAAGGGATTCTTGAAATTTCAAGTAAGGAAGAACCTTTTGATGTATTTATCTGCTATAAAGAAACCAATAGCGATGGTTCAAGAACTAAAGATAGTGTTTATGCACAGAAAATATATGATGCGTTAACAAAGGAAGATTATAGAGTATTCTTCTCAAGAATTACATTAGAGGATAAACTGGGAACAGCTTATGAGCCTTACATATTTGCTGCACTTAACTCTTCAAAAGTAATGATTACTGTTGGTACAAGCCGTAGTAATCTTAATTCTGTTTGGGTTAAAAATGAATGGAGTCGTTATCTTGCCTTAATTAAAGCAGGTGAAGAAAAGCATATTATTCCTGTTTACTGTGATATGGATGCTTACGATTTACCTGATGAGTTTTCTTATCTTCAATCTCAGGATCGGAATAAAGTTGGATTCATGCAGGATCTTGTTCGTGGCGTAAAAAAACTTATATCACAAGATGTAATTGATACGCGTCAAAAATCCGGTACAACCTCTGTTATCGTTGATACAATGATGAATAGAGCAACAACTGCATTAGCAAAGAAAGAATGGGAAACTGCTATTCGATGCTTTGATAGCGTGCTTGACTATGATGATAAAAATGCAAATGCTTATCTCGGAAAACTTATGGCAACCCATAAAATCAACGAGCAAGAGAAGTTAGCTGATATTGAAACACCGTTAGAAAATGATGATAATTACTTAAAATCAGTGGAATTTGCAGATGATAGTTTAAAAGAAAAACTTACAGAATATAATTTGAAAACTATTGAGAACGCCGATAATATTGCAAAAAAGAAAAAGAATAAGAATAAAAAAAGATTTGCTATTATTATATCTTCAATCATAGTGGTAACTTTATCTATTGCTGGATATTTTCTTAATGAATTCTACATTCAACCACTTGGCATATATAATAGTGCAATTAAATTAAGAAATGAAAAAGACTATGATGGTGCTATTGAAATATTCAAATCAATAGATGATTTTAAGGATAGTGAATATCAAATCAATAATACATATTATATGATGGCATTAGATGTATTAAATGAAGAAAAATATCAACAAGTATATTTTGTATCCACTAATATCAAAAGTAATACTAAAAATATTTCTGAAACAAATAAGCTTTTGCAAGATTTAGCACTAAAATTATTGGATGCTAAATCATTTGAATATGCTGCAAGAATTGCAATCAAAATTGAAGATAATGGAATAAAATATGATTTAGCATTGGCTATTTATGATAAAAAGGATTATGCTAATGCTCTTATCGTATTTAATAATATTGACGAAGCATTTAAAGATAGAGATAAATATTTAAAAGAATGTGAGAATCATAAGCAAAATGAAGATCTTGAAAGCAAATATAAAGAGGGATGTAATTTTTTAAATCAAGGAAATTATGATAAAGCTGTTTCTCGTTTTAAAGAAATTTCAGATTATAAAGACTCCAAAGCAAAGCTATTGGAAGTCGAATATCAATATTGCAAAAGTTTTATAGATGGCGACGGCGACCTTAATTATGTTGATTCTGAATTATTTGATAATTCATTAAATGATATAGTCAATAATGATTATAAGGACGCAAAGCAACTTTATAACAAACATTATACTCCCACTGCTGATATCATTTTTAATACAAGTGGAATCGATGGAATAACAAATAACTCTACAGTACCTAATAATTTTATAATTCATATTAATATAACAGACTGGTCAGGTACTGCAAATTCATATAAAGTAGTTGTTGTACATCCAAACGGAGAAACAGATTCAATAAATATTGATGATATTTCTGAATCTATTAATTGTCAAAGCAATTCAGGAGAATTGACTGTAAAAGTTTATGATAAAAATGGTACTTTAATTGGTTCCAAATCTGTAACTGTTATATAACCGATATAACATAAATAATCAACTATTATAATTAGGATAGTTCGGAGAATAATTATGTTAAACAAAATCTATGAAATCATCGAACCTTCGGATAATAAAAGTTCAAAATTGAGCTCATTCTATGATATCATTATGCTGATTTGCATTGTTGCAAGTATGGTTCCATTAGCAATTAAAGCAGACAATATGATATTGAATATCGTAGACAAAGTAACTATTTGCGTGTTCATTATTGATTACATATTAAGGTTGATTACAGCAAAACTAAAGTTAAATAAAGGCATAAAATCTTATTTCCTTTATCCGCTTCAACCTATGGCGATTATTGATTTGTTATCCATATTGCCATCACTGATACCGATTAATGCAGGCTTTAAGGTTTTAAGATTATTTAGAATTGTTCGAACATTAAAAGTTTTTCGAAGTTTCAAAATATTCAGATATTCAAAGAATGTTGAAAGGCTTGTTGCCGTTCTTAGAAAACAATCAAAATCTTTAATGGCAGTGCTTTCTATGGCTGTATTCTATGTTTTGTTTACGGCGTTGATTATGTTTAATATTGAACCGGATACATTCAACAATTTCTTTGACGCGATTTATTGGGCTGCAATTTCATTAACAAGTGTTGGCTATGGTGATATTACTCCCGTTTCGGAAATAGGTAGACTGTTTACTATGCTTTCCGCATTTGTTGGCGTTGCCATCATCGCCCTCCCCTCTGGTATTATCACGGCAGGGTATTTAGATGTTTTAAAAGAAGAAAAATAATAATAAAGACCTCCAACCCAGTTGGAGGTCTTTACTTTGCGTACGGAGAAATTAATCTGATTAGTGAATGCACAAGTAAAAATCATTGTATTCTGCCAATTCACTTGATATCAGTATGGATATATAAAAACTTGATGAAGATAAAACGAAATATAGTTTAATGATTATCTGTTAAATAACAAATCAATTTCGTCTTTTTCATCTGGGTAATTATACAACAGTATCTTTTTATCTTTAGAGATTTTATGGTTATCATTCATATAATCATAAATCAAATCACAAACCCCATATACATAGCAATCTAAATTGTTTATCTCATTTTCATCAAACTGTAAAGCTTTTGGAAGTAGCGTGATTTGGTTCTCTATTTCAGATAAAAATTTATCCTCTACTTCTCTTTCTATGCCATATTCATCGACAAAATCAACATCTTGTTCATTATCATAATCTACATATAAACCAACATCGACATTATAGTCTGATGCATCTATATCACTGGCAAGTTCATCAATTTTATAAAAAATTTGTTCCTTAGATATTTTGATAAATGCTTCATCAACATTTAGATGATTGTAACACCTTGTCAAAATATCTATCATATCATCAAGATCATATATTTCTTCTATTAAACTTTCGATATTTTTTTGTGTATTTAGTATGTTTCCATAATTATAGTAATCTATTATATCATCTTGCATTAATGATTCTATGAGTTGTGTTTGAAAATATATTATACCTGAATAGTAATCAACATTACGTGGATGTATTACTGCCCGATGAATAATATCCTTATAGTCAATATCCTTTATATTATTCGAAGAAATTATATAAGCAATTAACGAATTCTTAATATCTTTATCATACCAACAAAATTCGTTGATTTTTCCATTGCTTATGGCATTTAAGAAAAATTTATCTCTTTCTTTTGGGTCAAGCATTCTATCAATTTGAGAAATCTCTATTGCAGTATGTGCGATTTTTATTCTCTCTGCTTTGTTGGATTTTAACTTTTCTAATAAAAAATCATTTATAGATGGATTAGAGATAATAACCATTAATATGCCGGATTTATCAAAAGTTTTAATAAATGATAGTTGCAATCTTTTTAAAGCAAGCGAAAAATTATCTTTTGTTGTATCTATGTTATCTTCTGCAATAATCCGCTTATCAAAAGCTTGTCTTAATGTTTTAATGGAAACAAAAGATTCTGAAATAGAAAACAGTGTATTCAAAATTATTCTGTCAACTTTATCAATGCGATTTTCATATTCATCATTCCATACTTCTTGAGGATTATTTAGGTTTTCAATGATATAATTATAATATTTATCTGCGCTTACTTTTTTGTAATTGTATGAATCAGATATATAATCAATAATTCTAGGATTATAATTTTTGTGATTTATTATTTCCCTATATTTATTGTCTTTTTTTATTTCATTGAAATAATCTTTTTCTACATTATTGAAATACATATGATTATATATTAATAATCCTTTGTCGTATTCCGAAATATTTGACACATCGATTATTTCAACACGAAAATCACCTTTGTTTTCACTTTTTACAAGTTCAGGAGTTCGTTGTTTCGCCTCTTGAAATATCGCTATTCTGGAATTTAATATCAAAAGTTTGTTCGGTGATATATTAATGTATTTTATGAGGCTTAGAAGTTCATTTCCTTGAGTTTCTCGCATTTTATAATATAATTGTCCAAAGCAGTCATCAAGTAGTATTATTTCTTTTTTATTCTTATCTCTAGACAGAGATTTTTTTAACTGAGAAATATTCTCTGTATTTGTGCTATATCTTACTTCGTAACCTTTGGCTGCATAATATAATACTAGCATTTTTGAAGTGATTGTTTTACCAATTCCGGGATTACCTATTAACATTAGAACTTTATTGCTGTTTAGTATTTCTTTTGATAAAGAAAAGACTTCTGTTTCAACAAATATTTTGCGTTCGTTCTCTATATTATATAATAACGACTCGCAATCGACAAATAGTTCATTATTTAATATGTCTTCTAATATCCCGGTAGAATCCAACCATAATTTATAGTGCTTTTTTAAAACATCTGAATTAATAGGTTTTTTTAGGAAATTATCAATTTCATTCAATGTGATAATGTTATTCGGAGATTCCATAAAATCAGAAAAATGTTCGTATAATTCATTAACTCTGTTAGGTGAAAGGTTTTTAGAACAGCATATAAAGTACTGATTAGGATTAATCTTTTTGACTTTATTTAATTCATTTTTTAAAGAACGAACTAATTTATTAGTATCTGTATTGGTATAATGTTTAGCTTGTACTACAATATTTTTTGTGTGAACATTATCAGTTAGATCAATTCCACCATCTTTTCCCATTGTAAATCTTCTAAGTGGGGAATTTAATTTTTTTGACATAATATCTAAACATAGACCTTCAAATTCATAATCACTCAAATTAGCATAATTAAGCAAATATATCCCTCCTTAAAGTTGTTATGCTAATTATATCATAACTAATATAAATACATAACATTTATGCTTTAATTATTTTTTATTTTTACTATATTGTATAGCAATTGCTGTATTATCCTAGTGAAACTGTTGACAAAATATTCAATGAGCGGTAAGATGCTGATGAGGTGATATAATGAATGGTGTAATTTATGCGAGATATTCAAGTGATAATCAGCGTGAAGAGTCTATTGACGGTCAGTTGAGAGAATGCAGGGCTTTTGCTAAAAAGAATGGCATTCGTGTTATTGATTCGTATATTGACCGTGCATTGTCTGCAAAGACGGACAATCGTCCTCAGTTTCAGCAGATGATTAAGGACAGTAACAAAGGCTTATTTGATGTTGTAATCGTTTGGAAGCTTGACCGTTTTGCCCGTAATCGTTATGACTCTGCTCATTATAAAAATCTCCTCAAAAAGAATAATGTTCGTGTAATCTCCGCCACGGAAGCAATAAGCGAAGGTGCAGAAGGTATCATTCTTGAATCTGTGCTTGAAGGTATGGCAGAATATTATTCCGTTGAACTTGCCGAAAAGATAAACAGAGGATTGACTGAAAATGCCTTGAAATGCAAATATAATGGTGGCTCGCTTGCACTTGGTTATCGTATTGATAATGAACAGCATTATCAAATTGATCCGATAACTGCACCGATTGTTCGCGAAATTTTTGAAAATTACAAAAATGGAATTACACAGCAGGAGATTGCGGATGTTCTGAATAACAAAGGCTTGCGCACACAGCGTGGCAGTAAATTTAAAGTGAACAACATCTCTCGCATTTTAACAAATCGCAGATATATCGGTGAGTATATTTATAGTGGCACAGTTATTCCTGATGGAGTTCCTGCCATTGTTTCAAAAGAGTTGTTTGATGATGTTCAAGGAATACTCGCCAAAAGTAAAAGAGCTCCTGCCAAACATAAGGCAGAAGACGATTATTTGCTAACTACAAAGTTATATTGTGGAAAATGTATGTCATTTATGGTTGGTGAAAGTGGACGAGCTAAAGGCAATCGTTATACATACTATAAATGTATTAATGCAAAACGCACTAAAAACTGTGACAAGAAAGCAGTTAAAAAAGATTGGATTGAAAATATTGTTGTTCAGCAAGTTATGAAAACTATAATAGATGATGATTTGATCAATCGTATTGTTGACAGTATTTTAAAGACTTTAGAAAAAGAAAATACAGTTGTTCCTATTCTGAAAAAGGAACTTTCAGAAACAGAAAAATCAATTAATAATCTGATCAAGGCTATTGAACAAGGCATAATAACAAAATCTACTAAACAAAGACTTGATGAACTTGAACAGCGAAGAGAAGAATTAGAAGTTCAAATTTCTAAAGAGAATATTCAGCAACCGCAAATTACAAGAGAACAACTTGAATTTTGGTTTTATAAATTTAGAAAATTTGATTTTGATAAGTTAGAACACAGACGAAAATTGATTGATAGTTTTGTAAATGCAGTTATTCTTTATGATGATAAAATCGTATTTCATTTCAATTATAAAGAGAGTGCAAAAGAACTGTCTATTGATGAATTAAATACTATTTCGGATTTATCCCCTATGCTCCACCAAAATTATCACTGCACGAACCTTTGAAAGGAAAATTATGGTTTTTCTACGGAGGTTCGTGTTGTGCGCAGAATGGAAGTAAGCCTGTTAGAATCTAATGGTTCGACCAGCACAGGATTGTCTCCGCCATATGAAATACCTACAGCAAATCCGAACCCTTTAAGGGTAGGGCAGCTATAGGTATTCTTTATTTTTTCTTGATTTTATGTGTATTTATTGAAGATTTAAGCTTTTTTACAAATTACTATTTGACAATTTAATTATAATCATATTCAAATAGTAATTTGTAGAGGAAATGAAGTATTATGGATTTCAAGAAAATAGAAAAATTTATTGATAAGCAAAAAGTTAGTTTTATATGTTCTGTTGATAATGAGAATTATCCTAATGTAAAAGCAATGCAAAAACCAAGAAAAAGAATAGGACTAAGGGAGTTTTATTTTTCTATGAATACTTCATCTATGAGAGTATAACAATATCAAAATAATACTAATGCTAGTATATATTTTTATCATAAAGGGTTAGTTAAGTATGTGGGTGTTATGTTAATAGGAAAGATGGAAATATTAACAGACCAAGAAACCAGAAACATGATTTGGAAAACAGGAGTTACTGATCCGGATTATTGCGTTTTAAAATTTACTTCTGAAAGAGGTAGATTTTATTGTGATTTGAAAACAGAAAGTTTTGATATTAAATAATTGCTGAATTTCCATTTGGTTTGCAGATAATATTCAAGATTAAGTTTAATTGGTAAGAAAAAGATAAAGTTTATTTATGAAAACAGTAAATTGGTTATCAGTTTTTTGTTATTTTATATGTATAGGTATTAAGCAGAATTCTGTCTTTAAGGAAATCGAGCTGTATGGGTACTCTACCCATACAGCCTTTTTATACTAATTTAATTTTTTTATTGTAAGTGTAGCACTTACACCGTTTCCGAGCGTTACGCCCACGGCCAGTAATGCTGATAAAGCCATATCAATTACATCGCCGGCTGTAAGATTTACAATAGTACTGCCGCTGAATGGTGTTGCTACACCAACAGAAAGCAATCTTGAAACTACAGTAGAAGGGATGTTTGTGCCATTCTGTCGTATTGCCATAGTTACTGTTGTGCCTAACGCCGCTGACAGATTACTTGAATAATTAATTTCATATACGCCTGTTTGCCCAACAGTGATGCTGTTGGCCGGAGTATAGGTTACATTTGCTGCTGCCATATTTGTTGGAAGCGGAACAACAGTTGTGCCTCCGAGAGTAAGATTTAGAGTTTGCGGTGTATCGTTATATTTTCCGCCGTAAGCAGAAAGACCGCTTCCTGCCGGACCTGTAGCACCTGTAGGGCCGGTAACTCCTGTAGGACCAGTTACACCTGCAGCACCTGTTGGACCTGTAGCACCTGCGACACCGTTTGCACCTGTGGCACCCGTTGGACCTGTAGCGCCTGCGACACCGTTTGCACCTGTAGCGCCCGTTGGACCAGTAGGACCTATTGCACCATCAGCGCCGTTTGCACCTGTAGCACCCGTTGGACCGGTAGGACCTATTGCACCATCAGCGCCGTTTGCACCTGTAGCACCCGTTGGACCAGTAGGACCTATTGCACCATCAGCGCCGTTTGCACCTGTAGCACCTGTTGGACCAGTAGGACCTATTGCACCATCAGCGCCGTTTGCACCTGTAGCACCCGTTGGACCTGTTGGACCCATTGCACCATTTGTACCTGCTGCACCTGTTGGTCCTGTAGGACCCATTGCTCCGTTTTCACCATCTGCACCTGTGGCGCCTGTTGGTCCAGTTGCACCTGTAGCGCCGGTAGCTCCTGTAACGCCTGTGGCGCCAGTTGGTCCTGTTGGTCCCATCGCACCATTTGTTCCGTTTATGCCGTTTGCACCTGTCGGACCTGTAGGACCTGTAGGACCCATTGCACCATTTGTTCCTGCAGCACCGGTAGGACCTGTAATTCCTGTTGCACCGGTCGGACCGGTTGGTCCTGTTGCACCTGTTGGTCCTGTAGCACCGGTAGGACCGCCCGCAGGACCTGTAGCACCGGTAGGACCTGTAGCACCTGTTGGTCCTGTGATTCCTTGAGAGCAACAATACACATGTGTTGCACCGCAATCACAGTTTCTTTCATTCTCACAATTATTTCCATTGTAAATATTTGTATTCAAATGCATAGTTTATATTCCTCCATAAGTTATAGGTGTATAACACACCTATATTTAATTTATTCAAAATATATCTCTTTGGTGCAAGGTGTTAAAATATTCAATATTCTGAAGATAGGCAGCAGATTGCGGTCTGTATTTACCTGCCATATTATTATATTTTTCAGCCTCGGAATGATTTCCAAGTCTGTCATAACAAACGCAAAGCTGAATGCAGGGAAGATATCCATGTGCATTAATGTTATTAAATCCGCCGTTTTTTTCATCTTTCGGAAGCTCCAAAACAAGCTTAAACCAATAAATCGCTTGGTTATACTGCCCTTTAATCATAAATAAATTTCCTGCTTCACAGCAGATTTCAGCCCTTGGTATATCATAGGAAAAGGAATTGAATAGAGCATTTACAGCGTCGTCAATGCACCCGATTGTGCGATGGCAATAAGATAAAATTTTGCATGCTTCAATCTTATTTTCAACCCAGCCGTCTTTATTTTTAATGAAATCAGAAAGCACTTTTATAGCTTTATTATATTCATTGTGATAGTAAAGCTCTCTGCCGTAATAAAAAATATCTCTGGGCTGCAATGGCTCGTTGTCTTTAATTTGCTTTTCATAAATGGTAAGATTTCTTCGGCTGTATGCTGTTTTTATTGAATGATGCTCTATTTCTATATCGCTGTAAATTATATTTCCGGTTGGCTCAATTGCCTCATGCACTCTGCCCTTCCATATAGGATTGGATGATTTTTTGATAAGTCTTTCTCTGTAATAAGAAAAAGCTGCCTTGCCGCTTTCATCAAATGCAGTGATATATTTCATCATAATTACATCAGCGTTATTTATGTTGTGTTTAAGCTCAATAAGCTTTTCGCAGTTTTTCTTTGAAACTACATCATCAGCATCAAGCCACATAATATAATCCTGAGTTGCTTTTGAAAAGGAAAAATTTCGTGCCGTTGAAAAATCGTCAATCCATTTAAAATCAAAAATCTTATCTGTATATTTTTCGGCTATTTCTTTTGTAGTATCTGTGCTTCCTGTGTCTACTATAATGATTTCATCAACAGCATTTTTAATGCTGTCCAGACACCGTGAAAGTACATTTTTTTCGTTTTTAACAATCATACATAAGCTTATTGTTGCCATAGTTTACCTCCCGTTTCATCATTATATTTTATGTGTGTCAGGGATAAACGGCACAAAAAATTCCCCAATCTGTTTAGATTGGGGAAAGATATATGAATTCAATTATCCTTTTGATTCAATCAGTGTACATTCAACTTCAAAGGTGTCTATCTGATTATTTTTGATTCGTGCAATTGTAAGTTTAACCTTATCTCCGGGCTTGCTCTTTGCAAGAACAGAGGTCATTACATCCGTTGAAACCATTGTATCTCCGTTAACGGCAACAATCATATCATATGGCTGGATATCTTTTGTGACAAGGTCCGAATCATTCGAAATATCATTGATAACCATGGTTCCGGAAGCGTTTTCAAAGCCAAGCTGGTTAAGCGCATTTACTATTGCGCTTGCATTTGAATAAGAGGTTAAGCTTTTGTAGGTGATTCCAAGCTTTGCTCTGCCTTCAACATAGCCGACTTTTATAAGGCTGTTTGCTGTTGCAACAGCAGTATTGCTTGGAATTGCAAAGCCCATGCCCTCATATTCGGTGGCTGCAATCTTGGATGAGTTGATGCCGATTACCTGTCCCTGCATATTAAACAGACCGCCGCCGCTGTTTCCGGGATTGATGGAAGCATCAATCTGAATACATTCCGTATTGTAGCCGATTGTGGACTGAATCGGTCTTGCCAGTGCCGAAACATAGCCGCTTGATAAGCTGTTCAGGAAATCCAATCCGCCCGGGCATCCGATTGCAATAACCTGTTCGCCCAGTACAGTTTGATCCGATTTTGCAAATTTTGCGATTTTCAGACCTGTTTTATTAATAGAAAGAACGCCGATATCGGTTTGCGAATCATATCCTACGAGAGTAGCGTCATATTCTGATTTGTCATTCAGAGTTACCTTGAATTTTGATCCCTCGCTGATAACATGGGCATTGGTTAAAATATATGTTTTGCCATTGCTTTCAAGCATAAGCACACCTGAGCCTGCACCGGACTGAACCTGTTCTCCGTTGTTATTCTGAGAGCCGTATCCATAGAAGTTGCTGTAATTGGTGGCCTGGGTATAAACCGTAATTCCTACGCAGGAATCCATTACATTTTTTGCAACACCTGCAACCGTCAGATCACCTGATGCATTTTTTTCGGGAGCTTCTTCCTGGTCTTCCGTACCAACCTGAGCTGATTGGTCTGTTGTAACGGAATTATTGCTGCCGTTGCTGTTGTTTTCTCCGATTGAAGCAGCAACGACTAATCCGACAATGGCAAGCACTGCGCAGACGCCGAAAATAATAATCAAAGTAATAGCGGTTTTATTCTTTTTCTTCGGTTTGGAAGCTTCTGTATGAACAACCGGTTCTGAGTGGTATGTGTTGTATTTGTTTGGCTGTGGGTTTGCATTATAATATGTGTTTGCACTCTGATTATTAGCAGAAGTGTATGAATAATGATAGGTTGTATTGCTTTCTGTATCTGAGTTTTCAACAGCCGCATTTTCTGCCGGGCTTTGTTGCGCAGCCTGCTGCTGTGTGTTTTCAGAATTTGTTTTTTCTTCTGCATTTTCATTTTGCGGATTTTCGCAGATGTTTTCTTCTTTGTTTTCAAATTCGTTCATTGTTTATTTTTTCTCCTTTTTATATATCGGGCTGAATTGTTTAGGCAAAGTAAATGTAAATTCGGCAGTTTCTGTGCTGTCGCTCTTTGCCAGAACTTTTCCGCCGTGCATTTCAATCATAAGCTTAACAATATAAAGTCCTAATCCTGCACCCTTGGAATCAAGGCTTCGACTTTTGTCTACTTTATAGAATCGTTCAAAAACCTTTGAAAGCTCTTTTTGCTGAATGCCTTCGCCGCTGTTTTTTATGCTTACTTCAATATTTGTATTGCGCTCAGTAAGTAATACGGCAATATATCCGTTTTCATTGGTAAATTTTACGGCATTATCAAATAAATTATAAATTGCCTGATAAATCATATCGGGGTCGGCAACAACATAGGTTGGCTTTAAATTATCAAGTCCTCTGATTTCAATATTTTTGTTTTCAATTTTTTGTTCAAAGGTTAAAAGAATATGGATAATCTGATCGGAGATATCGTAATTGGACGGTTTCATTTCAAGATCGCCGCTTTCTATTTTGCTCATATTGAGCATGGAAACAACAAGTCGGGAAAGGCGCCTTACCTCAGTGCTTACAATTTCAAGATAGTATTGCTGCTTATCCTTCGGAATTGTTCCGTCCAGTATTCCGTCAATAAATCCGGCAATTGATGTCATAGGTGTTTTTAGCTCGTGGGAAACATTTGAAACAAAGCTTCGTCTTGAACCTTCAAGTGCATCAAGTGCATCCGCCATATCATTAAAGGCTCTGCCTAGGTCAGCAAGCTCATCGTTTCCCGTTACCTTAACTCTGTATGAAAAGTCGCCGACGGCAAATTGCTTTGCAGCACTGCTCATCTGATGAAGCGGCGTAATCATTTTCTTTGTTAAATAGTATATACAAACGAATGCAAGAATAAGGCAGAAAAATGCTGATACAAGAAATATTCTTAAAAATTCAAGCACAAGCGTCTGCACTCCTGTATTTGCTAGAGAGAATACGGCGCCAATCATCTGTCCTTCGGACATAATCGGTCTGCCTACAACAAAGTACTGAAGGCTTAGAATATGCGTTGTTTCAACAATTTCTCCAAGCTTTGCAACAGAATCCATAATAGAACTGCTCATTTTTAGATTATCATGCTTTGAGCAGGCAAGCATATTTTTTGAAAAAGGAAGAGAGCCTGCCCGTTCGCCGCAGAAAATTATATTTCCGTCCGGATCGCAAACGAAAACATCTGCTTCAATGGATTGTGAAATCGTTGAAAGTGTTTCACAAATTAATTCTTTTTCAAGGCTATAGCTTTTATTCATATCTTGAATATCAATAACATTTTCAACAGTGCTTGAAACGGAAGCAGTGTTGCTTTTCAGAAGCTGGGTCCGCTCATCTGCCGTATAGTTATTAACAAGAATAAAAAGCGAAGAGCCAAGCACTGTAAAAACAATAATAAAAATAGCAGCAAACAAAAGAAAGTATTTTGTAAATATATTTGAATTTGCAAGAATGATTTTCGATGTGCGGTTTTTTAAGGCATCAAGCTTGTTTTTTATTGACATCGGCTTTATTCCTTGGTTTCAAATTTGTAGCCGACTCCCCAAACGGTTTTCAGAGTCCATTTATCGGAAACTCCCTCAAGCTTTTCACGAAGTCTTTTTACATGAACATCTACGGTTCTTGAATCTCCGTAATAATCAAATCCCCAAACCTCGTCTAAAAGCTGATCTCTTGTGTAAACTCTGTTTGGATTTGATGCAAAATGATAAATAAGCTCAAGCTCTTTAGGCGGTGTATCGATTGCTTCGCCGTTAACCTTAAGCTCGTAATTAACTATATTTATCTCAAGCTTGTCATATACAACCGTTTTCTTATCATCTGATGCAGCTTCGCTGTCGCCTTTGGAACGGCGCAGAACCGCCTTGATTCTTGCCATAACCTCTTTTGCTTCAAATGGCTTGGTAACATAATCATCTGCGCCGAGCTCAAGACCTAGCACCTTGTCAAAGGTTTCGCCCTTTGCACTAAGCATAATGATTGGTGCCGTTGAGGATTTGCGGATTTCCCGACAAACCTGCCAGCCATCCATTTTCGGAAGCATTATATCAAGTAAAACAAGATCGGGTGATTTTGCAGCAAAGGTTTCAACGGCAGCCTGTCCGTCATTTGCAACATAAACCGTGTAGTTTTCGTTTTCAAGATAAAGTTTAAGTAATTCGCAGATGTGAAGATCATCATCTACAACCAGAATTTTATTGCTCATAATCATTTCTCCTTTTGGTTATATATTACCATTCGTTTTTGTTCATAATTTTATATTTCGGTAAACAAAAAATGAAATTTGTTAAGATTTTATAAACTAAATTTTACCATTCTTTTCCTCGCTTTTCAGCGCTTTCAACAAAGTCTATAAATTGCTTTGCACATCTTGGCGATCTGCCGCCCTTGCGTGAAGCCCATTGCTCTGCAACTAGGTGAAGCTTATCCTGATTTACGGAAAGCATTCTGTCTTTCGCAATTTTATCAACGATATCAAGGTAATCCTTTTTATCGGGATTAATAAATGTTATGGAAAGTCCGAATCGGTCTGAAAGGCTTAGCTGCTCCTGCATAATGTCATTTCTGTTTATATCATTTTCTCTGTCAGAAAAGCTTTCTTTGATAAGATGCCGTCTGTTTGATGTTGCGTAAATAATGGTGTTGTGTTTTCTTCCGCAAAGGCTTCCCTCAAGTGCAGCCTTTAATTCACCGAAGGAATCGTCGTGGCTGTCAAAGCACAAATCATCAATGAAAATAATGAATTTCATCGGGCTGTCTGCCAGAATCTCTCTTATTAATGTTAAATCTGAAATATCACTTTTTGATATTTCAATCATTCTAAGTCCCTCTTTTGCATATTCGTTTAAAACTGCGTGCACTGTAGAGCTTTTTCCTGTGCCTCTGTCGCCGTAAAGCAATACATTGTTTGATGGATAGCCGTTAACAAAGCTTTCGGTATTATCAATAACCTTTCTGCGCTGAAGTTCATAATTTTTTAAATCCGAAAGGGTTATGGAATCTGTTGATGTAATAGGGCAAAGGCTGTGATTTCTCCATGTAAAGGCAGTGTATTTTGAATACATGCCATAGCCGTTCTTTCTATAATATTCAATAAGAGTATCAATCTGCTTGTTCCAGTTTGTTTCAAGCGGTGCTGCCGTTTTTCCGCTTTCCCAGGCAGGAAGCGTTTTTAAAACCTCTTTTAAATCATTATTTTCAACTGAATTGTAAATATCCTCAGGTTTAATGAAAGCAATAGCTTCAAGCTTTGTAAGGTCACTTTTAACGCCGTTTAAAACCGCTGACGGCAGTTCTCCTATTTTTCCGCTTGCAGCAGCTTTTGTAAAAGCATTGTCATCTGTCAGAATCAACTTTGAAACATAGCCTGCAAAGGATTTATGACCGGTTACCTTCCTGAAAAATTCACTCTGTTTTTCAAGCACTCTTTCGCTGTTGATATTTTGTAAAAGGTCAAGAAGAGAGGCAATAACCTCATCCTTCTTTAAATCGTAAACGCAAAGTGCTTCAATATAAAATCTTAATTCCTGCGCTTTATTCATATAGTACCACTTCTTTATAAATAAATTATATATTATTTAATGCTATATTACTACTATTCATCTTATTTTACAAGTAAATCACGCATATTTGATTGATTTTTTAGAAATATTTGTAAGCTTTAGTTGTAAGACATCATACAACTTGTTGACTTTTTACTTCTTGCTGTGTTATGATGTATAAAAAGAGGTGTATGTATGAGTAATTCGGCAATGCTTGCAGACAGCACTGCACAGCGTATTATAAAAATGATAGAGGAAGAAAACCGCTTTTCAATCGGGGATAAGCTGCCTAATGAAAATGATTTTGCAGGTGAGCTTGGCGTAAGCCGTTCAACCTTAAGAGAGGCTATCAAGGTGCTTACAACAAACGGAATGGTTGAAATTAAAAGGGGAAAGGGTACCTTTGTTACTTCAACAACTATAATCAATTCTGGTGATCTGAACGACATAGCCTCCGGTCTGGAGGATTTGTTTGAAATGCGTCTTATGTTTGAACCGGAATGTGCTTATTTAGCGGCAGAGCGAGCTACAGATGAGGAAATTGAAACAATCTGCTATTATGGAGAAGAAATTGAAAAAAAGATTTTAAGCGGCGAAGACAGAACCTTTGAGGAACAGAAATTTCACGAAAGTATTGCAAATGCAACGCATAATTCCTTTGTTAAGCAGTTTATGCCGATTATATTTAATGCGATTAAAAAGGGCGTTGTGGTTCTTACACAGGATCAGGATGTAAGCGAGGATAATCTTAAGGATGACAGGCTTATTATGGAGTTTATAAAGAAAAGAAATCCCGAAGGTGCAAGAACTGCCATGAAGCTTCATATTATTCATGCAATTGAATGTCTTTAAAAATAATTTAAATTTGCTGTTGACATTAGACAACAGGCAATATATAATAAGAATTAACAAAAATACAGGCGGGTAGTCATACAACCCGTTTGAAATAAATTTTAATGGAGGAAATTAAAATGTCAGACGCAAAAATTTATTATCAGTCAGATTGTAACCTTGATTATCTTGCAGGTCAGACTATCGCAGTTATCGGCTATGGTTCTCAGGGTCACGCACACGCACTTAACTTAAAGGAATCCGGCTGCAATGTAATCATCGGTTTATATGAGGGCAGCAGATCATGGGCTAAGGCAGAGGCTCAGGGCTTTGAGGTTTACACAACAGCTGAAGCTGCTAAAAAAGCAGATGTTATTATGATTCTTATTAATGATGAGCTTCAGGCAGATGTTTATAAGAATGAAATCGAGCCAAACCTTGAAGAGGGCAATATGCTTATGTTTGCTCACGGCTTCAATATCCATTTCGGAACAATTAAGCCGCCGAAGTTTGTTGATGTTACAATGATTGCTCCAAAAGGACCGGGTCATACAGTTCGTTCGGAATATCAGGCAGGCAAAGGTGTTCCTTGTCTTGTTGCTGTTGAGCAGGATGCTTCAGGTCACGCTCTTGATAAGGCACTTGCTTATGCTCTTGGCATCGGCGGTGCTCGTGCAGGTGTTCTTGAAACAACATTCAGAACAGAAACCGAAACAGACCTCTTCGGTGAGCAGGCTGTTCTCTGCGGTGGTGTTTGTGCACTTATGCAGGCAGGCTTTGAAACGCTTTGCGAAGCAGGCTATGATCCAAGAAATGCTTATTTTGAATGTATCCACGAAATGAAGCTTATCGTAGATCTTATTTATCAGTCAGGTTTTGCAGGAATGAGATATTCCATTTCCAATACTGCTGAATATGGTGATTACATTACAGGTCCTAAGATTATCACTGAGGATACTAAGAAGGCTATGAAGAAGATTCTTACGGATATTCAGGATGGAACATTTGCTAAGGAATTCTTGCTTGATATGAGCCCGGCAGGCCGTCAGGTACACTTCAAGGCTATGAGAAAGCTTGCTGCTGAGCATTGCTCAGAGGCTGTTGGTGAGGAAGTTCGTAAGCTCTACAGCTGGAACAATGAAGAAGATAAGCTTATCAACAACTAAGCATATATTGTATATAAATTTAAGGCATCTCAAACGAGATGCCTTAATTCATTTATTAGCTTTTCAGCTTTTGTAGGGGGGCGGGCAGTACCCGTCCGTTTTTTATTATTAAAATTATAAATTACAATTCATAATCCACAGCTACAGAGCTTTCCATAACACTGTGCATATATGGCTTAACCTCATTGCAGTGATATTCATCCTTCTGATATAAATCAAGTGCCTCTTTGCTTTCAAGAGTAACCTGAAGAATAATATCATAGGAACGGGCGGAGGAAAGAAAATCAGTTCCAACCTCAATAGCTTTAATAAGATCTACTTTTCCGTCCATAGAAAGAAGAACTTTTTTAGCCTCTTGTTTTTTCTCTTCGCAGTTGTCATTAAGCTTAAAGCAAACAATGTGTTTAATCATAGCGTGAACTCCTTTTGATTTTAATATAGTTTTAATTCTTATATGATTGTTTAATAACAGTTATGTTATTAAATATCGCTATTTTCTTTTTTTGTTTTTTATTATATTCATCATAATATAGACTGTAATAAGGATTGCAATTGTAGCAGCAAGTATCAGATACATCGTTTCGGTCTGAACATTGTTATCAAAAAAATACAGATTGCAATCAACGGAATCCTTGATTGCTTCTATGATTTCATCGGGAAAACCCAGTGCAGACATTTCCTTAAATGTTCCCTGCATGGCGTGGTTTCGGATAAGCGATGTTCCGTAAGTTCCGGGTAAAAATGAAATGATTTTCTGAAGTCCGTCTGAAAACTGAGATATCGGCATATATGCACCGCAGATAAATCCGTATCCCGAACTTACAACGGTGCCTACTGCGGACATTTGGCCTTGTGTATTCAGGAAAAAGTTGATGATACTTGACAATGCCGTACCAAACATAACAAGCATGATAACATCCAGAATTAAATAGAATATATCCAAAGCAGACATATACCAGCCTGTGCCTGCAACATAAGCAAGGCAGAAGCCTGTTGCCGTAATACAAATAATAAGAGTTGAAATCAGCGTAGCAAAATAGTAACTCATTGCAAGCGAAGAACGCTTTAACGGAGTTGTTGTAAGATCCTTGATCGTGCCGTTTGCTTTGTCCTGAACCATAAGCAAATTGGCGCAGAATGAAACCGTTACGCAGGATACGGCAAGTATGGATGAAATAATCTGGCTTCCTACAAATCCGTTTATCAGCTTATCCGGAATAGTAAAGTTTTCCGGCAGAGCAGAATGAAAGGAATCATTGTATACATTTTTTAAGAATGTTGAATAAAGAACCAATAGTATGATAGGCGTAATAAGGGATGTGAAAAACATACCCTTGTCTTTAAAAAAGAGCTTTACATTTCTTTTTATAAGTATAGTAAGCGTTCTCATTTTTCGCCTCCTGACAGCTTTTTGCCGGTAACTGCTAAAAATACATCATCCATTTTTCCTTTTGTAATTTCATAATCACGGAAAATCTCGGGATATTTAAGAATAAGCTTTGTTGCCGCCTCGGTGTTTTCAACAGAAACACGGTAAACCGTATCGTGGATTTTTTCATAGGAGCAGTTGAGTAATTCAATTTCCGAATTCTTTGTGCCGTAAAGAGTAATAAAATCTCCTGTATAAGTATTTTTCAGTTCTAAAGGTGTACCCTTTGCTGTTATTTTACCGCTGTCAATAATTACAACATAGTCTGCCTCTGCTGCTTCCTCCATATAATGTGTTGTAAGGAAAACAGTCATATTTTTTTCTTTTCGAAGAATGCTGATAACATTCCAAAGTGTTTTCCTTGTCTGGGGATCAAGACCTGTTGTAGGCTCGTCCAAAATCAGAATTTTTGGATTATGCAGTAATGCACGGGCTATATCAATTCTTCTTAGCTGACCTCCGGAGAGCTTTCCTACTGTTCGCTTAAGCAAATCTTTAAAATCAAGCAGCTCTGAAAGCTCGTTCAACCTTGCCTTGAATTTGTTTCCGTATATTCCGTAAAGAGCGGCACGGTTTTCAAGGTTATCATAAACAGTTAATGCTTTATCAAGTACGGAATTCTGAAAAACAATGCCAAGAGCATTTTTTATGCTTTGACTATTGCTGTTAAGATTGTCAGCGTCAATAATAACGCTGCCGCTGTCATAGCTGAGCTGTCCGCAGATAATATTAATGGTTGTTGATTTTCCTGCTCCGTTTACGCCGAGAAAAGCAAACAATTCACCCTCGGCAACATCAAAGCTTAAATCATTTACTGCCTTGATATTTCCAAAGGATTTATTCAGATTTCGGATTTCAATAATTTTATTCATTTTTTCTCCTTGTATAAATGAAAAAAGCATAGCCTAAGCTATGCTTTTCCAATGAATATGAATACTGAATCAGTAAAGCTTATTATTTAGCAATATCATATGCCCTTGATTCACGAATGATATTCACCTTAATCTGACCCGGATATTCCATTTCAGATTCAATTTTCTTTGCAATTTCGTGTGCAATATAAGGCATTTTTTCATCGCTTACTGCATCCGGTTTAACCATTACTCGAACCTCTCGGCCTGCCTGAATAGCGTATGCTCTTTCAACACCGTCAAAGCTTGTTGAAATATCTTCAAGCTGCTGTAAACGCTTGATGTAGTTTTCAATATTCTCTCGTCTTGCACCCGGTCTTGCTGCTGAAACTGCATCAGCTGCCTGAACAAGGCAGGCAACAACCGTTTTACATTCAATTTCACCGTGGTGAGCCGCAATCGCATGAAGAATTTTCTCGTTTTCTTTATACTTGCGTGCATATTCAACACCAAGTGCAATATGTGATCCTTCCATTTCCTGGTCAAGTGCTTTACCAATATCGTGAAGAAGACCTGCTCTGCGGGCCTGCTTCTCATCTGCTCCGATTTCAGCAGCCATAAGTCCTGCAATATAGCTTACCTCAAGGCTGTGCTTTAGAACGCTTTGTCCGTAAGAGGTACGGTATTTTAATCTTCCGAGAAGCTTAATAAGCTCAGGATGAACGGAGCCGCAATTTGCAGCAAGAACCGCTTTTTCGCCTTCCTGCTTGATGATTGCGTTAACCTCTCTTGTAGATTTATCAAACATTTCTTCAATTCGGGTTGGATGAATTCGTCCGTCCTGAATAAGTCTTTCAAGAGTAAGTCTTGCAATTTCTCTTCTTACAGGATCAAATGAACTGATTGTAATTGCCTCCGGCGTATCATCAATAATAAGCTCAACACCGGTAATTGTTTCAAGAGAGCGGATGTTTCTGCCCTCTCGTCCGATAATTCTTCCTTTCATTTCATCGTTTGGAAGAGCAACAACGGAAACGGTTGTTTCGGCTGTATGGTCGGCAGCACAGCGTTGGATAGCGGTGCCTATAATTTCTCTTGCAATTACTTCGCTCTGATCTCTGATCATTTGCTCGTGCTCAAGAATACGCTTGCTCTTTTCAGTGTCAAGCTCATCTTCAAGTGTGCTTAAAAGCTGGGCCTTTGCCTGCTCCTGTGTAAGACCTGAGATACGCTCAAGCATATCAAACTGGCTTTTCTTGATGCTATCGATTTCATGTAAGTTATCTTCCGCTTCTTTAAGCTTTTGGCTTAAATTTTCGCTTTTTACTTCAAGAGAATCTGCCTTTTTATCAAGGTATTCCTCTCTCTGTGTTAGGCGGGTTTCCTGTCTTTGAACTTCGCTTCGTCTTTCGCGTATTTCTCTGTCTGCGTCTGAACGAAGCTTGTGAATTTCGTCTTTCGCTTCAACAAGGCTTGCTTTTTTTGCAGCCTCTGCTTCGGTTAATGCGTTATTAATAATTCTTGTTGCTTCCTGCGATGCAGATCCGATTTCCTTTTCGCTTGTTTTCATTCTTACAAATGAGCCGATAAAGAAGCCCAAAACGGTGAAAACAACTGCAACTGCAGCAGCAATGCCTATAACAACTGGAATTTCCATAAATCAATAGCACCTCCTTCTGTATAAAATTCTTTTGGCTTTTTATGCCTCGGCAATAAAATTGCCTGTTGATAATCATCAGAAAAGGTACAGTTTAAATGCAAATTATCTTTGTGAAGTTTTATTTCAGTATATAGAACTTCTAAAATATAATACACCTATATCTTGTATCTGTCAAGTTTTTATAGATAATATAGTATATATAGTAGTATGTTTTGCAGTATATTTTGGATTGACATTTGAAATAATAGTGATATAATGATGTTATATTAAATCTTTGACGAGAACAAGACTGCGTAAACTTTTTATTTCAGAGAGCGCTTTTCAAGCTGCAATAAGCGCATAAAAAGCCGTAAGCCACCATCTCCGAGAGCCGCCAATACCGGTCGTATGCCTGCGTTAAGGGCTTTGAGTGACACATATTTTGTGTAATTCAGGTGGAACCGTGGAATTTATTTTTCACCCTGTAGTTTTTACAGGGTGATTTTTTGTTTTTAAGGAGGAAATTATGAAGATCACATTAAAAGGCGGGGAAATCCGCGAATTTGAAAACGGAATTTCCGTTGCGGATATTGCAAAGGAAATTTCAATGGGCTTGTTCAGAAATGCCTGCTCCTGCAGAATAAATGGTGAGGTAAAGGATTTAAGAACAGTTGTTGATGAAGACTGCACGCTTGAAATTTTAACCTTTGATGATGAGGATGGTAAGCGTACTTTTAATCATACAGCATCCCATATTATGGCGCAGGCTGTAAAAAGACTTTATCCGGATGTGAAGTTAACAATCGGTCCGTCTATTGAAAATGGCTTTTATTATGATTTTGACTGCGGAGATAAACCATTCGGTCCTGAAGATTTGACAAAGCTTGAGGCTGAAATGAAGAAAATCGTTAAGGAAGGCTTGGAGCTTGAAAAATTTGAGCTTTCTCCAAGTGATGCAATTGCACTTATGCAGGAAAAAGACGAGCCTTATAAGGTAGAACTTATCAATGAACATGCCGAAAAGGGCGAGCCGATCAGCTTTTATAAGCAGGGCGAGTTTACAGAGCTTTGCGCAGGTCCTCATCTTATGAGCGTTTCTGCTGTTAAGGCATTTAAATTAACGCAGACAACGGGTGCTTACTGGAGAGGCGATGCCAAAAACAAGATGCTTTGCCGTGTTTACGGAACGGCTTTTCCGAAGGCATCTATGCTTGAAGCACATCTTGAAGCAATTGAAGAAGCTAAAAAGAGAGATCATAATAAGCTTGGAAGAGAACTTGAATTATTTACAACAGTTGACAGCATCGGTCAGGGACTTCCGATTCTTCTTCCAAAGGGTGCTAAAATTGTTCAGCTGTTACAGAGATGGGTGGAAGATGAAGAAGCAAAGCGTGGCTGGCAGTTGACAAAAACGCCGTTTATGGCAAAGTCTGATCTTTATAAAATTTCAGGCCACTGGGATCATTATAAAGAGGGAATGTTCGTTTTGGGGGATGAAGAAAAGGATAAAGAGGTTTTTGCCCTCCGTCCTATGACCTGCCCGTTCCAGTATCAGGCTTATCTTAATAAATCTCGTTCATATAGGGATCTTCCTTTAAGATATGATGAAACATCAACTCTTTTCAGAAACGAAGCAAGCGGCGAAATGCACGGACTTATTCGTGTTCGTCAGTTTACCATTTCAGAGGGTCACTTAATGTGTACTCCCGAACAGCTTGAGGATGAATTCAGAGGCTGTCTTGAGCTTTGCGAGTATATGCTTAAAACGGTTGGTCTTTATGAGGATGTATCCTTCCGCTTCAGCCAGTGGGATCCTGATAACAGAGATAAGTATATCGGTACGGAAGAGCAGTGGAACGAAGCACAGGATGCGATGAAGAAAATCCTTGATGATCTTGGCATTGATTATAAAATCGGTATCGGCGAAGCCGCTTTCTACGGTCCTAAGCTTGATATTCAGATTAAGAATGTTTTCGGTAAGGAAGATACGCTTATTACTATTCAGATAGATCAGATGCTTGCTGAAAAATTCGGTATGGAATATGTAGACCGTGATGGTGTCAAGAAAAATCCTTATATTATTCACAGAACATCAATCGGATGCTATGAAAGAACACTTGCGCTTCTTATTGAGAAGTATGCAGGTGCATTCCCAACCTGGCTTGCTCCTGTTCAGGTTAAGATGCTTCCGATTGCGGACAGACATCTTGACAGAATTTACGAAATCAAAAAGCAGCTTGAAGCAGCTGGTATTCGTGTTGAGGTGGATGACAGAAGCGAAAAAATCGGCTTCAAAATCCGTTCGGCTCAGCTTGAAAAAGTACCTTATATGCTGATTGTCGGTGATAAGGATATTGAGAATAACACCATTTCCGTCCGTTCAAGAAAGAACGGCGAAAAGGGCGCAATGAGCGTGGAAAGCTTTATAATGGATCTTGTTGAGGAAATTGAAACAAAAGCACTTTGATATATGAATGATTTTCCAAAAAGAAAACCCAATAGATTAAAAGGCTACGATAATAGGGCAATTTAAAAGATATGTTTCAAAAGAATGCGGTTTTCCAATTTGGCAGAAAGGCTTTTATGATCATATTATTCGTGATGAAGAAGATTATATTAATAAAGCCGAATATATTATTAACAATCCATTAAAATGGAATGAAGATGAATTATATTGTAAATAAAATTTGAAATTCTACGATTCGTGGAATGAATCCATTACAAATTCATTGAAGTAAAATCCCCTTGTTGATACAATGTAATCAGCAAGGGGGTGTTTTTATGAGTAAATGTAAAAAAGTATTTTTATCAATAAGTGCAGTATTTTTTGCTTTATTTATTATTGTTTGTGTTCAAAACGGAGTTGAGTTATTTCAAAGCAGTTATTTTTATTACAGAGCATATAAAGGCGATAGAATAACAATAAATCTTACTGCCACGATAGGCGGCAAGTTGATGGAATCAGATAATATAAAAGCCTATGCAACATACGAAAGAAATTCTGAAAACACTGTGTTGGTTCAAGATAATGATGATTGTGTTACACTTTTGGTAAAAGCAGGAGATTATGGGGAATATTTAGTAAACACGGAAATTGATGAATATCATTTTGTTTTCAGAGCAATGCAATGGAATTGGTGGGATGTTCAGAATATTAATCTTTATATTGATATTGATACCAAGAAAAATGAATATAAAACATATGAAGAATATTCTCATATTACGGAAGAATGCAATATAATAAATGAAAGTGAGCCGGAAGAAACATATGAAATCAGCGATATCAATTATATTAGTGTCGGCTGTAAGGGATAAGGAAAAGCAGAGCGTTACACTCTGCTTTTTGTTTTGCTGTATTTATCCATAAAGCTTTCTATTGCCTTCTGGTATTTTATCGGGTCTGTATAATAGCTTCGTGCATGAATGGCATTTTCAACAACAAGCATTTCCTTTTCAGTGCAGCAGGCATCATAAAGGATTTTTTCCATATAGGTCGGCACAAAATCATCCTTGCCGCCGTGGATAAAAAGTATCGGTTTTTTAGCCTCTTTAACCGCGTTAAGAGGGGAGGCATCCTTAAAAGAATAGTCTGCAATTATTCTGCTGTACAGATTGCATATATTCAGAATCGGAAAATCGGGAAGATGAAATGATGTTTTAAGCTGATAGGAAAATTCGTCCCATGCAGATGTATATGAACAGTCTGCGATTATACCCTTTATGGCATGATCCTCAGCATTTTTGCTCATCATAAGTACAGTTGCTGCACCCATTGAAACGCCCATAAGAAAAATATCCAAATCGGGATAATGCTGTTTTGCGTAATTTACCCAGTAATATGTATCTATGGATTCATGGGTTCCGTAGCCCATATATTTGCCGTCACTGTCGCCGCAGCCCCTATGGTCGGGCATAATAACCGTGTAACCGTTTTTGTAAAAATAATCAGAGATAAAGCAGAATTCACCGATGCCCCAGCTTCTTGCTCCGTGGCAGGCCAAGATCAGTCTGCCGTTGTTTTTTTGAGGTTCTATGATTCGTGCAATAAGCTTTTCGCCGTTATCGGAAATATATTCCTCTGTTCTTGTAATACGGGGCATAAGTATCGCTTCGGCTTTATATGCATCTTCGTCGTAATTATCAAGTGACATATCGTTTCCGGCAAGTAAATTGGTTATAAATTGAGGAATTTTAATTGTTTTTCGCCATACAATCTGATTATAAATAAATCCGCATATACTGAACAGCAATGTAAGCACGGCAAGTATAATTCCTAAAATAATTAAAAATATTTCCAAAGCTTATCTCCTTCTGCAGACAAAAACATTCCAGCCCTTTTCTTCGTAATTTGCAATGATTTCAAAGCCGTTTTGTTCAAATGAACGGACAACCTCATCTTTTCTTATATCTATAATGCCGCCTGTAATATATATGCCTCCGTCTTCAAGAAATTCGGAAACTTCTTCATTGAACTGCATAATGATGTCTGCAACGATATTTGCAACAATTACATTGTATTTTCCGCTCACCTTGTCTGAAAGATTACCGTTTACAGCATCAAAAACAGGGGACCCAAAGCCATTTTCTTTTGCGTTTTCAATTGCTGTTTTAACTGCAAGCTTTTCTATATCAACGCCAAAAGCGGATTTTGCTCCGAGTAAAAGAGCAGCTATGGACAAAATCCCGCTTCCGCAACCAATATCAAGCACTGTTGAGTTTTCATCAATATATTTTTCAAGCGTTTCAAGACAAAGCTTTGTTGTAGGGTGGCTTCCTGTTCCGAACGCAAGACCGGGTTCAATGTTCAGAACGATTCTGCCGTCTGTATCATATTCTTTCTCCCAAAGCGGTCTGATAAGCAGCTTTTTGCCTATCGGCATAGCGTGAAAATATTGCTTCCAGTTGTTAACCCAATCTTCGGTTTTGCAGGCTGCGGTTTTTATTTCGTGTTCTATATTTTCGCTGTTAAGCCTTTCTGTTATAAAAGAAACAGCCTCAAGCGGATTTTCATGAGGATTGATATAAATGTGAATAATTCCCTTTGTTCGGTCTTTATGCAATAAGCTGTCGTCAATAAAATCATAGTGAGAAATTTCAGCAGCATCTTCTTCAAGTGCGGAATAATCCTCTATGTAAATGCCGTAAGGAACAACCATATTTGCAATATTTCCGGCTGTTTCAATATCTTCAGTTTTAACAGTTATGGCTATTTCAGCCCAGCTTTCCAAAACATTTTCCATTATGTTTATTCTCCAAGATTAACTTTGTGTTCGTTATTTGTAAGTCCGTGATTATAAAGCTTTCTGTTGTCAAGCGCCCATTGTCTGTCTGTGAATTCGCCGGGCTTAACCTTGCCGGTTGCGTTGTTTATTTCAAAGATAGTTGCATCAAGCGAGTCAAGGGCAGATAAAATTTCCGCCTCCAAAAACATCGGTCTGACAGGGGAACCGAATTCCGGTACACCATGATGGCTTAGAATCATATGCTGAAGCAAAACAACCTTCTCACTTTTTATTCCAAGCCTGTCTGCTGTGTTTTCAACATACATTGCACCTTTAACAAGATGGCCTATAAGCTCGCCTTCAGTGCTGTATCCCTTGACAAGTCCGGTTTTGCTGAGCTCAAATTCCCATGTTTTTGCCGTGTCATGAAGAATGGCTCCCGAAAGCAGAAGCTCTTTATCTATATTGGGATAGATTTGGCATATTTCCTCTGCCATTCTTACGATAGAGATTGTATGAAGCATTAATCCGCCGACCATAGCGTGATGAAGTCTGAAGGCGGCAGGGCAATTGATAAGCAGCTTCTTTTTATCTTCTAAAATGGAAAGAACAATGCTTTTTAAATCATTATCTTTAAAAGCGTTAACACGCCTTAAAAGCATATTGAATATCTGTTCTCCTCCAATCTCACTTGCAGGTACAAGGTCTGCGATATTGTATTCATCCGTTGAAGCAACAGGGCGAATCTGTGCAATTCTGAACTGGTCTTTTCCGTTGTACTGTTCAATTGTGCCTCTTACTTTAACAATCATTTCAGATTCAAATAACCCGTTATCGGTATAATCCCAAAGCTTTGCGGGAATTTCTCCATCTTTATCCCCTAAAATAAGATCAAGATAGGCAGAACCGTTTTTTGAGTTTTTTACTTCACATTTTTTTAAAATAACAAAGCCATCACACATTCCGTTAGGCAGGGTTTTAAAATTCATTGTATCACCTCATAATAATTTTAACAGTTTAATTATATACTATAAACTGTTTGAAATCAATTCAAACAAAATAAATTAACAAAGTATACATTTTAGTTTTCTTGACAAATCTTCGTTTGATTGATAAACTATGAATATTAATATGTTACTATAATCGGAGGAAAAAATGGGATACACTGAAAATTTATGTATGAACTGTTTTGAGCCGTTAACTGCCGGCTGTATCTGCAGAAATTGTGGATTTGATAATGATTCTGTTACAGATACGCTTTTTCTTCCACGCCGAACCATTCTTGCAAAGCGCTATATAGTCGGAAACGCTATTTCAGTTGAAAATGATTCGGTTGTTTATATAGGCTATGATACCGAGCGTAATGCCGTTGTAACAATCCGTGAATTTTTGCCCGGTGGAATATGTAATCGTCTTGAGGGTAATAATGATGTTCATGTCAGAGAAAGATACAGAAAGAATTTTGCAGGTTATAAGGAATCTTTCATTAAGCTATGGAGAACGCTTAAGGGGTTGAATTCTCTTTCAGCCGTAATTCCTGTGCTTGATATTTTTGAAGAAAATGAAACTGCTTATGCCGTTTGTGAAAAGATGGACAGTGTTACCCTTCATGATTTCCTTATAAGAAGTACGGACAACAGTATATTGTGGGATAAAGCAAGGCTGATGTTTATGCCGATTCTTACAACGATTGAAGCGCTTCATGAAAACGGAATAGCACACGGTGCAATCAATCCGGATAATCTTGTTCTTTGCAGAGACGGCAAGGTTCGTCTTGCAGGCTTCTGTATCAGTGAATGCAATGATGCGTCAAGTGGGCTTGGGTTTAAGCCGGTTGCCGGATATACTGCTCTTGAACAGTATGATAACAGCCACATTATTTGTCCTGCAACGGATATTTATGCTTTTTCAGCCTGTATTTATCGTGCTTTGGTCGGAACCAATCCTCCCGAAGCACCGGCAAGGGCTGTTAATGATAAGCTGATGATACCAAACAGTATTGCCGAAAGAATTCCTGCTCATGTTATCCGTGCGCTCGGCGGCGGTCTTCAGATCTATGCTGAAAACCGAATTCAGTGTGTTGAAGATTTCAGAGAACTTCTTTCTGCGGCACCTTCTGTTGTTGCGAATTCTGTTAATGCAGCTTCTGCTGTTTCTGAATCTGATGAGAAAAAAGATAATGAAACCGACGCTATTAAGAAAAGCAGTAAAAAGCAGATTAAAACGATTCTTGCAGTTGCCGTTTCAGTTGCTGTTCTTGCTGCTGCGGTTTTCTGTGTTGTTCATTTTTCAAAGGGCGGAAACGATACGCCCGAAACAACGGCTCCCCCTGTGGCTGAAGCTGTCAAGGTAACTGTTCCCGATTTCTGCAAGGCAGGCTACACGGAATCTGATGTTAAAAATCAGGCCTCGTGGAATTCTCAGTTTACAATTACTTTCCAAAGTGAGTATTCCAAGGATGTAGAAGAAGGCTTGATTTTTGAACAAAGCGTTAAAGCAGGCGACGAGGTGAAAAAAGGAACGGCAATTGTTCTTACTGTCAGCAAGGGCATTGAAACCGTATCTGTTCCTGATGTCGGCGGAAAATCCAAGGATGATGCCGTAAAGACTCTTGAAGAGGAAGGTTTCAAGGTCAGAGTTGTAACCATATATAATGATGATAACGATACACCGAATACTGTTCGTAAAAGAAACGGTATGGCTCCTGCAGCAGGCGAGGAAATCGCCAAAGGCGATGAGGTTGTTATTCAGGTCTACGGAGAAACGGTAACCGAACCTGAAACCGAAGCAGAATAATAAATTGAACAAATATCAATAAAAAAACTCCCTGTAAAGGGAGTTTTTATTTTATAAGGTTAATTCCATAAATCCAACTGTAAATGGCAAATCCGGAATGATTTTGATACCTGTATGAATAAAACCAAGTGATTCATACCATTTCCTTAGAATTGTGTTTTCCTCAACAATGCTTATTTTTATTTTCCTGCAATTATGTTCACGTGCATATTTTTTGCTGAAATCAATTATGCTTCTTCCTATTCCGTTTTCACGGTATTCGGGAAGAACACCAAGAGTATTCAGTTCTAAATTATTATCATAACTTTTAACAGAAAAGAAGCCTATATTATCATCGTTAAAAGAATATAAAAACATTTTGAAGCCGTTTTTATATTGCTCTTCAAGCTTTTCAATAGGCATAAATGATGTATGCCTTGGGCAGTTTTCTTTTGTAAAATTGAATTTATCGGCAACTGTTTTAAAGCTTTTGTGAATGATTTCAAGGCAAACAGGCAGTTGCTCCATACTATCAATTCTTTTAATCATTTTTACTCCTTTAAAATATCAGTTTGCAACGGAATTTCTGAACATATCGGAAATGGCATTTGCATGGGCTTTGTTTTCGGGCAAATCAAGGTTGCAATCCTTTTCTAAAATCTCGTCTGCTGCCTGTCTGCACAAAGCAAGCATTTCCGTATCAGCCAGCATATCCGCAATTTTCAAATCGGGCAGACCATGCTGGCGGTTTCCGAAGAAATCTCCGGGGCCTCTCTGCTTCAAATCCTCGTCTGCAATTTTGAAACCATCTGAATTATCTTTCATAATTGCAAGCCTGTTCTGTGCCGTTTCGCTTTTGCTGTCTGAGACAAGAATACAATAGGATTGTGATGAACCTCTGCCAACCCTGCCTCGAAGCTGATGAAGCTGTGATAAACCGAAGCGCTCCGCATTTTCAATAACCATAATTGTTGCGTTAGGTACATCAACTCCAACCTCTATAACGGTTGTTGAAACAAGGATTTTAATATTGCCGTCGGAAAAAGCATTCATTACCTTTTCTTTGTCTTTCGCTTTCATTTTTCCGTGAAGAAGCCCTATATTATATCCTTTAAAGGCGGTTTCGGAAAGCATTTCAGCATACTGTGTTGCGGGTTTCAAGTCGCTTTCTCCCTCTTCAACAAGAGGGCAGACAATATAAGCCTGTTCCCCGCGTGCAATAGCCTTTTTGATAAAATCATATATTCTTTTATGGTATCTCGAATCAACAACATCCGTTCGTATTGTTTGTCTGCCTGCAGGCAGTTCGTCAAGAATAGATATGTCAAGGTCGCCGTAAATCATAAGGGCAAGTGTTCTCGGAATAGGAGTGGCACTCATAACAAGTGTGTGCACCTCGTTTCCCTTCATAGCCAGATTTGCCCTTTGATGAACACCAAAGCGGTGCTGCTCATCTGTTATAACAATACCCAGATTTTTAAATTCAACATCGTTTTGAATCAGTGCATGTGTGCCGATAACAAGGTCGGTTTCTCCGTTTATAAGTCTGCCTTTAATTTCCCGTTTTTCCTTTGCAGAGGTGCTTCCTGTCAGCAAATCAACTGTGATGCCTGTGTTTTCAAGCATTCTGCTTATCGTTTCCATATGCTGAATGGCAAGGATTTCCGTAGGTGCCATAAGAGCACCCTGAAAGCCGTTTTTTATTGCTGTATATAAAACACCTGCAGCAACGGCTGTTTTGCCGCTGCCGACATCACCCTGAATAAGCCGATTCATTGCATATTTTCCATTCATATCATTTATGCAGTCGGCAATGGCCTTTTTTTGTGCGTTTGTTGGAGTGAACGGCAAGAGGCTGAAGAATTCGTCAGTATAATCCTTTTTTATTGTCAGCTTTGTTTCGGCTTTTTTGTTGCCCTTAAGCTTTAGTAAGCCAAGCTGAAGGATTAACAGCTCTTCAAAAATAAGCCTGTATCTTGCCTTTTCAAGGTTTTCTTCATTGTCAGGAAAATGGATCTGTCTTATTGCAAAATCAAGGGAAACAAGTTTGTATTGCAATCGGAATTCCGTATTCAGTGTTTCTTCCAATGTCGGTAATTCATCAAGTGCTGTTTTCATAACCTTTGATATTGCTTTTGAACTGAGCTTTTCAGTTGCCGAATAAATGGGATGAATTCCGATATTTTGCTCCGCTTTTTCAATGCTTGGCGAGCTCATATTTGCAGAGGTTAAGTTTTTTTCGAGCTTCCCGTAAAGTATGTAATCGTTGTATTGACGAAGTGATTTTGCAAGATATTTATTGTTGAAGATGGTTACATGTATGATTGTTTCTCCGTCTGTAAAATTACATTTGAAAAGAGTCATTCCTTTTCGTATCATATGCTCTTTAACCGGTGTCATCAGGGTGGCCTTGATACAGACATTTTCACCGTTTTCACAATCCCTAACCATCTTTTCATCAGACCAATCCTGATATTTTCTGGGATAAAATTGAATAAGCGCACGAACGCAAGAAATGCCGAGCTTATTGAAAAGCTCGGCTCTTTTTTCTCCAACACCTTTGATATATTTTATATCGCTGTTAAGGTTAATCATTTTTACTCCACTGAAATTATGAAATAGTATATCGGCTGTCCGCCGTTAACGATATTCATTTCAACCTCATCACCGTATTTATTACGAAGCTTTGCTTCAACCTCAGAAGCCATTTCTTCTGTTGCCTCTTCGCCGTAAATAATGGTTATAAGGCTGCTTTGATTTCTTTTGAATATTTTGTCTGCCGATTTAAAGGCTATATCTGCAATGTCTTTGCCTGTGAATTTGATTTTACCGTTGCAAAGTCCCATGATTTCGCCCTGCTCAATCGGATTGCCGTCAACCTCGCTGTCTCTTGCAGCAAAGGTAACCTGGGCTGTAGAAACATTTTCGGCAGCCTCCATCATATTCATCTGATTTGTATCCGCATCATCAAATTCATCAAACATAAGCATTGCCGAAATACCCTGTGGTATTGTTTTGGTTTGAAGAACTCTTACCTCTCTGCCCTCGGCAAGCGGAATAGCCTGCTCAGCAGCCATAATAATATTTTTGTTGTTTGGAAGAACAAAAACGGTTTTGGCGGGAGTTGCGTTTATTGCGTTAAGAATATCATCTGTTGATGGGTTCATAGTCTGTCCGCCGCTTACAACAATATCTGCACCGATATCCTTGAAAAGCTCGGTAAGACCGTTGCCTGCACAAACGGCTACAAAGCCGTAATCGTTAGTAGGATCGGCAGGTGGAAGAACAGGCTCTTCGCCCGCTTTAACACCTTCATCAGCGTTCCTGTGCTGATAACGCATATTATCTATCTTAATGTTTATAAGCTGACCATATTTTAATGCAGCCTGAATAACATTACCCGGCTGGTTGGAATGAACATGAACCTTGATAATATCGCTGTCGTCAACTACAACAACGCAGTCGCCGATTGATTCCAGAAAAGCGCGAAGCTTTAACGGATCCTTTTCTTTTGCATCGCCTGCCTTTTCAATAAGAAATTCAGAGCAATAGCCGAATTCAATATCATCGGATGCAGCGGCAACCGTGCTTTTGCTTGGTGTTGAAACAGGAGCAACGGCACTGCCTTCAAGTGCCTGAACAATTGCAGAATTGTCAAATACGCTTTCAAAGCCCTCGAGAATAAGAACAAGACCCTGTCCGCCGGCATCAACTACGCCTGCTTTCTTTAAAACAGGAAGCTGCTCGGGTGTTTTAGCCAATGCTTTTTTTGCTGCTGCAAGAGCAATTTCTGCAATGTGCATAGGATTATTATCTGTTTTAGCAGCTTCGCCTGCAGCCTCGGAAGCCATACGGATGACTGTTAAAATTGTGCCTTCAGTCGGTTTCATAACAGCCTTGTATGCTGCCTCAACACCTTCTGAAAACGCCTTTGCAATTGCCTTTCCGTCTGCTTCATCAAGCCCCTTGAATGCTTTTGAAAAGCCTCTGAATATAAGAGAAAGAATAACGCCGCTGTTTCCTCGTGCTCCTCGTAAAAGGGCGGAAGCACAGCGTGCTGAGGCTTCTCCGATTGTGCAGTCATCAGCAAGAACTGCCATTTCTTTGGCAGCAGCGCCGATTGTCATACTCATATTTGTTCCTGTATCTCCGTCCGGTACAGGAAATATGTTCAATGCATCAACAGCCTGACGACTGTTTGCAATATTGTTTGATGCGGATATTATTCCGTCTCGAAACATTTTACCAGTAATCATCAAGAATAATCTCCTTTAATTTATTGCGTCTACATAAACATTTACTGCGGATACTCTGAGATCTGTTGCAGATTCAACAGTATATCTGACTTTGTTTTTTATGCTGTCGGCTATTGCAGAAATATTAACTCCGTATGAAACGGAAATATGGAGATCAACAACAAGAGCACCATTAACACTTTTAACATTGACCCCCTGGCAGAAATTATCACTGCCGACACGGTTTTTTATAATTGATTTTACACTTTGAAGTGGTCCTGAATCAACCATTCCCGTAACTCCGAAGCAGGACTGCGCAGCTTTGCCGACCAGATTTCCAAAGTAGTTGCCTGTGATTTCAATGTATCCGTTAGGATTTTCAAATTTAACCATAAACGAACCTCCGTTCATAGATTTATTTTAAATTATATTAATATATCCATTATATTATATTTTGTCAGATATAGCAAGCTATATAATTTACTCTGATTTAAAATACCAATTTTCAATGTTTTTAAAGCAATCCATACTTGTGCCTTGCATATCTCCGTTCATCTCTTTGGAAAAGCAAATCATTCCCTGTCTGTAAAGAATAGGAATGAAGGGCATTTCTTCTGAAAAAGAAATTAAAAAGCTTCCAAGTTCTGCATCACCGTTTATATATTTATTATATTCTTCTGCGGATATGCTTTTTTCGGGATTGATTCCGAAATGAGCGCTTCCCTTTTTTGAAAAGAAATGCTGAAGTGACATATCCGGAGTAACCTTGATTTCGCCTAAATATAAATCAAAATCCTCTTTTTGGATTCTCTTTTCGTAATTTTCATATGTGTCGGCAATAGAAAGGTTTATATGAAAGCCAACAGCCTCAAGCTGCTGCTTAATCAGCTTGGCACATGCAACTCGGTCTGAATTTGTTCCGTTAACAAGCAAGGATATGGAAAAGTTTGATAATCCGCTCTGAAGCATTGCCTGCTTAGCGGCGTTCATGTCTGCGGAAGTATTGAAAATTTCAGTTGACGAAAGCTCAAAATCCGGATTGAACACAGATGATGCCGTTTTTGCAAAGCCTGCATATGCACTGTTTGCAAGTACATCTCTGTCTATAGCAGAATTAATTGCTTTTCTTATATATGAATTTGCGCCCAACCCTTTTTTATTGTTTATGCCAATGTAAACGAGATTGTTTATGTTAACAAGCTTGTAGTTCGAATCAATTCTTTTTGAAGAATCTCTGCTCAGATCTCTGAATGTAAGGCTGACACTGCCGATGTTAACTGCATTATCTATAGAATCGGATGCAGGGATGTTTTCAAGATGAATCGTTGTAAAATACGGCGAAAATCCATTTTTATTATTTGCCTTTAAAACGGTTCCTTCGTTTTCTTCTGCAAAATAATATCTTCCGCTGCCGATGGGATAATCGCTCGTTTCACTGCTTTCGCTGATTATAGGGAATATAAGCAGATTGTGAGCATAGCTGTTTGGATATTCAAGCTGAAAGTTAACAACTGTTGATGAAACGGCATAGCAGGAGGATATTCCGCTCAGCGATGAACCCCAATAGCTTGATTTTACGGCATTTCTGAAAGAATAGGTAATATCGTCTGCTGTAAGGGAAGAACCGTCTGAAAAACTTAATCTGCTCGGAATTGTAACGCTTAAAGTAGTTGAATTCGGGTATTCGTATTTTTCGGCAATGTTGCGGTTTGCTTTATAGCTGTCATCAATACAGAATAAGCTTTCAAAAACAAGCTGTGAAAGTATCTGATTGTTTTGTGTTTCACATTTATATGGGTTTAAGCTGTCTGATTGAGTATAGCATAATTTAAAGGATGTATCGTCTTTAGGAATCGCATGGACAGTTTTTGGCTGCGTCTCCGTTTCATTGCCTGAAGCATCTGAGGAACAGGCTGTCAGAACAGAAGCTGCAAAGGCAACGCATAAAAAAATTATGATTGTTTTTTTCATAGTTACCTCCTGAATGCTTCCGTGCGGATTGATTTGCCGGTAGTATTGTCTATTTCAAAAAAACAGCCTTCAATAGAGCAGGGACCGTCCTCATTTTTGAAACGAACGGGAAGCCCTGTTTTCATTTTCTGAATAGCGGCTTCTGTTGAAACGCCTAATACCGAATGAAGAGGACCTGTCATTCCAAGATCTGTAATGTATCCAGTTCCGTTCGGGAGAATCTGATTGTCAGAGGTTTGCACATGCGTGTGCGTTCCGAAAAGGGCAGAAACCCTGCCGTCAACATAGTATCCCATTCCTCGTTTTTCGCTGGTTGCTTCTGCGTGAAAATCAACTATAATGATTTTGCAGTTTTCTTTTTTTGCCTTTTCAATCATTTCATCCATAACATCAAAAGGATTTCTGATTGGCTCAAGGTAAACCGCACCTTGCAGATTAATAACGGCAATACGGATGTAGCCCTTGTCTATGATTGCCATTCCTCGCCCGGGGGCAGACGGATGATAGTTTGCAGGGCGTATGATGTATTCATTTTCATCAAGAAAAGGATAAATTTCTATTCGTCTCAAACTGTGATTTCCAAGTGTTATAACATCTGCTCCGCAGGCGAAAATATGATTTGCGTTTTGCGGAAGAATGCCGTTTCCGATTGCAGAGTTTTCTCCGTTAACAATTGTAAGATCTGCCGAAAATTCTTTCTTCAGCTTCGGAAGCTGCTGCATTAAGTAATCACAGCCTTGCTTTGAAACAACATCTCCGATAGTAAGTATTCTCAATTTTACACCAATTTCTATATTTAAAATTTAATCTATTATACAATAATAAAACTTTAAAAACAATATTTTAGAAATTGTTTAGTGAAAATTAACATTAAATTAAAATTTTGCTTGACAAATTAAAATTATCGGTTATAATAGTAAACGCATTAAAAATTGTATATAGAGGTATAGTGTAACGGTAACACTCCGGACTCTGACTCCGTCATTTAAGGTTCGAATCCTTATACCTCTGCCAGCAGGCTGAAAGTTTAGGCTTTCAGTCTTATTTTTTGCTCAAAATAGTCTTAAATAGTCCAAAATCGCCCTCAATCTGCTGCTGATTTAAGGGCGATTTTTTCTTTCCTGTTTTGTTGAGATTTTTTGTGAGATTTTCAGAGACCGATATATCTCAGATTTTCAAAACCGAACGAGAGCGACTGGGAGCGTTTAGGTGAGAGATTTTCGAGAGACTTGTCAATGGGATTATATTAGTTTATAATATTTGTAATAAGTTAACTTAGAGGTGGAGATTTTGAATTCAAATGAAATAGAAAAACTCTATAATAAAATGATTAGTATGTCAACTGGTGTAAAAAAAGTTAAGATAGATCTTCATGTTCACACACCAGCATCATATGATTTTTCATATAAACCTTTGTCAAAAGAAGATGCATATGAAAAATTGTTAGATGAAGCTTTAGATAACGATTTGCGAATAATTGCTATTACTGATCACAATACTTTTTCAGGTTATAATTATTTATCTGCTCTTATAAAAAGCAAAGACGAAATATCAAAACAATACAGAAATTTATGTATACTTTGCGGAATAGAAATTACATGTTTTTCAAAACATTTAATTGCAGTATTTCCAAATGATTTTGATGAAGATAAGCAGAAAAGGTTTCTTAATGATATTGGTATTGATACTTTTTCAGAGGGTTCGGAGAATGCTCTAGCAGATAATCTTGGTCCTTCTTTGCTAATTGATAAAATTAGCGAAAATGGTGGCTTTGCATTTTTAGCCCATGCTGATAGTAATAAAGGTTTTTTACAGAATTTATGTAAATCCTCATCGGCAATTAACGAAAATGATCTTAATTTTAACGGAAAATCATTAGCTAAAATCATTAAAAATCCCGGATTATTAGGTATTCAATGTAATGATGATATTAACAAAGAAAAATTAATTAGTAAACTTTCAAACAAAGATTATAGTAGAAAGGCAAGTCCATTAGCATATATAAAGTGTTCTGACTGCCATGGTTTATTATTAAATGATAAGTATACGGGAAAAAGTGGTTCAAAATTAGGGAGTAAATATTCCGAGATTAAACTTTCTGAAGTTTCGTTTGAATCATTAAAAATGGCTTTAATTGATTCGGAAATGCGAATTTGTTATAATACCGAACCAACAAAATATTCATTTATTGAAGGTGTTGCTGTTTGTAGTTCAATATTTAACAAAGATGGTAAATATACTTGCTTTCGCTTTAATTCTGAATTGAACTGTATAATAGGTTCGAGAGGTACGGGAAAAACAACACTCTTGGATATTATTCAAAGTATTATTATGCCTAATAGTTTAAAAGGAAATAGTCTTGATCAAGCATACCAAAAGTATTCTTCTGCCGTAGTTTTTATTAACGAAAATGATAATATTTATGCTGTTTTTGGAAGTAATAGTAGTAGTTTTGATAATTATACACAAGAACGTCAGTTTTATTCCAATCGAAAAATATATTTCAAAGGAAAAAAAGCTAAACGATTTTCAACTAATAAGAAATTATTTAATCAAGAATTTTTGAAACTTTATCTTACTGCCGGTTATCAACAAAGACAGTTATTTGAGTATAGTAAAAATCCAAGAAAAATTCTTGAAATTGTTGATGATTTCATCAACTGGAAATATCATAATGAATATCAAAGTATAATTAAACAGATTGAGAACATTACCAAAAAGCTTTCTGAGCAACTTTTACTCATAAAAACACGCAGGAATAATTCAACTAAAAATTTTTATAAATATATTTCTGATGAAGGAAATTTAAAAGAAATAATTAATTATTTAAAAATCATCAATAATAATCGCATTAAACTGAGTAAATTAAGAAAACAGATGATAGACGAGTTGAATAATTTACTTATTGGCAAATTAAAATTATCTTTAACAAAAGAAATTAGTGATAACCATTGGGAGTATGGTATTAATGATTTATCAAATCGTATTTCTAGAATGAAGAATAAATATTATGATTACCAAATTACAATACGAGAGATAATTACTAAAGTATATAAGGTTAGTATTTATGCTGATTCTTTTGATTTCTATATTTTTTTACTTGAATCCAGTTTTAATGAAATCAAAAATAACTATAAATTGGATGAAAATGTAGAGGAGTCGGATTTAATTGCTATAAGAGATAGTTTAGATGAAGAAGATATACAAGTATTTCTCGATGATTCTTTAAAGATGGAATACAATATTAATTCAGGAACAACATATAATGAAAATTATAAAGACAATAAAAGAATTTCTATGGGTCAGAATGCGGTTGCACTCTTATTATTGATTCTAAATGCTGCTTATAATTTAAATGATAATCGTCCATTACTTATGGATCAACCTGAAGATGATTTAGATAATAGTTATATTTATTCAACACTTGTTAAGGAATTTAGAAATTCAAAGCAAAAGCGTCAGATAATTATTTCTACACATAATCCAAATATACCAGTTGCAGCTGATGCTGAAAATATTTTGGTTTTAAAATACAATGGTAGTAATAGTTATTTGTCTAATAACGGAGCTATTGATTCTCGTGTTACAGCAAATAATGTTCTTGAAATAATGGAAGGTGGGAAAGAGGCGATAAAGCGGCGAGTAAGTAAGTATGACACGAGATTATAATATAGAAATAGTTTATGGGTATAATGTGAATTTAAGGTAGAGGATAATAAAACCTCTACCTTAAATTTTTGTAGCGACAACCGAAGCCTGCGTTTCCGCAACACAACACATACCACGATTTTCTGCCAAAGTCCAGACTAAATAAAAAATTCAGTTTTTTTATTATGAGCAAAGCGAATAACAAGGTTCTCGGCACCCATTCGAAATCTATGATTTGGTAAATGGGTGGGGTTTTATATATTGTTTGTCACCAAAATTTGAGGTGGGGGTACTTAAAATTATGTACCCCTATTTCATTGTTTTTTCATTATGCGTTAACTGCTTTTTGCTCTTTTTGATTAGCATATTCAGCTAATCTTTTTCGATTCTGTTCAAATACCTCGTCTACCATGTGGGTGTAGATTTTTGCTGTTACAGATATATCACTGTGTCCCATAAGTTCTTTAGCAACATTTAGTGGTACACCTGCGGCTTGGCAGTCGGTGCAGAATGTGTGACGGAGTAGGTAAGGTTCTAAATCTTCAGCTAATGTTGATTTGGTAATCTGATTTCTGTAAATCGTTGCACCGTTTGCAATGTCCATCTCTCTGCAAAAATTGTGCCAAGCGTGATAAAATGCATTTTCGTCCATAGGGAGTTTATTGTTTTTAACTCTCACGAATACATATTTGTCATTAAAACCTTTGAGTTTGTGTTCAATGAGTGCTGATTTTAGCTGTGGCGGAATCGGTATCTTTCTGCCTGTACCTGCTTCTGTTTTAGATTTGCCTACTGTTAGAATTGAGTTTTCAAAGTCTAACCAATTCCATTCCATTCGGCGAATTTCAATCGGTCTGAGTCCGCAGTATAGCATTGTTAGTACCATTGTTCCTGCGTAATGCGTTTTAGCAGTTTCAAGTATCAATGCTCGTTCTTCGTCTGTAATAGGGCGTCGGCTGCCTTGTGTTACTTGTGGCAAGATAATATCTTCTGCAGGATTATCAGGTATTAACTTTTGTTTCTTTGCCTTGCGCATTATCCTACGCAAGGTCATTCTTAGTTTTGATACCATAGCTTTACTTTTGCCGACATATTGATTCAAAAATCGTTGACAGTCATCTTCGTGTATGTCGCATAATTTGTAGTTAGCAAAGTAGGGAATGATATGTGTGTAAACATAATTCTTGTAGTTATCTTTATTAACCTGACTGCAATCAGCATTTTTGACATTCAGTTCGTACCAATTGTCAGCAAAGTCTTTGAATAACATATCGGGATAAACACCTTTATGTTTTTCCGTTTCTTTCTGAATGTAGTAATCACGGATTTTATCATCCATAATCCTTCTGCATTCTTTTTCTGATTTTTTGGAACGAGCAGTTAAAACATCGTATTCGCCTTGTTCGTTCTTAATTCTTTTCGTCATGCGATAACAGATGAAATTTCCGTTCTTATCGTATAGTTCATACATAAATTTAACCTCCATATTTTTATTTGTTGCTCTGTGGCAGTGACAACATTACCACAGAGACTTTTGAATATCCAGCTTTTATAGAGATTATTTTTTATTTGTTCTGATTATACATAAATTCAAGTACATCAATGATAAAATATCTTTTTACTCTGCCGAATGTTGCAGGCTCAAGGTTGCTGCAAATTTCTCTTGTAGTGTCTTTGCAAACGCCTAGTATTTTTGATATTTCACTTGCACTGAAAAGATATTGACCTTCCTGTGATGATATATAGTTTGCCATTGATTTTAATTCTGCTTTTGTTTTCTTCATTTAAACCTCCTACATCAAAATTCCAAAGCCTTGATGTTGATCTTGATTGTCATATTCATTTCTGCAATACAAAAGCTGTGCTTTAGTGATTTTTAATCCATGAGCACGCATTTTCTCAATAATTTTATCCAGTTCGATATCTTCAATGCCGCCGTCGTAGTAATCTTCGTTCGGCTCAACTGTTGGTATATTTGAAAGCATTTCAAAAATATTTTCCATCAATCCGTCAGTGCAGTTTCCTGTTGTCGGTGTCTGATAATCAAGTATGTTCTCTGCAAGAATTGAATTGCAGCCGCCTAAATCAAAGTACATTTCAAGATTTTTCTTCAGTAACCTTTCATCAAATAGTTTTGCATCTCTGCACCTATGTCCTTCACTGTCTGTGTAGGTCATATATTTGTAGTCGGGATTGAACTTAATATCAATTCCGTGCATGCTCATTTTCCAAATGAATTCTTCCATATCGTTGGACTCTTGTAGCATTTTTAAAGCCCAATATCTAATCTTTTGTTTCCATTTTGGATTTTCATTTCTCCTTGTCTTTGCCTCGGTAGTGATAAACCCATTCTCTCTGCACAATTGATTTGAATAATTTTTTATATCAAGCAAGTCTTGAGGCGATAAATCCATCTTCTTTCCATCTTTGTAACTCACAGAATTTATGATGAAGTGGTTGTGCATATGCTTTTTATCAATGTGAGTTGCAACGAGAACCTGAAATTTAGGAAAGCAATATTCAGCCATTTGCATACCAATCTCGTGACATTTTTCGGGTGTAATATCATCATCCTGAGCAAAAGATTGTATCATATGGTAGTAAGTTCTTCCACCCTGTTTGTTGAAATTATTTCGTACCATTTCAAATTCATCGTAGCAGCTTTCAGGCATACAGTCTTTTCCGCTTATCAATTTACCGAGTGTTTTCTCTTCGTTGCAGATATAGTCTATTCCTATACGAGCAGATATTTTTGCAGAGCTGAGTTTAATAATTGCCAAATATCAGCGACCTCCTTTCGCATTTCAGTTAAGTCAACGACAGAACACATACCACTGTTGGCTGCACGAGTGAGTTGATTTAAGTTATTGCCTATTGCATTAAGCTCGTCTTGTATTCCACTCAATCCGGGAATAACTAAGATTTCTTTATCCAACGCACAGTCACGAAGATAGGGAGCAAGTGTATCATATTTGATAAATGCTTTATCTTCAATTAGTCTTTTTTCTTCTTTACTTACTCTGAAATTCAATATTTCAGTTCTGTTATCACTAATAGTTTTGTACCTCCAATTTAATTATTGTTGTTTTAAAAGATAGGGGTTTGGGCTTAGCCCAATGGCTTTGTTCGCTACCATTTGGCGAGCGTAATACAAAGCCGAAACTCGCAGATACCAAAGCATCGCGTCGTCACAAGTTACATATTGCTCATTTCCGAGCAAAGGCTCGAAAAATCACTCATTCCACTGCTCCTCCTTTCCCCAAAAAGCTAATGCTTTTCGGGGACCCCGATTTATTCGTTGCTTTGGATAAAACGGTAAAAGACTATATTTGTTTCATTTGCTCTTGTGACCTCGACAAATGCTCACAAATCGAGTTTTATATGTTTTTCGAGTAAGTTTGCTTATTTGATTTTTCTTTCTTATTTTTTGTTCGACAGGGTTTTATTATTGTTTGTCATCATATTTTAAGGTAGGGGTACATCAAATTCTGTTGACCGTATAGATATTGCTTTGCTGCACATTATCTCGGTATCGTTCAGAAATTTCAATGTATCCTTTTTCTTTGAGTGACGACAATGCTTTGCGACAAGTTGTATTACAGATACCACAGAAATGAGCCATGTTGGGTACTGACCAATAGCTTTGATTTCTTTTGTCCTTTGACTTAACTAAGAAACTGTACACAACAAATTCATTAGGTGTAAATCCTTCATCAAATATTTTATTCGGCAATGTAAAATAATTTCCGTTAATACTGTTAAGCCTCCTTTTCAAAATTTTATAGATTTCAAATGCAAAATGACAAAACAAAAGTCGGGTACTGAAACCTATACATACTTTTACACAGACTACTCCCTTGTGTAAGGAATGCTATGTAAATATGTATTCGTTTCAATGCCCGACTTAATTATCTGTATCGCTCATTTAACTTAAAGAATTGGTTTTAACTGTTTTGTTAAACCATAAGTAAAAAATATTCAATTGTGATGTATAATATTGACTTCCTCTGTCAACACTATTTAGTTTAGCAAAAATGATAATTTTTGTCAAACTAATTATTTTATCTTTTTAAATACAAATATATACTCGTGTTTGAATAAATAAAAATCACTTGCTAAGGCACGATAACGCCAGATTGCTTTCTGATTTGATTTACCCTTTGTTTCATCAAAATTCTTTACAAGAATTGCTTTCATTTTAAATCCGCGCATAAGGAATAAATTCATACACATAAATCCTAATGGTACGATTTCACTGTTGGCATATTTATCACCGATAACAACAGCACAATATCTGTTCTTTTCAAGATATTGAGAAGTGTTATCTATAACTTGTCCAAATGATTCAAGGAACTCATTAAGAGTTTCGCAGTTAGATAAGTCGTTTTTATCTTCGCTGAATTTAATTATATCCCAATATGGTGGATGATAAATTACAAATTGAACCTTCTTGATACCAAATTGTTCAAATTTTTTCTCAATGCTTATAGTCCTGCTATCGCCAACAATAATCATACCTTTTGTTTTAGGATTTTTTTCTTCGAGTAATAATTCTTGTGCTTTTTTTGCAATATCTTCTTGAAGTTCAATGCCAATAGAATTTCTGCTTAATCTTTGAGCTTCGATTAATGATGTTCCTCCACCGGAAAAAGGATCTAAAATCCAATCACCTTTTTTGGTATATCTTCTAAATAATTGATTTGGAATTTGCGGAATAAAATTTCCGTGATAACTTGCATTATGTACTCCTGATTTATCTCTTTTATTAAATATCCAAAGAGAGTCAGTAAGGATATCATCATATTCTTTCCATTTTTTCATATCCAAATCATTATACTTTGCCATTACCTATTCCGAATCCTTAAAAAATAAATGTTTTCTAAATTCAATTGGATCAAACCAAAAACAGCCTATACAACCACTTTCTGTACCATTGTGTTGTTCATTTCCTTTATAGAATGACACGGGGTATCCTAATTTTTTTGCATCATATCTTTTTCCTGTCCTGCGACACTCTTTGCAAAATTGTCTTTTTGCATCATTAGCAGCTTTGCTCAATGGTTGAAAATCCTCACACTTTTGTGATGTGGTATTCATCACATCTGAATCATTCTTCCAGCCATTTTTGTGATCCACTTCAGGTTTTGATGTCCCAAGTATGACGCATCTTTCTTTTTGATAGTATGCTTTAATATCAGCACGAATTGTTTGATTCCCAATCCATTCTTCTTTGTCACGAAATCCATTCAGTCGTATTCTATCAACACTATTTCCTGGTGTAACAGACTTATCAAATTCAACATAATACTTTTTGGTGATAGTTGAAGAAGCACGGCACCAATCGGCACCATTTTTAAACATCAAATCTGCGTATTCTTCGACAAATTCAGTTTTTGATACCCAACGGCTAACACCATTTTTGTCAGGTTGCGCAAGTTTTTCAAACAAATAGGGTTTTGTCCCCACGCCAAATGGTTTCATAATCATTCCACCTTTTATTTTAGATAGAATAATTATAACAGAAAAAAGGCAACTTCACAATATGCAAAGTTGCCATAACACTAATTTCTAATCAGACAGTGAAGATATTCTGTTGTTGTTTTTGCTTTAATATTTCGGTTTTTATCTGTATCTGCTTTGAATCTGCGATATTCCTGTTCAAATCTTTGGTATTCACCATATTTTTCCATTGTGCGTTGGATTACATCAAACGGCATCAAGCCTTCGTTGTTGTAGCTCAGGAATATGTAATCAAAATTGGCATGTTTTAATACATCATCAAATGCTTCTACTACTGTTTTTGGCGAGCAGAATAAACTTTTTTGTCTTGAATAATCTCTAAGACCGGTTTTGCCTTTAAGTTCCGGACTGTCATATTTTGCAATTGTTTCCAGTACATGATAGTTCGTGCAATACTGCCTTGCATTATAAGGCGGATCCAAATAAAGTATATCACCACCGATGTTTTTGATTATATCTGAAACATCATAATTATAAGCCTTACTTTCCTTATCACCGTCAATAATTGGTAATAACTCTAATTCAAATTCTTTAGCAGCAGATTTTTTTACTTGCTTAAGGAAAGCACCATACACTGAAGCAGTATTTGCATATTTGTCAATCGAATTTATCAAGCTTGCTAGTAAGTAATAATACTGAGCTTCGTCAATATCTCCACATTTTTTTAGCCTTTCAAGTTCAATTCTAATTGAGTCACATTTCATTCCATTTTGATCGGTGAAGTATTGTCTTCCGCTACCGGAACCTGCACAATAGTTTTTATATATAAAACCTTCTGTCCCGGTAAGTCGGTTGAGTGAGTCAACGATATCAACACTTAATGGCGGGACATTTTCAATTAAGTGCTTGTTTAACACATAACTATAGTATTGAATGTCATTAGAAATCACTCTGTATCCTTTTTCTTTAAATGTCTTTCCTACAACACCAGTTCCTGCAAATAAGTCAGCGAATACTTTACCGTGTGTATTTGCACCTGCAATATCAGCAATTGTTGTTGTCAAGAAATCTATTAATGAGTATTTTGATCCAATATAATTCAAGTCCTCACCTCGTTCTTTATGATACTATACCACAGATCAACCAATATATCCAGCATTAATATTCCTTTTTGAAATAAATATCGTTGGTTTCTACTTTATAGGTTATTAACGATATTGGATTAACCTTGAATGTTCTTGAATTTGCTCTATATAATGTATCACAATGCTCCTTAAACGATTGTAAAGCAAGTTGATCATTAAACTTTTTGGCGATAATTACAGGGTTTATTATGACTGCTTTACTTGGAAATGTCGGGAGAATATAGTTACGCATCCACTCAATATACCAAGGAATTTGATTATCAATAATTTCGTTATAAGCTTCAACACATTTTAATTCAATAATATTTATTATTACAGATTTTTTTGTTGTTTGCATTGTGGCAACATCAATTCTTTGCATTCCAACACCACAAGAAACTTCGTTGCCAATCCAAAGATTATCAATATTTTCAAGTAATAGAGATTTCAAAGGTTCTTTATCAATATTTTGTACAATATATGCCTGCAAGTGTGATTCACATTTGTTTTTCTTTATTTCTTTATAGAACAGTCTTGGTAAAATATCCAAGTTGTTTCCCATACCAACATAGGTGTTCTCGATATTGCTAGCAACAATAGTGTTATCTTTGAATGAAAAGAAATTTGTATTTAAATATTTGTCATTGTTTTTTGCCGATAATAACAGTTCTAATCTTTTTGATTCCTTGTCAGTAATCATTGTACAGCCACGATTACCCTTTAGTTTCCTGTATATCAGACTCCAACACATATCACTTGGATGTTGCACAGCTATTAAACTGTCAAGTGCTTCGTGTTCAGATAACCCTTTTGGATATACTTTATTTGGTCTTATCAATATTCTGAGATTTAATGATTTTCCAAGCTCTTCCGTCAAATAATCATTTGAATTAGGCTGATAGAATGCTTCACTTGCGGCTTCAAATATACCAAAAAACATACCTGGGTTATTGTTGTTTGCTTGCAAGTAAAATATGATTTTATCACCAATTCGTATCCTTGAAACATCAGCAATCATAGCAGCCAAATTTCTTTCGGCTGAAGATGTTACACCTTCTGACTTTTTTCTTGGATTTATGTATTCAGCATCAAATAAAAATGGAGCATCATTAGATGAGCCTGTTCCGGCGAATAGATATTTTAGATGAACTTTCATTGTTTGTTCATTAACTATAAAAACATGTGTCATATTATAACTCCTGTTAAATAGATCTTCTGTGCATAATCATATTCTAGCAGATTTTAATTATTCGCACAATATGTAAAATTGAATAAAATGATAATAAAGAATTATTTGTGATAAAAATAAATCTGTGGTATTATTTAATAAAACAATTATATCTATTATATTGATTTTAAAAGGATATTTACTATGAATATTATTGATCCATTTGAATTGTTGTTACAACTTAGCCCTGATGATTTACTAGGATATTTTTATTACAATAGAAATTATTTAAAAAACTATCGTGTTATTTTATTTTCGTATCAAAGCAATGAATTTCCTGATAAACTTAAAAGTATTGTTTCAAATGGTGTTTCGTTATTAAGTTTATCGCCCAAAAACGATTTTTTTGTTTTAGACGATAATACCATTGTTCAGACTTTTGAGCAAAATGGAAAATCCAATGTAGGTCTCACTGGATGTGTGCATTTCGACACGCAAATTATAAGTTATCTTAACCGAATTTATGATGATGGATTTAAAGATACTCCAATCTATGATACATATGATTTTTTAAGAAAAGTGCTTAAAGAAAGATTGGATTTTACTAATGATTTGTATCTTATTGAAAATAGTTTTAAATTGCAAGATAAAAAAATATTTGAAAAAGTGAAAGATTGTTTGTTGTCTTATGCCCATTATAAAGAAACTACTCCCGAACAATTTGAAATGGACTTTGGAAAAAAAGATGTTTTTAACACAGAAGACCACAAATTTGTTGATAAAACTATTAATAATATTAATTTAATTCCCAAAAGAAATTTTTTTCAAGAGATTTTCAACTTGATATATTGTTTATTATTGAAATTAGCTTGTATTGAGTTTTCATCTAATAAGTCTTCGAAAAACAAATTTATAATGTTAAATGAATTTATGATAAATAATTTAGGTATATATTTAGAAAGGGAATTAGCCGTTTGTTATTTCTATTTATACAAAAATGATAATACGAAAACCTTTTTTAAAAAATTTCAAAAAAACGCTAACAATATACTAAGCGTAATTCAGGGTATGACTTGGGACTTAACTCATATTAGAACAATTGAGTATTTTATGGCACTAGATCAAATCAAGGACAAACACTTTACCAACCACTATATGGTAACTTATGACCAAGGTTTAAGAGATGTTTTAACAGCATTTCCTTTGGACAGAATAGTTTTTTGTAATGGTGAATATAGAGAAATTTTTAAATATCCTTTGTCTCTTTTGGTAAAAGATATTAATTTATCCAAACTCTATGCTGAATCTTACGATTTACGAGAAAAGATTAGGAAAAAGCGTGATCTTATTAAACTTAAGCAGGAATTAGTATCAGAACTTAATGAAATTATAAGAATAAAATAAAATATAGTTTATTTTTGGTGACTTTAATTGCCTCTCTCACGTGTTCTATAGGTGTATTGCTTGTTTATGTAATGTGAATTTTGATGTACTAAAATTTGTTGGCGAAATTCAAGTTGTTTATTTATAATATTTCTTGACAAAAGGTTTCGAATAAAAGAATTTTTTTATATTATTTATCTTCTAATATTATAGTTTGGGTTTTAGATTAATTGAAGATTTTTTCTAAGAGATTTTTGAGAGACTAAAAAGTGAGAATTTGGCTTAAAAAGGTATGTTTCAAAAAGTGATTTTTACACTCTGACTCCGTCATTTAAGGTTCGAATCCTTATACCTCTGCCAGCAGGCTGAAAGTTTAGGCTTTCAGCCTTATTTTTTGCTCAAAATAGCCTTGAAAAGTCCAAAATCGCCCTTAATCTGCTGTTGATTTAAGGACGATTTTTTCTTTTCTGTTTTGTTGAGATTTTTTGTGAGACTTTCAGAGATCTAAAATATCAAATTCTCAAAACCTACCGAGAGCGATTAGGAGCGTTTAGGTGAGAGATTTTCGAGAGATATATCATATTGAAATCATTATTTTATATAGTATAATATTAGTTGGAATTTTGTGTTGGGGTTGAAAAAATGTTAAATTGCTTGTTAGTGGGTTTGGGTGGATTTATTGGTGCTGTATTAAGATATTTGATAAGCTTGATACCGATTAAGAATCCTGAATCATTTCCGATTAATACTTTTATTATAAATATTATTGGTGCATTTGCTATTGGATGTATAGCTTTTGCTGTATCAAAAAATGAGAATATTGATCCTAAATTATTACTCTTTTTAAGAGTTGGAATATGTGGTGGTTTTACAACCTTTTCTACATTCTCTCTTGAAACAGCAGAACTTATAAAAGGCGGTTCAGTTTTGACTGCTGTCATTTATGTTATCTTCAGTATTGTAGTTGGAGTTTTAGCAGTAATGCTGCCACAGTTAGGGCTGAAATAATTGTTCTTAGTATTGTTTATTGTTCGTCACCAAAATTTGAGGTGGGGGTACTGTATATTTTGCAGTACCCCTGCTTTTTTATTGCAGTGTTAACACAGGCTTAACATACCTTTGCTTTCACAATTAACATACAAAGAATTATACTCTAAGTGTACTGAGGTACAGAAAATTATGGAGGATAATATTATGAAAAAAACAATTATCGCAGTAATCGGAGTATTGGTAAGTATGTGTTTGATTATCGGAATTTTTGCAGGATGTAATGCTGCAAAAGATAGCAAAGAATCAGCACAAACGGTATCAACAGACGGCTCAACATCTATGGAAAAGGTAATCGGCTATCTCAGTGAATCCTATATGGCAGACAATAAGAATGTTACGGTTACCTACAATCCGACCGGTTCGGGTGCAGGCATTCAGGCAGTTGCTGAAGGCAGATGTGATATCGGTCTTGCGAGCCGTAATCTAAAGGATGAGGAGAAAGCAAATCTTGATGAAACTGTTGTTGCGATTGACGGCATTGCTGTTATTGTAAACAAGGAAAATCCTGTTACAGATTTAACGATTGAGCAGATTGCCGCCGTTTATAAAGGCGAAATCACAAACTGGAAAGAGCTTGGCGGAGCAGATGCACCGATTGTTTTAATCGGCAGAGAAGCAGCATCAGGTACAAGAGACGGCTTTGAGTCCATAACAGGTACAGAAGATTTGTGCAAATATTCTCAGGAATTAACCTCAACAGGTGATGTTGTGCAGACAGTTTCATCAAACCCGAATGCTATCGGTTATGCATCCCTTGCATCGGTAGGCGATACAGTAAAAGCAATCAAGGTTGAGGGTGTAACACCAACAACCGAAACTATTCAGAACGGAGAATACAAAATTCAGCGCAATTTTGTTTTTGTTACAAGAGCAAATGAAAAATTAAGCGAATCCGCACAGGCTTTCTTTGATTTTGCAGTAAACGGTCAGGCAGATGATTTGATTGTTAAGGCAGGAGCAGTTCCTGTAAAAAGATAAGGTATTGTAATGAAAAATATAAAAAACACAGTAAATGCAATTGAAAAAACAGTTAAGTGTGTATTCACTGTATGCGGTTTTATTGTTATCGGATTTGTAGTGCTGATAACAGTGTTTCTCATTATTAACGGCTTGCCTGCTATAAAAGAAATAGGTTTTGCAGATTTCTTTTTCAACACAAAATGGGCGTCCACTGCAGAGCCTGCATCATACGGAATACTGCCGTTTATAATGACCTCGGTTTACGGAACATTAGGTGCAGTGATTATAGGTGTACCGATAGGCATACTGTGTGCAGTATTTATTTCAAAAACAGCACCGCCGAAAATCGCAAAGACAGTCAGCAGTGCAGTGGATTTATTGTCAGGTATACCGTCTGTTGTTTATGGACTTCTTGGTATGATTATCATTGTACCTTTAGTCAGAAAAGCGTTTAATATACCCGACGGAGCAACTTTGTTTTCGGCAATTCTTGTGCTTGCCGTTATGATTCTGCCGTCTGTTATTTCTGTATCGGTAACAGCAATATGTGCCGTGCCGAAGGAATATGAAGAGGCGTCTCTGGCACTTGGCGCAGCTAAGACAGAAACGGTTTTCAAGGTTACGCTTCCTGCGGCTAAAAGCGGAATTGTTACAGCCGTTGTTCTCGGAATCGGCAGAGCAATCGGTGAGGCAATGGCAGTTATGATGGTGGCAGGCAATGTGGCAAATATGCCGAGTCTGTTCAAAAGCGTACGCTTTCTTACAACGGCGGTGGCAAGCGAAATGTCTTATTCATCAGGCTTGCAAAGGCAGGCATTGTTTTCTATCGCACTAATCTTGTTTATCTTCATAATGGCAATAAACATTATTCTTAATCTAACTGTAAAAAGAAATAAGGAGTAAGCAGAATGAATGATAAAATATCTAAAAAAAGAAAAGCTAAGATTACTCTGCTGAATGCCTTTGTTTATCTTTCTACAGGCATAATTATTTTAATGCTGATTGGCATAATTGGATATGTTTTTTATAGAGGCCTTCCGAATCTTTCCTTTGACTTTTTAACATCAACACCAAGTTTAATTAAAGATACAGCCGGCATTTTACCGAATATTTTAAATACGGTTTACATCATTTTGATGACGCTTGTTATCGTTCTTCCGATTGGTGTTGGTGCTGCAATTTATCTGAATGAATATGCAAAGAATAAAAGGTTTGTCAGAGTCATAGAGCTTGCAACGGAAACCCTGTCAGGCATACCGTCAATCATTTACGGCTTGGTGGGAATGCTGATATTTGTTCAGTTTTGTTCGCTAGGAACAAGCCTTATTGCAGGTGCATTAACACTTGTTATTATGACGTTGCCTACGATTATCAGAACAACACAGGAAAGCCTGAAAACAATTCCGAACAGCTATCGTGAAGGCTCCCTTGCTCTCGGTGCAGGAAAGTGGCATATGATTCGCACGGTTGTTCTGCCGAGTGCGGTTGACGGAATTGTAACAGGATGTATTTTATCTGTCGGCAGAATCATCGGCGAAAGTGCCGCATTATTGTTCACAGCAGGAATGGCAAACAACTTGTTTTACATATTTGAAAGTTTTCTGCCTGAAAAAGCAGGCTCAACACTGACTGTAGCACTTTATGTTTATGCGAAAGAACGCGGTGAATTTGATATTGCATTTGCAATAGCGGTAATCCTTATGGTGCTTACATTTATTATCAACTTATCAGCAAAACTTGCAGGAAAAGCACTCAGAAAGCGAAAGGAAAAATAATGGCGAATATGATTAAAACAGAAAATCTGAATCTGTGGTATGGTGAAAATCAAGCTTTAAAAAATATAAATATAGAAATTTCCGAAAAAAAGATTACTGCACTTATCGGACCGTCAGGCTGCGGTAAATCTACCTTTTTGAAAACGCTGAATCGTATGAATGATTTGGTAGACGGATGCAGAATTGACGGAAAAATATGGATTAACAATCAGGATATTTACAATAATATTGATGTGAATATGCTCAGAAAAAACGTAGGTATGGTGTTTCAAAAGCCGAATCCGTTTCCTATGAGCATTTATGACAACATTGCATACGGACCGAGAATACACGGAATCAAGTCCAAATTCAAGCTGGATGAGATTGTTGAGCGTTCCCTGAAGCAGGCGGCAATATGGGATGAATGCAAAGACCGCTTAAAAAAGAGCGCTCTCAGTATGAGCGGCGGTCAGCAGCAAAGGCTCTGTATCGCAAGAGCATTGGCAGTTGAGCCGAAAATACTCCTTATGGATGAGCCGACTTCAGCGCTTGACCCTATTTCAACATCTAAGATTGAAGATTTGGCACTCAAGCTGAAAAAGGATTATACTATCATTATCGTTACGCACAATATGCAGCAGGCAATGAGAATTGCCGATAAAACAGCATTTTTCCTGCTCGGAGAAATGGTTGAATATAATCATACCGATATTATTTTTAATAATCCTAAAAGTGAAAAAACAAGGGATTATATTAACGGAAGATTTGGTTGATTTTCTATTGCTTAACAACGGTTATCGTTTTATAATGAAAACAGAACAGAAACAGAGGTGATTTGTATGATATTTATTCTTGAAGATGATGACAATATCCGCAAGCTTGTTTGCTATGCTTTAAGCAAAGAGGGATATGGTGCTGAAGGCTTTGATAAGCCGTCACTGTTTTGGAAAAGAATGGATGATGCATTACCTCAGCTTATTCTTCTTGATATTATGCTTCCCGAAGAGGACGGACTGTCTGTTTTAAAGAAATTGCAAAGCAATAAAAAATACGAGAACATTCCTGTTATTATGATAACGGCAAAAAACAGCGAGTTTGATAAGGCAACAGGTCTTGATCTCGGTGCAGATGATTATATTGCAAAGCCCTTTGGTATGGTTGAGTTTGTGTCAAGAGTTCGTGCCGTTCTGCGCCGTTATGAAAAAACAAAAAATAAAAACAGTATATTTGAAATCGGCAAATTATATGTTGATTTTGAAAAGCATATTATTAAGGTTTCAGGCGAAGCAATAGAGCTTTCTTATAAGGAATACAAGCTTTTGTCTGTACTTTTAGAGGCTGACGGCAAGGTTGTAACAAGGGATGAGTTGCTGCAAAAGGTGTGGGGTGAGTTTTATGAAGAATCACGCACACTTGATGTTCATATCAGAAAATTGAGAGTAAAACTGAAGGTGGCAGGAAATTATATAAAAACAGTTAAAAATATCGGTTATCAGTTTATGGGAGATACGAATGAATAAAAAAATATTTCGCTCAAGTGTGGCGGTAGCGTTGGTTGTTCTGCTGTCAAGCATTGTGCTGATTATGGGAATACTTTTTCAGTATTTTGAAAATCAACTGCAAAGCGAGCTTGAAAGTGAGGCTAATTATATTGCTTACGCTGTTGAAAATCAAGGACTTGATTATATTGAAAATTTTACTGACAGTGATAAGCGTATAACACTGATTTCACCTGACGGTGATGTTATTGCTGACACCTCTGCCGATGAATCAAAGCTTGATGATCATTCAGACAGACAAGAGGTTGCGGATGCTATGAAAAACGGACAGGGTACAAGCATCCGTTATTCCGGCACACTTGCAGAAAAAACAGTTTATTATGCAATGAAAATGAATGACGGCAACATACTGCGTGTTTCAACAACACAGTACACGGTTGTAACAATCTTAATAAGCCTGCTTCAGCCGATACTGATTGTTTTTGTTGTTGCAATTGCAGTATCGTTTATAATGGCACAAAGGATTTCAAAATCAATCATCAAACCAATCAATGCGCTTGATTTGGATAATCCGTCAAATAATGAGCCGTATGACGAGCTTGCTCCGCTGCTCAGAAAAATCTCAAAGCAAAAGCGAACGATTGAAAAGCAGATTAAAAATGCTGAAAAAAAGCAAGAAGAATTCAGGCTGATTACCGAGAATATGAAGGAAGGATTTATCGTTGTTGATAAGCAAATGAACCTTTTGACATATAATCGTGCTGCCTTGAAACTGCTTGACATTGACAAAATCACCTCTGAAAAAATGCTGACGGATTGTGATGACAATTTGCTTTTTGCCATAGAAAAGGCTTTGACAGGAGAGCGTGAAAAAAGTGATTTAACATTTAATAACAGTCACTACAGGCTGATTGCAAATCCTGTTTTGGAAGAAAACATCGTTATCGGTGCAGTGATTATCATTATGGATGTAACCGAAAGTGTTCAGCGTGAGCAGCTAAGGCAGGAGTTTACCTCCAATGTTTCTCACGAATTAAAAACACCGCTCACATCCATATCAGGCTTTGCCGAAATGATGAAAAGCGGTGATACACCTGATTCTGTTGTAAAGGATTTTTCATCATCAATCTATGAAGAAGCCCAAAGGCTTATCACACTTGTAAATGATATTATTAAAATATCTGAACTTGATGAAAAAAAAGATAAGGCGGATATGGAAGAAGTTGATTTGTTTGAACTGTCATCCGATATCATCAGCAGATTAGAGCCTGTTGCAGTCAAAAGAAACATCTGTCTTAATCTGATTGGTGAAAGTACTGTTCTTTTGGGCAATGAAAAAATACTTGATGAAATGATATATAATCTCTGCGATAATGCAATTAAGTACAATGCGGATAACGGAACAGTTGATGTTATACTAAACGAAAGCAGTAAGCATATAAAGCTGACTGTAAGAGATACAGGCATCGGCATACCTCAGTCAGAGCAGGAACGCATATTTGAACGTTTTTACCGTGTTGATAAAAGTCATTCAAAAACCATCGGAGGAACAGGCTTGGGACTTTCAATCGTTAAACATGCCGCAATTTATCATAATGCTGAAATCAAAGTAAAAAGCGAACTCGATAAAGGCACATCAATAACGGTAATGTTTAATAAATAGAATGAGTTAAGAAAGGCAGGAAACTCTATATTTCCTGCCTTTTAATTTGTTATGCATTAATTGCTTTTTGTTCCTTTTGATTTGCATATTCAACTAATCTTTTTCTGTTCTGCTCAAATACTTCGTCTACCATATGCGTATAGATTTTAGCAGTTACTGATATATCGGAATGTCCCATAAGTTCTTTTGCAACATTCAGAGGTACACCTGCAGCTTGACAGTCGGTGCAGAATGTATGCCTGAGTAGGTATGGCTCAAGGTCAGGTGCAAGTGTTGATTTGGTAATCTGATTTCGATATACTTTAGCACCGTTAGCAATATCCATCTCTCTGCAAAAGTTGTGCCATGCATGATAAAATGCGTTCTCGTCCATAGGCAGGGTATTGTTTTTAACTCTTACGAATACATATTTGTCATTAAAACCTTTGAGTTTGTGTTCTATGAGTGCTGATTTGAGTTGAGGTGGAATCGGTATTTTTCTGCCTGTACCAGCTTCGGTTTTAGATTTACCTACAGTCAATATACTGTTTTCAAAGTCTAACCAATCCCATTCCATTCGACGAATTTCTATCGGTCTGAGTCCGCAGTAGAGCATAGTCAAAATCATCGTTCCTGCATAATGTGTCTTAGCAGTTTCAAGTATCATTGCTCTTTCTTCGTCTGTAATAGGTCGTCTGCTGCCTTGCGTTACTTGTGGCAAGATAATATCCTCAGCAGGATTATCCGGTATCAGTTTTTGCTTTTTCGCCTTGCGCATTATCCTACGCAATGTCATTCTTAGTTTTGAGACCATAGCTTTGCTTTTACCAACATATTGATTTAAAAATCGCTGACAATCATCTTCGTGTATCTCGCATAGTTTGTAATTAGCAAAGTAGGGAATGATATGAGTGTACACATAATTCTTGTAGTTATCTTTATTAACCTGACTGCAATCAGCATTCTTGACATTGAGTTCGTACCAGTTGTCAGCAAAGTCTTTGAACAGCATATCAGGAAATACACCTTTGTGTTTTTCAGTTTCTTTCTGAATGTAGTAATCACGGATTTTAACATCCATAATTTTTCTGCATTCTTTTTCTGATTTTTTGGAACGAGCAGTTAAAACATCGTATTCACCTAAGTCATTTTTGATTCGCTTAGTCATACGATAGCAGATGAAGTTTCCACTTTTATCGTATAGTTCATACATAAATTTAACCTCCATATTTTTATTTGTTGCTCTGT
>CAJTZJ010000002.1:73737-253961 GCA_910583925.1 uncultured Eubacterium sp. | reverse complement strand
ATCGTGTAACTTATTTGAACCACGCGTCTAACGCGTGGTTTTGGCATACAAAAAACCACGGACCATAAAGGTTCGTGGTTTACTTTGTTACTGATTCTTATATGAAATTTATCAGTGTTTATTTTTACAATCTTACATTCTATGTATGTAAAGCTTTATAACTTTACTGTATCTTTACTTTTATAAGCAATTCTGTTTTTTGGCTTAATTACAAGAATTTTTATGAGCTATTTACAAATGCGTTTGTGAAGTTTTTTACTTTACATGTCCGGGTTCATTTATTTGTAATTATCAACAAACATTTTATAAAGACAAACTGCATTAACAACGGCCTGTGCATTCATTTTAGGAATAATCTTTTTCAACAGACCAACAAAAAGACATGAATCACTGAAAAGAATATTCACAGAAAAGCCACAATACAGCGCAAGATTCCAAAACACAGCAGTTACCTGCGATTAAAAGAAGTTTTTTGCCTACCCTTCATTTGTGTCGGCACTTACCACAAGAAATGGAGCAATCATTGTTTCTATTGAAGTACCAAGTTGTGAAAAGAATCGTTTTTATTTTGAATTTTATCTGCAATACAGTAAATTATAAATATGAAAGGCGGTAATTTTATGAATAACAATGCAATGTTTAAAATTTCTTATGGTCTTTTTGTTATAACTGCAAAAGAAAACGGATTTGACAACGGCTGCATTATTAACACAGCACAGCAGGTAACAACAGAGCCAAACAGAATTTCCGTTACACTTAATAAAAGCGGAAAAACACACAACATGATAAAAAACACAGGTGTGTTCAACATTTCCGTTATTTCCGAGGATGCACATTTTGAATTGTTCAAGCATTTCGGATTTCAAAGCGGAGCAAGCTGTAATAAATTTGACGGATTTGAAGCCGCAAAGCGTTCCGATAACGGAGTTTTATATATCACTGCAGGTATAAATTCCTATATAAGTGCAAAAATAATTCAGGAAATTGATTTAGGCACACATACAATGTTTATAGCAGATGTTACCAATGCCGACATTATATCAGACACTCTCTCTGCAACATATGCTTATTATCACAGCAATATAAAACCAAAACCAAACGAAAAGAAAATCAAAAAAACGGTTTGGCGATGCAAGGTTTGTGGATATGAGTATGAGGGCGAGGAGCTGCCGGAGGATTTTATCTGTCCGCTTTGTAAGCACCCCGCTTCGGATTTTGAAAAAATAGAAACCTCAAATATCGTGTAATATAAAACAGCCTAATCCTAACGAATAGGACAAGGCTGAAAGAAGATATGGAATTAATTATCCGTACTGTTACGCTCAACATAGGTAACCAGAATGGAAATCAGCTCTGAAACCGATGGTGTAGCTACAATATCATAGCCTGCAATCTCCGTAAGTCTTTCCGAATGGTTTTCCCATGCATGTTCGGCAACGGTTCTGATATTTCGCTCAATATTGTGGCGATTGCAGCAGCACATATCCGCAACAGGATTGTAAATGTTTTTTGTAATGTACATCAGTCGTTCTTCATCATCCAGTGCAAGTTCAACGGACATCATAAGCTGTTTGTATCCCTTATAGCGCTTAAGGATTCCAAGTGACTGAATGGTTTTGTTTAATAATTGCGTATTCGTCATATAAATTTCCTCCTGTTACAGTAGTCGGAGTTTTGTACAAATGGTCTTACCGATTTGTGGAAATTATATGATAAATATTGACATTATTCGTTAAAAACGACCTTTAAAGTCACTTTTCGACATTTTCGGATATAAAAAAGCTAATAATACCGCAATATATTTGAGCATAATAAAAAGGTAGATGTATGGTGGTTTTCCATGCATCTACCTCTATTTTACTATTGCAATAATTTGTTGTTATATTCATATTAAGCTAAGTACATAATTACTATCCATAAATATCAATCAGCGTTTTTAATTCCCAATGGCTGTTTGCGAAATCTTTTATATTTTTACCCTTTGAAACAACACCCAAATAGTCATTTGCTTCATCAATGGTCAGCTTATATGTTTTTTCCATACCGCTAGGCGTTGTATATTCAAATTGAACAAAATCCGCATTTTCAATGCAGGCAAGAATAATAAATGCACAGGTTTTGATTTTCTGCTCATAGCTTTCATCTGTAAAAGAAGAAAACATCTCATCATATGAATTGATATCGTAAATTTCCAAGCCGTAAGGCTTTTCATCCGTCAAAAGATGAATTGCATAGTTTTCACATTTTAATGTGTCGTTAATATTTATTGCGGAAAGAAGATGTGATACTGCCGAATTATCGCCGATATATTTAACCTTGGCATTATAAATATCGTTGATTTTCTGAGAAATTGCCTCTCCGTTTTCCCAAAGCACCCTGCCGTCAGAGGTCTGCACTTTTGAAATAGTTTCATCTACTATAAATGCAAAATCCGCCGAATCCTTTTTACTTAATGAAAACAGGGAAGATTTTACACTTATCGTCACAATGCCGTCAGCTTCTTTTGCAGACACTTTGGTTATATGATTTGAACTGCTGAATAATAATATTTCTGCACTCACCAGATGATCTGTTACATAAATATTATTAACGGAATACGCTGCATCTTCAACACCGATAAAACTATAAAGCCCGAATGCAATTGCAATAAGCAGCATAAAAACCGCTAAAATGGATGCAAGCATTTTTTTATTCCTGTTTTTTATTTTTCTCAGATAATTAATTTCTTTCTTATCCTCTTTTTGCTCAATATTTTCTCCTTTTACCATTTCATTGTAAATCCCTGAGCAGGTTTCACAAGCAGAAAGATGTTCTTTTATCTCATCTTCCGTTTTTTCACTTACCAAGCTGTCAGCAAAGCTCGGAAGCAAATCCTGAACTACATTACATTCCAATTTACTCATTTTCATTTAACTCCTCTCTTAATGCAAGCTTTCCGCGATAATATGTTACCCTTGCCCATTGCTCTGTTTTTCCTAGAATCTCGCCTATTTCTCTAAAGGATAATTCGCTGAACAACCGTAGATATAAAACCTCTCTTGTTGGCTCTGATATATAGTGAATTGCTTTTAATATTTCCAGCTTCGTTTCGTTTGATATGTATTGCTCTTCCAATGTTAACCGAACCTCGAAACTTTCGTTCAGTTCATCTGTTTTCGGATACTTTCGCCAATATTCATAAAGCTTATTTTTTGCTATTCCGCAAAGCCATGTACTGACCTTGCATGAAAAATCAAATTTATCTGCACTCTTAACGGCCTGATAAAAGGTTTCCTGTGTCAGCTCTTCGGAAATATCCTCACTGCCTGTTTTTGAAAGAAGGTATTTATATATCATATTGGAGTATTCACGATAAACATTTTCAATTGAAATATTTTCATTCATAGTTTTACCTCCTTCAATTATTAATGTAAAAAATACTGCTTTCGTTACACATTTTTTATTATAAATTATAAATAGCGTTCTAATAATAGTGTACTTGAAAAAAAGTAAAAACCAACCACGCGCCCAATGTGTGTTTTGTCATACAAAAAAGCAGTTCAAAGGGAGTATCCTGTGAACTGCTTTTTGTTTATATATCTTCTTTATTATACAGATATTGGGCTACATCATTTTTATCCTCATTTGAAATTTTGCGAAGTTTTTTAATCATTAAAACTTCAAGATTGGAAAGCTTACCCAAATCATTTTCAACAACCTTAATTTCAGCCTGAGATTGATGAATAACAAAATTCATTTCGCTGTCCTTTTCACTGTAGGTTGTTATTACCTTTTTCTCTTCACCGAATTTTTTATTTGTTCTTCCCATAAGATAATCAATTGTAACACCATAAAAATCCGCAATTTTGATATAAGAATCCTCTTTAGGGTAGCTGATTGTTTCATATTTTCTGTAATTCTGATAATCAATGCCGATTGCTTCGGATGCCTGCCTTTGATTAAGTCCTTTTGAATGTCTTAATTCAATAAGCTTTTCAGCTAGTTCCGTTCTGTCTGTTGCTCTATCTTTCATCACAAATTCCTCACTTTTGAGTTTATTATACAGGATTAAACAATATTCGTCAATTACAGTATAATAAATTCATCTTAAACTATCGCATTTTAGGGGCAGGAGGCGGAATATAATCATCGTTATCATCATAACTGCGTTTTTGTTTTCTTGTATCGGAAGTACTTCTCTGCCTGCCGCTTCCGGTTCCGGATTGCGGCTTTCCTCCTCGGTTATTCTTTCTTTCATTTCTTTTCTTAACATTATTTAAAACCAGGATAACATAAAGTGCAGCAAAAAGAACAACAACAATCAGAACGATTTTAACAGCAGTTAAAGAAAAAAAGCCTTTTATCGAATTGATTATAGATAAAAATGTTGACAATTCAATATCTTCAGCAGCAACAAGGTCAACAGTTGCAACCGTTTCTTCGCCGAATATAACATTTGCCTTGCAGACGGTATCACCTTTTCTTACAGGTGCAATGATTTCCTCCGGCTTGTCAACAACTTCAATGATAGCAGTTGATTTATCAAAGCTTGATTTAACTATAGCATTTGTTTTTTTATCTGCAACAAGCTGCACTGTATCTGCCTTTTTGCCGTTTTTAACTGCAACCTCAGATACGATTTCCCCCTCTTCAAACAAAGTGCTGAACTTCAGGCTGTTAAATGCCCATTTAAACAGAGAGGCAGCATCAATAAACGAACATTTTTCATCATAGCCATCATTGTTATAATCTATAACCGGTGCACCGAGAACAACTGCAAGATAATTATATCCATCCTTGCTTGCTTTGGTTATAACGCAGTATCCGGCTTCACTTGTTGAACCCGTTTTTATACCCTCTGCATACGGATAATAATAGGAAAGATACCCCGGCTGAAGCATTAAATTCGTATGATAATACATCATACCATCATATTCATACTGCTTCGTTTCGGAAATCTTTACAAATGTATCATTTTTAAGAGCATCAAGCGTAATCTTTAAAAGATCCTTTGCTGTTGTATACTGATTTTCATCATGAAGACCGTCCGGATTCGTAAAATTAGTGTTTTCACAGCCGAGAGAGGCTGCATATTCATTCATCATAACAACAAATTTTTCACGGCTTCCGGCAACATATTCAGCAAGCATTTCCGTTGCATCACATGCAGAATGAACAAGCGTTAAATAAAGAAGCTGCTCAACGCTCAAGGTATCGCCAACCTTAATGCCCGCAACCTGAGCACCGGAGCCCAAAAGAATATCATAGGACTCCTGCGACATGGAAGTAGTAAGCCCGATATCCTGAATTTTATTAAGCGTTACAATCGCCGTTACAATCTTTGTAAGTGATGCAGGATACATCCGCTTGTCTGCATTCTTCTCCGCAACAACGGGATAAGAACTGTCATCAAGATTAACCAGAATATAAGACTCTGAATAAAGCTTAACATCCGGATTATATGATGCACCGAAGGCAGTAACTGACGAAAGCAAAATAAATACTGAAATAAAAACAGATAAAAACACCCTGATTGTTTTTTTCATATACTTGACACCTTTTGAAATAAAATATATTATATAGATTGTAAATAACAAGAATATTAACTTTCATTAGTTTAACACTTTTATCGACTGAATAAAAGTATTAATTGTAAATTTTTTAGGTGATACTATGATTTATATTACAGGCGACACCCACGGGGATATTTCCGTATTCAAAAATCCTGCTTTAAAGAAGCTTGGGGAAAAGGATTATCTTATCATCTGCGGTGATTTCGGTTTTTTATGGGACCCGCAAAGCGAGGAAGAAAAGAAAAATCTTGAAATATTAAAAAGCAAAAAATACACAATTTGCTTTGTTGACGGTGCTCATGAAAACTTTGATATGCTGAATGCTTATACTCCTTACCGCTGGAAGGGCGGAAACGCACATAAAATAGCAAAAAATATTTTCCACCTAATGCGAGGGGAAATATTTACCCTTGAAAATAAAACCTTTTTTGTTATGGGCGGCGGCGAAAGCGAAGACAGAAATATGAGAAAAGAGGGTGAATCCTGGTGGAAGGACGAAATGCCCAACGAAGAGGAAATCAAGAACGCAGGCGATAATCTTAAAGACGCTGAATATCAGGTAAACTACATTTTAACCTACGAAGCACCCGCAATTGCCAAGGACTTTATGAAGCTTCACACAAACAGTGTTGTTCAGCTTACACCGCTTAACACTTATCTGCAGGATCTTATGAAGGATGTTGATTACTTTCATTGGTATTTCGGCTCTCTTCACACTGACTTGCCGATAAGTAAAAAAATGACGGCTGTATTCACTAAATTTCACGAAATAAAATAACACTTTCATCACAAAAGAGCCGTTCATTCAGAACAGCTCTTTTATATTTTTTGCAAAACTGTAAAGTTTATGTGCTTTACAGTTTTTTTACCTTTTGTAACTATTCTGTTGCTTGATAGTTAATCACTATCAATGGTATAATAACACTATAGGGAATACTAAATATGCGATTTTCAAGCTTCAATTATAATATTACAGTAAATAAAAGGCAGGATATATGTTATGAAAAGATTTATCGTTTGTGTTATTTCGGCTGTTATGATAATGTGCTTATTCTCAGGTTGCTCAAAAACGGAATTCCAGCAGCTTGATACTCCGTCAGACGGAAATATAAGAATTGTTTCATATAACTGTGCTGCCCCATGGGGTAATGTAATTAAAGGTACAGGCTCTTCAACAAGAGTTAAAAAGTTTGCTGCATACATAAACTCCGTTAAGCCGGATTCTATCGGAACACAGGAAATGAATCAAGACTGGCTTGATAATCTGGCTTCTCTTTTAAGTGATTATGATTCCTACGGCGTTATCCGCGGCGGAGATGAAAACGAAAGAAAATCGGAAATGAATGCCGTTTTCTGGCTTAAGGAAAAATATACTGCCGAGCAGCGGGGAACCTTTTGGCTTTCCGAAACACCGGATGAGGAAAGCAGATTTGAGGGAGCCGGCTGTTACAGAGTTTGCACATGGGTTCTTCTCACAAACAATGAAACAGGTGAACAGTATATTCATATGAACACGCATCTTGACAATGCAAGTGAGGATGCCGCAAACTACGGTGCAACCGTTATTGCAGATAAAATTGATGAGCTTCGCTCTCTTTACGGAGCAGCAATCGTTTTAACAGGTGATTTTAATGAATTTGAAGGAATGCCTGCTTACAACACAATCGCTGAAGTTCTTCAGGAAACAAGGCTTGTTGCTGAAGAAACCGAAACAAAAACTACCTATCAGGCTTGGGGCGATGTAAACACAGGAAAGCCGATTGATTTTATATTTACCGATAAGGGACTTGCAGTAGATAAATATAAGGTGCTTGACGACACATCAAACGGATATGTAAGCGATCACAATGGAATTATGTCAGATTTTTCACTTGCTGAATAAGCTTATATAAATTAATCCTCGGAATTTTCCGAGGATTTTTTCTTTATAAAATAACCGATAGATAATGACAAAACAGGTAAAATCAGTGAAAGCAGTAAATCAGGAATACAAATAACCGCATTATAATTCACATCTGAAATCAATTTTGTAATAGGTTTTATATCGCCATACATTATATTTCCAAGAGATAAAATAGATACAGGAAGCGGAATCTCATCACTGTCAACCATGCTTAGCATATATAATACAGGATAGACAAGCAGTTTTATTTCAAATAGAAAAACACCTGATTTTATTTTTTTTACATAACCCTCCTTTACAAAAAGAGCAATAAATATAAGATAAAAACATATTATTCCCGACATTTCTAAAACAAAGCTATTAACATCAACAAAAAAAATATCAAGAAACCAGTCAATTCCATATATAATTATAAGATAAACAATTAATGCAATGTCATAAATCAAAAACGGTTTTAAATTATTATATATTTTGTTGAACATCATTCCATCCCCTTCTACTGCATATTACAATATTTCTTTCCAAAATGAAAGGAATATATAGTAGATAATCTCCACTTATAATGGAATAATGAAAAAATCCCCGGATTTCTCCGGGGATCATTTTATTTTTTTGATTATTCGCCGAAATATCTATTAAGAAGACCTGCAAATGCTTTTCCGTGTCTAGCTTCATCTCTTGCCATTTCATGAACGGAATCATGGATAGCATCAAGACCATCAGCCTTTGCAAGCTTAGCAAGCTCTGTTTTACCCATTGTTGCACCATTTTCAGCAGCAACGCGCATTTCAAGATTTTTCTTGGTTGAATTTGTTACAACCTCGCCAAGCATTTCTGCAAATTTAGCAGCATGCTCTGCTTCTTCATATGCAGCCTTTTCCCAATACATACCGATTTCAGGATAGCCCTCTCTGTAAGCTACTCTTGCCATTGCAAGGTACATACCAACTTCTGAGCATTCGCCGTTGAAATTATCACGAAGACCCTGAACGATTTCATCAGAAACGCCTTCTGTAATTCCTACAACATGCTCTGCAGCCCAAGCAAGCTCGCCTTCATTTTCACGAACAGCCATCTTTGCCTTACATACAGGGCAGATTTCAATTGGCTCATCACTTTCGTATCCGCATACCGGACAATAATACTTCTTTGCCATAATTAATAACTCCTTATTAAAAATTTATTTATCTTTACAGCAAGGACAAACGCCGCTGTAATATACATTTTTACTGCTTATTAAAAAATCCTCAAGCCCTGCTATCTTTGGCTGGGAGGTTTCAAAATCATAAATTTTCCTGCATATATTGCAAATAAAATGACCATGAAGCCCTGTATCTGCATCATAGCGAACACGCTCATCATCAATCGTAACAGGAATGATAAAGCCGTTTTTCTCAAGAGCTTTAAGCGCATTGTAAACAGTTGTTTTTGAAAAAGCAGGATATTTCTTTTTTACATTTTCATAAACTGCAAGCACATCGGGATGATTTCTGTTTTCATAAACATATTCATAAACAGCAATTCTTTGCGGGGTAGCACGAAAATTCTTTTCTTTAAACAGCGAGATAATATTTTCTCTTTTCATTTTGTACTACCTCTTGCATCCAGATTGTAATGATTACAATCTAATTATACCTGAATAATAGGATTTGTCAACAGTTTTATGAAAAAATTATGCAATTTCTTTCATAGTGCCATGACAGGCAGTACAAATGTAAATCCGATTATCATTGCCGACTTCCTCAGAAAGCACATACTGATGCTCCTGTACCTTACAGAAATAATCTGAAATATCATAAGTTTTCTTTGTTCCGTTATCTTCGGTAAATTCATAATCCTTTCCGTAAATAACCGTAAATTTTCCGTTTTCAGTATCTATATCAAAATCATAAATATTTTCATTCGTTGGATTTTCAAAAATAAGCAAATCGCCTTTTCCGTTAAATCTTCCGTTTTCTTCTAATCTATAAATTCCATCCGGCTTAAAATAGTACAGAAATCCGTCTATATTCTGCAAAGTAGGATTAAACACAATATAAAATTGACTTCCGTTTTCCCAGCAGGCTTTTATTGTTCTTACAATTTTTTCATCATAGCTTTTATTATCCATAAAAGTAAACTTATCTATTGAAAACTTAACATCCGATGGATAATTAATTTGATTATCGCTGTAACCATAATCGTGATACCAGCTTCCGTTTGAATACTTCATCAAAGATTCATAATCACGCCAGAAGAATTGATCATAATCTGTGGATTTTGAAACACCCATAACATTTTCACCGTTTACAAGATAATCATCTGCATGATGTTTATTATTTACAAAAAACTCTTCCGAGCACATAAAGTATTTGTAACAGCCATACCCCGAAACCGGATCATCGGAAAGATTGATTTTATCAAAAACAGGATCATCCCATGTACAATCTACAAAGTAGTATTCGCCGTTTATATTTACCATATTCCAGGCATGCTGAAGCTTTTCGCTTGAAACAACATAGGTTTTAATTCCTGCCTTTTCTGCAATTCTGCAAAACGCCTGTGCATAACCAACGCACATCGTTTTCTTGAGCACCAGCGCACCATATAAATTATTTATCGTTTGGTTTTCCTCAACAGAATATTCTATATTTTCAACAAGATAATCATGGATATAAATAAGCTTTTCTATACTATTATTAAAGGATAAGGACTTATTTACAACAGACTTTACTACAGAATCAATTTCTGCATTATGCTTTTTTACCTCATCTGAATTCATGGAATAATCCGGATTAAATGAAATAACATTTTCGCCGTCTGATTTATACGAATAACTATTATTAACATAATAATATCCACTATTAATAATATAATTGATTACGATGCTCAGCTCATCAATAGATACATTGCAGGAATGAATGCTTATGGAAGAAGATTGATTATCAAAGCCTTCTTTGATAATCTTTATTGCATCTTCGTATTCATAAGCAATCTTATCAAAAGTTTTCGAGCCGTAAAATCTTTTGTTATCCTTTTCAGAAAGAACAGCCGAACCGGAAACAAACAGGCTTTTCTTTGACACATTTAAATTTTCATACACAAAAACAAAGCCAAAAAAAATCACAACAGCAGCGATTAACGCAATACATTTTTTCATCACAGCACCCTAAATATCGTTTTTTATATTATATTATAATCCTGAATAATTAACAACATTATATTTTTGCTATAAGGATTGAATTTTTCTGCGCCGGATTATCCAAAAGATTGCCCTTATAATCATATCTTGAGCCATGGCATGGACAATCCCATGTTTTCGTTGTGTTATTCCAATTTAAAAAACATTTCAAATGAGGACATTTCAGAGATACGATGTAAAGCGTTCCTCCTTTACATCTATACGCACCGCATTTCTTACCATTATAATGGATAATTCCTGCCGTTCCGCATTTTATATCACTTGCCGTAAGCTTTGCACAGCATAAATACTTTGAAAAACCGGTAATCGTTTCTGCTGCATTTTGAAATATAGTTTTGGAAGAAGCAAAAACACAAAAACGGGAAGGAGAAAAAATACTGTTTTCATATGCGTTATTACCGCAAATCATATCCGAAATCATATTTGCACTAACCATTGCACTTGTCATTCCCCATTTATTAAAGCCTGTTGCAACAAAAACATTTGAATCTGCACTTACTAATCTTCCGATATAAGGAATTCCATCCAATGAAATACAATCCTGGGCGGACCAATCATTTTCAGCTATAAATTCAGGAAAATACATTTTTGCATTCCTTTCTAAAAATTTAAAGGCATTATCGCGGTCTGCCTTTCCTGTTCTGTGAGCCCCTCCGCCTACAAGAATATTATTTTGATAAGAGCGAAGAGAAAGCCCGTCTTCTGCATCAATATACATTCCACTCAAACTTTTTGTCTGCTTTGCTGAAACAACATAGCTTCTTTCCTGATTTAATTTAAGAAAATAAAGCCCGGGGAAATTCACAAACGGAAAATGGCAGGCAAAAACGATGTTTTCAGCTTTTATGTTCCCCTTATCTGTTATAACCGTATTATTTTTTACACATATTGCTTTTGTATTTTCATATATTTCAAGATCATCTGCAATTTCTGACAGGAACTTAAGCGGATGAAACTGCGCCTGATTTTCAAACACAAGTGCTGATTTAACGGAAAACGGCAATTCGGTTTTATTTGTAACATAGCATTCAATTCCTGCTTTTTCGGCAGCATCTGCTTCTTTTTCTATAATCTCTGCATTATTAACAGAATAAAGCACTGCTTTTTTCTGTTCAAAATCACAGGGAATATCATTATGCTTAATCAGTTTCTCATAATCCGATATTGCCTTTTCATTTTCACGGGCATATTCTTTTGCCGCATTTTCTCCGTAATAAGATAAAATTTTACTGTATATTACACCGTGCTGACTTGTTATTTTTGCTGTTGTATTCTTTGTCTGACCGCTGCAAATGGTTTCAGCCTCAATAACAATAGCTTTTATCCCCTTTTCCTTTAATCTGTAAGCAATTAAAAGACCGGCTATTCCGCCGCCTATAACAACTGTATTTACAGCAATATCGTCTTTTAAAGTATTATGCTTTTTTAATGAAACGCTCTTGCTCCATAAAGATTCCATAAAACACACCCAAAAATAGAATTCGCAAAAACAGCAGATTTTAAACACAATTCATTTAAATATTGAAAAATATTACATTATACTTTATAATGTAAAGCATAGGGTAAATCAATTAAATTTTTATTTATTGTTTGCCAAAGCTTAATACATTTCAGAAATTCAAGGGGTAATTCTATGGAAAAGTATGTTAAGGGAAGAGAATACCGGACATATGCAATCGGCGCTCTTGGACAAGGTATGATTTATGCCATCATGAGTTCATACATATCAGACTTTTATTTAAGCGTTTTAAAGCTTGCACCTATGTTCGTTTTGCTTTTAATGCTTCTTGCAAGAGTCTGGGATGCAGTAAATGACCCGATAATGGGATATTTTGTAGACCGAAGCCATTTCAAAAACGGAAAAATGCGGCCGTATCTTCTTTTCACACCGATTCCGATTGCTATTTTAACAGTATTGCTGTTTTATGCTCCAAACCTTTCAGGCTGGCAGCTTATGGTTTACGCTGCGGTAACATATGTTGCATGGGGAATGATTTATACGGCATCTGATGTTCCGTTTTGGAGTCTGCCGAATGTTATGACTCCTAATCCGGACGAAAGAGGAAGCATTATAAGCAATGCAAAAACCTTAAACGGAATAGGCTCTGCTATTCCAATGGCAATATTTATGCTGCTTGGCTTTATTCTTCCAAAACTTAACCTTTCAGGAACAGCGCTTGAAAAAACAAAGTATATGACGATTGCATTAATCAGTGCAGTTATAGGCAATATTTTGTTTATGAGAGTTTATTTCAAAACAAAAGAACGAGTTAATATTCCTGCACCTCCGAAAAAGGAAAAAGGCGGAACAAGCTCATTAAAGCTTCTGCTTACCTGCAAGCCTCTTATGCTTACAGCAGTTATGGGGATTTTATCCTCTGCACGATATATGTATCAGGCAGGAGCAGTTCATGTAGCAAGATACAGCTTTTATATAGGCAATGACCTAACCGGCTTATCTCCTGCCGAGCAGGAGCAGGCGCTGCAATCAAACATCAGCCTTGTTTCAACCGTTTTTGCAGTTGCAACAGCAGTAGGCATGTTCGGAGCCATGCTTGTTATGCCGCTGCTTTTCAAGAAATTCAATTATAAACAGATTATCATTGCAACCTCCCTGATCGGCTTTGTTTCATCCATGGCAATCTGGTTTATCGGATATCAGCATTTCTGGGCATGCGTGCCGTTCCTTGTTCTTTCCTGCGTTCCCTGCGGAGCAATAAACATCTGCCTTTGTGCTATGATAGGCGATTGCCTTGATTATATGGAATGGAAAACAGGAAAAAGACTTACGGGAATGGGAAGTGCCGTTCAAAGCTTTGTTGCAAAACTTGGTAATGCAGTATCAACATCATTTATCGTTTTGATGTATATGATAGTTCATCTTGATGTTGCAAATATCAGCGCAAATGTTACTGCTAACCCGCTTGAAATGAGTGAAACGATAAGGACAGGTATGTTCAGCCTTGTTTCAATCATTCCGGGAATATCTCTTCTTATCTGCATTGTTCCTATTTTCTTCTATGACCTTGTAGGCGAAAAGAAAAAGAAGATTACAAAAGAGCTTGAGGAACAGAGAAAAGCAAAGGGAATTATTATAGAATAAAAAAATATTAAAGGACAGCTTCAAAAGAAGCTGTCCTTTAATGATAATTTAATTGCTTTTATATTCTTCAAGACAAATACCTTGTTGCTTGATATACTGTGCAATATCATATCCCACATAGCGATAATGCCATGGCTCAAAATCAATTCCCGTAACACGAACCTTATCTTCGGGATAGCGAAGAATGAAGCCGTAATCATAGCAATGCTCCATCATCCATTTCTGACAATCCGAATTCAACTGGCTGTTATCAAGATTTTGATTTTCAACCGTAACAATATCAACTGCAAGCCCTGTTTCATGCTCACTTGTTCCGGGTATTGCAATCCATTTTTCAGTATCCTTGATGGCTTCCTTTTCAGACATGCCCTGATTTTTCATTCTTTGAACTCTGTTATCAAACAATTGCTGCTGATAAGAAGTTGTTCTGTAAGAAGAACAAATCAGCGGGTTCCAGCCCTTTGCTCTTGCATCATCCATCATTTTCTGCAGACTGTCATAAGCCCGCTTATCTATCTGATGTCCGTTTTTTAACTGAACAAGATTAACAGACCAATCATCGGGGATGGGATTTTTTGCATTAACAAGAATATCAACACCGTTTGATGACGGCTTTTCATTTTTCTTTTTGCTGGTACTCTCCGTGTTTTCCTGTGATGTGCTTTCCTCCGAAGGCTTCGCTGATGGTGTTTCAGAGGTTAACGGATTTTCGGTTGTAGATGAGGAAATCGGATTGGAACTGCTTTCCGGTTTCTTTGAATTATTTCTGACGGCTAAAGAAATTACAACTGCAGAAATAAGAATAACAGCTAATACAATTACTGTAATCTGTATAGCTTTCTTTTTATTCATTTAAACACCCTCTGTTTTATCAATCATATCTCAATCTTATTGTTTCCTTTTAATTCATTATAAACCAAATAAATTGGATTTCAACAAAAAACCGCAAAAGTTAACAAAAAAGCAACGGTTTTGATGCCGTTGCTTTTTATATTTATAAACTGATATCAGCAAAAATCATATAATGATCGGACATATCAGTTAAATAATCATAAGACATAAGGCAAAAGCTGTTGATTTCAGCATTGCCTTTCATAAAAATATGATCATATGAGGGAAAAAGCCACTCCCGTTCTGAGCCGCAAACCTGATTTTTACTTACAAATTTTGTATCAATCAATTTTTTTGCAAGAGAATTGTAAATCTCAGGAATATCTACCTCTCGTGTTGAATAAGTATCTTCCGCCGTATTATAATCTCCGACAGCAAATACAGGACAATCAAAGCTTTCCGTTATTTCATCAATACAGTTTAAAAGCTCATCCCTTTGGCTTCTCATAACATTTGCAAGCTCCTCTTCCTGACCATCACGCAAAAGATCAAGATGCGTATTCGTAACAGCAAACCGCTTTCCTGTTGCTCTATCCTCAAAAACCGCCCATACAACTCTTCTCAATCTCGGATCTCCCATTTCATATGAAAAGGAATCGCTCTTAATAAGCTTCAGCGTATCCGAATTATAAATCATGGCAGACATTCTGAAAAGCATACCCGTTGTCAGCGGATTAATAATTTTATATCCGTCAGGCAGATTATAATTTACGGCACAGAACCAGTTTTCGCAAAACTCCTGAACACCGATTACATCAGGCTTATAAGCATCCAGAAGAGCAATATACTTTTTTGCTCTCGGCTTTGCAGGAAGTCCACCCCAGCTTTTATAATCAACCAACAGATTAGAGGACATAATCCTAATTTCGCCTGCATTCTCAAAAGCATCATCAGCCATTTCAATTTCAAAGCTTTTTGGCAAATTAATCTCGCTTATATTCCCCTTATCTTCATATATATAAGCAAGAGCAAAAAAACCGGCACTAAGCAGCAAAACTAAAAACAATAAAAGAAATATAGTTTTCTTTCTCATAAGCACCTCAATTATCCATATCAATCAAGCCCTCAAATTCAGAATCAGCTTTTATATATTGCTCGAAATTTTCATTCTGATAAACCTTAACATAATCTATCAGAAAATCATCATTATCTTCGTTATTATGGCTGAACTGACCAATTTCCTGAGCATGCGGTCCCCAGCCGTCACCGGCATCAATTTCAACAGTTAATCTTAAAAATTCACGAACCTTTGAAACATCGCCGTCACTTGTTGCCCAGGTTGGCTTGCCGTCTATATAGAAAACATAATATTCCGGAGTCCATTTAAGAGCAAAGGTATGATAGCCATCATACAAATCCTGTTCCAGCAAGCATTTATAATCAGATACCTTTCCATCTGAACCATATCCATCCCATAAAAGAGCATGCCCCATTTTGGATTCTTTACTATTAATAAAAGCACTTTCGTAAATATCAATTTCCGTTCCGTCCTGCCCTTCACTTCCTACCTTTCTCATATTAGAGGATTGAAGCCAGAATGCAGACCATAAGCCCTTTGAATTAGGGAACTTCACCCTGCATTCAAAATAGCCGAACGCCTGAGAAAAGAGCAATTCATCATCCGTGCCTTTATTGCTGTTGTTATCGCCGATAATTCTTCTTGTTTCAATACCGGAGGTAAATCTTCCTGCTTTCGGGCAATCACCGTTACAAGTATGATTTTCCTCAAATCTTGAATGAATTACAGCATTTGAATCTTTAATCTCCACCATTTCAGGACACCAATAACAAGCCTGCTCAGGCTTTTGCTCATCTTGGCTTTCCCAGCGAATTGCATGGGGCGATGTTGTCCAGATTTCTTTATTTCCATTATATTTTTCGCCAAAAGTTATATTTTCATTCAGGCTTGTTCCTTCAAAATCATCCTCAAAAACGAGATACCAACCATCACTGTTCAAAACAGGAAGCGACAAATCAAATTTTTCATTTGTTTTCCAGCTTTCATCCTGCTTTTTTGAACACCCAAATAACAACACAGTGCTTACAACAAGCAAACAGGTTAATAAAATGCAGCCAGCTTTTCTCATAATTTCATCCCCTTTTCATTACTCAATCTCTATTTTAAAGCACAACGGCAAATCAGAAGTAACCTGATCAGGAAGCCTTATTTCCATACACTTCTTGTTTCTTTCAAATTGAAGCGTATTGCCATTTTCAAGCAGAGTTACACGCTTAACAAGCAAATCAGCATTTATCATTTTGAAGCTTTTTATTTTTGCTGCTTTATTCTTAGACGGCTTCATCCAAAAGGCATAAACCGAACCATTTTTATATGTAAATCGAAAATCCTTTGCGGTATATCCTTTATTTTTATTATCCTGAAAGAATCCGTCTTTTACATTGGCTTTGCCCTCGCCGAAGGCTTTCCACGGAATCGTATCAAAAATGCCTTCTCCATTAACAGACAGCCACCTTCCGATACTCTTCAGAACAGCTTTTTCCTCTTCAGTTATCGTTCCGTCTGCCCTTGGACCTACATTAAGAAGCATCATTCCGTTTTTGCTGACAATATCAATTAAATCACATACAATATGATTTACGGATTTGAATTTATTATTTTCTGTATAACCCCATGAATTTTTTGCAATTGCTGTACAGGTCTGCCACGGTACAGGCGAAATACCCTTCAAAGCCCCACGCTCAACATCAAAGGTTGCACAATTCGGAGGAAAAGCATTATGCTTGTAATTTATCGAAACCTCCTGTCCCCATTCCTCTGCACGATTATAATAATATGCGGCAAATTTTTTTAGATATGGCTTAAATGCCTGATTCTGTATCCACCAGTCAAAATACACAACTCGTGGCTGATAATGATCAATAAACTCACAGTTTCTGACAAGCCAATCTTTTAAAAATTCTTCTGTTGGAGATTCTGTTCTTACATTCGTTTCCATTCTGAATGAATGAAAATGCTTGCTGTAATAAGCAGGACCGTAAAAATCGGCATATTGTTCCTCATTCACATCACTGTCTATCGTTCTGCCCATATTCATAAAGAAATAATGCTCTGCTCTATGATTTGAAGCACAGTATACAAGTCCATATTTTTCACAGGCCGCTTTTATTTCTCCCGCAACATCACGGCAGGGTCCCATAAGTACAGAATTCCAGCGATTAAGCTTTGTATCATACATTGCAAAACCATCATGATGCTCTGCAACAGGCATAACATATTTTGCACCGCTTTCCTTAAAAAGCGAAACCCATTCATCGGCATTAAACCTTTCGCCTTTAAACATAGGAATAAAATCCTTGTAGCCAAAATCCGTATGCTTTCCATAGGTTTTTATATGATGCCTGTATTCCGGCTGAACTTTATCATACATATTTCTTGAATACCATTCGTTGCCAAAAGCAGGCACACTGTAAATTCCCCAATGAATAAATATCCCGAATTTTGCATTGTGATACCATTTCGGTGTTTCGTGATTACAAAGAGAATCCCAGCTTGCTTTATATTTACCATTTTCAATTACAGAATCAATTTTATTTAAGTATTCTTCAGTCACGATGTCTGCCCCTTTCATTCAAATGTACTTTTTCAATAATTCTTCCGCTGCCGGAATAGCGTCTTTCGATATAGTCCTTTATCCAGCTCTCAAAATCAATTGCACTATCCGTTGTAAGAAGCTCAAACTGCAAATCATAAAGCACGGGATTCTGCTCTATTCCCTCCATAAACATACCGCTTCCGACTGCCTTAACACCATTCTTTTTCAGATTCAGCCAACTGTTTTTGCAATGCAGCCTCAACTTGCCCTGCATAGCGTTTTTTCCGCCGAAATTATGCAGCATACCGGCAACAACGGGATATTCCTTTACCCTTTTATCATTTATGGTTCGTTGGGAATTAATATCAAGAATAATAAGTTTATCCTTATCAACAGCCTGTACGATATCATCTCTCATAGACCAGGATTGCATTACCCATACAGTCTTTTTATCTGCCTGTACAATTTTATCAAATTCAGTATAAAGATTGCTTATAGCTTTGCCTACTGCATACAGATACTTTTTGCCTCTTTTGGGCGGTGTTCCCTCATGAAACGGATCGCAGGCTATATAGCCGTAAAATCCCATTAATTCACAAAGCTTTTTTAGATAGGCAATACCAAATATTTTGAAAAACGGATCAAGCGGATTAATTTGGGCTGTTTTTTCAAAGCCGTTCCACCCCTTTTGCATATAGAGCTTAACATCCTGCTTCTTTTCCATTAAGGCAGGCACATGCCCGGAAAATCCCTGCTGAATAGGATACATTCCGAATTCAACATACCTTTCAAGAATCTTTTTTCCGAGAGTAAGCCTTTCATAAACATAGTCTTTACTTACAGGAGGAAGATAGCCTGTAATATTCGTCATCAGCTGCCATGCCCAAAAGGCAGGACCGGAAATGGAATCAAGCGCTTCTCTTTCCGAAAAACCGAAATCAAGCAATGTTTCAAACAGAACTGCTTCACTTCCTATAACGGCAAGCGGCATATTAATGCCGTTCATTGCCATAAAATCTATTTCCTTTTCCCAGCGTTTGAAATCCCACCAGCACATGGAATAATCCAGCGTGCAGTAATTCATATACACACGGAATTTCTGTTTTATTTTCTTTTTATATTCGCCATCGAACATAACAAGCTTATCAAGCTTTATACTTCGATTTCCGCACCAGGAAAGCTGAACCCAGCAATATTTTTTCAGATAACAATAAATTCCGTGAAAAGCAGAAATATAGCAATTTGCAGAAATAGTAACAACACCCTTATCTGCTGTTACAAAAAAATAATCGTTTTCACTTTCATCAATTTCTACATGAAAGCAGTTCACAAAATCGGGAAGATTTCTTTTAAGAAAACCGACAATTACATCATCCATAATTATCCCTCATTAAGCTCTATAATCAAACCTTTCCTTTTACCGAGTCTGTAGTTTTTGTATATATTTTTTACCTTTTTGCTTTTTTTACCAAATCGCATTTTTAATGCAATTCCGGGCTTAAAGCCCAACAATTCATTATTGATTTCAAGCTTAAACTTTTCAGCCCTGCCCGAAAAATTATAAACACACAGCAAAGCACTGCTGTTTTTCAGATACACGGTTACCAGCACATTTTTATTATCAGTTTTAACAGGATTTTTACTATGCCAGTAACCGAGCATCCGGCTGTCTGCAATGCCGAAATCATCCCAAAGCTTATACATTTTTGTTGCATTCGTATAACCCCAACCAAAGCGGTTGTTCATTGCATAAAGCATACCGGCATACATATCCCCGCCGCCCTCAAGCATTTGACCCGTAACACCATAAGGAATACCTGAAACCTCTGAAAGCATATATTCGGGCGAATATTTTTTATAGAAAAAGCCCTCACCAAGCCAGATACTGTCTAAAAACGGAAGCAGCTCTGCATAAAGATTAAGGCAGCTTACATCCCCTGCTCTCGGTTCTTCATGATTCCACATATGCATATCAATAAGACCATCGGTTTTTTCAAGCACCTTTCTTGCTCTTTCTATGGTTGTTCGGTCAAGGGAGGTATCATCAATATAAATCCCTTTTATACCTATATTATCAACAAGCCATCTCAGACCCTCAACATAATAGTTATCAAGCCTTGTATCCGGCTTAACTATAAAGGAAATATCATGGTCATTTTTATACTTCCCTTTTTTGTATTTAACAAACCAACCCGGAATGATATCCTCACCGAAATTATCAACAAGCCACTGCGGCTTTTCCTTTTGCCATGAATGACTGACACCCTGCTTTCTCAGTATTATCTCATCCCCGAGAGCCTTATAAACAAAGGTTTCCGCCATATGATTGCTATGCTCGCGTTCGGTATAATACAGCTTAATCCCTATACCCTTATCCTTTGCATACCGAACAGCATTTTTAAGTCTGTCAACCTCATAAAAAGGATAATTGATAAACGGCATAATCATATTCCCCTGATGAAAGGTTACATAATTAAGTCCGTTTTTCTCCGCCCTGTCAATTTCCTTATATTCATTCTCAAGCTTATTGCTGTGAGAATATCTTACACTGAAAGCTTTTTTATAATCAATCGGCTTAAACGGAGTTATGCTAAGCTCGAAAATAAATTTTTTTGCTTCATTCTTTTTGAATCGAAAGGCTCCTGTATAAGCACTGATTTCAGTATAATCATCCTGAGTATTAACCTTTATTCCGCCGTTTCCATTATTATCCCATGTTGAAGCCGGAACCTTTAACGGAAGATTTTTATAAAAAATATTTATCAACGGGCGAATATAATCTTCTGCCTTATACTTAACACGCAAGCCGCAGTTTACGGCTCCGATAAAAATACAATCCTGCTGTTTATCATTATCCCATTTAAAAGAAAGATTTTCAGCCTTTGATGCTCTGTGACCCAAGCCATGCATAAGCGTGCTGCAGTCCTTATTTACATAAAAATTAAGGGCCGCATTATCAGCTGTAAAATCTCTTAAAGGATTGATTTCAACAGTATATTCCATCTGACCGTCATAGCGCAAAACAGATGAAACAACAGATTTATAATCTGCATTTTCAGACACCGTTTCTGTTTCAATTCTGTTATTATAAAACCTTTTTGCGGTTTTGCCGCTTGGAATAGTATTGCCGTTTATAATAAATTCAGGAGCCTTTGCAAACAGACTTTTCTGCACATTCTCACAAACTTCTATGGCTTCATCGAACTTAGAATAAATCTGCCTTGGAAGACCGTTTTCAGCAATCTGAACTTCCCTGCCGAGAATTACATATTGATCATCAAGAATGGCAGGCGGAGAATAAGGCTCAACAACATTTTCATTCTGCTCTAATTCCGAATTCAGCCATTCAAGCCTTGAAAGTCTCCACAAATCGTTAAAGCCATCGTTTTCAACAGGGCTTGTATTTATATCAAAAATAATATCGAATACGCGGCTTTCTTTTTCAGTAGTTATACTTATCGTTGCTTTTTCCTGTCTTTCCCCTGTCCTTTTTGCCCGAACAGTAAAAAATAACGGCTGAATGTTATTGGCTTTTACTGCTATCCTTTTCTTTATGCGATGCGTATATTTATCAACCATATCTGTATTAATACAGGATATTTTTAAATTACCGCTTGATGAAATATCATTTATTATATCGTCGGTTTCGGACAGCATTGCAATCTGAAGCACAAACACCTCATTCTGAGACATTTGCACATTAATTCTTTCCTGAATCTCCGTTGAGTTATTCAGCATATCAAGATCATCAAAATGGATAATCTGAAATGTTCTGTCAAATAAATAAAGTTTCATAATTACACCTCTTTACATATCATTATACAATAAACAGAATTGCAATTAAATTCAAAATACAGTATAATAGATACGCAAATCGGAAATGGAGTTTCATTTATGTATCACAGCGAATCTTTTTATACAGGAAATTCTGTAAAGCAAATTTGCTTTACACCGGATGTTTCAAGCGCTTTTAAAATACTTGCAGACAACAGCTATTGCCATATTTGCAATTATGAAGAAAAAGCAAGCTATTCGGAAAAAACAATAGCCTTTATACGATGCACCACAGGAAAAGGCAGAATAGAAGCAGAAGGAAAAAGCTTTATAATAAAAGAAAACGAGTATATTTTTATAAGCTTTCATTGTATTGAAAAATACAAAAGCCTTTCCCATCTTTGGGGATATGAATGGGTTAATTTTGAAACCACAGGTAAATATGAATTTGAGCTTAATAAAATTTATACTTCCAATGTAATTGAAGAAGAAATCCTTGCTTTTGATAAACTGATTTCCGCAGGAAAGGAAGCCGATGATAAAAACTATATCAATTTTCTTTTTCTAAACTTATATTATATCATAACTAAAGAAAACGGGCTTTATAACAACACACTTTTAAAAACAGAAAATGTTAAATTGATTGATGAAATATGCGCATTCATACAGCAAAAGCTGTTTGAAAAGATAACAGTAAGCGATGTTGCATTATTCTTTAACATAACACCACGCAGGCTTCATCAGATTTTTTTAAAGGAACTTGGAATATCGCCAAAGCAATATCTTGTCAAGAAAAAAATGGAGGAGGGCTATCGGCTTTTAGTACAAACCTCTTACCCGGTTAATAAAATATCGGAAGCCTTATCCTTCAGCTCTGCCTATCATTTTTCAAATGAGTTTAAAAAAATCTTTAATCAAACACCTACACAGGTTAGAAATATGGAATAAATATAGAACAGCCGTTGTAAATCTTATAACTTTACAACGGCTGTTTTCTTTAGAAACGCAGTTTAAAATACAATTCACATTTTTCTTTTATTCCGAATTCTTCAAAATATTTTTCTTCAAGCGGTATCCACTTGTTTATAAACTCTGAAAGCTGATTTTTTCCGTTTCTTTTTTCTATTCTGTCAAGCTGTTCATCACTGTCAACATCCAGAAAAATTTTCAAATCATATAGATCATCAAACATCGGATGGCAGGAATAAGCTCCCTCAATAATCACTACATCTTTCAAATCAACCTTAATTTCATCAGAAAAAGTAAGAGAATGACATTCAAAAGGACGATAACTGAAATCCCGCCCATTTTTAATCGGATATATTACCTCCGCCAAAAAGCGTTCATAATCAACATTGCCACCTGCTTCAATCCATCGCTGATGTGTTCTTTGATGCGGTTGAAGAAAGAAATCATCCATATGAACAACACTGCAGGCAAGGCGCCTGCTTAATTCATTTGAAAGAGTGGATTTTCCCGAAGCACATCTGCCGTCTATTGCAATAATACACCTTTCAAGATGAAGATCTTGAATTTTATTTTCAATTTTTTCAATGGTTTTCTGAATCATCTTAACGCATCTTTCATTGACTTAACATATTCGCCTATGTATTTCGGTGCTTTTTTTCCATATTGTTCAAGAAGCTTAACAATTGCCGAGCCAACGATTGCACCGTCTGAAATATCAGCCATACTCTTTGCCTGCTCCGGAGTTGAAATGCCAAATCCTACAGCACACGGAGTTGATGTATTTTCTCTTACAACAGCAACAATTGATTTCAAATCGGTTTTAATCTCTGCTCTTGCGCCTGTTACACCAAGGCTTGAAACCAGATATAAAAAGCCCTTTGCTTCTTTTGCAATCATCGCAATTCTGTTTTCAGAAGTAGGCGCAATAAGAGAAATCAAATCAACATCATATTTATCACAAATCGGAGAAAATTCCTCTTTTTCCTCAAACGGCAAATCAGGAAGAATAATACCGTCTATTCCTGCATTACTGCAATTGGAAATAAACTTATCCGCACCATAGGAGAAAACAACATTTGCATAGGTCATAAACACCATAGGGATTTTTACATCCTTTCGGATATCTTTAACAAAATCAAAAACCTTATCCGTTGTTATACCGCCGTTTAATGCTCTGGTATTTGCACCCTGAATAACAGGCCCTTCCGCTGTTGGATCTGAAAAAGGAATTCCAAGCTCAATAAGATCAGCACCATTATCCGCTGCTGCCTTAACAGCCCTTGCAGTTGTTTCCAAATCAGGATCTCCGCAGGTAATAAACGCAATAAATGCTTTTCCGTTTTCAAAGGCCTTATAAATATTACTCATAGATATCCTCCCCTCTGTATCTTGCTATGGCAGCACAATCCTTGTCTCCTCTGCCGGAAATGGTTATAACAATCATTTTGTCCTTATCCATTTTAGGTGCTTCTTTCATTGCATATGCTACAGCATGTGCGGATTCAATAGCAGGAATAATTCCTTCTGTTTTAGAAAGATATTCAAATGCACAAACAGCTTCTTCATCTGTTACAGGAACATATTCTGCCCTGCCGATATCATGAAGATAAGCATGTTCCGGACCGACACCGGGATAATCAAGACCTGCCGAAATCGAATAAACGGGAGCAATCTGACCATATTCATCCTGACAGAAATAGGATTTCATTCCGTGGAAAATCCCAAGCTTTCCCGTATTAACTGTTGCGGCAGTTTCAAAGGTATCAATTCCTCTGCCTGCTGCTTCACAGCCGATAAGCCTTACGCTTTCATCATCAATAAAATTATAAAAGCTGCCTATGGCATTTGATCCGCCGCCGACACAGGCAATAACCGCATCGGGAAGCCTGCCCTCCTTTTCCAGCATCTGCTCCTTAATTTCCTTAGAAATAACAGATTGAAAATCTCGAACGATTGTCGGAAACGGATGAGGACCCATAACAGAGCCCAGACAATAATGTGTATCATCAATTCTTGATGTCCATTCACGCATAGCTTCGGAAACAGCATCCTTGAGCGTTGCCGTTCCGCTTTCAACAGGGATAACCTCCGCGCCCAAAAGACGCATACGATAAACATTTAATGCCTGACGGACTGTATCCTCTTTACCCATAAAAACAACACATTCCATACCAAAAAGAGCTGCGGCAGTTGCCGTTGCAACACCATGCTGACCGGCGCCTGTTTCGGCAATAAGGCGGGTTTTGCCCATTTTCTTTGCAAGCAGTGCCTGTCCCAGAACATTGTTTATTTTATGCGAACCTGTATGATTGAGATCCTCTCGCTTAAGATATATTTTTGCACCGCCAAGATCTTTGGTCATTTTTTCGGCATAATAAAGATTGGACGGTCTGCCTGCATATTCATTAAAAAGCCTGGCTAATTCTCGATTGAATTCAGGATCATTTTTATAATAATTATAAGCCTCTTCAAGTTCTATAATTGCATTCATCAGAGTTTCCGGAATATACTGACCGCCGTGAATTCCAAAGCGTCCGTTTTTATTCATCATATTTTTCATCCTTTCTTATGGCATCAACAAACGCAGCCATTTTGCCTTTATCCTTTAATCCGTTTTTCTCAACACCCGAGCTTACATCAAGTGCATATGGATTTAACAGTTCTATTGCCTTTCCGGCATTCTCAAGTGACAAACCGCCTGCAAGAAAATATGGACGGTTAATTTTATTTATAAGCATCCAATCAAATACATTTCCGCTTCCCATTCCTGCATCCAAAAGTACATAATCGGCTGTGCTTTCATTTGCTTTAATAACATCCTCTTCTCTTTTTATGCAGAATGCCTTTATTATCGGCTTATCCGTAAAACGGCGAAGCTCTTTTATGTAATCTTCATCCTCATTTCCATGAAGCTGAACAATATCAATTACACGATGATCAAGAAGCTTTACTATGTTTTCAACAGACTCATCAACAAAAACACCAACAGCTTTAATTGCTGTATTCAAAAGAGTTTTCAGCTCTTTTGCCTGTTCAAAGCTGACATATCTTTTGCTTTTTCTGAAAAAAACCAAGCCGATATAATCAGGCAGAAGCGCATTTGCCGCTTCTATATCACATTTTCTTGAAAGACCGCAGATTTTAATTTTTGTCATACCATACCCCTTAACTCAGCAAGCTTTTGTTTTTTATTTTCAGCCCGCATAAGCGTTTCACCGACAAGCACGGCATCCGCACCGATTTCACGAAGCTTTGCAACATCAGCAGCATTTCCGACTCCGCTTTCAGAAACAAATACAATATTGCTTGGGATAAGGCTGCGAAGCCTTCTGCTGTTATCCGTATCAACTGAAAAATCCTTTAAATTACGGTTATTGACACCGATAAGCCTTGCACCTGCATAAACAGCCATATTGATCTCATTTTCATCGTGAGCCTCAACCAAGGCAGACATGCCAAGACTGTCACATATTTTAATATATTCCGTTATTTTTTCTTTTGAAAGAATAGAACAGATAAGAAGCACTGCCGAGGCGCCCAAAATCTTTGCCTCATAAATCATATATTCATCAACAATGAAATCTTTTCTGATACACGGAATGGAAACAGAATTTGCAATTTCCTTTAAATATACATCACTGCCGAGAAACCATTTCGGCTCTGTTAAAACAGAAATGCAGTCCGCACCCGCCTGTTCATATTCCTTTGCAATCTGCAGATAAGGAAAGTCCTCTGCAATAATCCCTTTAGAAGGCGATGCCTTTTTGCATTCGCATATAAAGGAAATATCCGTCTTTTTCAGAGCATATTCAAATTCAAAGCTGCCTTTCGGAAGCTGAAATGCCTGCTTTTTGATTTCGTCAAGAGAAACCAGCCTTTTTGAATGCTCAACTCTTTTTTCTGCATAATCTGCAAGCCTATCAAGTATCGTCATTATATTACCTCTCGGCTATTGCTGATTTCAATCAAATTATCAAGCGTTTCAAGTGCTTTGCCGCTGTCAATCATTTTTGAAGCAAGCTCAATACCCTGCTTCATATTTTCAGCCTTTCCGTAAATATAAAACGATGCCCCTGCATTCATTAAAACAGCATTGCGCTTAGGACCCTTTGCACCATTCAGAATATCACGGGTGATCCCGGCATTTTCAGCAGGAGTACCGCCCTTAAGTTCTTCCTTTGTGCAGCGCTCAAATCCGAAATCCTCAGGAGAAATTGTATAGGTTTTAAACCAGCCGTCCTTAAATTCGCAAACGGTTGTAGGCGCACTCATGGAAATCTCATCCAATTTATCCTTACCATAAACTACCATACCTCTTTTTACACCAAGGCTGATCAGAACCTGCGCCAAAGGCTCTGCAAGGTATTCATCATAAACACCAAGCAGCTGATACTTGGGACTTCCGGGATTCGTTAACGGACCTAAAATATTAAATACGGTTCTGAAGCCCAACTCCTTCCTGATAGGGCCAACATATTTCATTGAGGTGTGATATTTCTGGGCAAAGAAGAAGCACATACCAACCTTTTCCAATAATTCTCTGCATTTTTCGGGACTTTGCTCTATATTAACGCCCAATGCCTCAAGACAATCCGCAGTGCCGCACTGCGATGAAGCTGCACGGTTACCATGCTTTGCAACCTTTATTCCGCCTGCTGCAGCAACAAGGGCAGCAGTTGTTGAAATGTTAAAGCTGCCTGCATTATCTCCGCCTGTTCCTACAATTTCAAAAAGCTCCATATCCGTTTCAAACTTTATTGCATGATCCCTCATAGCAGCAGCACAGCCTGCAATTTCATCGGTTGTTTCTGCCTTGGCACTTTTCGTTGAAAGTGCAGCAAGAAAAGCTGAATTCTGAGTTGGCGTTGTTTCTCCGCTCATAATTTCATTTATAACGCTGTATGCCTCATCATAAGTTAAATCCGCTTTATTAACAATTTTAACAATAGCTTCTTTGATCATCATTTTCTCTCCTAACAACAAATAAAGTTGGCAAGCATCTGTTTTCCGCATGGTGTCAATATGGATTCCGGATGAAACTGAACTCCGTATATCTTATACTCCTTATGCTGAACTGCCATGATTTCACCGTCCGCAGTTCTTGCAGTTACACTAAGACAATCCGGAATTGTTTTTTCATCCGCTGCAAGTGAATGATAACGGGCAACAGGAGCAATTGCAGGGCATCCTTTAAATAATACGGATTCTGTATCAAGTCCTGCATCAGACTGCTTGCCGTGCATAAGACTTTTTGCATAAGCCACCGTTGCTCCAAAGGCAGAGCATATTGCCTGATGCCCAAGGCAAACACCTAAAATCGGAATTTCGCTTCCAAGCTTTTTAACAACATCTATTATGATACCTGCATCCTCCGGTCGACCCGGACCCGGCGATAATATGATTCTGCTTGGTTTTAATGTTCTGATTTCTTCAATCGTTAGTTCATCATTTCTGATGACCTTAATATCATCATCTATTTCGCCGATAAGCTGATAAAGATTATATGAAAAGCTATCATAATTATCTATAAGTAAAATCATTCATCTGCCTCCCCGGCAAGTTTTAGTGCATGAACAACTGCCTTTGCTTTATTTATACATTCTTTATATTCCTTTTCAGGATCTGAATCGGCAACTATGCCTGCCCCGCTTCTTACAAAAACCTTTCCGTTTTTCTTATAAGCAATTCGTATCGCAATGCAGGTATCCATATTCCCCGAAAAATCAATATAGCCGATTGCACCGCCGTATATTCCTCGTTTATTATCCTCAAGTTCAGCAATAAGCTGACATGCTCTGATTTTCGGAGCGCCCGAAAGCGTTCCGGCAGGAAGCACTGCCTCTATTGCATTAATCGCATCATACTCTTCCCTTATCTCGCCCCTTACCGTTGACCCGATATGCATAACATGTGAATATTTTTCAATTGAATGAAGCTTTTCAACCTGAACAGAGCCGAATTTGCTGATTTTTCCTAAATCATTTCTTCCAAGGTCAACAAGCATATTATGCTCCGAAAGCTCCTTTTCATCTTTTAGCAGCTCTGCCTCAAGTTTCTTATCCTCTTTGTCTGTTTTTCCTCTTGGTCTTGTACCTGCAAGAGGAAAAGTATGAAGAATTCCGTTTTCAAGCTTAACAAGCGTTTCAGGAGAAGCACCTGCAACCTCAACATCCGTACCCGAAAAATAAAACATATATGGGGACGGATTGATCGTCCGCAGCATTCTGTAAGTATTAAGCAGACTTCCCTCAAACGGAGCTGATAATCTGTTTGAAAGAACAATCTGGAAAATATCGCCCTCTTTAATATAATGCTTTGCCTTTTCAACCATTTCACAATATTTATCTTTATCAAAAAGAGGCAGAACCTCGCCAAGAAGACGGCTATTTTCCTCTTTCTTCTTTTTTCCGTTTTTAAGCAAATCGGCAAGCTGCTTAAGCTTCATAACAGCCTTATTATATTGAATTTCAGCATCTTCAAGATAAATATTAACTATAAGAATGATTTTCTGCTTAAAATTATCAAAGGCAATAACCTTATCAAAAAGCATTAAATCAACATCCTTGAAAGCCTCATTATCCTCAACATCAATTTTAACTGCAGGCTCGCTATACGCAAGATAATCATAAGAAAAATATCCGACTAAGCCACCCGTAAAGGATGGAAGATATTCAAACTTGGGGCTTTTATAACCGGCGAGTATTTGGCGAAGAAAATCAGACGGATTTTCAGTATTTATTTTAATTCCGCCGGCACACATCTCTCCGTTAATACAAGTTATTTCCATTTTAGGCTCAAAGCCCATAAAGGTATATCTGCCCCATTTTTCATCCTGCTGAGCAGATTCAAGCATATAGCAATGCGTTGAAACATTTTTCAATATTCGCATTGCTTCAATCGGAGTACATATATCCGAAAGGATTTCACAGCTTACGGGAAGCACTTTATATTTCCCTGATTGTGCAATTTCTTTAACTTCAGCAAACGCAGGTAAAAACTCCATAAATTTCAACCTTTCTGTTTCTACAAAATTTATCCGAACAAATAAAAAACGCCCTTGACAGAATTTAATCTTCTGTCAAGGACGAATAAAATCTTATCCGCGGTGCCACCTTGATTTTGTGGAACTTCCCACACACTTAGCAGGATACTTACATATCCCCGGCAACTTACGCATGCCCTCTCGTTGCAGAATACTCTGTAATAAAAATCACATTTGACTGCACCCTCAGCGGTCCATTTGACAACTTGTTTCTTACCCGACTCTCAGCATCGCAGGCTCTCTGTAAAGGCATCATTGCCGTTATCTCCGCGTCAACGGTTTAACCTTATTAAGTTGACAGTATTATATCATTGCTTTTCGGGAAAGTCAACCCCTCTATCCGATTTTGAAATCAAACATTTATTTAGTTGACATTAAAGTGGATAATTGATATCATTCAAATAAATAAAACAATTTTTCTAAGGGGTAATTATGAAAAACACAAACATTCCTGAAATACGATTTAAGATAAACAGTAACACAGTTGAATATTCAGCTGCAAATAATTGGAAAGTCGAATTTATAGGTGCAAATTTTCCGCAGATTGTAGACGACAATTTAAAAATTCACACTCCGCTTAATGACACAGCGGTAATTCTTTCCTTTAAATGTGAAAAAAACGGGGAATGTATTGACAAGGATTTCACTTTACAGATAAAGGGTATTTACGGAAAAGCGGAAAAAAAGCCCAATATTATACCGGAGCCCGCACAATGGCACGCTGCAGGAGGAACCTTTAAAAATGAGCTTTCATATACCTGCTGCAAGGAATTGAGCAAGGTAACAAGCGACTTTTCAAAGGATTTTGAGCTTGCAACAGGAAAGAAAATCGAGAAAAAAGAAAACGGAAGCATATCTTTTTCAATAAATCCCGAGCTTGAATATCTGGGCAAAGAAGGATACGAAATCGAATGCACGGAAAACTATGTAAAGGTTAATAGCTTTACTGAAATCGGGGCAATATGGGCAGGAAAAACGATTATTCAGCTTATGCTGCAGGACGGATTCCCCTGCGGAATGCTGCGTGATTATCCGAAGTACAGCATCCGTGGATTTATGCTTGATGTAGGCAGGCGTCCTGTTTCAATGGACATGCTCAAAAAAATAGTAAACAGTATGGCTTGGTACAAAATGAACGATTTTCAGATTCATTTGGGCGACAACTACATATGGCTTGAGGATTATGCCGAAAACGGAGATGAAAGCACATTTGATGCTTATCAGGCTTTCAGACTTGAAAGCTCATTAAAAAACAACAAGGGCGAAACCGCGACCTCGAAAGATTACAGCTATTCAAAAAAAGAATTCAGAGAATTCATTGAATGGGCAAAATCAAAGGGTGTTTCCATTACTCCTGAAATAGATATGCCCGCACATGCGCTTGCCTTCACAAAGGTATTTCCTGAATATGCTGTTTATAATGAGGTTTCACCTCTTATGAAAAAAAGACCTCTTACAGATCATATTAATGTTACCGATTCAAAAGCAATTGAATTCATTAAACAAATCTTCGATGATTATACAAAAGGAGACAACCCTGTTTTTCCGAGCGAAACCGCTGTTCATATCGGAGCAGACGAATTCTTAAGCGATTACAGTGCATACCGCAGATTCATCAATGAAATGATTCCTTATATCAAAAAAACAAATCCTGTTCGTTTATGGGGCAGTCTTTCGTGGATAAAAGATAAGCCTGAAACACCCATTATAAAAGAGGCAATTAAAGATGTTCAGTTGAATCTATGGTCAAGCGATTGGGCGGACGGCAGAGAAATGTATGATATGGGCTTTAAGCTGATTAATACCATAGACTTCTTAACTTATATAGTGCCTAACGGAACAAAAATAAGAGCTCCGTATATGGATTTCGTAAATAAGCGAAAAGCGTTTAAAAAGTTTGAACCTAATAGTGTACGACTGAAAAATAAAAGCTACACGAATCTGCCGGCAGGAAACAAGCAGGTTTTAGGCGGATGCTATGCAATCTGGCAGGATAATATTGATAAAAAAGCAAAAGGAATTAACGAACAGGATCTTTATGACAGATTTGCAGACTGTGCTGCTGTTTTTGCAGAAAAAAACTGGGGCTGCTGCACAGATAAACATTCAGCTAAAGAAGTGGAGCGTGCCGCACACACTATTCATTCTCCGATAAAGAAAGAGAAAACGGAATTCAAGCCTATCAGGGATATAGATTTGTCAGGCGGAGAATGCTTTATTGAAAGCGGATGCAGAAAGCTTGAAACAGGAACAAAGCTTAAAATTTCTATTGAATTTAAAGAGATTGTTCCGAATCGGATTATTATGGAGGCAGATGCTCCATACGGAACTTACGATATAAGAATAAACGAAAACGGCAGACTGGGCTTTACGGCAGAGGGATTTTCTTACGAATTCAATTATACTCCCGAAGCAAACAAAAGGCTTAATCTGACGATTGAAACAAAACCTCTCAGAACAAAGCTTAAAGTAGGTTTATTCCGCAAAAAGGCAATCGGCAGCTTTAAGTTTAATGATACAGTTCGCTGCAACAAAATTAAAAACTCATCCTTCAGCATACCTGTTCAGCGCATCGGCTCTAAAACAAATGCCGTAAACGCACATATTTACAGTATTGAAATAAAATAAATTATACAAAAGGAAAATAATATATGGCAATTCATTTAGTATTACTTTCTTCTCTTGAAAAAATCATGAGGAACGAACCCATTACAGAAAGCAATTTTACCGGATTTTCAATGCTTAACAACGAAAGAAAATCATTTCAGCTTCATATTTCATCAGATTGCGATAAAGTTTCGCTTGAAATTCAATCTGATTTAAGCTGCATAACACCATACACTGTTGAATACCTGCCAAGTGAATATGCAATTAATGAAAAGACAGCCGATGACTATGTTATACGAAGCAAAGACGGATATTATCCCGATCTTCTGCTTCCCGCTTCTGAAACAATAAAGCTTGAAAATGGTTCAAAAACCTTATGGTTTGAAATCAATCCAACGCAAAAGCTTGAGGCAGGAATACATAAAATTGAAATCATAATTTCATCAGACAATATGAAAAGTTCGGCATCTCTTGAAGTTGAGGTTATCAACTGCCCGCTTGAAAAGCAAAGTCTTATTTTTACAAACTGGTTTCACAGCGATTGTCTTATGCAGGAATACGGATTTGAAGCGTTCTCAGACGAATATTGGCGAGTAGTTAAAAACTATATATCGGTTGCCCGTGAGCATGGAATGAACTGTATTCTGACACCGCTTTTCACACCTTCTCTTGACATTGCAATAGGCGGAGAGCGACCAACCGTTCAGCTTATAGATGTTAAAGTAACAGAAGGAAAATATTCATTTGATTTCGGAAAATTAAAAAAATGGATTTCAATTGCACAAAACTGCGGAATTGAATACTTTGAAATGTCACATCTGTTCACACAGTGGGGAGCAAAATTTGCGCCTAAAATTATGGCAGATGTTGACGGGGAAAATAAAAAAATATTCGGCTGGCACACAAGAGCATATTCAAAAAAATATAAGAAGTTCCTTACAGAATTTTCATCAGAGCTTAAATCGGTTATCGAAGAACTCGGATTAAAAGATAAAACTCTAATTCATGTCAGCGATGAGCCGAACTTATCACAGATTTTTTCTTACAGAATTGCCGCAAATATTATAAAAAAACTATTCAGCGGATACAAAATAATAGATGCTTTATCAAATTACGGATTCTATAAATACAAGCTTGTTAACACGCCTATTCCCGCCAATAATCATATTGAGCCGTTTATCAACAATGTTCCTGAATTATGGACCTATTACTGCTGTGCACAAGACAACAGATATGTTTCCAACAGATTTTTCTCTATTCCATCCCAGCGCAACAGAGTGCTCGGTTATCAGCTCTACAAATATAATGTTAAAGGCTTCCTGCACTGGGGTTATAATTTCTGGAATACGCAATATTCAAAGAAAAAAATCAATCCTTATGAAATAACAGATGCGGGAAAGGCTTTTCAATCCGGTGACAGTTATGTTGTTTATCCGAAAAAGGACGGCACACCCCTCTGCTCCCTAAGACTCAAGGTTTTTTATGACGGCTTTCAGGATATGATGGCTCTTAAGACTCTTGAAAAACTTGCAGGCAGGGAAAAAGCACTTGCTGTTTTAGAAAAAGGGCTTGAAAAAAAGCTGACCTTTTTTGAATATCCACATTCAAACGAATGGCAGCTTGAATCACGAGAAAGAATCAATATGGAAATTAAAAGCAGCCTAAAAACACAAAACAATAAATAGCCAATTATTTACAATTATAAACGAATTATTAGATGATTCTAAACAAATTATAAACTTCCGCTGCAGACGGATTGCTGCGGCGGTTTTTCTTTACTATTTTACAATGAAATGCACAAATTTTAAGCAATGTTTAAGCAAAATTTTTTATATAAATAATAATTGATTTTAACATTATAATTTGATATTATATGGGCGTAAAATTAAACAACCTTTATAAGTTTGTAATAATATAGTTAAGGTTTTATGGAAAGGATATAAATATGCGTGGAATTGAAACCTCCAAATCAAGGATAAGGCAAAGCATTTTCACAGAAGTTGCCAGACTTGCCTATGAGGGTTGGGATCCTATTAAATTTGAAAAGCTTCCATATAAAATCATTCCGGGTGAAATCGCACAGTACAGAGACAGCGTCTTTGTTGAACGAGCTGTGGTCGGCGAAAGGCTTCGTGCTGCAATGGGATTATCACTTCGTAAATTTGATGATTTCACATCAATATGCGATGGAATAGACGAAAGCATTATCGACGAAAAATATTATGAACCCCCGCTGATAGACATAATCAAATTTGCCTGCAATAAATGCCCTGAAAACAAGGTTTTTGTTACGAATGCGTGCCAAAACTGTTTAGAGCATCCATGTGTTGAGGTTTGCCCGAAGAATGCTGTTTCAATAGTTGACGGCAGTTCGCATATTGATCAGTCAAAATGTATCAAATGCGGCATGTGCGTTAATGCCTGTGAGTATCATGCAATTGTCAAGCAGGAGAGACCCTGTGCTAAGGTTTGCGGAATGAATGCAATTAAAAGCGATGAATACGGCAGAGCTGAAATTGATTATGACAAATGCGTTTCCTGCGGAATGTGCCTTGTTAACTGCCCGTTTAGCGCAATCATTGATAAAAGTCAGATTTTCCAAACGATTACAGCTGTTAAAAGTGACACTCCGGTTTACGCTGCTATTGCACCTGCATTTGCAGGTCAGTTTGGCAATGTTTCCGTCGGTCAGATTAAAACCGCCTTTTTAAAGCTTGGATTTACCGATGTTGTTGAGGTTGCAATCGGTGCAGATTTATGCACAATTGAAGAGGCCAAAGACTTTACCAATGAGGTTCCGGACAAACAGCCTTTCATGGCAACTTCTTGTTGTCCTGCATGGTCTGTTATGGCTAAGAAGCTTTTCCCAGAATTTGCACCATACATTTCAATGGCACTTACACCGATGGTTTTAACGGGAAGACTTATAAAAAAGGAGCATCCTGAGGCTAAGGTTGTTTTCGTCGGTCCCTGTGCCGCAAAAAAGCTTGAAGCCAGCAGGCGTTCAATCAGAAGCGATATTGATTTTGTGCTTACCTTTGAAGAATTTGCATCCATACTTGAAGCAAGGGATATAGTTATTTCCGATTGTGAGGAAAGCGAATTTGTAGGACAGGCAAGCGGCGATGGTATTGGATTTGCAGTAAGCGGCGGCGTTGCTGCAGCAGTTGAAAACGCAATCAATGTGCTTAATCCAAGCCGTGAAGTAAAAACAGCCCGAGCCGAGGGATTGCAGAATTGCAAAAAAATGCTTCAAATCGCCAAAACCGGAAAATACAACGGTTATTTGCTTGAAGGAATGGCATGTCCGGGCGGATGTGTTGCCGGAGCAGGAACTATCGTTCCGTCCAGAAAATCAACAGAGGCTGTAAACAGGCTTAAATCAAATACAAAAAACAGATTCGGTATTTCTTCCAAATATAAAAAGTATTTATCAGAGCTTGAAAAATAAATTGCATTAAGCTATAAATTTAGTTTTAGCAAAAACATTGTTGCGTTTTAACTTTTTTATTTTAAAGATAAATTTTTAAGCTGAGCTTTTCAAATATTCATTCTCAGTTATCTGTACTGCTCAGCTTCTATTTTGTTTTATAGATTTGTAGTTTTCGTCTTTACATTATTTTTGCAATACAATAATATGATAAAACCAACAAAAATAAAGTAATCATTAAAGGAGGATTTTGATATGGCTAAATCTACAAAAGCACAAATTCTGCAGCATTTTTCAGAATTACTTAAGGATTACGATCTTGATAAAATTACAGTAACAATGCTTGTAAGCGAATGTGAAATAAGCAGACAAACTTTTTATTATCATTTTAACGATATACAGGCACTTATAAATTGGGGTATTCAGCAATATACAGCAGGATGCCTTGAAAATGTAAAAAATGCAAAAGATATAAACGAAGCAACAATTATCTATTTAAGTGCGATAGAAAAAAATAAATTCTTTCTATCAAAATGTCTTGAATCATCACTTTCAGGCTATACAACATTACTTATCAGAGAAAGTATTTGCGAATATATAACATTTTTCGGGAATAAAATCCTCGGTATTTCAAGTCTGGAACCAACCGATTCAAAGTTTATAGTCGATTTTTTGGCTAATGCTGTAACAGGTCTTATTCTTTTAAGCATTTATAAAGAAGAGGAAATGGATGTTAAATTTATTTCTGAGAAAATCGAAAAAATAATACTTGGCAAAATCACAAAATAATTATTAAAAGTTATATCCATAAAAAGAAAGCACTTGATAACAAGTGCTTTCTTTTTATATTTCAGATTATATTATGAAGAAATTTATTCTGCATACACCCCCAGCACAACAAATAAAAATTGTTAAAATTTTTCATTTTTAAAACGCGAATATGCGCTAACAATATACTTGCAAGAGCAAAATCTGTTTTGTAAATTATAAGACAGCTTTTACTTTTGCAATATAAATAGAAAAAGAGGTGTGTTTATAATGGCAACAGTTCCAGAAGCAAAAGATGCTCTTAACAGATTTAAGATGGAAGCTGCTAGCGAAGTAGGTGTTAACCTTAAACAGGGCTACAATGGAGACCTTACAGCTAAGCAGGCTGGTTCAGTGGGCGGTCAGATGGTTAAAAAGATGATCAAGGCTTACGAGGAATCAATGAAGTAAGAAAGCTTTTCAATAATCTTTAGTTCATTAAGATTAGATAAAAGCGAATGAATACCCGGCTTTATAATGTGTTTGATAAACACTTTGATTTTTTTCTGGGTTTATTCATTTTGATTGCTAACAAAAGTAATCCATGGGCACGGCAACAGCCGTGTCTTTTTGATTATACAACAGAATCAGCCGCACATCTAATGCGAGTTTTTGGCATATAAAAACCTCCCTTGTTAAAGGGAGGTGGTAAAAGTATTTGAAGGGATTCATAGGTTTATTAAAAAACACGAATCCTGCCATTATTTAAACAAACTGAACATCATTGTCCTTAATCCAATAATAAATCTGAACGATATAAGCAAGCACCTGCGGTCCTCTCATAAGCTGTCCGTACCAAGGTGCGCTCAGGGCATCAGGATTATCCATAAGCTTTTTAATTTCATTAAAATTCAGCATTTCATAGAGCGGAGTTGATTTATCAGAAAGTACAACATCCATCATTTTACAAACCTCTTTGAAATAAACAGGGTTGTGTGTTTTTGGATAAGGACTCTTTTTTCTCCATGTTATTTCATATGGCAAAACATCTTCAAATGCCTTTCTCAAAATACCCTTTTCCCGTCCGTCAATTGATTTTATACTCCACGGCATATTGTAGGCATATTCAACAATTCTGTAATCACAAAATGGAACGCGTACCTCAAGCGAGCTTTCCATACTCATAACATCCTTGCGAACAAGCAAAGTCTGCATAAACCAATCAAGGTTCAGACGAAACATTTCTCTCATTCGTTTTTCTGTTGCATTGTCTGAATCCAGATATGATGTTTTGTTAACTGTTTCCACATAGCGATTGTGAACATATTCCTCACCGTATGGAAGCAGTCCGTCTTTCAGAATGCTTTTGCGCACATCTGTAGATCTGCTCCACGGAAAAGTTTCTTCAAATAGTATCTCTTTGTTATGATACCACGGATAACCGCCGAAAATTTCATCTGCACATTCTCCTGAAAGTGCAACGGTGTGCTTTTTCTTTACTGCTCTGCAAAACAGAAGCAAAGAAGAATCAACATCTGTAAAGCCCGGCAAAGTTCGTGCGTATGTGCTTTCTATAAGCGCTTTTGCAACCTCTTTGTTATCAAGCATAACATTGTGGTGCCTGCTTTCGATATAATCAGAAATCATATCAATAAAATCGCTGTCCTTATTCGGCTGAAACAGACTGGATTTAAAATATTTGTCGTTGTCTATATAATCAACGGAATATGTGTTCAGCGTGCTTCCGTTTTCTTTGTAATAATCGCTTGCCACACGGCTTATGATTGAAGAATCAAGCCCGCCGCTTAAAAATGTGCAAAGCGGAACATCTGAAACAAGCTGACGCTCAATAGCATCTTTAACAAGATACCGCGTATGTGCAATTGTTTCTTTTTCGCTTTCATTATGCTCCATTGCTTTAAGCTTCCAATAGGCTTTAATAACGATTTTTTCATTGCTGTAAATCATATAAGAAGCAGGCGGCAGCTCGTTTATGTCTTTAAAAACGGCACTGCCTATCGTTTTGGCAGGACCAAGCATAAAAATTTCATTTAATCCGTTTTGGTCTACCGCACTTGTGATTTCAGGCACAAGAAGAAGTGTTTTAATCCTGCTTGCGAAAGCAAATATACCATCTTTTTCGGAATAGTAAAGCGGCTTAACACCGATTCGATCCCTGCATAAAAATAGTTCTTTTTCTTCATCATCCCAAACAGCAAAAGCAAAAATTCCGTTAAGCTTTTCGCAAGCCTTCTCTTTCCATTTATGGTATGCTTTAAGTATAACCTCTGTATCGCAATGTGTTTTGAATTCATAACCAAGGGCTTTCAGTTCGTTTCGCAGTTCCTCTGTATTGTAAATTTCCCCGTTATACACAATCGTGTATTTTCCAAACTGCATCGGCTGTTTTCCTTTTTCAGGATCTATAACGGAAAGCCGACGATGAATTAGAGCAGTGTATGGCTTAATAAACGCTCCTTTTCCGTCAGGTCCTCTCATTTTAAGGCTTTGGCTCATATTTTCAATAAGTGGCAGCCTTTCCCTTAAATCTATGTTCGCTGATAATAATCCTGCTATTCCGCACATATGATAATCACCTCAAATTATTATATGCAATAAATAAAAAAATGGTAAGAATTTTAAAAAAATGCTTGACTATGTTATAAAGATATGATATATTATCTAGGCATTGAGAAATGCTGGTGTAGCTCAGTTGGTAGAGCAGCTGATTTGTAATCAGCAGGTCAGGGGTTCGAGTCCGTTCACCAGCTCCATCTAGTGAATAGCTTTCCTAAAAACGGTGAGAACACGTGGCTCTAAAAATTAAACCCGTAGGGTGATAATTTTTAGGAGAAACCTCCGGTGGAGGTTTTGATAGCAAGAGGAGAGTCCGTTCACCAGCTCCATAATGAGGAAGAGTTCCCGAGCGGCCAAAGGGAACAGACTGTAAATCTGTCGCTTTTCAGCTTCGGTGGTTCGAATCCACCCTCTTCCACCAAAAAAGACAAACACATTCTGTGTTTGTCTTTTTTATTTATACTTTTCTGCATTTCTTTTTTAAGGGAAGACAAAAAAGAAAATTCAATATAAACTTCATTTTTTTCGTTACCAAATCCCCAAAACAGCAACTAATACTTTAGGGCATTTTATATCTTTTCAAAATAATCATCTAAGCAAATATTTTACTACAGATATTAGCAATTCTTGGTTACTTTGTTAGTTGCTGTAGTAAAGGAGCATATTGCATTATGAATATTTTAAATTTAACAAAAACTTTTAACAATTGGATGAAAACTAATTCTATTTCTAAAATCACCCATTCCATCAATTATTCTAAATATGAAATTGAAAGAATGATTTGCGATGAAAATATGGCTAAGCTTCTGCATGATGACTCTACTTCCTGTATTGGTAAATGCAGACATACTTATTTTCTTGATATGATACACAGTACAGATGAACAGCCGCATATCTTTGAATTTGAAGCCATTGGATATGGTCAAAAGGAAAATAACAAACTAATTAATTTTACATATATCGATTTTATTATTACTAATAAATAAAATCTTTTTTTAATCTTAATAGCAGCTAACTTTGTACTCGGAGAATCTTTTTTTGATTCTCCTTTATTTATGAATAATACTTTTGACAAAGTCGCATAAACGGCATTACACAATAGGTTGCAAAAAAATGTCAATATTACAGATTTTGTAAAAAGAAAAGGCAGGAATTAACCTGCCTGTACTTTATTGATTTGAACCGGTCCAATCCACATCATAATCATATTCAAGAGAGAGCTTTGTAATTTTACCTGATTGTAAATCGAAGCTCATAAAATATTCATAATCATCCATTGTTGCCGGAGAAAACCACATAACCTCATCGCCTGTAAAATCAGGGAATTGCTCTCCCGCCTTTGCGCGGGACAGTTCACTAAGCGGAGTACCATCAAAAACAATTCTGTCTAAATCTGCCTTTTCATCTGTTCCGGAAAGGCTGAATTCAAGACGAGCAATCGTACAATCACCCATACGGGTTTCCTTTACCTCATCGGTTACCATTGAAATATGTGCAAAAATATGATCTGTAATCCAGATTGAAGCAGCTGTATAATATGTATTCGGAGCAAGAACTGTATCAGGATCTATTTCATAGGTCTTGATATTTGTTATACCCTCTGAAGCATCGGAAACGGTTACCTTAAGTCCCGAATCAAGAAGTGACTGTACCTTTGTTTCGCCAATACGAACCTCAACACCATTTACGGAAACTGTATAAAGAACACCCGCGCTTTCCTTTGTTTCCTCTTCCTTACCGGAAGCGGAATTTGAACAGCCTGCTGCAGTTAAAACAATTAAAAATAAAGAAAGAACAATTGCAGAAATTTTTAATTGTTTTGTTTGTTCCATCATAAAATCCTCCTGAAATTATTCACTTAGAAGCTTTTCGGCAATTTTTTTCATTGATATGCGGCATTCATCGCTGATCGGAAGAAACGGTTTTCTGCATTCACCCATATTAATTCCCATTTCTGTTAAAATTGCTTTTTCAGATTGAAAAACACCGTATTTAATCATTTCACAGATAATTTCATTCGCTTCATTCTGACCCTTGATTGCCTCATCAATATTACCTGATTTAAAATCATTCATAATCTTTTTAAACTTTTTTCCCATAAAGTTATATGTGCTTCCGACTGCACCGTCTGCACCCATTGCAAGACCTGAAAGAAGCGTTTCATCAAAGCCGTTATAAACAATAATTTCACGATCAAGCTGTTTAAACTGCTGAAGAGCAAACATATCGGCAGAGGTATGCTTTATTCCGATAAACTTATCGTTCTTAAACATTTCATTTGCAACTTCCTTTGTTAATGCAAACTTACCTGAATTCGGAAAATTATAAACAATCATGGGAAGAGATGTACTGTTCGCAATATCATTATAATAGCCGGTTACAGATTCCAAAGGAAAGCCGTAATAATACGGTGCAACGGCGGAAACTGCATCATAGCCGAGGCTTTCAGCGTATTCAGCCATATCAATTGCAGCATCCGTATGGAGCGTACCGACATGAGCAATAAGCGTTGCTCTGCCCTTTGCTGCCTCAGCAACACATTTAAAGGTTTCTTTTCTTTCCTCGTTGGTTAACAGAAGACCTTCACCCGTACTTCCGCCCACATAAAAACCGTCTATTCCATTTTCAAGATTGAATTCCACAAGCTTTTTCATTGCATCCGGATTAAATGACGCATCTGCATTGAACGGTGTTAATACAGCTGAAAATAAGCCTTTGAATTTATTTATATCTCTCATAATTTGAACTCCTTTGCAAATCTTTTTGTAATATCCATCGGTCTTGTTACAGCACTGCCGATAACAACTGCATAAGGATCACATTCAAGAACCTTATCAAGCTGGGATATCTCCCAGATTCCGCCCTCTGCAATAACCTTAGCATTAAGCTCTTTTCTCATTCTTGAAAGCATATCATAATCCGGGATTGAAATGCCCTTGGTATATTCGGTATAACCTCTTAAAGTGCTTCCGACATAATCAAATCCCATTGCATCTGCCGCTTCAGCCTCTTCAAAGGTTGAGCAATCCGCCATAATTTCAACATTCGGTGCATGATCACGGATATATTCAACCAAATCCTCCAGCTTTTCACCATTGGGACGGAAACGGTTTGTTGCATCAAGAGCAATAACCTCGCAGCCGGTTGTAAGAAGCGCCTTAACCTCCTTCAGGGTAGGAGTTATATACACATCACTTCCCTCATAGACAGCCTTGATTATTCCGATAACCGGAACATCAACCTCTTTTTTTATTGCATTAATATCAGAAACATAATTTGCTCTTATGCCCTTTGCTCCGCCCAGAACAGCGGCTCTTGCAAAATGATGCATTATGTCAAGACCATAAAGAGGCTCTCCCTTTACCGCCTGACAGGAAACAATTAATCCCCGTTCAAGATTTGCCATTATTTCACCTCAAAATAAAATTTTAGATATTCTAACATATATAGATATCAACATCAATAATAAAATGTAAAAAAACAGAGATGTTGCAGATTTTTTAATTTAATGTTATACTCAGTTAAATCACTATTTTGAAACACGATACTTATGAGGTGAATTATGAAAAAAATCAGCTTAAATGGTAAATGGAATATGTTTTTAAAATCGGCAGGCAGACGCTACGAGGCAAATGTACCATGCTCTGACTACAGTGCTATGTTGGACGAAAAGGCAATACCCGATCCTTTTTATGCAACAAATGAGAAAGACTGCCTATTTATCTCGGAATCAGATAAAACCTTTGAAAGAAGCTTTCATCTTGAAAAAAACGAGCTTGATAATGATAACATCATTTTATCCTGCAAAATGCTTGACACGCTTTGCGAAATCTATATCAACAATACTTTAATCGGAAAAGGGCAAAATGCATATATAGGATATGAATTTGATATAAAGAAAGCTGTTTCAGAGGGAGAAAACCATATAAAGATTGAATTCAAATCCCCCGTACATTATGTTACCGAAAAGCAAAAGGAAAATCCCCTTCCAAGAAATGCAAACGGTATAAACGGCGTACCCTATATAAGAAAGCCAGCCTGTCATTTCGGATGGGATTGGGGAATCAATCTGCCGTTTTCAGGCATAATCGGAGATATTGATGTTTTGCTCTATAACGAAGAAATAACCGATTTTAAGGTTGAACAAACGCATAAAAACGGATCCGTTACATTAGATATAACCGCAATTGGAAACGGAAAAGCAAATGGGGAAATCATTGCACCGAACGGAGATTGTATTCCGCTTGAATTCATTGATAACAGTGCATGCGTTTTAATTGAAAACCCTGAGCTTTGGTGGACCTATGAGCTTTCCAATAAAGAGAAGCAGCCATTATATACAATTCATATAAACGGAATTACAAAGAAAATAGGACTGCGCACAATCATACTTAACAGAGAAGCAGACCAATACGGAAATAATTTTCAGTTTGTTTTAAACGGAATACCGATTTTTGCTAAGGGTGCCAACCTTATTCCTCCGAACGCAATGGCAGACAGAGTAACATCCGATGATTTAATAAAGCTTGTAGAGGATGCACTTCTTGCAAATATGAATATGATAAGAATCTGGGGCGGAGGATATTACGGCTCTGATGCACTTTATGATTTATGCGATGAAAAAGGAATCCTTGTCTGGCAGGATTTTATGTTTGCCTGCCTGATGTATCCTTTTTACGAAAAAGAATTTCTGGATAATGTTAAAGAGGAAATTGCCTATAATGTAAAAAGAATTAAACATCATGCATCCCTGACCTTATGGTGCGGCAATAATGAAATTGAATTTATGTTTGCACATCTTCCGGAAAGTCAGAAAATCGTTAAATGGTACAAAAAATTCTTTTATGAAATTCTGCCCGGGGAAATCAGAAAAGAGGATAAAGCAACCTCTTACATAGAAACCTCACCGATTGGCAGAGGCTTCAGAAAAAACATAACAGCCGATAATTGGGGCGACACCCATATGTGGCATGTATGGCACGGAAGTCAGAATCTTAAATATTACAGAAAAAGAATGACACGCTTTTGCAGTGAATACGGAATGGAATCTCTGCCCAGTATGGACTGTATTAGAGAATTTGCACCTGCCGATGAGCTTTCGCTTTATTCAAACACCATGCTTTATCATCAGAAATGCCTAAGCGGAAACAGCAAGATGTTTTTCTATCTTCTTGAAAGATATAATGAGCCTGAAAGCTTTGAGGATTTGATTTATTTTACAGGGCTTACCCAGATGGAATGTATAAGAGATGCAACAGAGCATTGGCGCAGAAACAAGGGCAGATGCAACGGCTCGCTTTGGTGGCAGTATAACGATTGCTGGGGCGCTCCAAGCTGGTCCTCAGTTGATTTCTTCGGAAAGTGGAAGCCGCTTATGTATGCTTCAAAGGAATTCAACAAGCCGTTTACACTTTCATTTGAAGATCAGAAGAATAAGCTAAGCATTTACATAATCAATGATACATTAGAAAAAAAGCAATGCTTGCTCAAATTCGGAATTTATGATTTTTCGGGAAATGCAATTACCGAAAAAAGCATAAATATAAATATTGATGCAAACATCTCTGAAAAAGCTCTGGAAATTCCTGTTTCCGGCGTAAACAAAAAGACCTGCTATGCTTTGGCAAGTCTTGAAAGCAACGGCGAAATAGTTGCTGAGCGAACAAAGGTACTTTTACCCGAAAGAAAACTTAAACTTCAAAGGGCTGATATCAAGTGCAATGTAATAAATAATCAGATTATTCTTGAAAGCAATACCTTTGCAAGGCAGGTTTTTGTTGATATCAAAGGAGTTAATATTCCCCTTTCCGAAAACGGATTTGACTTGATACCGAATAAAAAGAAAACGATTACACTTTCAAATGGCGGATTTATCAATCCTGAAAATGTAACAGTTAAGTGCGTTAATAATATTGAATGCAAAATATCAAATATAGGCAGATTTTTGTACAGAACAAAATTTGTTCTTCAGCCGGTAAATTTTGCGAATATGATTTATTATTCAATCAGCTAAAAAGAGGACTTCCTTAAGGGTTACCCCAATAGGAAGTCCTTTATATTTGTTTTATTTTCTTTTGGCACTGACAACATTGCTGTAATTTGAGGCTGCATTCTTGTTTTTGCTTGTTACTGCTCTTATCTTGTAGCTATAGGTTTTACCCTTGGATGCTACTGCTGTTGTAAACGAGGTTGCTGTTGTTGTTTTCATCAGCTTGTAAGAGCCGTTTGCCTGCTTGATATAAAGCTCATACTTTTCTGCACCTGTTACCTTTCCCCATGATAGCTTGAATGAACCATTCTTGTTTACTGCTACCTTTAATGCAGGTGTCTGAAGCTTTTTCGTATTCTTTGCATTTACTACCGAACTGTAAGCTGATGCAGCTGATTTATTCTTACTTGTTACAGCCCGCATTTTGTACGAATACTGCTTGCCGTATGTTGCAAACGCCGTTGTAAATGAGGTTGCAGTTGTTGTTTTCATCAGCTTGTATGAGCCATTTGCCTGTTTAATATAAAGCTCATACTTTTCTGCTCCTGTTACCTTATTCCAGGATAATTTGAATGTGCCGTTTGAGTTCACAGTTACCTTTAATGTAGGTGTCTGTAATTTCTCCGTATTCTTTGCATTTACTACCGAACTGTAGGCTGATGCAGCTGATTTGTTCTTGCTTGTTACTGCTCTCATTTTGTATGAGAACTGCTTGCCGTATGTTGCAAATGCTGTTGTGAATGAGGTTGCTGTTGTTGTTTTCATCAGCTTATATGAGCCGTCTGACTGCTTAATATACAGCTCATATGCTGTTGCTCCGGCTACTGCACTCCAGGACAATTTAAATGTTCCGTTTGCATTTACAGTCGCTTTCATTGTCGGTGTCTGTAATTTCTTATTGTTTGTTGCATTAACTGTATTACTGAAATCCGATGTACTGCTTCCTACTGCTTTCATCTTATACGCATACTGCTTTCCATATGCTGCTACGGCTGTAGTAAAGCTTGTTGCTGTTGTTGTTTTCATCACCTTGTATGAACCGTCTGACTGCTTAATATACAAATCATATTTGCTTGCACCGGAAACCTTATTCCATGACAGCGTAAATGTTCCGTTTGCATTTACCGATACTTTCAGTGTTGGTGTAGCAAGCTGCATATCCTTGTAAACAGGAATGATAAAGGTTGTTTTACCTGAAAGTGCATTTGTACCCTTAAAAGCAGTATATGTTTTATATGCTTCTGTTGTTGCAGCACTTACATTTGCCATATATTCATGGCTGTGCCTGTCTGACGAAGCAGGGTTAACATTGAATTTCTGAAGGTATCCGGTATTCTGTGTTTTGCCAAAGCTGTCTGCTATATATTGAGCACCATTGATGATTGATTTATAAGGATCAGTCCATGGGCGATTATAATTATCACCGATTAAATCAGAACGGATATATCCTATATAGCTTTTTCCGTTTAAAGTGAGAGAAACATTATACCATACATATCCATCACTTTGCTTGGTTGTTTCTCCCAATTTGGTTACAGCCGTTGCACGGGGAAGCGTTGCCAAAATCTCAGTAGATGTTGACGGACCTTTTCTCAATTTAACACTATCTGTATTTGTAAAATACTTTGCACCCTTTCCGTTAAGCGAAGCCCAGTAAAGGCCATCCTTACCGCCTGTATAGGCACCTATATTATAATAGTTATAAATACCCTTATAGCCATCTATTGCTCCGTTTGCACCATCCGCAGTCGGTTTTGAACCGCCAACCTCCTGAACGATTTTTGAAGCAAGATAATATGCTGAAAGTCCGCTGGCTTTAGCTGCTTCCATAATGGCTTCTGAATACTTGGTTGCAGGAGAATAGGAGATTTCCTTTCCGTTTTTATCCTTATATGTAATATTAGACTTATACATCCAAGTACCTGCAAGGATTGTTTCAACGCCATCCTTCGTCTGATTAGAATTATAATCTAATTTTTCAAACTGGAAAATATATTTTTCATCCAGAAAATTTCTCGGATCCATATAGTATTCAACAGCACTCTGAGATGCCGAAACCCAGTTCGGAGCTTCTTTAACTATATAGCCGTCTATATTTTTCTTATTTGTATTTTTATCGTAGCAGTCCGGACAGGTACAATAAAAGCCCTTTCCGTCATTAACAGAATACTTTTCTATAAGCTGCTGAGAATGCGTTTTTCTTTCCTGAGAAACAGCATAGCTGAGGGTTTCATTTGTAATTAAAGCTTCGAACTCCCAGTTTGGATATTTATTATGTAATGCTGTTAAAGCGGGAATATATGATTCGGGAAAGCCCTGCTTTCTCAGCGTATCCGCGAAGCTGTCATTTGCAGCAAAAGCGGTTATCGGGAAGGATAACAAAACAATTAACACTGCCAGAATCAAGCTGAGTATTCGTTTTTTCATATTTATCACAAGTCCTTTCATTTTTAAGAAATAGTCTTTGTATGTGTTCTGTGTGTATCAATTAATTTATACCATAAACAGCTGCAATAGTCAATTAAATACGCAATACAAGCATACATCAAATTATGGAATTTACAGTTACAAAAATGAAACAACAGTCCGTTTTTTATGGACTGTTTTCTCATTTTTTTCAATTCAAAAAATTTCATTAAAAAACAATTTTATAATGTAATAATGACAGCAAATTTCTCTAATAATATAATTGTAATAAAGATTAAAAATGCGGCTAAAAACAAAACAAATGTGCGTTGAAAATCGGTGTAATTCTTTTGTAATTATTGTTATTGCAGGATTTGAAAAAAATTTTTTAAAAATTTTTTATTCCCCTATTTAGCACCTTATTATGCGGTTTTGCCATATATATTGTTGTTTTTCGGCAGTTTTAAATATTACAAAAGAGTTTCGAAATATTAAAAGGGGTTTATTTTTTAAATACACTTTGTTATAATACTGAAAGTATGATTTTGAAAGGGAATTTCTGCCTTATAAAAATCATATTTTAATTATTGATTTTATCGTATTTTTATATATCTTATTTCTGAATAAAGAGGTAATCGTTTTGGAGAATTTTGTTATCAAAGGCGGTAAAGAGCTTTTTGGCGATGTTAATATCAGCGGAGCTAAAAATGCAGCAGTCGCCATAATACCGGCTGCCATTCTTGCCAATGATGTTGTTAGAATAGAAAATATACCTAAAATTTCCGATGTTTCGCTCATAATCAAAATCCTTGATTGTATGGGCGCAAATGTTAAAATGATAAATTCTGATACAATGGAAATTGATTCCAGAGCAATTCAGAATAAAAGCGTTCCTTATGAACACGCTTCTCATTTCAGAGCAAGCTACTATCTTATCGGCGCAATGCTTGGCAGATTCAAAAACGCTGAGGTTGCTATGCCCGGCGGCTGCGATTTCGGAACACGCCCCATTGATCTTCATATCAAGGGCTTTAAAATGCTTGGCGCAGATGTTGATATCGTTAACGGAATGGTTTGTGCAAAAGCGGATAAACTTGTAGGCACATCCATATATATGGATAATGTTTCAGTAGGAGCAACAATAAATGTTATGCTTGCAGCAGTTCTTGCCAGAGGGCTTACCGTTATTGAAAATGCTGCAAAGGAGCCTCATATTGTTGACCTTGCAAACTTCCTCAACTCCATGGGAGCAGATGTAAGAGGCGCAGGTACCGATGTTATAAAAATCCGAGGGGCAGAAAAGCTTCACGGCTGCACATATTCTATTATTCCGGACCAGATTGAAGCAGGAACCTATATGGTTGCGGCAGCAGCCTGCGGCGGTGATGTGCTGATTAAAAATGTTATTCCGAAACATCTTGAATCAATCAGTGCAAAGCTTATTGAAGCAGGTGCAGAGGTTATTGAATATGATGATGCTGTTCGGGTAACAAGATACAAGGAACTCAACAAATGCAATGTTAAAACAATGCCTCATCCGGGCTTTCCTACCGATATGCAGCCTCAGATGGCTGTGCTTCTTTCCGTTGCACACGGAACCTCATTGCTTTCGGAATCCGTTTGGGACAACCGCTTTCAGTATGTCGGTCAACTTACAAGAATGGGCGCTAACATTCAGGTTGACGGCAAACTTGCTGTTATTGACGGCGTTGACGAATTATCCGGCGTTAAGGTAAAAGCAACTGATTTGCGTGCAGGCGCAGCAATGATTATTGCAGGGCTTGTTGCAGCAGGAGAAACTGTTATTGAGGATATTCAATATATTGACCGCGGCTACGAAGATGTTGTTCAGAAATTTTCAAATCTTGGTGCAGATATCCGCCGTGTTGAAATTGTTGAAGAAGAAGCAATTGTTAATGCGGGTTAAAATGACTTTAACGGGGTGACAAATGTCGCCCCTATTTTTTAATTTAAAAATATTACGGAGAGTATTATGGCAAAAGCATGTCAGCTGTTTTCAGGAAGCAGCGGAAATTCAATATACATAGGAAACAACAGCACAGGCATTCTTGTTGATATAGGTGTTTCTGCAAAGAGATGTGAATATGCGCTGAACCGAATAGGAGTTCTGCCAAGCAGCCTCACAGCCATTTTTGTTACACATGAACACAGAGATCATATTGCAGGCGTAAGGGTATTTGCATCAAAATTCAACATTCCCGTTTTTGCAGCCGCTGAAACCTTAGAGGAAATGCGAAGGTTTGATATGATAAACAATAAAGTTGAAGCATATGAGATTGACAGAACAACCGATATAAGCGGAATATGCGTTGAGTCCTTTAAAAACTCTCACGATTCTGCCTGCTGCCTTGGATATAAAGTCACAATGCCCGACGGCAGAAGAATATCCGTTTGCACGGATACAGGCTACATTACAGACGAGGCAAAGTCTGTACTTTCGGGAACAGATATGATTTTCCTTGAATCAAATCACGAAATTTCAATGCTTGAAAACGGCGCATATCCATATCATTTAAAACGAAGAATTTTATCTGCCAAAGGTCACCTTTCAAATTTTACCGCAGGCGAATTTGCGAAAGAGCTTTTGCAAAGCGGAACAACACGATTTGTTCTTTCTCATTTAAGCAGAGAGAACAATATGCCTGAAATCGCAAAGCAAACGACTGTTTCTGCACTTTCCGAACTCGGAGCGAATGAAAATTCAGATTACAGGCTCTATGTTTCAAAGCCTGAAAACAGCGAGGGGCTTATTGTTTTATGATTGGTGTTAATATTATCTGTGTAGGCAGACTTAAGGAAAGCTATTTAAGAGACGGATGCGCTGAATACATAAAAAGGCTTTCTGCCTTTGCAAAGGTTCAAGTAATTGAAATTGCAGAGGAACGCTGCAGTGATAATCCGTCTGATTCTGAAATTAAAAGTGTTATTGAAAAAGAAGGCAGCCGTATAATTGCTAAAATCCCAAAAGGAAGCTGTGTTATTCCCCTTTGCATTGAGGGAAAGGAATATTCTTCGCCCGATTTTTCAGCAGAAATTGAAAAGCTCAGTATGAACTTTTCCTCGCTTACCTTTATTATCGGCGGCTCCTTCGGGCTTTCGGACGAAATAAAAAATCTTGGAAAGATGAAGCTTTCTTTTGGAAAAATGACATTGCCGCACCAGCTTGCAAGAATGGTACTTTTAGAGCAAGTTTACAGAGCATTTTCCATAATCAATCATTCTAAATATCATAAGTAATAATGTTGACAATATTTTGCACATCTGATAATATGATTTCAAAAAAATAAAAGGAAAAAAACTTTATGTTAATTACAGATTCTAAAATGAACACCTGCTATTATCCGATGTATTACGCATGGGATTATTTGCCGTATGTTCATTTTGGGGTTAACAAATTATAAAAAATGCGTTAGGAATACCGCATCCTATGAAATTTATTAAAACAACCGCTGATGAACACCTTGGTTTGTCAGCGGTTTATTTTTTGGAGGTTATTATGAATCATATCAGACTTATTAAAATCAGAAAAAATGAAATCATAAAAGCTTGGCTTTTACAAAGAAAAGGCTTTAAAGAAACACTTAAAAAATATAAAGATTACAAAACAAGCCCTGCAACAGAGGGATTTATCAGCTTTTATCATAAATTCACAAATCAATCTGCAGACAATTACTGGGTATTTTACAATAACAAAATCACAGGAGCAATATGCATTGTTTCAAAGCCGGATTGTATGTGGATAGGCAAATTTTACATTTTGCCCGAATTCAGAAACAAGGGTATAGGACAGCAGGCATTACTGCTTGCAGAGGGCTTATACCCGGATGCAAAACGATGGCGGCTTGACACAATTTTTGAAGAGAAAAACAACATTCATCTGTATCAAAAACTTGGATACAGAGAATACGGAGAACGCAAAACTGTAAATGATAAAATGACACTTATTAACTTTCAAAAGGAGATAGAATAAAAAAATATACGAACGATTAAAAGTATAACAAGTAACGATTAACTCTATTGACTTTATATTCCTCAACAGTTATTCTAAAGATAGAAGGAATACTGATTGGTATTTTTTCTATCTTAAATAAAGGGGAAAAATAATGAAAACGCATTTAAAACGAATTGGTTCATTTTTAGGTTACATCTTAGCATTCAACATAATATCCTTCATCTTCTATTTTCTTCCGGCATTTGCTGCTCACGATTTTTACGGACCTGTATTTTTAATTTTCGGAATAGCGCAGATTTGCTTTACTATTCTGTTTTTCAACAAAGTTCCATTACCGAAAGCATTAAATGAAAAAGGCTTAAAAACAGATTTGGTATTATGTTTTATCATTTTATCTGTATTAAGCATTATAGCGACGATATGGCGGGTACAAACAGACAGCTGGCTTTCCTATATCTTTTTTAACAACTATTTCACTTTTACTTTATCAGCAGATTTCCTTGATACTTTAGGTGCAATTATAGGCATCTATATCATCGAAAATACAATAAAAACATTTTTATTTTACACAAACATCTCAAAGAAATCACTTCCAAAACCGATTTGCATTACATTAAGTGTAATTATGATACTCACTTATATTGTATTTTTCTTTTTATTAATAATATTGGATATGTAATCAAAAGCCAAGGGTGCGTTATGATAAACGCACCCTTTAAATTTTTCATATCGTTGCAGATTGATTATTGATATCCCCGCCTGTTAAGGCATAATCGGCAGCCGCAATCAATTTTTTTGCATTTTTACTGTCTTTCTTTATTTTAGACGGCACTGATGCAACAGACAGAACAAGCCTGTAATAAGTGCTGTTTTTATCTTTTGGATTCATTGCTCCGTCTAAAACAGAGAGCCATACCTCATTAACAAATTCCTTTAAGGGCTTATCCTTGAATTCCTTTGCATCCTCCTTTTCAACACCCTTTGCAAAGCCAAGCAGTTTTAAAAGCTTATACGCCTCATAGGTTTTCATATTATCAAGCTTTGAAAGAACAGGCTTGATAAGGCTCCAATATTTACTGAATTTTTCTCCGTTAAGATTCAGGGCAGAAAGCCTTTCCTCAAAATCTTCTTTCGTACGGCATTCAAAAATTCTGTTTATCAAAGCGGCGGCATGCTCTGCCAGATACGGCAGGGCATCTATTTCTTTGCCATTGAAACTAAATGTTTTCAAATGATTAACATTGTATGTTAAAGTACCGTCATCATTGATTTCAACATCAACCATAGGTGCAGGATAACCGCATAACGAGCCTACATTTACCTCTGTTATTATATTGCCGTTTTTGCTTGTAAACTGATCCGTTGCCTGAATATGACTATGCCCTACAAACATATATTTCAGCCCCAAATCTGCAAAACGAGAAGCAACCTTTTCCCGGTTTTCAACACAGACAGAGCCGCCGGTTATCAGCGAGGAAACATGGGGCATAAGCAGATGATGCTGTATTCCTATTAAAACACAGTTATCCTTCTGCGCACTTTTAATCTGCTTTTCAATCCATTTCCAGCAATCGGGAGTATAGCCTGCGTGATTATTTTCATTTTTATCATCATTAAGACAGAGCACGCGTACATTATCGCCAAGCTGAATAGTATAGCAGATTGTGCCTATTCTCGTTATAAACTTATCTATTGCATCATCCGGCCCGAAATCCTTATAGAATTCAGGCAAATCAGAGCTTTTCATTACCTCAACATCATGAAAGGTTTTATCGCCTTCAAACCGCCTTGGATTCTCATCACAGCACCAATCATGCGTTGCCGTTATAATATAAACAGGCTTTCTTTGTTTCAGATTATAAAGCTTTTCTCTGAACTCCAGATGGGAAACCATCTCTCCGTCGTTCGTAACATCGCCCAAGATGAAAACCGCATCTGTATCACTTTCCGCAAGCTGATTGAAAGCACTGTCTATGATATCTCCTGTTTCGGCAAGGCATTTCTGATCCGAACCCGACCGAAGCTCATATGCTTTACCGCTTATACCAAGCGTTTTTGAATAATGATGCGTATCTGCAATAAAGGTTATTTTCATTTTAAACTTCTCCGTAATTCAATGCTTATTCATTAGACGCTTTTTTCTCTTTGGCAAGCTTTTCTCTTCTTGCAAATATATCTTTCATCATCGCACGATGACTTTCGCCTGTAATATTATAGAAATGCATAGGAATAAGCATTAAAAGATATCCGATTGCAGGAACAAGCGTTGTTAAAAGGAACAATGCCCAGTTTGTCTGTGCATTCTGAATAACATTGCCCTCTTCATGAACAATATAGCCTGTTATTCCCAAAATGGCAATACCGATTGATGAAGAAAAGGTATTTTCAATTTTGCCTGTAAAGCTCATTATGGAAAGCATTATCCCCTCTGCACGGGTGCCTGTTTTCCATTCAATATAATCAACTGTTTCCGCTTCCATTTCCTTTTGAATAAGATTTTTGAATTCAAGCGGAATCGTAGTCAAGCCTGTAAATGCAATAACAAGAATTCCTGTAAAAAGAGAAACACTTTCGCCCTCAGGCTTACCCATAAGCCCTTTAAAGCAAACAGCGGCAAACAGGATATGAAGAAGAATTGCCGCTACACAACACAGCTGATAAAACCTTCTGCTGTCTGCCTTTCTGCCCCATCTTTCAATGAGCTTCGGAACAAGAATTCCGGCAAAAAGAAAACCCGGAAACTTCGCAACATCAACAAAAATATTATACTTTCTGTTGAACATCAAGTCAGCAACAAAATAGAATGAAACCTGCTCCGCAATTTTACAAAGCAAGAAGAAAATATTTCCTATAAAAAGCATTAAAAGCGGCCTGTTTTTAAACAAAAGTGCAAAGCATTCCTTAACCGAAGGAACATTTTCCTTATGCTCGGCTCTTTCAACCGTATTTTTATAAGTAAATCTTGTCAAAAATACAATTCCGATTGCAGATATAATTGCCGAAGTTAAATATGCCTGGGGGGTATGATCCTTAAAATACGGAAGAAGCGCAGCACCGGCAACAAAGACCTGAGGAAGCGCACCCAAAACAGAACGCACAATAGAGCTTACACCGAAAAGCTTGGTTCGTTCTATACCATTCGGTGTAATTGAAAAGGCAAGAGCGCCCATTGGAATATCAAACGCAGTATATGTAACATCAAGACCTATAAAAAGAATCGTTGTATAAATAATATTGAATATCGGCGAAGCATCGGCACTGCCTATAAAAAACAAAATCATAACAAGTGAAACAAACCACGGTGCCCACTTGATATAAGGCCTCATCTGACCGTCCTTCGTTCTTGTTTTATCAACAATAACACCCATAATCGGATCATTTATTGCATCAAATATACCACAGAAGGTTCGTATTGTTGAAGCGGTTGACATTGCTTTGCTTCCAAGCTTTTTGAACAGTACATTGGTAAGAAAGTAATTTATGTACTTGGAAGAGGTCATACTTGTATTCATACCCTGCGCACCTCTGCCGACAGCATATGAAATGGTTTCCTTCCATGTCAAATAGGTTTCCTCGCCTACATCCGTTTTAATAATTTTACTGTTTAAAAAAGCATTTAACTTTCCCATAAAAACTTACCTCTATCATTTTATTGTTTTAATTATTTTATCTTCGTTATCCTGTTCTTTTTAACAAGATAAACATGATCGGCAATATCCATCATCGGTTTATCATTCATAGAATCGGTATAAAAATTCTCAATATGACAATCCGGATAAAGCTCATTAAAAATTTTAACCTTATTTTCCAGAAAGCAAAGCCGAGTAAACTTACCTGTATACTTATCTATACTTGAACCTACATAATTCCCGATGCCCATTCTTTTCATAATTTCTTCAAGAATGAAATCCGTTGTACCGGATACAACAATATCGCTTTCTTTTCTTACATTGTTATACCACGGCTTGATTTTCTTTTCATTTTTATTCCAGAAATCAACAACCGCCTTTGCAAAACCATCTGTTTTTTTTACATAATAACCTTCTAAAAATGAAGCATATGCCTCTATAGCCTCTTCAACTGAAAAAAGATGAAACGCATCTTTAAAGGCAATAATGATAAGCTTGGGTATGTATTTCCAAATTTTTATATCACGCCGAACATAATACAAAATGAAATCAACAAGCGTTTCGCCGTCATAAAGCGTATTGTCAAAATCATAAACATTTACATTCAATTTTTCCACCACTCTTTAATAAATAAACACTTTACAACTATATTAACAAATTAACCGAAATAAATCAACAATTATCGCCGCTTTCCGTAACTATTCTCTAATATTATTATTATAATCTTGACAGATAAATAAAATAATTATATATTAGAATAAGTATATCTAATAGCACTATCCCGAAAGGAATTTGGTTATATGAAGGATTTAAAGAATGAAATTACCAAACTAAAAGAAAAGAAAAACGCAGTTATTCTGGCTCATTATTATGTTGAACCCGAGGTTCAGGAAATTGCAGATTATGTCGGCGACAGCTTTTATCTTGCAAAGATTGCAAAAACCTCTGAAGCAGACACCATTGTTTTCTGCGGTGTTGAATTTATGGGCGAATCAGCAAAAATTTTAAGTCCTGAAAAAACCGTGCTTATGCCGGATGCCTCAGCTGACTGCCCTATGGCTCATATGGCAACGGCGGAAAATGTGCTTAAAATAAAAGAAGAATATGATGATGTTGCTGTAGTCTGCTACATAAATTCGTCAGCAGAGCTTAAATCCGTTTCCGATGTTTGCGTTACAAGCGCAAATGCACTGAAAATCGTAAATGCGCTTCCGAATAAAAATATTTATTTTATTCCGGATAAAAATCTTGGCAGCTTTGTTAAGAAAAATTCAGATAAAAATATTATATTGAACGAGGGCTGGTGCCCTATTCACAATGAAATCACTGCTAAAGATATCAAAGCCGTTAAAGAAGTGCATAAGGGCGTTAAGGTGCTTATGCACCCGGAATGCACAGACGAGGTGCTTTCATACGCAGACTATATAGGCTCAACAAGCGGAATTATTGATTATTCCGAAAAAAATGAAGATAAAGAATTTATTGTTGTAACAGAAATCGGCGTATTATACGAGCTTCAAAGAAGAAATCCCGATAAAAAGTTTTATTTTCCGGAGCCCCTTCCGATTTGCGCCGATATGAAAAAAATCACTTTGGAAAAGGTTTGGGATTGTTTGGAAAACAACCTTAATCAGGTTGAGATTAACGAAGAAATAAAAGAAAAGGCACTGATTCCTCTTAACAGAATGCTTGAGCTTGCAAGGTAAAAACAATGGAAAACAAAAGCATTATTAAAACAGATATCACAATTGTCGGCAGCGGTGTTGCAGGACTGTTTTCTGCACTTTGCCTGCCAAGTGACAAAGAAATACTTGTTATAACAAAGGAAGAGCTTAAAGAATGCGATTCTTATCTTGCACAGGGCGGAGTCTGCGTTTTAAAGGATATTGCGGATTTTGACTGCTATTTTGAGGATACAATGAAGGCAGGACATTACGAAAACAATACCGAAAGCGTTCGGGTTATGATTGAATCATCCCCTGATGTTATAAGCACACTTGTGAATTTAGGTGTTAAATTTGACACCGATAATTACGGGGAGTTTGATTACACAAGGGAAGGTGCACACCGCCAGAACAGAATTCTTCATCATAAGGATGAAACAGGAAAAGAGATAACGGCAACCCTGCTTTCAATCGCTCAGAAGCGTGAAAATATAACCTTTGTTACACAAACAACCATGATTGATATTATTGAAAAGGATAATGTCTGCTATGGTATTGTATGTGAGGACGAATTCGGAGAAAGCGGCGTTATCATCTGTAAGGATGTAATTCTTGCAACAGGCGGAATCGGCGGACTTTTCCACAATTCAACAAATTTCCCGCATATCACGGGTGACGCTTTTGCGCTTGCTCTTAAGCATGGTATAGAGCTTCAGGATATGAATTATATCCAAATACATCCAACTACGCTCTACAGCAAAAAAAGCGGCAGAAGATTTTTAATAAGCGAAAGCGTTCGCGGCGAGGGAGCTGTTCTTCTTAATGAAAACGGAGAAAGATTTACCGATGAGCTTCAGCCAAGAGATGTGGTAACCGAAGCCATATGCAAAGAAATGGAAAAATTCGGCACAGATCATGTTTATATAACGCTTCCTGAAATGACAAGCGAAGATGCAAAAAAGCGCTTTCCGAACATTTTTGAAGCCTGTATGGATGAGGGCTATGATATAACAAAAGATAAAGTGCCTGTTACCCCCGGTCAGCATTATATGATGGGCGGTGTAAAAACGGATATTAACGGCAAAACATCTATGAAGCATCTATACGCAGTAGGCGAAACAGCCTGCAACGGTGTTCACGGTAAAAACAGACTTGCATCAAACAGCCTACTGGAAAGCCTTGTGTTTTCAAAAAGAGCTGCAGATCTGATTGCAAAGGACAAAGAGATTAAAAGCGATGCTATTCCTTATATCAATTTAAGCAGTTACCCTGAAAAGGCTGAAAGAGAAAAGGAATTCAAACAGCTTATCATGAATGAAATAGAAAGAAAGGACAAGGCTTTTTATGATAAATGGTGTAACAATGAAAATTAATGTGGATGAATATATTTTAAACACATTAAAGGAGGATATAACAAGCGAGGATGTTTCCACAAACGCAGTTATGCCTGAGGATAAGCAGGGCAAGGCTGAGCTTATCTGCAAGGAGGACGGAATTATCTGCGGTCTTGGAATTTTTGAGCGTACCTTTAAGCTTCTTGATGAAACCTCCCATTTTGAAACAGATGTGAAGGACGGCGACTTTGTTAAATGCGGTCAGCTTATAGGTATTATATATGGTGATATCAAAGCCATTCTTTCAGGAGAAAGAACCGGACTTAATTATCTTCAGAGAATGAGCGGAATTGCAACCATAACCAAAGAATATATGGCTGAACTTGAAGGTTACAAAACAGTTCTTCTGGACACAAGAAAAACCACACCGAATATGCGCCCGTTTGAAAAATATGCCGTAACGGTAGGCGGTGCAACAAACCACAGATACAATCTTTCAGACGGAGTGCTTTTAAAAGATAACCATATTGGCGCTGCCGGCAGTATAACAAAAGCTATTCAGATGGCAAAAGCCTATGCTCCGTTTGTAAGAAAAATTGAAATTGAAACAGAAACCTTGGAGCAGGTTAAGGAAGCCCTTGACGCAGGGGCAGATATCATTATGCTTGATAATATGGACAACGAAACCATGAAAAAGGCAGTAGAAATGATTGACGGCAAAGCCGAAACGGAATGCTCCGGCAATGTTACAAAAAAAAGGCTTAAGGAAATTGCAGAAATCGGAGTTGATTTTGTTTCCTGCGGTGCATTAACACATTCTGCACCTATTCTGGATATAAGCCTTAAGAATTTAACACCTATTGAATAATTAAATCATTAATATAAAGCTATATATTACACTTTTGTCAATTTGCACAAAACTCTTTAGCAATGCAGCTTGGTAAAGTGCAAATTGGATAAAACACAAAAAAACTATTGACAACATGGTTAAACCGTACTAAAATGAATTTGTATTAAGAACAAAGGCGTTCCGATTTTCGGAATGCCTTTTTCTGTTTTTAAGAATACACAACGGGGTGTATTTTGCTGAAATTCAAACAGCAGAATACTCCCCTTTTCTTTTTATTATGATTGCGGCTTTAATAAAAAGAAAAAATCTCTGTTTATAGCAAAAAATAGGAGGAAAATGGTATGGATGCTATTTTAGAGGCAGTAAACGATGAAATATTCGGCATATGGTTTTTAATAGGCGCAGCGCTTGTTTTCTTTATGCAATGTGGATTTGCTATGGTCGAAACAGGCTTTACAAGAGCAAAAAATGCCGGAAACATTATTATGAAAAACCTAATGGACTTTTGCATAGGAACACCGATGTTTTTATTGCTTGGATTCGGACTTATGATGGGAGAAGAGGTACTCGGCGGATTCTGCGGACTACCAACACTCGGAATTTTCAAAGAATATTCCGATTTTAACTGGTCAAACTTTGTGTTCAACCTTGTTTTTTGTGCAACAACAGCAACAATCGTTTCAGGTGCAATGGCTGAAAGAACAAAATTCAGTTCTTACTGCATTTACAGTGCAATTATCAGTGCACTTGTTTATCCGATTGAAGCGGGCTGGATTTGGAATGAAAACGGATGGCTTGCAAATCTTGGTTTTCACGATTTTGCAGGCTCATGTGCAATACATATGGTTGGCGGTATTTCGGCTCTTATTGGTGCAATCTTTGTTGGCCCTCGTATCGGAAAATATGTTGTTAATAAGAAAACCGGAAAAAAAGAAGTTAAAGCTATTCCCGGTCACAGCTTAACCTTGGGTGCTCTGGGTGTATTCATACTTTGGTTCGGCTGGTATGGATTTAACGGTGCAGCAGCAACAAGCGGAGAACAGCTTTCATCAATCTTTCTGACAACAACCTGTGCACCTGCTGTTGCAACCTGCGTTACAATGATATTTACATGGATAAAAAACGGCAAGCCTGATGTTTCAATGTCGCTTAACGGATCCCTGGCCGGTCTTGTTGCTGTTACCGCAGGCTGTGATGTTGTTGATGCTCTCGGTTCATGCATTATTGGTGCAGTTTCAGGTTTTCTTGTTGTTATAGCCGTTGAATTCATTGATATCAAACTTAAAATAGATGATCCTGTTGGTGCTGTGGCAGTTCATATGGCAAACGGTATATGGGGAACACTTGCCGTTGGCTTATTTGCAACAACTTCTGTTCCCGGAAATGATGAAATCAGCGGTCTTTTCTACGGCGGTGGATTTTCACTTTTAGGAACACAGGCTTTAGGTGTTATAACCGTTGCAGCCTGGACAGCAGTTACAATGTCTGCTATCTTCTTTATTCTTAAGAAAACAAACGGGCTCAGAGCTTCAAGAGAAGAGGAACTTAAAGGTCTTGATGCTACAGAACATAACCTTCCATCTGCATATGCAGACTTTATGCCTACTATGGCTCTTGCAACAGCTTCCGGAAATGCCCCTGCAAGTATTCCGAAGGTTTCTGTTCAAAAAGCAATTCCTGTTGAAAGCTACACAACAAATACAAACGGAAAACTAACAAATGTTGTTATGGTATTTAATCCGTCAAAATTTGAAGAAGTTAAAGAAGCAATGAACGAAATAGGTGTAACCGGTATGACCGTAACAAATGTTATGGGCTGCGGAACGCAAAAAGGACACAGTAAAATGTATCGTGGTGTTGCAGTTGAAGAGCTAAGTCTTAATCCAAAGATGAAGCTTGAAATGGCAATCTCAAAAGTGCCTGTTAAAACAGTTATTGAAGCCGCAAGAGCTGTTCTTTACACAGGAAATATAGGAGACGGAAAAATCTTTCTTTATAATCTTGAGGATGTTGTTAAGGTTCGTACAGGTGAGCACGGAACTGATGCACTTCAAGGCGAAGAGGACTTAGCCAACGATTAATATAAATATAAAAAAGCGGCAATATTTTAATATTGCCGCTTACAATTTATATATATTTATTAAATAATCTTGCCTGTTTTTTTCGCAATGTGATGAAATCATAAGGGTTTTATTGCTATAGAAAAATGATAGTTTTATAATTATTTTACATCTATAAATACAGGATAAATAAGGAGGAGTATTTATGCTTAAGGAAGGTCAGATAAGAATTCCGAGCGGCTGTGCTATTGCCGCAATAATCGACAGAAAGGGCGGAAAAATCAACGGTTCTGAAATCATAAAATCAATTGCATTAATGCACGATCGTTCAAACGGACTTGGCGGAGGATTTGCCGCATACGGAATATATCCCGAACACGCAGATTCCTATGCGTTTCATATTTTTTATGATACGGCACAAGCAAAGGCTGATTGCGAGGATTACCTTTTCAGACATTTCAATGTTGATGTTTCGGAAAAAATCCCTACCAAAAAGATTGAAGCAATAGCAAACGGACCCGATATTTGGCGATATTTTGCAAAGCCGAACAGAGTAAGAATGAAAGAAACCAGAATGGATGAAGAGGAATATACTGTTCAATGTGTTATGCATGTAAATCAAAACATTGAGGGTGCATTCATTTTCTCCAGCGGTAAAAACATGGGATGCTTCAAGGCAGTCGGTTACCCTGAAGATGTCGGAGAATTCTATATGCTGGATCAGTATAACGCTTATTTATGGACTGCACACGGAAGATTTCCGACAAACACACCCGGATGGTGGGGCGGATCTCATCCATTCAACATTCTTGACTGGTCTATTGTCCACAACGGCGAAATTTCCTCTTATGATGCAAATCGAAGATATATAGAGCAATTCGGCTATGCCTGTACGATGCAGACAGATACTGAGGTAATTACATATCTTTTTGACCATCTGATTAGACACCATAAGCTTCCTGTTGAGGTTGCAGCAGATGTTTTGACAGCACCCGAATGGGATGAGATAGACAGAATGGATAAGGATAAAAAAGAATACTTTACCGCACTTCGTTCAATTTACAATGCAGGCCTTGTTAACGGACCGTTTTCTGTTATCCTTGGCTCAAACAAAGGTCTTCTGGCTATTAATGACAGACTTAAGCTTCGCTCCCTTACTGCGGCAACCAAGGGAACAAGAGCGTATTTTGCTTCGGAGGAATCGGCAATCAGAGTTGTATGCCCAAATCCCGACAAAGTATGGTCAGTAAGCGGAGCAGAGCCTGTTTTTATTCCGCTTGACATTGAAAAAAAGGAGGATAAGTAATAATGCTTGGTTATATTCCCCGCCGGTTTAATATTGTCAGAGATAAAAATCTATGCATAAATTGCGGCATATGTGTTAAACAATGCGCAAATGAATGCCATTTCTATTCTGAAGACGGGAAAACTGTTTTATCAAAATCAAACAACTGCGTTGCCTGCCATCGCTGTGTCGATTTCTGCCCTATGGAGGCGCTCAGAATTGAAAAATATATCTGCGATTACAGAGATAATGCAAACTGGACTGCACAATATCAGCAGGAAATCTGCCGACAGGCAAATACAGGCTCAACACTTCTTTCAGCTATGGGAAATCCGCAGCCACTTCCGATTTACTGGGATAAAATTTTACTCAATGCTTCTCAGGTTACAAATCCGTCTATAGACCCTCTTCGCGAGCCTATGGAAATTCGTGCAATTCTTGGCAGAAAGCCTGAGAAAATCGAGGTTGAGAAAAAAGGAAAGCTTATCACAAAAATGCCGCCGCAGGTTATGATTGAAACACCTATTATGTTTTCCGCTATGTCTTTCGGTTCAATAAGTATGAACGCTCAGAAATCACTTGCCATTGCAGCAAAGGAGCTCGGAACCCTTTTCAATACAGGCGAAGGCGGGCTTCACAAGGAGCTTCACCATTTTGGAAAATATGCAGCTGTTCAAGTTGCTTCCGGTCGCTTCGGTGTGCATAAGGACTATCTTGACAATTCAAAATTTATTGAAATCAAAATCGGACAGGGTGCAAAGCCCGGTATCGGCGGTCATCTTCCGGGAGAAAAGGTTACTGCCGAAGTTTCAAATGCCAGAATGATACCTGTCGGCTCAGATGCCATCTCCCCTGCTCCGCATCATGATATTTACTCCATTGAGGATTTAAGACAGCTTATCTGGTCCTTAAAACAGGCAACAAACGGGGAAAAGGCTGTTGCTGTTAAAATTGCTGCGGTACATAATATTGCCGCTATTGCATCAGGTGTTGCCCGTGCAGGCGCAGATATCGTTGTTATAGACGGCTTCAGAGGAGGCACTGGTGCTGCGCCTACAAGAATACGCGATAATGTCGGTATTCCTATCGAGCTTGCCCTTGCAGCAGCTGATCAAAGACTTCGTGACGAAGGTATCCGTTCCAATGTTTCTCTTGTAGCATCAGGCTCTTTCCGTTGTTCATCAGATATCATCAAGGCTATTGCATTAGGAGCCGATGCCTGCTATATTGCCTCGGCAGCTCTTATTGCAATGGGCTGTCATATGTGCCAGACCTGCAACACAGGAAAATGCAACTGGGGCATTGCAACACAAAGACCCGAGCTTACAGAGCGTCTTAACCCTGAAACTGCATCTCAGCGTGTCATCAACCTTGTTCACGCCTGGAATCATGAAATCAAAGAAATCATGGGCGGTATGGGTATCAACTCTATTGACTCATTAAGAGGAAACAGACTTATGCTGAGAGGTATCGGCTTATCCGAAAAAGAGCTTGAAATACTTGGCATAAAGCATGCAGGAGAATAGGGGGAACAGTATTATGAGTATTGAAGCAGGACTTCAGAGATATGAAACCATCAACAGCTTAATTAAGAAAGAACTAAGCGAAAAAAGCAAAGCAGTAGTTAAGAATGTCAACGGGCAAAGATACATAGGCTGTACGCTTGATAAAGGGAAAACTATTGAAATTCACGGAACACCCGGCAATGATCTGGCATGCTATCTTAACGGCGGCAAAATAGAGGTTTTCGGCAATTGCCAGGACGCTGTCGGCAACACAATGAACGGCGGAGAAATTATTATTCACGGACACAGCGGAGATGCACTCGGCTACGGTATGCGCAACGGACAGATTTTTATAAAGGATAATGTTGCCTGCCGAGGCGGTATCCATATGAAGGAATTTGAGGATATGAAGCCTGTTCTTGTTATCGGGCAGAATGCAGGCTCTTTCCTCGGCGAATATATGGCAGGCGGAACGATTGTTTTGCTTGGCTTAAACCTTAAAAGAGGAGAAAAACTTTTCGGAACGCATTGTGCATCGGGTATGCACGGCGGAAAAATATTTGTAAGAGGAAAATTTCCCAAGGAAAACCTTTCATCAAATATAAACATATCCGATTTAACGGATAATGACAAAAAGGAGCTTGATAAACTGGTAAAAAAATACTGCAAATGCTTTGACTGCAGCTATGATGAAATAATGGCAAAGCCCTTCAAAAAGCTTTCACCTGCAACATCAAGACCATATGCAAATCTATACACAGCTAACTGATATAAATCTTATTTACTCTTTACAGGAAGCAGAATTTAAGATAGTACTTCATAACAAAAAGGAATTATAATTATGTTTAACACTCTTCATGAAGAATGCGGTGTTTTCGGTATCTTTGAAAACAAAACCGCCCATGTTGCCCAATCAGCCTATCTTGCGCTTTTCGCATTACAGCACCGAGGACAGGAGGCCTGCGGTATTGCCGTTAATGATGACGGCGTTTTCTCGCATTATAAGAGCGATGGTCTTGTACCTGATGTTTTTACTCCTGAAAATCTGCAGAAGCTTGGCACGGGAAATATGGCAATCGGTCATGTTCGCTATTCAACAACCGGCGGTAAAAACCCAAATAATATTCAGCCTCTTGTTATACGGCATATCAAAGGAAATCTTGCGGTTGCGCACAACGGAAATCTTGTTAATGCACCGGATTTAAGGCGTCAGTTTGAGCTTGGGGGAGCAATCTTTCACGGCACATCAGACACGGAATCCATTGCATATTCAATTGTTACGGAGCGTCTTGCATGCAAAAGCACGGAAGAAGCAATTGCAAAGGTTATGAATCACATCAAAGGAGCATATTCCTGTATTGTTATGACAGCAACAAAACTTATTGCCTTTCGCGATCCTATGGGCTTTCATCCGCTTTGCTTCGGAAAAACAAGCGACGGAGCATATGTTGTTGCCTCTGAATCCTGTGCGTTGGATACAATAGGCGCTGAGCTGATAAGAGAAATTAAGCCCGGCGAAATCATTACCATCAGTAAAGAAGGAATAAAATCAGACACAACGCATTGCAAAGAAAAGGGTGCTATGTGCGTATTCGAATACATCTACTTTGCAAGGCCGGATTCGGTTATTGAAAATGCATCCGTTCATCATGCACGAATTAAGGCGGGCAAATTTCTTGCAAAGGAAAATCCTGTTGATGCAGACATTGTTATCGGTGTACCCGATTCAGGAATTGACGCAGCAATCGGCTATTCACAGGAAAGCAAAATCCCCTACGGTATAGGCTTTATTAAAAACAGATATATCGGAAGAAGCTTTATTCAGCCCAGCCAATGCGAACGAAACGATGCCGTTAAAATTAAGCTTAATATCGTAAAAGAAAATATTAAAGGAAAAAGAGTGATTATGATTGATGATTCTATCGTTCGCGGAACAACCTGTGCAAGGATTGTTAAGCTGCTTCGTGAAGCAGGAGCAAAGGAAGTTCACATGCGTGTTTCCTCTCCACCGTTTAAGCATCCGTGTTATTTCGGAACAGATATAGACAGCTGCGACAATCTGATTGCCTGTCAGTACAACACAATTGAAGAAATAGCAAATCAAATTGGTGCAGATTCACTTGCATACCTTTCAGTAGAAGCAACACACCGTCTTGCCGAAAAATGCACCATCGGCTTTTGTGATGGATGCTTTACGGGAAACTACCCTATTGAAGTTCCGAAGGAGCAATTTAAAGATAAATTTGAAACAAAGCTCAGTGAAAATGCAATGTATTATCAGGTATTAGACTAATAATAAAAAACACTGCCGTAATGAAGGTTTTGGAATAAACAAAACCCTCTTTACGGCATTTCATTTTTCTTTATAGCGCATTACAAATCTAATCAGAGATAAAAATAATCAATATTCTATCAATGCAGCATTTTAAAAATAAATTCACTGATTATTTCAGCACATTTATCTAAATCTATGTTTTTGCTTTCATTGTTAATTATACTATAACAATTCCTAATTATCATACTTGAAACGCAATGATCAACAATTTGCCTTTTAGCATCATCATTAAAATAATGATTACTCTGCTGCAGTAATCTCAGCAATTCATCTTCCTGCCCTTATGTCAGTTGATACAAATTATGAGATAGGTATATGGGGACAAAAGCATAAAGAATATTTGAAAGAAAATCATAGAGTAATTTATTATAATTTACTAACACATGATAAACTAAATTCATATTTACACAAGATTGATATTAGAGCAAAAGAACAATATGATTTACTTGTTAAGCAACTTGCTGAAAGTCAAGGTGTTAATAAGCACCTCAAAGTTAAAAATCAGATGTTATGGGTGCAGAAGATGAACAACATAGCAAATCAGGCAAGAGAAGTAATATATAATGAAATAATTTATAATTATTAAAATTTTGAGGCAGGTTTTTCCTGCCTCATTTTATATTATTATTGGTAGAAAAGTTCCATGAAAGTGTGAATTTCTGCATTTATGCCATATTATTGTGCATTTTGGCAAAACCTCTTGACAAAATATTTTTAATGTTCTTTAATTAAATTAGGATTTTTTATCACAAAAACGAAATGTAAAGGATATAGTATTATTTAAAACAAATTGAATATAAATTGAATTGTATAAATTATTATTTAACTGTTTTTATCAAAAATATAAACACTCTTTTCTTTTTTGAGATTTTTGGATATAATAAGTATTAACATATTAATCGGAGGTAATAAATATGGAAATTACAAATCAGAATTTTGAATCAGAGGTTATAAAATCAGATATTCCTGTTCTGCTTGATTTCTGGGCAGAATGGTGCGGTCCCTGCCGCATGCTGTCCCCTGTTATTGAAGAGATTGCAAACGATTATAACGGTAAGATTAAAGTAGGCAAAATCAATGTGGATAATGAGGAAAAGCTTGCAGCAGCCTTTGGGATTTCAAGTATTCCGACAATCGTTATTATGAATAACGGCAAAGTAGCAGCCAGCGCAGTCGGTTTTATGCCGAAAGAAGAAATTGCAAAAATGCTTGATAAAGAATGTTAAATAAAAAGCTGTTTTATCATAATGATTAACGGATTTATGATAGAAACAGCTTTTATTTTTTGATATTATATAAGTATCGTAATTATATCGGAGGATTACATATGGATAATAAATATCGCAGGGATAACGAAATGCCCTATATTACAGATAACCCCATCTTTCTTCAGCAGCTCAGAACAAAATTCTGGGTTAAACGATACAATAAATGTATGCCATTCAATATTCTTAAGGGTATGTGGCTGATAAACAAAATCGGAATCAAGCACAAGGGGCAGGCATATTTTGAGCCGCCGTTTCACTGTGAATACGGAAAGCATATTGAACTCGGAGAAAAGTTTTATGCGAACACGGGATGTATTATGCTTGATGTAGGCAAAATAACAATCGGCGATAATGTTATGTTCGGTCCTAATGTTTCAATCTATACGGCAGGGCATCCGCTTCATCCCGAAAGCAGGAATTCAGGATATGAATACGGAATACCCGTTTCAATCGGAGATAATGTCTGGATTGGCGGAAGCTGCATTGTACTGCCCGGTGTAAAGATTGGTAACAATGTTGTTATAGGTGCAGGAAGCGTAGTAACAAAAGATATTCCGGATAATGTCTGCGCCGCAGGAAACCCTTGCAAGGTTATAAGAGAAATAACCGATGAAGATAAGCCATACTATTTCAAAGACAGAAAATTTGATGATGAAGCATGGCAAAAAATCAATACATAAGCAAAAAAGAGCAGGCTTTTGATATGCACAACCAAAAGTCTGCTCTGATTTTTATAATATTTTATTATTTATTCTTTAAATATTCATCAATCGCAAGCGCTGAGGCTTTGCCCGCGCCCATTGCTTTGATTACAGTTGCAGCGCCTGTTACGGCATCTCCGCCTGCGAAAACACCCTCTCTTGAGGTTCTGCCCATTTCATCGGTAACAATTCCACCTCGGGCATTCACATCAAGACCTGCTGTTGTTGCCTTAATCAACGGATTCGGAGATGTTCCGATAGCCATAATTACGCAGTCTGCATCAATGATATGCTCACTGCCCTTTACCGTAAACGGCTTTCTTCTGCCGCTTTCATCAGGCTCTCCAAGCTCCATTTTAACGCATTCAATGCCGCAAACATTTTTATTTTCATCGCCGATAATTCTTACGGGATTCGTAAGCGTTCTGAATTCAATCGTTTCCTCTATTGCGTGTTCAACCTCTTCTGCTCTTGCAGGAATTTCTTCAAGCGAACGGCGATAGATTATATAAACCTTATCAGCGCCAAGCCTGATTGCCGAGCGTGCCGCATCCATGGCAACATTACCGCCGCCGACAACAGCAACCTTTTTACCGTGATGAACAGGCGTTCTGCTATTATCAGAATACGCTTTCATAAGGTTGATACGGGTTAAGAATTCATTTGCTGAATAAACACCCTTAAGGTTTTCGCCCTCAATGCCCATAAATCTCGGAAGTCCTGCACCCGATCCGATAAACACAGCATCATATTCTTCAAAAATATCATCAATTGAAATGCTTTTACCAACAACAACATTTGTTTTAAAATCAACGCCTGCTGCTTTAAGACCCTCAACCTCTTGCGCAACAATTGCTTTCGGCAGTCTGAATTCGGGAATACCGTAAACAAGAACACCGCCTGCAATATGAAGCGCCTCAAACACCGTTACGGCATAGCCCATTTTAGCAAGATCCCCTGCACAGGTAAGAGAACTTGGTCCCGATCCGATAACAGCAACTTTTTTGCCGTTTCTTTCAATATCAAGCTTTTGGATTTTAGCATTTGCATTATGATAATCTGCAACAAAGCGTTCAAGCCTGCCGATAGACACGGAATCGCCCTTAATACCTCTTACACATTTTGCTTCACACTGCTTTTCCTGTGGACAAACTCTGCCGCAGACAGCAGGAAGGGTAGAAGTTCTGCTTATAACTTCATATGCCTTTTCAAACTCGCCCTCAGCAACATACGAAATAAATTCAGGGATGGAAATATTAACAGGGCATCCATTCATACAAGGCTTATGCTTACAATCCAGACAGCGCTTTGCTTCCGCAATCGCAGTTTCAGCATCATAGCCGAGTGCAACCTCTTTAAAATTCTTATTTCTTACAAGAGGCTCCTGGTTCGGCATTGGATTTCTTTTCATTACATCTGTTTGCATTTTTTATTGAACCTCCTTGTTAAGAAGATTACAGCTTGCTTCTCTTTCAAATTTTTTATAAACACCGCTGCGCTCCATCGCTTCGTCAAAATCAACAAGATGACCGTCAAATTCCGGACCGTCAACACAGGCAAACTTTGTTTCTCCGCCTACAGTTAAACGGCAGCCGCCGCACATTCCCGTTCCGTCAACCATAATCGGATTCATGGAAACAACCGTTTTAATACCGTATTCCTTGGTTAAAAGAGATACAAATTTCATCATGGGAAGCGGACCGATTGCGATAACAAGATCATAATTTTCGCCGCTTTCGATAAGCTTTTTAAGAGCGTCCGTTACAAAGCCCTTATCGCCTGCTGAACCATCATCCGTAACAAGCACATATTTATCCGAAACCGCTCTGAATTCATCCTCAAGAATAACGATATCCTTATTTCTGAAACCGATAACCGAATGAACCTCAGCTCCGTTATTAAAGAATTTTTTAGCAACGGGATATGCAATTGCAGAGCCTACTCCGCCTCCGATTACGGCAACTTTTTTATAGCCCTCTGTTTTTGTTGCATTACCGAGCGGACCGACAAAATCTTCAATATATTCGCCCTCATTCTTTTCGTTAAGAAGAGCCGTTTCGGCACCGACAATCTGAAAAATAATCGTTACTGTTTCTGCATCTCTGTCAAAATCAGCAATCGTAAACGGAACTCTTTCGCCCTTTTCATCAACACGAAGTATAACAAACTGACCCGGTTCTGCTTTTTTGGCAACAAAAGGTGCTTCAATAACCATCTTGGTTACAGAAGAATTAAGCTTTTTCTTTTCAACAATTTTATACATTATAAATCATCTCCAAATCTCCATTAATAATGTATTTTATGTAAAAAACCGTATCTTATTTATGACACGGTTTTTTTATTTTTAAAATTATATATTAACTATTAACTTTTTACAATAGTAAAATCTTCGTTTTTCAATATTTGTACTAAATCATAATTGGTTTTAATTGCTTTTTCAGTAATTATGCCACCCTTAGCAAGATTTTTTACAACATGAAAATCAGAGCCGCCAATCTTAAGCTTACCAAACTTTTCAGCCAAAAGGAGCGATTTTTCGTTTTCCTTTTCAGAGCATTTTCCATTATAAACCTCAATACCATCCAGATATTTTACACCCTTTCTCGTTATATAAGGACGATATGGATGCGCCTGATAAAGAAGAAACCCGTTTTCATCACAGAATTTTCTCATTTTCTTCATGCCGCACATCATAAGATTTCCGGCATTATAAAGAAATTCTTCGGTTATACCATAAATCAGATAATCATTTCCGTCTGCATAATGGCGAAGTTCCATACCAAGAAGAACCGTAAAATCATCATCGGCAGCAGCTTTCATTCGCCTGTAGCCCTCCAGATAAAAATCAACTTGCTTCTGAGGGTTCCAGTTTGGAATAAAGGTCATAGGGCTGTAATGATCCGTTACCACAATTCCGTTATATCCTTTTTCCTTATAAAGCCTTACGATTTCTTCGGGAGCAACCCTGCCGCATCGGGAGGTGCAGCCCGTATGGCAGTGCATCTCATAAATATAACGCATTATAACCCTCCTAACTAAAATACCCATACATATTAGCATATTTTGTATATAAAATAAAGCCTATTTTATTTTTTCAGATAAAAAAATAATTTCCAAAAAAATACATCAATTCTTTCGTATACATTCCTTCTTTATGTGCAAAATATTACAGAGAAAATTACATTTTAAGGGAGAATTCAATATGAAGGCAACAGGAATTGTTAGACGAATTGATGATTTGGGAAGAATCGTTATTCCAAAGGAAATCAGACGCTCTTTTCGTATAAGAGAGGGAGATCCGCTTGAAATATTTACAGATGCAGAGGGAGAGGTTATCTTTAAAAAATATTCCCCGATCGGCGAGCTTTCAAACTTCGCAAGCCAATATGCAGAGGTTTTGCACAAAAGCGGAGGACTGCCGATTGCAATTATGGACAATGATCATGTAATTGCAGCATCCGGAATAAGCAAAAGAGAAATTCTTGAAAGACGAATAACAAAAAATGTTGAAGAGCTTATGGAGAACCGAGCAATTCATATAAGAACAAACGATGTTCCTGCCATAAATGCGATAGAAGGCTTCAACAGAAAAGCAAATGTTGTATATCCAATCATATACGGAGGGGATGTTTCGGGTGCAGTTGCTCTTATTGAAGACGAAACAAACGAACCACCATCAGAAACAGACATTAAGCTTATTCAGGTTGCAGCCGCATTTTTAGGAAAACAAATGGAATAAAGTATAAAAATCCCGTATCTGTTTTTAAGTATACCAAATACGGGATTTTGTTTTATTGCATGGCAAACCATGCTATAATTTGTTAGTTTTTCACAAAAAAATCAAAATATGATTTTTATAAATATTCAAAAAATAGAAACTTGCACAAATATATTGACTTTTTTCATTCAACGGATATAATAGAAGCAACAAAGCAAACAAAGCTTTGTTGAAAAGCCTTTGGCTTTCACATAAATTTTTACCCCTTTGGAAAAAGCTGCCGTACCCTCGGTAGCTTTTTTCATTTTTTATTGTAAATATATTTTCGTCTATTATTGTATATACTGCACAAAAATATCAACCATTAATTGTTTATTATGTTAATCACAGGGAAAGTTGCATAAATAACTTGCTTTTTTTAATCTGTTTAATATAATAGTGTCGATTTAAGAAAAACTATTATATCTCGGAGGCTGCCATGAAAAAAATTCAGCAAGAAATTCTTGGATATTTAAAAGATATGTTTAAACAAAAAAACATGCCGAAAAGAGTGATAATTTCATTTTTCAGCATATTAATAATGGGCTTCGGAATCTCTCTTTTCTCTGTCTCGGGATTCGGTGTTGATCCGTTCACATCAATGAATATGAGCGTTGCTTGTGCATTGAATGTCAGCTTCGGAACATACCAAATGATTGTCAACGGAATTATTCTTCTTTATGTGATATTAGTTGCTCACAGAGGATTAGTCGGAATAGGCACGGTAATCAATATGATTGGCTGCGGATATACCTGCGAATTCTTCCAGAATATATTTCAGCCGCTTGTTCAGCAGAACTACACAATGGCTGTCAGAATTCCTCTTTTAATTACAGGTCTTGTAACTCTTTGCTTTGCCTGCTCACTTTTCTTTACTGCAAATGTAGGTGTTGGCCCCTATGATGCAGTAGGTTTTATGCTCAGCAGAGGAATTAAACTTCCGCATAAATGGGTAAGAGTTATAACAGATATAACCGTTATCCTTGTCGGCTTGGCAGTAAGCGGTGGAATTGCTGCTGTATTCAGTGGGAATTTTTCCGATATCAAAAACATCGGAATCGGAACAATTATTACTGCATTCTGCATGGGTCCGCTCATCAATGTTTTCAATAAAACAATTTCTGCTAAACTTCTTAATACCAACTACGAAAAACTCGGAAAAGAATGTATTCTTTATTTGCTTAAGGATGCTAAAATGCAAAGCTTCAGCGAAAATGCGCTTTTTGTAATAACTAAATAATGAAACAATAAAAAATGCTTCCTCAAGGGATATCCTGAGGAAGCATTTTTTATATATTATTCTTTCCCGTTCCAGCAATATGTACAAAGCTTGTTCGGATCAATTCCGACAGAATCAATCATATCATCCAGACGATGATAGCGAAGAGATGTAAAATGAAGCTTTTCACAAATTCTGTTTATCATTTTCTGATATTTTTCACTATCCGGATCCGTATACTCCTGAATAATCTCATTGCTTACATTATCGCCTTCAAATTCCTGAATAACACGGCGGGTAATAAGCTCCATTTCAGAGGTTGAGCGAGAGAAATTCAGATATTTACAGCCATAAAACAGCGGAGGACAGGCAGGACGGATATGAACCTCTTTTGCACCGCTTGAATAAAGGAATTCCGTTGTTTCACGAAGCTGCGTTCCTCTGACAATGGAATCATCAATAAGAAGAAGACTTTTACCCTCAATCAAATCATGAATCGGAATAAGCTTCATCTTTGCAATCAGATCCCTTTTGCTTTGATGTGTAGGCATAAATGAGCGAGGCCATGTTGGTGTATATTTAACAAAGGGTCTTGAAAAAGGAACACCTGATTCATTTGCATAACCGATTGCATGAGCAATTCCGGAATCAGGAACACCGGCAACAATATCCGGCTTTACATTATCTCGGCGTGCAAGAGCCTGCCCACAGTTATAGCGCATTTTTTCAACGCTTATTCCCTCATAGGATGAGGATGGATAACCATAATAAATCCAAAGGAAAGTGCAGATTTTCATATCCTTACCCGGCTGGACTATAGTTTTGATTCCATCGGAATCCATAACAGCAATTTCGCCGGGACCAAGCTCTTTATAATCTGTATATCCAAGATTAAGATAAGCAAAACTTTCAAAGCTGAAACAATAGCCTTCATCACCTTTTTTACCGGCAACAATCGGGGTTCTGCCCATCTTATCCCTTGCAGCATAAATTCCCTTCGGCGTAAGAATAAGCATACTCATTGAACCTTCGATAATTTCCTGAGCATATCGGATACCCTCAATAAAATTATCTTTCTGGTTAATTATCGCAGCAACAAGCTCTGTTGGGTTTATTTCGCCATTCTGCATTTCAAAAAAATGGGTGTTGGTTTTTATGATTTCATCAACTATTTCATCCGCATTGTTGATTTTTCCAACCGTTGTAATCGCAAAAGTTCCATGATGAGAGCGTACGAGGATAGGCTGCGCTTCAAAATCCGAAATACAACCGATTCCGAGAGTTCCCCGCATAGAATTGGACTCTTTTGTAAATTTCGTTCTGAACGGTGCATTTTCAATATTATGAATAGCCTTATCAAAGCCATCCTCCTCGCTGTAAACTGCCATTCCGGCACGCCTTGTACCAAGGTGGGAATGATAGTCAACACCGAAGAACAAATCAAAAACACAATCGTCTTTAGATGCTGCCGCAAAAAAACCGCCCATAAACATCCTCCTAAATATCTGAGTTTTCACAGATAGTTTGATAAACTTTAATATAGGTATTATACCAAATGAACATAGCTTTTTAAAGTGGTAAAATATAAAAATTGACAAAAAAAGAGAAATATTTTTTATGCAACTTTAACTTTATATCTCTGTTGACAAAACAGCTTATTTAATATACTATATTAATATAAATTAAATCTGAAAGGACAACCGAAATGAAAAAAGCCATTAAAATTGTTAATTTCTTTCTGCCCGTTGTTATTTATATTGTATGCAGCCTTCTTGCCTTTCTTTGCTGGAGGGTATTCAATCAGGGCGCTGCCCCTGTTATAAGCTTAAATATTGCCCTTATTATTATCGGAAGCCTTTTAACAGGCTTTCTTTCAATAGGAAAAGAGGGTAAAAAGGGTATGTTTTTAGCTCTTGCGGCAGTTGTTGCAGGAACTGTTTTCTGGATTGTTGCATTCACATTTGATAATTCCCCTTGTGCTTATATTGCAACTGCACTTTCAAGCTACTTTTTTAATATTCAGACCTGTCTTCCTATCGACGCACCTGAATACACTCTTTATTTAGGATATGCAGTTTCAACAGCTGCCCCCATTCTTCTTATTTTACTCGGAAGATTTATAAGAATAAAAGTTTTAAAGAACAAAGCTTAATAAATAAGGCATGGTATCCTTACCGTGCCTTTATTTTTGAAATAAAGTAAATCATTTTAAAGAGGAGATTAAACTATGGCAACAACTAAAGCAAAAAAACACACGGATACGGATTATTCACTGGAAGCCGTTCCAAAATCAAGCAGGAAAAATTTCTGGCCGATGTTTTTCATTATGCTCGGATTTACTTTCTTTTCAGCAAGTATGTCTGTTGGTGCAAAGCTTGGAAACGGACTTGATTTCAAAGGATTTGCTCTTGCTGTTTTAATCGGAAGTGTTATTCTCAGTGCATACACGGGAATTCTTGGCTATATCGGAAGCAAAACAGGTATGTCACTTGACCTGCTTGCGCAGCGTTCATTCGGTAAATTCGGCTCATTCCTCCCGTCTGCACTGATTACATTTACGCAGATAGGCTGGTTCGGTGTCGGTGTTGCAATGTTTGCAGTTCCTGCTGCCGAGGTTTTAAATATTAATCCATTATGGCTCATTGCTGCCGCCGGCTTATGTATGACAGCATCCGCATATTTCGGTGTAAAAGGCCTTGAAATAGTAAGCTATATCTCCGTTCCGTTAATCGCCGCGCTTGGCATTTATTCAATGGTAACTGCAACGAATGACGGCGGCGGATTGATTGCCATTTTCGCTAAAAACTCAGGTGAGCTGAGCATTTTTGCAGGAGTAGGGCTTGTTATCGGCTCTTTTGTAAGCGGCGGAACAGCAACACCTAACTTTACACGATTTGCAAAATCAAATAAGGTTGCCATTATTACAACGGTCATTGCCTTCTTTATCGGAAACATTTTAATGTTTGCTTTCGGAGCAGTAGGCGGTGCTTTTACAGGTAAGGACGATATTTTTTATGTTATGATTTCACAGGGTCTTCTTGTTCCTGCGCTTATCGTTTTAGGTGCCAACATCTGGACAACCAATGATAATGCACTTTATACATCAGGATTAGGACTTTCAAATATAACAAAAATCCGCAAACGCCCGATGGTTATTGCTGCAGGCATTATCGGAACCGTAACGGCATTATGGCTTTACAACAATTTCATTCCGTTCCTTAATATACTCAATGCAACTTTACCGCCGGTCGGTGCAATTATTATGATAGATTTCTTCCTCAATAAAGAAAATTACAAGGAGGATTCTGTTGTAGCAGGCAAGATAAATATCGGCTCTGTTCTCGGTGTTATTCTTGGTGCAGTTGCAGGAAATCTAATTAAATGGGGAATTGCTTCAATTCATGCAATGGTAACAGCTATAGTTGTTTACTTAGTATTCTACGCAATTTCAAAGACAAGAAAAAAATAAGAGGTAATGCTATGTTATTCAAAAATGCTTATATAGAAAACTCTGAAAAACGCATTGATTTTCGTGTTACAGACGGAAAATTTGATTTGATATCAGAAAACATTAAAGCTTTTCCGAATGAAGAAGTTATTGATTTAGGCTCAAAGCTTGTTCTTCCTCCGTTTATAGAATCTCATGTTCATCTTGATACAAGCCTTACCGCAGGCGATCCCTGCTGGAACAAATCAGGAACACTTTTTGAAGGCATTGAATGCTGGGGAAAACGCAAGGACAAGCTTACGAAAGAGGATATTAAAGAGCGGGTTCGTAAGGTTGTCCGAATACAGGCATCAAACGGAATTCAGTTTGTTCGAACACATGTTGATGTAACAGATCCGACTCTGATTGCAATGGAAACCATGCTGGAGCTTCGTGAAGAGCTTAAGAATATTATGGAAATTCAGATTGTAGCTTTTCCGCAGGACGGCATTCTCAGCTTTCCGAACGGCAAGCAGCTTATGATTGATGCTGTTAAAATGGGAGCAGATGTTGTTGGTGCAATCCCGCACTTTGAATTTACAAGGGAATACAGCGTTGAATCCTTAAACTTTGCATTGCAGCTTGCTGCAGACAATGATAAGCTTGTTGATGTTCACTGCGATGAAATAGATGATGAAGCTTCAAGAGGGCTTGAAACAGTTGCCGCAAGAGCACTTGAACTTGAACTTTTCGATAAAGTAACTGCAAGCCATACAACCGCAATGCACTCATATAATAATGCCTATGTTACAAGGCTTATGAGACTCCTCAAAATGAGCAGAATAAACTTTGTTTCAAATCCGCTTGTTAATACACATCTTCAGGGCAGAATGGATACCTATCCGAAACGCAGAGGTATTACAAGAGTCAAAGAGCTTATTGAAGCAGGAATCAATGTTTCTTTTGGTAATGATGATATATTTGACCCATGGTATCCGATGGGAACAGGCAGTATGAGAGATGCCGTTTTCCTCGGGCTTCATGTCTGTCAGCTTATGGGCTATGATGATATTATGAATTCATATAAGCTCGTTACAACAAACGCAGCAAAAACGCTGCATCTCGGCAATAGATACGGAATTGAAGAAAACCGACCGGCAAACTTTATTGTTCTGGATGCCAAAAATTATTACGATGCACTTAATCATAATGCAGTTGTTTTATCCTCATATAAAAACGGTAAAAAGATTGCAGAGGGAAAATCTGCTGAAAAACAGGTGCTCATATAGCAAATTAAACGGAGGAATTTAATAAATTTCTCCGTTTTCTTACATAAAAATGAAAATAACTATTGCAAAATTCTAAAAAATATGCAATAATATTTCTGCTAAAGTTATCGAGGTGTGGCTCAGTTTGGTAGAGCACCACGTTCGGGACGTGGGGGCCGCAAGTTCGAATCTTGTCACCTCGACCATTCGACCTTAGAAAGTCTTAAGACTCTCTAAGGTCCTTTTTATTTTTTCAATATCCCCTAAGTAAGCTGTTGTATGAAACATATATATCAACTGTCTTTCATATATTCTCATCATTTATTAACTATCTTTTTATATCCGAAAATGTCGAAAAGTGACTTTAAAGGTCGTTTTTAACGAATAATGTCAATATTTATCATATAATTTCCACAAATCGGTAAGACCATTTGTACAAAACTCCGACTACTGTAACAGGAGGAAATTTATATGACGAATACGCAATTATTAAACAAAACCATTCAGTCACTTGGAATCCTTAAGCGCTATAAGGGATACAAACAGCTTATGATGTCCGTTGAACTTGCACTGGATGATGAAGAACGACTGATGTACATTACAAAAAACATTTACAATCCTGTTGCGGATATGTGCTGCTGCAATCGCCACAATATTGAGCGAAATATCAGAACCGTTGCCGAACATGCATGGGAAAACCATTCGGAAAGACTTACGGAGATTGCAGGCTATGATATTGTAGCTACACCATCGGTTTCAGAGCTGATTTCCATTCTGGTTACCTATGTTGAGCGTAACAGTACGGATAATTAATTCCATATCTTCTTTCAGCCTTGTCCTATTCGTTAGGATTAGGCTGTTTTGTTTGCTGTTTTTTCCATTCCGAAAGAAGATCAACATATTCATCATACTTATACGGTCTTACCGGTCTTTCAAACGGTGGCGTATCAAACAATAAAAGCAGACATTCGCCTATATTTTTATAATCATCCGTAAAAACATATCCTACAAGCTCACCATTTTTTATTCTTTTCCTGATTGTATTATGATATGAATACATTTTCCATTTCCGCCTGTTTTCTTTTTTACAATATATTTCACCTTATATTTTTTATGATTTTCCGAAAAATAAACTGTTTATTTTCAAAACTATTTATTAATATGTATTATTTTCCCTGATATAAAAACACAATTTAAGCAAACCATAATATTGAGGTGTTATGATGGATAAACAGGAATTGCCAATCAATTTCCGAAATGCTTTGGCAAGAAACGAAGCTGCCCGAACGCAGTTCAACAAGCTGCCAAATAAACAGAGGCAAGTAGTTATAAATAAAACACGAAAAATTAATTCAAATTACGAAATGGATTGCTTTGTGAATTATTTTTCAAATGGCTCACTCGGCATATGATTTAAGGCACAGGATATCCCGTGCCTTTTCTTTACTATCTGTTTCCGCCATGATAATCCACAAAACCGCATTTTTGAATATTCGTACCATCAACAGAATAACGAACAAGATACATATCATCTATTTTTCCAAGACAATCTGCTGTTTCATACGGAAAAATGCTGCCGACAGACAATTGCTTTCCCGTATCCGCATACACCACTTCAGGTGTATGACCGTTTTTCCATACTTTCTTATCAGACGGAGCATTTTTTACACCGTCTTTATACGCAACAAATCCCGCTTTATGCTTTTCTGTACCGGCAATATCATAAACAATAATAAGCGGATTTCCCGCTTTGCCATAGCAAAGCGCATCTGAATATGAAAAAATCGAACCGATTTTTTCATCCAGATTACTCCGTTTGTAAACAGTTTCTTTCGTTGAACCGTTCTGCCATTGTACCGGCTTAGGATACTTACCCTCAATCGGTTTTTCAGGCTCATCATCGTCTGAACTTATGGCATAAAACAAATTTCGATACAAATAATCCGTATCAACATTTCCGCTGACACCCTCTATTCTGCCTTTGGATGAATTCTGCCACATATCATATTCACCCTTATACAGATTCGTTCCGCTTCTGTAATCCGCTATCCAGCTTGTATAACGCTCTTTCAGATCTTTATCCAGGTAATGGTCATACCAGTTCCTGTTTGCATAAATACCTGCCCAATAGCCGTGTTTTTCGATAACGGAATTAAATGCCCTTACAATTGCGGAAAGCTTTGCTCTGCCGAGGCCGGCAATACTGCTGTCCTCCATATCGCAGTAAACAGGCAAATTCAATGTTTTTCCCCTCAACCTTTCAACTGCCCATTCTGCACCCTCACGAGCCGTTTTTTCGCTGTTAGAATAGATATAAACATATGCGCCGATTTTAACGCCTGCCTTTCGTGCAGAACGATAGTATTCTTCAAACCTTTCATCAAGCGTGCTGTTATCCTTATTTCCAACCCATCCTATTCTGAGAATTGCAAAATCAATATGCTTAGCTAATCTTTCCCAATCAATAGAGCCGTTAAATTCCGATAAATCAACTCCGAAATAAGACATTATTCTGAACCGCCTTCATCAATTTGCTTTTTTTCTAAATTCATAGCAGCGGAAAGTCCTGCCGCAGCTGCTGAAACACCGATGCCGGTTAAAGCTGCACGAAGAAGCTGTTTGCTTTCTGTAAAATCAACAGTCGTAATGTGAATTGCAGCATAGCTTACCGCTGTTTGAAAAAAGGTTCTTAACATTCTTTTTAAGGTTTCCTTGGTAAAATTCATAATCAAAACCCCTTAAGAAATACCAAGCAGCCAATATTTACGCCCTATTTCAGAATATGATTTTATGTTGAAAATTGTTACTTTAGTTCCGTTCCCAATCTGTTCTGTCCATTTTATAGAATGACACAGGCATTCCGTTCAATTCATGCTTTGGCTCTTTATCACAGGCAGCAAAGTATTCTTCACAGCTCACAGGCTTCATTCCGATCTTCTGCATAACTCTGCCCGAGCCGATATTTTCCGTTACATGCGCAGCATAAATAGCATCAACCAGAACCTTTTCAAACAGATAATCCCTTACCGCTGTTGCGGCTTCGGTCATAATGCCTTTGTTCCAATGAATATTATCCAGCATCCAGCCCATATAAGCAGAATCGCTTGTCAGTCTTATTACATCTATTACGCCGATAGCTGTGTCATGATATACAACAGCCCATCTGTATGTATGATCCTTTTGATACGCCTCTTCCCACATTTTGCATAAATCTCTTGTGACATCAATACTTTTATGCACAGTCCAGCTGACATATTTTGCAACTTCTTTCTTAACAGTAAACTTATACAAGTCATGGCAATCAGATTCTTTAATTCTTCTGAGTAACAGCCTTTCGGTTTTTATTTCCTGTGTTCCTATATTGTTCATTTAAAATCAACTCCTTTTCTTCAAATCAAGTATCGTTGCATAATGCGGTATAGTGAATTTTTCAGGAACCGTTTTCAGATATGCAAGATGCTCTTTTTCAAATTCAGCAATTTCACTTGGAGAAAGAGAGGCATCAATACCGCGGCAGGCTTTCATCCTGCCATTCCAGCTTTCTCTTGTGAAAGAAATATCCATATCGTATGTTATCGCATTTTCAACAGCAAACAGTCCCTTTGACCATTCAGGTGTTTTCAGCGCATAGCGTGTCATTCTGCCGCCGCTCCAAGCGGGATTATATTTCAGCACGAAATCCTCGCTTTTCATTGCGATTTCACTTTCAAACGGAAGCCATGCCATAAACAGAATTAAAAAGTGCCCATTCTCCTTTAAAAACTTATGTATTTTAGGAAAAATAATCTTTTTATCAAAATACATAAAACACTGACAAGCCGTTACAACATCAAAGCTTTCCTTCGGAAATGCAAGCCTTTCAGCTGATGAAACTATGTAATCAATATCCAAGCCCTCACTAAGCTTTTTAGCATATTTTATCTGATTTTCGGATATATCCGTACCGACAAATTTTGCGCCGTACTTATACATATTTCGGGGAAGCACACCTGTTCCCGTTCCTAAATCCAGCACGCTTTGTCCGTTTTTGCAATATCCTAAATCAACAATCCGCTTATAAAATTCATCAGGATAAATATCTCTGTACTTTGCATAATCAGCAGAAGCAAGTCCCCAGTCAAACCCTTTTCCGCCGTCTATATTCTTATTTGTAATCATCATTCTCTCCTAAAACAAATCAGTAATAGCTTGCAAATCTTCAAAACAATAATCAGCCTGCTCATTAAATCCTTTATGAACAAGTATCGTTTTAAATCCTGCCTGACTGCCGCCGATAATATCGGCATTCACACTATCGCCAACCATATAATATTCATTTGCATTCGGATACAGCTTCCTTGCTGCTTCAAATATTTCTTTTCTTGGCTTATCAAATCCCTCAAGCGCCGAAATCACAAAATCATCAAATAAATCATAAATGCCGAGTTCTTTTAAAACATCGCATAAATCAGGATAATTATTTGATAGAACAACATTTTTTATTCCCTTGCTTTTCAATTCTTGAAGCGTTGAAACCGCATCGGAATAAAGCGCATAATTCTCTTTCCGTTTAATGAATTCCCGTATCCTTACAGTTGCCTGTTTGGCTATACTATGAGGAACAGCAAGGCTTATATAGCAATTATAAAAATAAGTATTCATATGCTGCCACCATTTTTCATTTGTTATCTCAGAATAATTTTCATTTGGTGTATGCCATGTAAAGCCGCTTGCCATCAATGCTCTTATTTCATTAAAAGTAACTGTTGTATTACAGCAAACTGATTTCAGCGCATTAAAAACACTGTTACTCCACAATGGATTTGAATAAACAAGCGTTCCGTCAAAATCCCAAAATATCACTTTCATAACTCTTTTTCTCCTCTATAAATTGCCTTAGTTATCATTGTTCTATTTTCAAATCCCAATCTGATAGTATGGTTATTTACAACCGCTATTTGCTTCATACCGCACTTATCCATCAATTTACCCGAAGCAATGTTTTCAATATCGTGGATTGAAAATACTGTTTCAACACCAATAGAAAAAAGATATTGAATGATATATTTCATAACCTCAGTCATAACGCCCTTGCCTTGATATGATTTTCTTATGTAATATCCAAGTTTATATCCCAAATCATATTCATTTGCACTGATAATGTCTATTGCTATATCTTGCTTTTTAGGAATGATGAGCCACCTATATTCTAAATTGTTTTTCTGCTTGATTCTATCGATTGTATTCTGCATAAAGTTCTTATACGCATTCAAATCAGTATACGGTTCAAAGTTCAGAAATTTCATAACATCCTTTTGAGAAACACAGCCTTCAAAAATATCTTCAGCATATTTTAAATCAAAATCCTTCAAATAAAAATTTTCCGTTTCAAGATTAATTCCAAACATTTTTAATCCTTTCCTGCAATAAGCAAACCGTGCATACTGTTACCGATTATAGACGGTTCTTCACAGACTGAGAAATGATAATTCAAAAATTCATTAAATTGTTTTTTATTAAGTGAATTAATCTTTTTCTGCAATGGATATGCTGAGCCGTCAACACCTATATTTTTAATTTTTATTAAATTAAATTCTTCAACAACTTTTTCTATTTCATCAAAATCAACAGCATAAAACAGGTTATTATCTCCTGTTTTAATCAATTCTGTCTGCATTGCAATATTTTTCGGTTGCTGCCAGAATTGATAAAGAACACACGGATTTCTATTAATATAGGCAAGAATAAATATACCGCCTTTCTTCAAAACTCTTAAGCATTCGGCAATACATTGCCGGCGCTCTTCTTTCGATTTCAAATGATAAAACGCACCCATACATAAAACAGCATCAAAGCTTTCACTTTCAAAAACGGACATATCAAGCACATTCAGATGATAAACACCCTGAAGCAAATCACAATTTTTATTTGCTTTTATAATTTCAACATTATCATCCGATAAATCCGCTGCTGTAACCTTAAATCCTTTTTCTGCAAGATAGTACGAATAGATACCGCCGCCTGCACAGCAATCAAGCACCTTACTGTTATTTGGTAAAATTTCATCTAAATACCGCACGGTTGTTAAAAATTCTATTCTGTGTGCATTATCCGATATAAGTCGTGTTTTTTCATATCCCGAGTTATAATATTCCTGTAATCTTTCACTGAAATTCATTTCTGCACCCCACAATCTATAAATTAAAGGTTTCTTTTATTATCTTTGCAACCGTTTCGGGAGGCAAATCCGAATTATCTATTTTTATATAATTATCAAATTCAACCTCACCGTCATAACTGACAAACCTATGACTTGCATCATCATTCAAAAGCCGTTTATTCGATAGTTCTATATCACGCTTTGATGCTTTATGCTTCAAACGATTTTCGGTTACATTACGCTGCAATCGTATTTCCTGCGGTGCAAAAAGCTCAACATAATAAAACTCCGTATCATACGGCTTGAAAATTTCTTTTATATGTTCCAGATAATCCCAATCCTCCTGTTCATCAAACGCAAACATCAGAGTGGCTATCATTCCATATTTATCGGTTTTGGAAAATTCCCTGAACATAACATCTCTGCATTCGGAAATCACATTGAAATTCCATTCTCCGAAAACCTCTAAAACAGGCTCAATGGTGATATGATTATGAAACAGCCTTAAATCCGTTATTTTCATGAGTTCCTGCCCAACCGTCATTTTTCCGACAGCCGCATCGCCTAAAATAAAAACCAATTTCATAATTTTCCTCCTTTTATTTTCCATTTTCCTATTAACACATATAAAAACCCGCTGATGATATACTCATCAGCGGGTTTACTATGCAATAAACAAATATCGTAATATGCACTATTCCGAAAATGAGTATAGGAAACCGGTTCTATGCTGACGAGGCATAGAATCCATAGTTCTATAATCAAGTTTAAAATTTAAATGATACATATTATTTTTCCCTTCGGTTTATATGAACATCATATCAAAAGGCATAAGATTTGTCAACTTTTTATTTTTTGTAAGGAAAATTTGATATTGACAACAAATATTCCGACACATACCAGAAACAGCGCAAAAAGATTCTTCCGGCTGAAAGCCTCTGCCGCTTCGCCAAGGAAAATCGCAGAGAGAAGAACGCCGAAAACAGGATTCATAAGTCCGATTACGGAAAGCTTTGAAACCGGATTATGCTTCAAAAGAATCCCCCATATTGTATAAGCAGCCGCAGAAATAAAGGCAAGATAGATAATCATTAAAATCCCCTTTATTCCGCCAAACTGCGTTATTCTTCCGCCTGCCGCAAAGCCAATCAGTATCATAACCGCACCACCGAAAAGAAACTGCCAACCGGAAAGCATAACGGTATTTGAGCTTTCGGAATACTTTTTAATCAAAACACTCGAAACAGAATAAGCAAGCGCGGAAAGAAGCATAAAGCCCTCTCCGTTAAAAGCAAAGCCGCTGCCAAAGCCATCTGCCGAAAAATTTATAACAACAATTCCCACAAAGCCGACAATGGCACCGATTGCCTTTTGAACAGTAAGCCTTTCTATTCTGAAAACAAGCGTTGACACAAGAATAGAAAAGAAAACATTAACAGCAATCAGAATGCTTGATTTTACCCCGCTTGTATGCGCAAGACCGATATAAAACAGGGTATATTGCAGAATCGTCTGAAAAAGAGAAAGCAACGCCACTCTGCCGAATTCCAACCTGTTTTTTGGGTACAGCACCTGTTTCTGCATAAGTGAGCCTACAGCAATAACCATAACTCCGGCAAGGAAAAACCTTATGCCTGCAAAAAGAAGCTGCGAGTAGCTGTCCTCTGCTCCGATATTAAAAAGTGTGTAGCCAACCTTTATAGACGGAAAGGCAGAACCCCACAAAAAGCAGCAAAAAAGTGCAAGCGGAATACAAATATATAATTTTGAAAGCTTTGATTTGTTTTCCATTAATTTATCTTAAATACCCTTTTATAAATTTCGGTTATATCCTCTGAAGAAAGCGTTGTTGGATTATTAAGCAATCGGTCTGCATTAACACTTTCTGCAAAAGCAAGTACCGCCGCCTTATCTGCCTTTGGCGAATAAAGTTCAAATTCTTCAACAAGCCCTCTGAATATTTCCACACCGTCTTTGGAATGACAACCTCCAAGAAGAACACCGATTTCGTCAAGCGTATCAAGCACAAAGGCTCTTCCTCTTTCATCATTAACCTTTTCATTATGAGAATTCATATAATCCCATATTTCAGCAAGATTAACCGAAACAGAATGACCATGCGCCGTGCCGCAATTCATTGTTATATTATAGCACATTGCATGAGCCGAGGTAGTTGCAGTTATATTGATTGCTTTGCCTGCATAATAGGATGCCATCAGCATTCCTCTGTTTGCCTCTTTTTCATTTGCAAGATAGCCCTTCTTATTTTCAACAAAAAGGCGAATAGCTTTTTCAGCATACTTTCTGCTTTCAGCATCGCTTTTCACATTCCAGTAGCTTTCTATTGCATGGCACAATGCATCCATACAGGTGCACCTGCGCTGATACGGAGGAACTGTCTTTAAAAATTCCTCATCCAAAATAACAAAATCCGGCAAAAAATCCTCATGGGTAACAGAATGCTTTTCATTTTCATTCACATAGAAAATGGAGTATCTTGTTGCCTCCGAGCCTGTTCCCGCGGTTGTCGGAACAGCAAGAAAACCGATATCATTCGCCTGCATAGGCTTTGTTAATGCCGTTTTAACATCATTTGTTACAAGCAGCTTAATCATTTTTGCAGAATCAAGCGGAGAGCCGCCGCCTGCACCGATTATAAAATCACAGTTATTCTGTTTAAAAAGCTCTGCAGCAGAAACCATATCCTCGAATCTTGGATTCGGTCTGATTTTATCCCACACTGTTAAATCATATTTCTCATTAAGATACTGATATGCTTTTGTTGCCTTGAAGCTGCCGCCGCAACAAAGAAAAGGCTTCTTAAAGCAAGAAGCCTTTTCCAAAGCATTCAGATTTTTCAATATCAATCCCTTATTCTGCATTTGCAAGCCACTCATATTCAGGAACATAGATTCTTGTTTTATCCCACGGATCTCCGTCTAAATGGCGAATAAGCCAAACATAATACATTTCATAACCGGGAGCCGTAACCTGCTGATGCGCATTTCCGCCCCTTATGCAAAGGCAGGAGCCGTTTTCCGTTTTATAAGGGATATCGCCCTCAAATCCTGCACCAAAGCCCTCAGAATGATCAAACTGATAATAATAAAGCTCCGGCTGCGGATGATGATGCGGAGGATAGGATGACCATCTGCCCGGCTGATTAAACACCTCTCCCATAACCATATTGGAATAAGGCGCATTATCAAGATCAAACATTGTTGAAACAATTCTATGTCCTGTTCCGTTCCACTGCCCTTTTCCGAATTCCTGATAAAGGCAGTTTTCAGGATTATAGAAAACAGGAGCCCATGTTTTATCATTATCTGTCTGCTGAACAAGCACCTCACTGTCCTCAAGGGCAGTTACAACTGCCTGAACCTCTTTTGGAAAATGAACTGCATAAGGCTTTTTTTCAAAAGGATTTTTACGCTGACAATCCTCATCAATACAATCGGAAACCTTAAAATTAACCTTTCCTGAAAGCAGAAGAACAGCACATTCATTTTTTTCTTCAAAAATTTCAAGCGTTTCGCCTTTTTTGAGCTTTTTTACATAGATATCCATAAGCATATCCGAATGAATGCCATTCATTTCACAAAGCACTTTTTTTCCGTTTTCATCATATTCCGGTTTAAACAACATAAGTATCAATCTCCTAAAACATTGTTTTCTACAAAGCTGAGGATATCCGAATACACCTCGGCTTTATTGATTTCATTTAAAATTTCATGTCTGCCGCCCTCATAAAGCTTAAGCACTGCCTTAGAATGACCGCTTTCAAGAAGCTTTGAATGAACTTCTTTAAGTCCCTCTCCAAAATTACCAACGGGATCCATATCTCCGCTTATAACAAGAATCGGAATATCCTTCGGCACTTTAGAATACCATTCGCTGCTGTTGGCATTGATATTAAGCTTAACCAAATCATTCATTCCCTGAACAGAGAACAAAAAACCGCAGTAATCATCCGCTATATACTTATCCACAATTTCCGAATCACGGGTAAGCCAGTCAAACGGTGTTCTGCCCTCAAACTTTTTATTGTAGGAACCGAAGGTAAGCTTATCAACAAACTTCGATTTATGCTTTGCACCCTGAAGCTTTGCAAGACCTGAAGATAAAATATCACCTGCGCCTGCTGCAGGATTTGAACCGCCCGTACCCATATAAATTGCAGCAGAAAAGCCTGCATCCGAATACCACGCAGTAAAGCATCTTGTTATAAAAGAGCCCATTGAATGACCCATTGCGATAATCTTTTTATCCGGATATGCATTTTTTGCCCTGTCAAAGGTTGTTTTTAAATCCTTAACAAGAAATTTATAGCCGTCTTTCTCGCCAAAATAACCTGTTTCTTCAAAATTCTGATTCGATTTTCCGTGGTTTGCCATATCGTGCATAAAAACAGCAATTCCGTTTGAGGTAAGATATGCAATAAAATCATGATATCTTTCCTGATGCTCTGCCATTCCGTGATGAAGCACGATAACCGCCTTTACCGCATCATTATCCGGGGTATATTCACACCCATGAATCGTGCAGACACCTGTTGCTGATTTAAAGCTATATTCCTTAACTTTCATATAAAACACCCTTTCAAATTTTTACCCATTTTTATATATTGTATCATATAACACCGCTGAAATCAAACAGCGGGATGTATTTATCATCTGCCGAGGACAGCTCTTGAACAAAGAGCTTTTCAAGCCCCTTAGACAAAGCATAGTCAACAACCTTATTATACTCACGCTTCGTAATGTTTCTGTTTATTTCCTGATAGTTTTCGAGATTTGTGCAGGGAATATACTGGGCCATAAGACTCAAATACGCACCTTCAAAATGGTTTGAAATATAATCTATGATCCGAAGCGAGGAATTGGTATTTTGAGGCAGAATAAGATGGCGGATTATCATTCCCTTTTTTATCATAGCTCCGTCAAAAACAGCTTTTCCTGTTTGACGATACATTTCTTCAAGCGCAGCTTTCGCAATTTCGGGATAATCGGCTGCTCTGCTGTATCGTTCTGCTTTATCGTTTCTTATATATTTAAAATCAGGAAGATAAATGTCAATCAAGCCATCAAGCCTTCTGAGCATTTCCACACTTTCATATCCGCTTGAATTATAAACAATCGGAACAGGGCTTTTCCATTCTTCAAGTACTTCGGCAAGCATTGGCGCAAAATGGGTTGGATTAACAAGATTAATATTTTCTGCACCCAGAGATACAAGATTTTCAAAAATTTCAACAAGCCTGTCATAGCTTATCTCTATCCCCTTATTATCCCTGCTTATTTCATAATTCTGGCAATAAACACATTTTAGATTACAGCCGCTGAAAAAGACAGTTCCGCTTCCGCTTTTTCCGCTTATACAAGGCTCTTCCCAGAAATGGAGCGCCGCTCTTGCAATTTTGAAATTTTCAGAGGTTCTGCAAAATCCATTGGCAGTTTTTCTTTCAACACCGCATTTTCTCGGACATATACTGCAAATCATAATAAAGCCTTATAAATATCGCCTTTTTTGAACGGCGTTTTTGATGCAATTTCTTTAGCAGCCATATTCATACTAAATCCCTTTTCAACAAGCTTCTTTGCCTGCAAAACAGCATCTTCAAGGGTAATTTCACAAGCTTCTTCTTTTTTGCCTTCAATAATTAATACCATTTCGCCCTTTAACGAGCCGTTTCCGTAAAGTGCATTTGCCTCTTTCAGCGTTGTATTTATAGCTTCTTCATGGATTTTAGTAATTTCACGAACTATGGCAAGCTTTCTGTTTCCGAGGGTTGCATACAAATCCTTTAAAGTATTCGCAAGCTTATGCGGAGCTTCATAAAAAATGATTGTTCTTTTTTCGTCCTTTATTTCTTCCAGATGTTCAAAGCGTGACTTTTTTGAAACGCTTAAAAATCCCTCAAAGGTAAATCTGCCTGTTTCCATTCCTGAAATGGCAAGTGCCGTTGCAAAGGCGGTAGGTCCGGGTACGGAAACAACCTGAATTCCAAGCTCATGGCAAAGTGAAACAAGATCCTCTCCCGGATCTGAAATAGCAGGCATACCTGCATCCGTCACGATAGCGCAATCCTCACCATTCTGAATTCTTTGACAGATAATCTCTCCGCGTTCGCGTTTATTATGCTCATAATAGCTTACCATTTCTTTTTTAATTCCGAAGTGATTAAGCAGCTTTAAGGTTACTCTTGTATCCTCAGCGGCAATGAAATCAACCGCTTCAAGCGTATTTACGGCACGCGGAGAAAAATCGGAAAGATTTCCTATCGGCGTGCCTACAACAAATAATTTTCCATTCATTTATCATACCCATCGGCAAAAGAGCCGTAAACTTCTAACATTTCATCGGTAAATTTGCCGTTTTCCTTTTTAATTGAAAGCGTTGGCTCAACTCTTAAAAACGGCTTTGAATTCTTCTTTCCTTCAATAAGGAACAAAAACGGCTCCTCCCCATCCTTATCAACAACAAATCGCAGTCTTTTCGGCTCTAAACAGTAATTTCTCATATGGCTTATTGCATCAACAAGCCTTTCAGGACGATGGCACATACAGAATCTGCCTCCGTATTTAAGCAGATAAGCAGCCGCCTTAACTGCATCCTCAATATTGCAACATACCTCGTGGCGGGCGATTTTTGCACTTTCGCCGAGCGATTCAATGCCTGTACCAATCGGTTTATATGGAGGATTCATAGTTACAAGTGTAAAGCTTTCTGCCGTAAAATACTCATTAATATTTCGTAAATCGCAAAGATGCGGAATAAGTCTTTCTTCAAATCCGTTATAATGTATACTCCATTTAACCTGCTCATACGCATTTTCCTGAATATCAAGGCAATGAACGGTTTTGGGATATTCCTTTCTGAGCCACAGAAACGGGATAATTCCGCATCCCGTACCCATATCTATTGCAATATCCCTTGCCTTTGGTTTTGCAAAATAGGATAGCAAAAGTGCATCTGTTCCAAAGGTATGCTCCCTGCTTGTTGCAATATGAACTTCATCCGATAATCTTTCAAAACTATACATATTTATTCCTGAATTGTTATTTATTTAAAACTATTCATCATCAGACGAAATAGCTTTAATGTACTTCTTTCGGTGGTAATCTTCTTAACGAATCAACATACTAAATCACGGCTCTATCAAATGCTCCACCGGAGCATTTTCCTAAAAACCGACTGTTTTTAGAGAGCCGTCTGTGTTAAAACTATTCGTCATCAGACGAAAGTTTTAACACAGCCATAAATGCTTCCTGAGGCACTTCTACAGAGCCGAACTGGCGCATACGCTTTTTACCTTCTTTTTGCTTTTCAAGAAGTTTTTTCTTTCTTGTTACATCGCCGCCATAGCATTTTGCAAGCACATCTTTACGCAATGCTTTAACGGTTTCTCTGGCAATTACTTTACCTCCGATAGCAACCTGAATCGGAATTTCAAATAAGTGGCGTGGAATATGCTCCTTTAGCTTTTCGGCAATTTTTCTTGCTCTCGGATAAGCCTTGTCTGTATGAATAATAAATGAAAGTGCATCTATAATATCGCCGTTGAGCATAACATCAACCTTAACAAGCTTGCTCTGTCTGTAATCAGCAATTTCATAATCAAAGGAAGCATAGCCCCTTGTTCGTGATTTAAGCGCATCAAAGAAATCATAAATAATTTCATTAAGCGGAAGCTCATAATTGATATCCACTCTTTCCGGCGTGATATAATTCATTGTTTTGAAAATACCGCGCCTATCCTGACACATATCCATTACAGTACCCACAAATTCGCTTGGCGCATAAATATGTGCATCACAGAACGGCTCTTCACAATAATCAATATTTGCAGGATCGGGATAATTTGTAGGATTATCAATTTCCATCATTGTTCCGTCAGACATATATATCTTATAAACAACACTTGGAACAGTTGTTACCAGATCCAAATTATATTCTCTTTCAAGCCTTTCCTGAATAATTTCAAGATGAAGAAGCCCAAGAAAACCGCAGCGGAATCCGAAACCAAGCGCACCTGAGGTTTCAGGTTCATAGGAAAGCGAAGCATCATTAAGCTGCAGCTTTTCAAGTGCATCACGAAGTGCCTCATAATCTGCCCCATCAGCAGGATAAACTCCGCAGAAGACCATAGGGTTAACCTTTCTGTAGCCAGGCAAGGCCTCCCCGGCAGGATTTTCGGCAGTTGTAACAGTATCACCAACAAGTGCATCGTGAACAGTTTTAATGGAGGCAGTTATATATCCAACCTCCCCCGAAGTAAGCTCTCCCGTTTTTTCCATAGAGGTTGCACGCATATATCCTACCTCAACAACGGTAAATTCAGCTCCGGTAGACATCATTCGCATTGTATCACCCGCTTTGATTTTACCCTCCATAACACGAACATAAACGATAACGCCCCTGTAGGAATCATAGATAGAATCAAAAATCAAAGCTTTAAGCGGCTTATTGTCATCCGCTTGAGGCGGACGGATTTCATTCACGATATATTCAAGCACATCGCCGACATTTTCGCCTGTTTTAGCAGAAACTCTGGGTGCCTCCAGGCAGGGAATTCCGACAACATCCTCAACCTCATTTGCAACTCTTTCAGGATCAGCTGCCGGCAAATCAATTTTATTGATAACAGGAAGAATGTCCAAATCGTGATCAAGCGCAAGATAAGTATTTGCAAGCGTCTGCGCTTCAACACCCTGCGAAGCATCAACAATAAGAATTGCACCCTCACAGGCAGCAAGAGAACGGGAAACCTCATAGTTAAAATCCACATGACCGGGAGTGTCTATAAGATTAAAAACATAGCTTTCGCCGTTTTTTGCAGTATAATCAAGCTTAACAGCATGTGCCTTTATTGTAATTCCGCGCTCACGCTCCAAATCCATATCATCTAAAATCTGGGCCTGCATATCACGCTTTTCAACCGACTGGGTAAGCTCCAGAAGCCTGTCCGCCAGCGTTGATTTTCCATGATCTATATGCGCAATAATCGAAAAATTTCTGATATTATTTTTGTTAACAGCCAAATGTGCTTCCTCCGTTGTATAAACAAATATTATATTTTTATATTATAAATAATATATAAGAAAAAATCAAGACAAAGCAAAACCGCACCTAAACATAGGTGCGGAACAAAACACATACCTAAAAATACAAAAACTTGATAAAAACAATTATTTTCTTGCAGTTCTGTAAATTTTTGTTTTATAAGAAGTTTAACCCTTATCAATTAGATTATATTTCATAAAAAATTCCATAATTCAGCAGCGTAATCTGATTTAGAAATCGTAACGGCTCTTAACTTAATTACAATATGTTTTCTAAACACTTTTTTGAAAACTCATATATTTCCTGATTGCCATCAACATAGCTTCCCGGCAGGAAATGCTTTAATGCAAAACCCTTGAAATTTTTAAAACAATTAAAATATTCGTATGCTGTCTTATAGTCAGTTTCATTTTCCTTGTAATAAAGCAAAAATCTATCCATATAGTCTCTGCTGTTCTTGCTTTTACTGAATCTGCCATCTGATTTTCTGCCGATATCTACCGGAAGAAGCCAAAAATCAGCAAGGCAATGATACCGGCTTTTATATTCCGTTTAATAACTTTTTATAAATGATTTCGTAAAACCCAACAGAAAAATCAGACTTATCCGTTGCAGTACCGACAGCAACAGAGCCGTTCAACAACACACCCTCAACGGCGATGTCTTTTTTTAATTCTAAAACCAACTTGTTGAAAATTTCTGATTGTTTTAACATTTCAATTCCTCTTTTGCATTTATAATTGCTGTATTATATGTATCAAACGGCAATCCCAAAAGCTGCATAATTTTCAGCTCATCAATGGCATCAAAAAGCGCATTATGCGTTTCAAAATAGCTGTAATCATCAGACAACAATCTCATAATCGGCTCAACACCGTAATTACGCTTTAATCTGCCTGTTTTACAGCATTCGGCACTTTCAGGAATTTTTGAATTAAACTGTTTATAAGCCGCAATTTTTATGATATCATACCAATTAAAGCCGGCTAATTCCTCCAAATGGCTGTAATCAAAAAAAGCATTATACGCGAAAACAGACTGCACATTATATTTATCAAGCCATTTTTCCAAATCGCAAACCGCTTCCCTGCGATTACATTCGAGGGCAGGCGGATTGCCGTTTATCTGCAACACTGCAGAGAACATACCGCCAATCAAGTATTCGGGATTTAAAATATAATATCTTGTATCAATCAGCTCAAAAGTTTCGCAATTTGCAATGGCCACACCGATTGACATAACCTCGTTGCACCAGTTCGTTTCCGTATCCATAACTGCAAAAATTTCCGTATTTTCCATATTCTCCATATTTCCGTTATTCCTTAACAATCTCTGCCAAGCATTTTTTGTGAAATTTAGAATTACATATTTCGTTATTAAAAATAGCAACCATCAAGAAATTCTAAAAATTCAATATCATATCTTTTCTGAAATAACTCAAAATCGTTTCTCTCAAGCGAAAGTATTACTGTTGCTGGCACAACATTACCATCAGAATCTTTGATTTTAGAATGAAACAAATTAGTTTTATGACTATAAACATAGGATTTTTCTAAGACTACACCTTTTTTGAAAAGTAAATTGTTTTCTTCTGTTATTGGTGCAATTAAAAAATTTCCTGATGAATCATATTTATGATAATCATCTTCTTTATATCGAACAAACGGAATTTCACCTTTTTTTAAATTGAAACAAGTTTTAATTCTTACAATAAAGTTTATATTCTTATTTTTAAACACTTCATTTGGGATTTTACCTTTCCAAAAATGAGGGATTTCTGTTCCTATTTTCAAATCAGGGTTTGAAAAAGACGGCAAGGCTTTATAAAGATATTCATCAATATTGCACGAACCAAATTCATCTTTGTCTAATTTGCAATCTGTAAATTGAGGATATTCATATCCAATATAATCAACAGACCAAAACTTCGTAATTGAAATAATTTTTTCATCGTTGCAATTCAATATATCATTATAAATCCTCTCATAAAAATCTTTATATCCTTTACACATTTTTTGTGTTACGCGAATTAAACATTTTTCATATGGTAATTGCACATAACGCATTTGTTCCTCTCCGTTTTTTAAACGATATCTAACAGGATAACTTTCGGAACTCATTTCTTCTTTACTTCCAACATATTGACTAACTGTATATTCAATAACAGATTTTATAATAATGCAGTATTCTTCATAGTTTTCTTTGATTTCTTCGTAACATCTTTGCTTCCATGGTACTTTAGTACCATTTAGCACAAATAAATCATTAACATCCTGACACACCATATAAACCCCGCCAGTAGTAAAAAAATGGCTTATATCATCAGGTTTAAACAATCTATGTTTTTGCCTTAACACATCTATTTTTATATGTAATATTAAATGTTCAAGCAAATTACAATAAACCAAATTCTGTTTTTGTTGCCATTCATATGGTTGCGTTCTAGCCTCCCCGGAACCGTTAAGATTACCACCCATATCTTCTCGGATATGATGACAAATTAACCCTTCACTAGTTCTTTTAAGTTTTTTAGGCTGAGATTTACAATTATCATTGCAAAAATAATCATATTGAGCAGCACCATATTTATCAAGTAAATATTCTACCAACTCATAGTAAGACATCGATATTTCACGATATAATTCTTCTTGGAACATTTATATTTCTCCTATCATATCATAATTCTTTTATAATCTCTGCCACACATTCTACATGAGGCGTGCGGGGGAACATATCTACAGCGATAAGATTTTTGAGAGCATAGCCTTTTTCCTTTAAAATGGCAAGATCCCGGGAGAGAGTTGCGCTATCGCAGGAAACATAAATCATTCGCTTTGCACCCATAGTTTCAATAACATCAAAAAGCTCCTTTTGGCAGCCCTTTCTTGGTGGATCAACAATAACCAAATCAGGCTGTAAGCCCATTTTTTCAATTTTCTTTGCGCCGTCAAACGCATCAGCACAAATAAAATCCGCATTATTGACACCATTTAATTGTGCATTTTCATTTGCATTTTCTATCGCAGACTCAATAATTTCAATACCAACAAGGTGCTTACATTGATCGGCAAGCGTAAGCCCGATTGTACCGGCGCCGCAGTACATATCGACCACTGTTTCACTGCCCTGTAAATCAGCATGTTCGGCAACAAGAGAATACAGCTTTTCACACTGATTATGATTAACCTGATAAAAGCTTTGAGGAGAAACAACAAACTTTTTGCCGAGCAGAACATCTGTTATTTTATCACTGCCCCATATCGTTTTTGTTTCACTGCCTAAGATAACATTTGTTTTTTTCTTATTGATATTTATCACTACGCTTTTTAGATTTTCAAATGCACTCTGAAGCTCGGAAACAAGATAATCTCTATCCGGAATATCATTTGCATTAACAACAGCACACGCCATCATTTCGCCTGTTCCGAAAGCCTTGCGAAAATAAATATGCCTTAAAAGCCCTTTGCCTGTTTCTTCATCAAACGAGGTTATATTATTCTTTTTAACCCAATTTTCAAAAGCCTTAATACCCTTTGCAAATTCATCGGGTTGAAGCCGGCAATCCCGGCAGGGAACAATTCTATGACTTTTGTAGGCATAGAAGCCCGCTTCTAATTTTCCGTTTTCTATGTAAACAGGATACTGCGCTTTATTGCGGTAATGATTTATTTCTTCTGCTCCAACTATTTTTTCAACCTTAAAATCAATATGTCCTATTCGGCTGATTGCATCCTGTACTCTTGACAGCTTGTACTTCAGTTCCTCAGCATATGTCATATCACGAAAGGCGCAGCCGCCGCATTTTTCGGAAACAGTGCAATCGCTTTCAATTCTTTCAGCAGACGGAATGAGGATTTTATCAATAATTCCTATTGCATAATTCTTGGAAACCTTAATAATATGAGCAATTATTTTATCCCCGGGAACTGTTGAGCAAACAAAAACGGCGAAGCCGTTATATCGACCGATTCCGCTTCCTTCGGATGTAACAGCATCTATATATAATTCAATTTTATCATTTTTCTTCAAATCCACACTTATCACCAGTTTAATAATATCATATATAAAAATAAATATAAAGATAATTTTTAATTATCCAAAGCGAATTCCTACGCCGTATGCGGTTTCCCACCTTTTTTCAAGGGAGCAAAAAAAATAGAAAGCGGTGTATCGTTTGATACACCGCCGAATAATTTGTATTTACTTTTCAAGCTTTCTTTGAATTGCTTTAACAATTTCAACAACAGGAATAACTGAAAAAGCAAGTGCCATTGAGGCTGCATATTCAGCCGCTGAAATATGAGCAAAATCAAACGCATCAGCAAGGAACGGAATATAAATAACAAGCGTTGAAAGAAGAAGACTAAGCACCATTGCACCGATCAAGAACTTATTAAGCTTGCCCATTCTGAATATGGACGCTCTTCTTGAACGCATATTGAACGAATGGAAAATTTCAGCCATGGAAAGTGTTAAGAATGCCATTGTCATACCATTCTGATGAATAAATTCAGATGCACCGGCTGCTTTGAGGAAACTGAAAAAGCTTTCGCTCTGATTAAGAAGAGCAGAGCCCTCAGGAGTCATAATAAGACCAAGCACATAGGCGGCAAGCGTTACAATCGTTACCATAACGCCCTGCCATGCAACATCAATGCCCATACCATTTGCAAAAATGCCGTCCCTGCTGTTTCTCGGAGCACGCTTCATAATATCGCCCTCACCCTTTTCCATACCAAGAGCAAGCGCAGGGAAGCAGTCTGTTATCAGATTAATCCAGAGAAGATGAACAGGTTCAAGAACAATTGCACCAAACAGAGTTGCAAAGAAAATAGTTAAAACCTCTGAAAGATTTGAGGAAAGCAGAAATTGGATAGATTTACGGATATTATCATAAATTCTTCTACCCTCTTCTACCGAAGAAACAATCGTTGCAAAGTTATCATCGGCAAGCACCATATCGGCAACATTCTTTGTAACATCCGTACCTGTTATACCCATACCAATGCCTATATCGGCACTCTTGATTGACGGAGCATCGTTTACACCATCACCTGTCATGGCAGTAACCATGCCCTTGCTGCGCCATGCCTTAACAATTCTAACCTTATGCTCAGGCTGAACACGGGCATAAACACTATACTTTTCAATACTTTCATTCAGCTCTTCATCAGAGATATTATTAAGTTCTGCACCTGTAAGAGCGCCGCTTGCATCCTCAACAATACCGAGCTGCTTTGCAATTGCAACGGCAGTATCCTTATGATCGCCTGTAATCATTACAGGTCGGATGCCTGCACTTCTGCATTCGGCAATTGCATCAACAACCTCAGGGCGTACAGGATCTATCATGCCGGCAAGACCGATATAGCAAAGCTCCTGCTCAAGGAAATCAGCTTCCTCGCTTTCGGGAATTTCATCATAGGATTTCATTGCAACACAAAGCACACGAAGCGCCTTATCTGCCATTTCTTTATTAAGAGCAAGAATATTCTTTCTTACTTCCTCGCTCATATTCACTTTTTTACCGTCAATATAAGCCTTTGTGCAGTGATCAAGAACAACATCGGGAGCACCCTTTGTATACTGAACAAAGCCTTTTTTCACGGAGGAATGAACGGTTGACATCATTTTTCTCATGGAATCAAACGGAGCCTCGGCAACTCTTGGAAATTCTTCTGCAAGCGTTGTTTTCGGCATATCAAGTCTGTTTGCCCAATCAACAAGAGCCGCTTCGGTTGGTTCGCCTTTAACAACACCATCTTCAATCGTTGCATCAGAGCAAAGTGCCATAGCCTGCGCAATCAGCTTTTCATTATCGCCCTTGAAATCAACAACTGTCATCTTATTCTGAGTTAAGGTACCTGTTTTATCGGAGCAGATAACCTGCGTACAGCCAAGCGTTTCAACGGCTGTAAGCTTTCTGATAACGGCATTTCGCTTGCTCATTTTTGTTACACCGATTGAAAGTACAATTGTAACAACGGCTGCAAGACCCTCAGGAATAGCAGCAACGGCAAGAGAAACAGCAACCATAAAGGTGCCGAGCATACCCTCAAAAGTTACACCTGCGCCTGTAACGGCATTACGGATAACATCCAGCGCAAAGATAAACACGCAGATACCGAGAACAAGGAATGAAAGGATTTTTGAAAGCTGATTAAGCTTAATCTGAAGCGGAGTATCGCCATCCTTGGAATCATTAAGCGCATCCGCAATTTTACCCATTTCCGTATCCATACCGGTAGCCACAACAACGGCTCTGCCTCTGCCGTAAACAACATTTGAACCCATATAGCACATATTTTTTCTGTCGCCCAGCGGAACATCATCTGAGCCTTCAGGGTCAATAACATCAACAATTTTGTTTACAGGAACGGATTCGCCCGTTAACGCTGCTTCTTCAATTTTCATGGAAGCACTTTCAATAATACGGCAATCTGCCGGCACACTGTCGCCGGCTTCAAGAACGATAATATCGCCGGTAACCAAATCTTCGGAATGAACAGTTTCTGTTTTTCCGTTTCTGATAACATGGCTTGTTGCAGCAGCGATTTCCTGCAACGCTTCAATCGCCTTTTCTGCCTTGGATTCCTGATAAACACCCAGAATTGCATTAATAATTACAACAAACATTATAATAATAACATCAGACGGAAATTCCTTATTATAAACCGAGGTAATTGCTGAAATAACAGCAGCAACAATCAGAATTATAATCATAGGATCGGCAAGCTGCATAATAAAGCGATGCAAAAGGCTTTCCTTTTTGCCCTCTTCCAATTTATTTTTGCCGTTTTTTTCAAGGCGTGCTTTCGCCTCTTCTGAAGAAAGACCGTTTTTAGAGGTATTGTTTTCTTTGATAACCTCTTCAAACGAATTAAGATATTCCTTCATTCTGTTAAGCTCCTTTCACAAAACAATTTAAAAATTTTTAATACTATATACAAAAAGACTCATATATAGTATTGCTACTATATATGAGTCTCATTCTTTAAAACTAAACCAGCCGTTGACTTATTGCGAGGCATGATGTTGACTTAGTTCGCACAAAACTTAATCTTTTGTGCGGAATTACTCCCTCATAAGGTATTTATAATATACCATATTTTAACAAAAAAAGTCAATTTTGTAATTGTTAATAAATCATAAATTTTATAGCTTACAAATAAAAATATTTGTCCGGAATTCTATTTGAAAACAGGCTATTATTTTTTATGAGCAATTTTATACATAGTTTTAAACTTTATAAAATGAAATATACAATACTTAACAGTAAATTCCTCAAGAGAAAGAAAATCATCAACAAAATCCTCCATAGGGATTTCAAAATATTTTGCATATATTAATAAAAGCTTCAGCGGTGGAGAAGATACATCCTTTTCGTAATTTGAAAGTGTGCTTGGACTGATTTCAAAAATATCAGCCATTTCTTTTCGTGTAAAATGAAGAACCTTTCTGCAGTAATACAATTTTGCTCCGATTGAAGTTTTCACATCACTTTCAGGCTGTCTTTTCTCATCAATAAGGATTTCCTCATCAATGCTTTTATCAATTTCATTGATCATATCTTCTTTACTCATATTCCTTCTCCTATCATACAAAAAACAATAAAAAATGCGCAGCCGAAGCTACGCAATAAAACGCCTGCCCCGAACTGTCGCCAAACAATCATAATAATTCTGAACATAGTAGAAGAATTAATAGAACAGGCATTTTTAACAAATACCTATTTCTACTATTATTCAAAATTATTAAATTATGATTATTTGGCACTCATATTTTATCACAATAAAAATTAAAGGTCAATAAAAAAAGTGGAGCGATGGGAGAACTCGCTCCGGACAAATACACATCTAATCATCTAATCCCCCGTTGCTATTGTACTGCAATTCGCAGTAATTGTCAATACAACAAAACGCAGTTACATATAATATCATTGGTGATAAAATGTATAAAAGAATTCGGGATTTGCGTGAAGATGCGGATTTAACGCAAAAAGAAATAGCTAAAGCTTTGAATTGCTCTCAGCAGGTATATTCCAATTATGAATTAGGGCAAAGAGATATTCCAACAGCAATTTTAATTGAGCTTGCAAAATTTCATAATACCACCACCGATTACATTCTTGGATTAACGGATAATCCGGATAAACATTAAACTGCAAAGAAGCAGATATCACTTATTGTATACCATTTTGGTTTGAAAATCAATATACCAATGTGGTATTGCCTATAATGCTTTTGGTGGTATTATATGAAGTTAAGACTAAAGGATATCAGGGAAGACAAGGACATTAAGCAAATTGATGTTGCCCGATTTCTGAATTGCACACAGGTTTGCTATTCCCGTTATGAAAACGGACAGAGGGATATACCGTTACACACTTTATGTTTACTTGCAGACTTTTTTGATACAACCACTGATTATATTCTTGGATTAACCGATAAACCGAATAAACATTAAAAAGCAGTTCACAATTGTGAACTGCTTTCATTTTTACCATTTTGATATTTATTTCTTATCAATCTGCTTTGAATACTTAGCAAGGTAAACGGTTCTCATCAGGAAGCATTCCATTTTCGGAACATAATGCGCTCTGTTGAAAATGCTTACATCAACAACAGCAGCACAGCCCTTATCCATAATAATTTCAAGCGCCTGCATATCACCGTCGCTATTACCTGTTACAAGAGCGCCGTTGCCCTGAACAAGAACGGCATTTCTACCCTTAATTGCCTTTGCAAGATTCTTTGCGCAATCATCCGTATCGCCATCAATCCAAGGACTGCATTTTACATCAAGACCTACAATCTGAGCAAAATCATCAATCATAGGAATAATCGGATCGCCCGTGCAGGAAACAGCAATAACATCAGGAGTTGCCAAATGCTGAATCATTGAACATTTTTCCGAAAGATAAATTGCCCTGTGAATTTTAGCACATTTAGGAGCAATACCATTAATTCCAAGACCTGTTTCAATATCAACATCAACCGTTATATCGCCAACAGTAAGTGTAAACATATTTTCATTTCTTACCGATGAGCCGAGATCACAGATTGTTTCAGGCATTTCACCTGCATCCTTCTTTCTGAGGAAATAATTTCTTTTATCATCATCAGAATAGGATCTTGCCCATGAATGGCGCATATAATTATCCTTAATTACTCTTTCACAGCATTTTTCAAGAGTTTCGGCAATATTGAAAGCCTCATCATATGATTTACCCATACAGAGCGTACCATGGTGCATAAGCATAATCGCATAGCAATCCGGATTAAGCACAATGCAGTTTTCAACCTTTTTACGAAGAGAATTCGTTGTTGACATTGCATAATCGGCAGTCGGAACTCTTTCACCGAGAACATCTTTATATTCAGCATAAACATTTCTGATTTCCATGCCTGTAATGCTGACAATTGTTGCCGCTCTCTGATGTGTATGGATAACAAAATCAACCTCAGGATGATGTCTGTAAGCAGCAGCGTGAACACCCTTTTCCGATGACGGCTTAATATCGCCCTCATATTCACAATCCTCAATATTTACAACAACGATTTCTTCAGGTGTTAAATCCTCATAGGCTCTTCCTGAAGGAGTAATAACAAACTGAGTATCTGAAATACGAGCAGAAACATTGCCCCATGTGCGGGCAATCAGACCTGTTTCAATCAGCTTTTTGCCTGCATCAACAACTAATCTTTTAGCTTCTTCAATTTCGTAAGCCATAATTTTCTCCTTAATCTTAATTCATATTCTAAAACCAAGCAAAGGGAGTAGGAAAAATCCCCACTCCCTTGTTATCATTGATTAATAATCAATTTTTACGCACTTTGAAAGCACTCTGTCGAAACGCTTGATGCATTCATCAATATCTTCTTCAGTGTAAGCACTTGAAGTATAAAGACGAGAACCTGCAAGAGTTACAAGACCTTCTGCCATATAAGCAGCACCCATATACTGCATTTCTGACTGACGGATACTTGTCTGCTTAAGTGTGCCAGGAATAGTCCAAGGCTTTTTCCAATCCACTTTGAAGTGCATTGTTGCAACAGTATGAAGATGGCAAACAGAGCCGATATTGTAGCAAACGAAAGGAAGATCGTACTTTTTGATTGATTCGTTAAGACCCTTAACAAGACGATCAGCCATCTGACCTGCAACCTGACAAGCATTTCTCTTTTCGATTTCGCAGATTACTGTATAACCGGCACAGCAGGAAATAGGAGTAGCAGCCATTGTACCACCGCACATAGCCTTATGAATCTTCTTGCCCTCAGCCTTATCAAGACCCGCACCAAGATACTTCATAACTTCCTTATGACCGCCGATACCGCCTGCGCCCGGATAACCGCCGGCAATAATCTTACCGAAAATTGAGATATCAGGATCAATACCATAATAACCCTGAGCACCTGAAAGACCGATACGGAAGCCGGATACAACCTCATCACAAACAAGGAGAGCGCCATACTTGCGGCAAAGAGCCTGAACACCCTTAGGGAAGTCCTTATCTACAGGACGAGTTGCTGACTCAGGACCGATTGGTTCAATGAATACAGCAGCTGTACCGCCGCGGAACTTATTGAGGATAAGCTTCTTTTCAAGTGACTTAAGATCATTCGGGAAGAATTCCTGAGTATGCTTGAATACGAACATCGGAACACCGTGTGACTGAAGGTTAAGAGTTCCCGGAACACGCATACCCCAAGCAAGCTGATCTGACCAGCCGTGGTAAGCACCACCCATTTTAATAATATTCTTATGACCTGTAGCAAGACGGGCAACACGAACAGCACACATACAAGCTTCAGTACCTGAACCGAGCATACGGAACATTTCTACTGACGGAACACATTCTGAAATCTTCTTAGCAAGCTTATATTCATAAGGATGGAAAAGACCTGTTGATGGACCGCAATCGTCAAGAAGCTCTTTTACCTTCTCTCTGACAACATCATCATTTGAGCCAATGATTGTAGGACCGCCGGCCTGAAGAAAATCAAAATATTCATTGCCGTCAACATCATAAAGTCTGTTGCCCTTAGCCTTTACCATAACGATCGGGAAAGGATAGTTGAAAGCAAGGTTATGCTGAACACCGCCCGGAATGATATTCTTTGCTTCTTCAATCTGCTCTTTAGACTTCTTGCATTTCTTTGCAAAATATTCGTCTTCATACTCTTTAAGAGCTTCTCTGCTGATTGAATAAATTGGTTTTTTGATGAGCGCATCAAGCTGTGAAGTAAGAATAGCTGCATCAGGATACTCTGTAATAGCGAATCTTGTATCCATAAATTTTCCTCCTTAATTTTTAAGTGAACCTGCCACTTAATTATATTTGATGTGAGCCACTGCTCACTATATTTACATATTAAGTATATCACTTTTTAACGATTTGTCAAACGCTTATTCATTATTTTTTGTTTAAATTTCTTCCTAATTATTGCAGTAATTTGAATTTTGTGTTACTATGTTTACACTATGTTTAAGCAACAAGAGAGGGATTTGTTGCACTTGCATAAAAATAAAAAAACTCTTTTGTGCAATGCTACAAAATTTTAAAAAATGATAAAACATTATAAAGAAGCCTTTGAAAAAATTCCCGAAGAACGAAAAGAATTCATTCTTGAGGTTGGCACAGATGAATTTTCTTCAAAGGGATATGAAAACGCAAATATAAACGTTATTGCCCATAACGCAGGAATCAGCATCGGATTAATGTATAAATACTTTTCCACAAAGGAAGATTTGTTTTTAACCTGTATAACAAGAGGAATGAAAATTCTTGAAGATGCCGTTGAAGAAATTATGATTAGCCAAGATAAGCTTCTTATCAAAGCTGAAAAGCTTCTTCGTGCCGCCTGCGAACTTTCAAGAAAAAACATCAAATATATAAAACTGTATAATGAAATAACTGCTGAAAAAGACGGAAAGAGAGCTGTTATGCTTGCAAGAGAAATAGAAAGCGTAACAAGCCGAAAATATATAACATCTATCGCTCAGGCACTTGCCGGGGGAGATGTACGCCAGGATCTTGACCCAAGGCTTTTTGCCTTTTTTCTTGATAACCTGCTTACAACGCTTCAGTTTTCCTTTACCTGCGAATATTACAAGGAAAGATTGCGAATATATACGGGTGTTGATACAGATGAACTTAACGACGATGAAATTGTAAATCAGCTTTTAAAATTTATAGAATCTGCATTTACTTTTGAAAAAAAGAAAAGTGATTACACGGAGGGAAAATAATGGGTAAATATGTTATTACTTATGACATCGGCACAACAGGAATTAAAACCTGCCTTATCGAAATTGATGAGGAAATCAAAATCCTTGGCTCTGCAACACTTGGCTACAAGCTTTATGTAGACGATGAAACAGGTGTTAAGGGCGGCGCTGAACAGCATGCAGATGAATGGTGGAACGCTATGTGCATTTCAACGAAAAGCGTTTTTGAAAAGGTGCCTTATGTAAGCAAGGAGCAGATTGAGGGTATATCATTCTGTTCTCAGATGCAGGGACTTGTGCTTGTTGACAAAGAGGGCAACTGCGTTCGCCATCCTATGAGCTATATGGATCAGCGTGCAAGAGAAGAACTGAAAAAAGGAATTGCACATGGCGTTCAGATTGCCGGCGCAGAGGTTTCAAAGCTTCTCAAATATCTTAAATACACAGGTGCCGTAAGTTCTTCCGTTAAAGACCCTATCTGGAAATACAAATGGGTTGAGGCTCATGAACCCGAAGTTTTCTCAAAAGTTTATAAATGGCTTGATGTTAAGGAATATCTTATCTGCCGTGCAAGCGGTGAATTTGTTATGACAGAAGACAGCGCTTTTGCTACGCTTCTTTATGATACAAGAAAAGGTCACGAGGGCTGGTGCAAGCCTATCTGCGATATGGTTGGTGTTGATATGAAGCATCTGCCAGAAATCAAGAAATGCACGGAAAAGGTTGGCGAGGTTACCGAAAAGGCAGCCGAAGAACTTGGACTTGCTGCGGGAACAGCTGTATTCGGCGGCGGTGGCGATGCTTCGCTTATCGGTGTCGGAACAGGCTCAGTATCAATCGGCGATACACATATTTACAGCGGTACCTCCGGCTGGGTTGGAACAGTAGTTAACAAGCAGGTTGTTGATGCAAGTGCAATGATGGCTGCAATCGTTGGCGCCGATCCCGGAAAATACAACTATTTCGGAGAACTGGAAACATCAAATAAATGCGTTGAATGGGTTAAGGACCACCTTGCTCTTGACGATATCAGAGTTTATCTTCATGACAAGAATGTATCAGATGCAGTTGAAGCATTGCAAATTAATCTTTACGATTATATGGAACAGGTTATTGACACTGTTCCTGCAGGCTCTAACGGAACGATCTTTACGCCATGGCTGCACGGCAACCGCTGCCCGTTTGAAGACCCAAATGCTGCCGGTATGTTTTTTAATATCAAGATTGACACAGGAAAAACCGAATTGATAAGGGCCGTTATTGAGGGCATTTGCTTCCATATGAGATGGATGCTCGAAAGACAGGATATCAAAAAAGAGGTTCAAATTTCTAAGGTTATCCGCTTCTGCGGCGGCGGTGCTTTGGGCGAGGTTACCTGCCAGATTCTTTCCGATATTTTACAGCGCGAGATCGAGGTTGTAGACAGTCCTCAGAATGTAGGTGCTGTAGGTGCTGCGGCCTGCATCGCAGTAGGATTGAATCTGATTCCGTCACTTGAACATGTTAAGCCGCTTATTCCTGCAAAAAAGCATTATTATCCGAATCCTGAGCATAAGGATATCTATAACAGAAATTTCAGAGTATTCCAGAATCTTTATAAATCAAACAAGGAAAACTTTGCAATTCTTAATAGTTAATACATATTAATTCATTGTTTTTCAGAGAGAGTTTCGGCTCTCTCTTTTTTATGTTCGGAATAATTTTGAAAATTTACATAAAATACATATTTTTTTACCGAATCATTACAAATACTAAACTTATATTTAACCGTTATTCTTTATTTTCTTGAAGAGGTGAAAAATTTGAGTATATTTAATATTTTGACTTTGGCAGGCGGACTTGCCCTGTTCCTATTTGGAATGAATTATATGGGAGGCTCACTTGAAAAACTGGGCGGAGGAAAATTTGAATCTATCCTTGAAGGAATGACAAGCAACCGTCTGAAGGGATTAATATTCGGAGCGGCAATTACAGCAATTATTCAATCATCATCAGCCGTAACTGTTATGTCGGTTGGCTTTGTTAATTCGGGTATAATGTCATTAAGTCAGGTTACCGGAATCATAATGGGCGCAAACATAGGCACAACAATAACGAGCTGGCTGCTTTCGCTTACAGGAATACAAAGTTCCAATATATTTATAAGCTTGCTGAAGCCATCTTCATTTACGCCTGTTTTAGCTCTGATTGGAATCATTTTATATTTATTCTGCAAAAGCGATAAGAAAAAAAACATCGGTTCCATTCTGCTTGGATTTGCAGTTTTAATGTTTGGAATGGAAGCAATGAGCGGTGCCGTTGAACCCCTGAAGGATGTTCCCGAATTCACTAATCTGCTTGTTAAATTTTCAAACCCTGTTTTGGGTTTACTGGCAGGCATGCTGCTTACCGCTGTTATACAGTCTTCATCAGCAAGTGTCGGAATTCTGCAGGCACTTACCATAACAGGCTCAATAACCGTAGGTACGGCATTTCCGATAATTCTGGGGCAGAATATCGGAACCTGCATAACGGCATTAATTTCTTCAATAGGAACAAGCAAAAACGGAAAAAGAACATCCGTTATACATCTTGCATTCAATACAATAGGCGTAGTACTTGCAATGGTCTTATTCTACGGCATTAATGCCATTTTTGAATTTTCATTTATCAGCAACCCTGTCAATGCTGCCGGGATTGCAGTTATTCATTCCTTATTCAACATATTTGCAACCGCTGTTTTATTTCCGTTCGGCGGTCTGCTTGAAAAGCTTTCCCGCTTTATCATCAAGGATGGAAAAAGCGGAAAGACAGATGCACTTGTTGACAGAAAATTCCTTTTTTCACCCTCCTATGCAATAAACAAAGCGATTGACGAATGCTGTAAAATGGGTGAACTTGCCAAAAACAATATCATGCTGTGCCTTGATTTCATCAATGATTATTCTGAAGTAAATGATAAAAAAATAACTGAAAATGAAAAGAAGCTTGATAATTATGAGGACAAGCTTCAAACCTATATTATGAAAATAAGCTCAATGGATTTAAATATTGATGAGGCAGTAAAAATATCTAAACTAAGCCATGCAATAGGTAATTTTGAAAGAATCGGCGATTACGGAATAAATATCTTAAGAGCAAAAAGAAAAATGCAAAAAGGCAGAATAAATTTTTCATATGAGGCCAATTACGGCATAGAGATTATGAGTGATGCCGTAAGCGAAATCGTTGAAAAATCACTAAAAGCATTTACAGACGATGATGTTGAGTTGGCAAAAACCATCGAACCGCTTGAACAGGTAATAAACAATCTGAATTCCGAGCTTCGCGGTATGCACGCAAAAAGAATGCAAAGCGGTGAATGCAGCATTGAAAACGGAATACTGTTTTTTGATATAATCAATTCCTTTGAACGCATTGCTGACCATTGCTCCAACCTTGCTGTCTGCACTATAGAGCTTTCGCAGAAAAGCTATCAGCCTCATTCCTATTTAAGAATCATAAAAAATATTGACAATAAAACCTTTTCCGAAGTTTTTCAAAAATATTTAGAAAAATATAAGCTTTGATTTCAAAAAAGTTCGGGGGACAGCCCAGGCTGCCCCCCCGAATTTTTTAAGCTAACTGTAATATTATTTCCATTTTTTTATAATTGATGGATTATCAAAAATTTCATCAAGCTTTTCCATAAACGGAACACAATCGCCGTAATCCAGAGCACGATGATCGATGGCAATTGTAATCGGAAGTATGGAACGGATTTCAATTGTTTCTTGCCCGTTTTCATCTATCTTAACTACAGGGCGTCTTTGAATTGCATTGATTGCAAAAGCAGACGTCTGCGGGGGAATAATCTCAAGAAGGAAACATGCGCCCTTTTGTTCTCTATAAATTGAGCCAAGATTTGTAATTGTAGTTGTGCCCTGTTCAATATCATGTCTTGTTAATCTATCCTCAACAGGAATAGAATAATACTCTTTTTTCTGATTTCCGGAAAGGTTTCTTACTCTATGAGGACCGGGCATCTTTGAGCCAAACAATTTATTAAGAGCGCCTATAATATTTCCCTTTTTTAGACCTTCCAGCGTGTAATTAAGAGATACCTGATACATCGTTTCATCCATATCCGAATTATTTGCACGGCGAATTGTGTCTTTAATCTGAGCCGCAAATTCAGTTAAAGATTTGTTGCCCATATCATGAAGATTAACCGTCATCATTTCGCCTGATTTTAAAATCATCGGCATGGAAATATCTATAGTATCATTATAGTTAAGAGTGCCTCTTACAAGCTTCCTTCTGAAATCCAATGTACAATTCATTTTCGGAGCAGACTTAAGTCCCTCACAGATAACCTTCATTATTGCAGTATTAACCGTAATTTTATCTTCTTTGTTTTCTATTGAAGCATTAATCTTTTTAAGCTCTGCAAGAAATTCCGTAACATCGGCTTCATATCCCATTGCAGTATGGGGGATTTGTTCCCAGCTTTCACAAGTCATATTAGATACAATTTTTCTTGCAATTCCAAAATATTCTTTTTTATATACAGCCATTTTTCATTTCTCCTTTAACGGCAAATTTTTGATTTGCCTGTATAATAATATCTTTTCCAAAAAACATCAATCAACTTTGATTTACATAGCCGTCAACCTTTAGTTGACATAAAAAAACAACCATTTTAAGCGGAAAACAAGCTACGCATTGTTTGGCTTAATTCTTTTTTATTGCTGCACAAACACAATAAAAGATAGGAATTGTTAAAAATATTATCCACATCGGGTGCCAAAGCCCTGCAAAGAATCCAAGCATAAGATAAATCATCGTTGCTAAAACAGGATAACAGAAAATAATCGGTTTTTTCTTTTTCACTGCTATAACGCCAGTATAAAAAAGCGGAATTGTTAAGAACACAAGCCAGCCTGTTATCCAACCTGCATTACCGAAGCAAGCACCGAGAACCACATAAAGAAAAACCATTATAACAGGATAAGATGTAAACAGCCATCCACCCTTTTCATAAAACTTATTTTTCTTATCCTTCTGATTTTCCATATGGATTATTTCTGTTTCAGAGTTTTTTGCAAATTCATAATTATCTTTTTCATATAATGCCATAATCATCTGTCTCCTTTAACGGCAAATTTATCATTTGTCAATATGATAATGATTTTGCAGAAAAATCTCAATCAACTTTGATTTACATAGCCGTCAATCTTTGGCTGACATAAAATAAACGCCCGTTTCAAACCAAAAGCGAGCGTTTGTTTTTCGGATTATTTTATTTTTCTTGTTACACAAACAATATAAAAAATAGGGATTGTTAAAAATATTATCCACATCGGATGCCACAGATTTGCAAAAAAGCCAAGTATAAGATAAACAAGCGTTGCTAAAACAGGATAACAGAATAGAACAGGCTTTTTCTTTTCAAAAGCAATAATTCCCGTATAAAACAACGGAATTGTTAAAAATACAAGCCAGCCTGTTATCCAGCCTTTTGCACCAAAGCAAGAGCCGATAACGGCATATAAGACCGCCATCCAGATTGGATAGGAAATGAAAAACCATCCTCTTTTTTTATGGGGATTAGGTTTCTTATGCTCCTGTTTTTCTATAAAGATTATTTTTGTTTCAGGCTTTTTATCCGAAGCTTCACTTTCGGTTTTTGCTTCAGTATTGTCTAAAACTTCCTTACCGTCTGCTTCTTCTGTTTCGCCGCATTTCAGAATAGTATCAACAGATACGCCGTAAAGTTCGGAAAGTTTTAAAAGATTTTCAGTATCAGGCATTGCATAGCCCTGTTCCCATTTAGAAACAGACTGCCTTGAAAGACCCAGCCGTTCGCCGAGCTTTTCCTGACTTAACTTATTTTTGACTCTCAGTTCTTTTAAATAGTCCCCCTGTTTTATAGACAAGTCAATCCCTCCTAACATATTAATCAGTATACAGAATTTTACATTTTAACACACAAAGCTTTTAACAGCAATAAAATTTATTTTTTAGGCAATATAACCGTTACTGTTGTTCCTTCGTTTTCTTTGCTTTCCAGCTTAACTGAACCACCCAGATATTCTGCACTGTGCTTAACGATTGCAAGACCGAGTCCTGTTCCTCCTGTTTGCTTGGAACGGGATTTATCAACTCTGAAAAATCTTTCAAAAATCCGTCCCTGTGCACTTTCGGGAATTCCAATCCCTGTATCACGAACTACAAGCGTAATTTCACTTTCATTATTTATAACAGAAACAGATACCTTTCCGCCATCAACATTATACCTGATTGCATTTTCAACAAGATTATAAACAAGCTCTTCCAGCAATGATTTTGAAGCACGGATAAACGCTTCGCTCCCATCAGCAAAAATTCTGATATTTCTTTTTTGAGCTTCAACAGAAAGAGCCTCAACACACGAGGAAGCAATCGCATTTAAATCAACTGTATCAACAATGGGCTTAAAATCATACTCTTCAAGCTGAGAAAGCTGAATAATATCATGGGTTAGATTTATAAGTCTTTGCGATTCCTTATAAATAATTCCGCCAAATCGGGAGGCATCCTCCGGACTGACCTCTGTATTTTCAAGAATTTCACCATATCCCGAAATAGCAGTAAGAGGCGTTTTTAATTCATGTGAAAGATTCGCAGTAAACTGCTTTGCAAGATTTTCAAGCCTTGCTTTTTTATCTAGCTGAGTTTTGATTTTTTCAGCAAAGGGACGAAGCTCATCATAAGGGCAATTTTCATCAATATGCTTTAAATCCCCACCCATTTTTTCAATGGGCTTAACAATCTTTTTTGTTAACATATGGGCAGTAACAAGTGCAATTGCCGTTATAACAAAAAGCAAAATAAAAAACTGAAAGCTGTATTTCCCGAGAAGATGAAGTACTTTTTGAAGTCCAACCTCCCCGGTTGCAACAAAAACCGTGCAGATAATCAGCACGGTTGTAACGGATGAACATAATGCCGCAAGCATTATTTTAGAAAAAATTTTGCTTACCAAACTATTTTCCAAGCTTATACCCCACATTTCTGATTGTTTCGATTAAACTTCCGCTTTTGCCGAGCTTTTTTCTGAGCGTAAGAATATGGCTGTCTACCGTTCGTGTTTCGCTTTCACTGTTATATCCCCAAACCGTATTTAAAAGCTGTTCTCTTGTAACTGCAATTCCTCTGTTAAGCATAAGATATTTTAAAATTTCAAATTCCTTGAAGGTTAATTCAATTTCCTCATTACAGGAATACACCCTGTGTTTTTTATCATCCAGAGTAATCGTTTCATATTCATAAACGGTTCTGTCGTCTTTTTTCTGGGTTCGGCGAAGAAGCGCTTTTATACGGGAAAGAAAAATCATAACGGAAAAAGGCTTTGTTATGTAATCATCCGCACCGCAGTCAAGACCCTTAACATAATCCATTTCCGAATCCTTTGCGGTAACCATAATTATGGGCATATCCCTGTAATCTGAATTCTTCCGAAGTCTTTTTGTAATTGTAAGCCCGTCCTCAACAGGAAGCATAACATCAATAACAAGCAAATCGGGCTTTCTTCTTTCGAGCGCAGAATAAAAGCTTTTAGGTTCAGCAAAGCCTTCTACCTCATAGCCGTTTCCCGAAACAGCATACATTTCAAGTTCCCTTACGCTTTCATCATCCTCAAGAATATAAATCAAAGACATACACCCTGCCTCCTTTTTTCACATCAAATCAAAAAACAATTAAATACCGTTTAGTCTAAAATTAAAAACCAAGCAAGCGAAAAAAATGAAGAACATCTTTTCACTTGCTTATATTAAATCAGTTCAGAGAATATTTTTCAAGATAAGAATCAAGTTTTTCTATAAAATCTTCATCATTTTCCTTAACATCACTTACATAAGAATGAACATTGTAATCGCCGCTCTTAATTTCAATCATGGAAAGAGCAAGATCACAGCAATGATCGGCAATATGCTCAATGGCACTTACTATATCAAGATACGGCAATCCCTGCTCAACAGTACATTCTCCCTTATCAATTCTTTGCATATGCCGCAGTTTCAGTTCTTTTTTCAGCTTATCAATGACATCCTCTAACGGCTGAACTTTTCTTGCAATGTTAACATCATTCAGTTTGAAAGCTTCATTTGTAACAGAAACAATCTTTGTTGCAGCAGCAATCATAACCGACAATTCATATTTTGCCTGGTCGGAAAGATTAACCTTTTTCTTATTCATTGCTTTTCTTGCAGTTAAAATATCTTCGCTGTAATCACTTATCTGTTCGAAATTTTCAATTGCATGATGAAGTATAAAAACATTTTTACTGTCTACATCAGAAAGATCCATCGCACTGATTTTAATAAGATATGTTCCAAGAAGATCCTCGTATTTATCCGATTTTTCTTCATTCTTTATAATCATTTCTGCCTTTTCATCAGTATAATTTTTAACAACCGAAAGAGCGCAAAGTGCAGTTTCTTCAACCATATCTGCCATTTTTATTGTAACCTCACGGCATTTTTCAACAGCAAATGCAGGGCTGATAAGTAATCTGTCATCAATAAGCGGCTGCTTTTTCTTGTCTTCTTTTTCGCCTCTGATGGTTTTAACGGCAAGAGTTTCAAACTGCTTCGTAAACGGAAGAAGTATAACCGTTGAGAACACATTAAATGCCGTGTTCAAAATAGCAATCTGAACAGGAGAAATCGAACTGTCCATAAATGCAAAATTCACAAAATATTCAACACCATAGAACAACGCACCTGTTACAACTACACCGATAATATTAAAATAAAGGTATGTAAAAGCAGAACGCTTTGCATTTTTGCCTGTTCCCACAGAAGAAATAAGAACAGGAACACAGGAACCGATATTCTGACCGAGAATAATCGGAATTGCAGCACTGAAGCTTATGCCGCCGGAAAGTGCAAGAGCCTGAAGAATACCGATAGAAGCACTTGAAGATTGAACAACAGCAGCAAGAAGCGTGCCGGCAATAATGCCGACAACAGGATTGCTGAAGGTCAACATAAGCGAGGTAAAGTTTTCATCTTCCGCCAAACCGGACATAGAATCACTCATCAGTGTCATACCCATCATCAGCAAAGAGAAGCCCATGATGATACCGCCTAGATTCTTTCTTTTTTCTTTCTTGCTGAACATCAGAACAAACACACTGATAATTGCAAGAACCGGAGCAAAAGCGGATGGTTTCAAAAGACTTATAATTAAGCTTTCACCGTTTATCTGCGTTAACGATAAAATCCAGCCTGTAACCGTTGTTCCGATGTTTGCACCCATAATTACGCCGATTGCACGGGAAAGCTGCATAATTCCCGAATTAACAAAGCCGACAACCATTACCGTTACGGCAGAGGACGACTGAATAACAGCCGTTACAACTGCACCTAAAAGAACACCCTTATAGGTTTTGTCTGTCATTTTTTCAAGTATCTGTTCCAGCTTACCGCCTGAAAGCTTTTCAAGCTGATCGCCCATAAAGCTCATGCCATAAAGGAAAAGGGCAATTCCTCCCAGCAATGATATAATTGAGAAAATATCCATTTTTCTACCTCGTTTATTCTTCCTCTTCAAATTTATAAATCATTATTTACCAATTCGTTTTTCTAGATTATATGAATTTCGTTAAAAAAATATTGTTTTTATGTCAAATTTATGTCAAATCATAAGTTGTCATATTCATTTATTTATGATATATTATGATATATTTATAAATTAAGAGATTTATTATTTATTATAAAGAGGTAAGAAAAATGGGTTGGGTGGCTGTTAAAAGCGATATAAAGGTTCCTATTTGGAAGAACATCGTTTATGCTTTTAAAATTTTATATTCCTGCAGCAAATCCTATATGGTATGGCACCTTATAGATTTATTGAGCTATACCCTTTTTCACAGCTTTTTCAGAGGGATTTTATTTTTAAAGGTGCTTTTGGGTATTATTGAAAAAAATATGGATTTTACCTTTTATATTAAAAATCTTGCTCTTTTTCTTTTATGCGGATTATGTTACGAATTTATATCCGTTTACAGCGATTATAAAACACTTGTAGGCGAAAAGAAAATGTTTAAGGCACTGAATAATAAAATTTTCAAAAAAGCTGCCGAGGTTGATATCAGCTGTTATGAAGATCCTGTATTCTATGACAAGTATCAACGAGCATCTGAAATTTTAACCGGAGGATACTTTTCTGCATATGCGTATGCCGTTTCCTCTGTAATCAGCAATTTTATTGCATTCATATCTGTTATAAGTATCGTTGCATCCATTCATTTTACATATCTGCTTTTCCTTTTGCCGATTGCCTTTGTATTTTTAATCGAGGTTGCAAAAAGCAAAGTTGTTTATAAAAGAGATTTCAGTATGACAACAAATAACAGAATAAAGGCATATACGCAGCGAATTGTTTTTCTCAGAGATTATGCAAAGGATATCAGAACATCAAATATTTTTTCTGTTATTATCGGCAGATTCAACAAGGCTGTTCAATCCAATATTGAAATACTGAAAAGCTATGGTGTAAAACTATTTCTTTTCAGTATGATAAGTTCGCTTTTCGGAGAGTTTATCCCGATTATCGGAACTTATGCTTTCGCAGGCTATCAGTTTATTTATACAAGCGCCCTGTCTGTTTCCGGTTTTTCGGTTGTTCTATCATCAATATATTCCGTTCGTTCCACAACGGAAATGATGGCGAATGAATTTGCCGAACTTTCGGCAGTTGCCCTATATTTTCAGAATCTTCGTGAATTTTTTGAATATGAAAGCAAGGTTGTTTCCGGAGAAAAAGAACCGGGTGAATTTGAAAGCCTTGAATTCAAAAATGTTTATTTCAAATATCCGTCTGCCGAAAAATATTCACTGCAGAATGTTAATCTGAAAATAGAAAAGGGACAAACTGTTGCTGTTGTAGGTGTTAACGGTGCAGGAAAAACAACATTTGTTAAGCTTCTGCTCAGATTTTATGATGTAACAAGCGGCGAAATTCTTTATAACGGAATAAACATCAAAGAATACAAGCTTGAAAGCTTACGGTTAAAGTTTGCAACCGTTTTTCAGGATTACAAAACCTTTGCTCTTTCCGTTAATGAAAATATAATGTGCAGAAACTGTAGCAAAGAGGATAAGCTTACTGCTGAAGAAGCACTGAAACAAAGCGGCGTTTACGATAAAATTCAAACTCTGAAAAACGGCGCAGACACTGTGCTTACAAGGGAATTTGATGAAAACGGAGCAGGACTTTCAGGAGGAGAAGCACAGAAAACGGCAGTAGCAAGAATGTTTGCAAGTGATTTTGATGTTGCAATTCTGGATGAACCATCCTCGGCGCTTGACCCGATTGCCGAATATAAAATGTATGAAAATCTGATTCATGCAACAAAAAATAAAACCGTTATTTACATATCACACAGGCTTTCCAGCGCAGTTCTTTCAGATAATATTTTTGTTTTGGGAAATGGATCCGTTCTTGAAAGCGGAAGCCACAACAGACTTATGGCAAACAACGGAGAATATGCAAAAATGTTTGCACTGCAGGCATCAAGCTACAATACAAAGGAGGGGGAAGAGTATGAAGAAAACTGAACACTCCACATTTTCCAACATCTTTTTCTTCCTTGGGATTTTATTTAAAATATCCCCTGCCCTTGTAATCGGAGAATGCCTGTGGAAGATTATGCTTTCTCTGCCCACAAAGCTTGTTGCCGTGCTTGGTATTAAATATGTTATTGACATTGCAACAGGCGATGGTAATAAAACCAAAATCATTTATGCTGTTCTTATCATTGCAGCAGTAATCATTATAAGCAGAATAATAAGCTGGCTTTACAGGGAATTCTACTGGAATGTAGCAAAAGAAAAAACACAAAAGGGACTGAGTGAAAAATTCTACGAAAAAGCCAAGCAGCTTGATCTTGAATCATACGATAACCCACACTTCTATAACAGCTTTATTCTGGCAATAGAAGCATCAGCAGGAAGCTTTCAGGGAATTCTGAACATGGTCAGCGGATATGTTAACGAGCTTGTTTCACTCATTACAATCGGAACAATTATACTTGCTATAGACCCTGTATGCCTTTTAATCATTCTTGTAACCATCATCATTTTCACACCGATAAGCAGAAAGATAGGCAAACTTCAATCACAGAGAAGAATAGACAACAATCGGCTGCACCGCAGAGCAGATTATTTTGCAAGAATTTTCTATTTACAGGATTACGCAAAAGAGGTAAGAATGAACGGCATCAAATCACTGCTTATTGAACGGTACAATGAAGCGGCAGACGATGTTATCGAAAACCAGAGAAAATATGTTAAAAAGATAGACACAATTTACTTTTTTCAGGAAAACGGCGTTCAGATTATCGGCTTTATGTTTATTCTGCCGCTTTATCTCGGATACTGCGTGCTTAAATCGCACACTCTTTCGGCAGGAGATTTTGTTGCCACCTTTAACGGTGCTGCAAATATTGCAAGCGCATTTGCATTTTTAACCATTCATATTACACGGAATTTCTCAGAGCAATCCAGAATGATTGAGAAATACAGAGAATTTCTTAAGGAAAAAAGCAGAATTAAAGACGGCAAGCATACGGCAGACAACAATGTTGCAGAGGAAATAGAGCTAAAAAATGTTTCCTTTACCTATCCGGGAAACAGTGAACCAACGCTGAAAAACATCAGCTTAACCTTAAAGCCAAAGGAAAAGATTGCCCTTGTCGGCTACAACGGTGCAGGAAAAACAACACTTACAAACCTTTTACTGCGACTTTATGATGTTACTGACGGCGAAATTCTTATAGGCGGAAGAAATATAAAAGACGAAACAGTTGCTTCCCACAGAAACCGCTTTTCAGCAGTATTTCAGGACTTTCAGATATTCGCTGCTTCTCTTGGAGAAAATGTTGCACTTAATATCAACCCTGACAGAAAAGAAGTGCAAACTGCTCTTGAGCACGCCGGTTTCACAAAAAAAACGGAAAACGGAATAGATACCGAACTGCTGCGCGAATTTGATGATAATGGTACTATGCTTTCAGGCGGCGAAGCGCAAAAGGTAGCCGTTTCAAGAGCATTTTACAAAAGCTGTCCTTATGTAATAATGGATGAGCCTTCTGCAAACCTTGACCCTGTTGCAGAATACAATCTGAACAAGGCTATGATGGAAGCAGCAGAAAATAAAACTGTAATCTTCATTTCTCACAGGCTTTCAACAACAAGAAACGCAGATAAAATTTATGTTATGGAAAACGGAACCATCATAGAAAGCGGCACACACAGCGAGCTTATGAGCAAAAACGGCAAATACGCTTATATGTTTAATCTGCAGGCAGAAAAATATCAAAAAGCATAAACAGACATAACCAAAACAGCAGCAAAAAAATGCAGAATTGCGGAAAAGAGTTGACAAAATGAACAAAAGCAAACAGATGTCCGATGCGTTCTTAACAGGTGCTTTTTTAGCGGTTGTTGGCGGATTTCTTGACGCATATACCTATATCTGCCGAGGGGCAGTTTTTGCAAATGCACAAACAGGAAACATCGTTTTAATGGGAATCAAGCTTTCCGAGGGGAATTTTTCCGGCGCAGGGCAATATATCATTCCGATACTTGCATTTGTTGCAGGAATCTTGATTTCGGAAACCATCAAAAAGAATTTCAGAAAAAACAGCTTTCTTCATTGGAGACAGATTATCCTTGCTTTTGAGATAGTAATTTTGGTGCTTTCTGCATTTCTTCCGTCAAGCAGAGCAAATAATCTGATAACCAATACGCTTGTTTCCTTTGTTTGCTCGCTTCAGGTTCAAAGCTTCCGAACAGTAAACGGAAATTCAATAGCAACAACTATGTGCACGGGAAACTTAAGAAGCGCAGCCGAGCTGCTTTTCAGCTTTTTCACTTCAAAAAGCAAGGAAAGCTTAAACCGCTCGCTTCAATATTTCGGAATCATTCTATTCTTTATAATCGGTGCAGCAATCGGTGCTGCAACAACAAGTGTTTTAGGTATTAAAGCTGTTTTATTTGCTGCCTTCGGATTATTAATTGTGTTTTTTCTTCTATTTATAACAAAAGAAGCTGAGAATAAAACAGCCTAAAAAACGAAGCATATTAAAAAGCGTATAAAAAACGGAGAGATTGGGATACCCCAAACTCTCCGTTAATTTTTGATTTGTATTATGCCTGCATAGCATTATCAAGCTCTGCCTGATATTCTTTTTCTTTTTCTTCTCTGAATTTCTTAAGCTTAGCTTCCTGACCCTTTTCATCAAATTTATAGAAGAACATTGGAATTGCCTGGAAGATAAGACCGATAGCTCCAAGACCTGTAAGCATAAAGAAGATAACATTAAGGACTGTTGTATAGTTCGTACCGTCAATAATGCTTGCCTGCGTTGTTGAAGAAATAAGCGGAATCGTATAATCCTGTGAAATAGATGCCATCTTTGATGCTTCATAACCAAAGAAGTTTACAATATTGAGCATAACAACATTAAATACAGCAATTGAAACTTTGTTAACAAGGCTTCTGAACGAGAATACGGTACCCTCAAGCCTTTCCTTGGATCTCATCTCAATATCATCAACTGTATCAGAGAACATTGCAATAAGAAGAACAAGGCTCATACCAACAGGGAAGTTGGTAAAGAATCTGAGAACCGTGTAAAGGATAACACCGGGAACTGTATTATAAGGAACAACCCATACACCAATGATAAATGTAATAATATCAGCAATTGCACCGATAAAGCTCATCCATATCCAAAGTGTTTTCTTATCCATCTTCTTAAGAAGCGGAGGAATAAGAACCATGGAAAGCATATATGAAATACCGCTTCCTATCTGAAGGACAGGAGTTAAAAGACCTTCATTTGTTAAGGAAATCGCAATACCGGTTTTCTCCTGAATCCAGCCACAGAGCTGATCCATAGGAATAACACCGATGCAGTTCCATTTTGCAAAATAAGGAAGGAAAATAGCACCGAGATTTACAATAGCTGTAAAGAAAGCACAAACTGTAAGCACTCTCATTTTGCTGTCAGAAAATACAATTTTAAGCCCCTTGAAATACTTTGTTTTCTTAGGAGGAATATAAACTTTTTCCTTAACACCAAAATAGGAAATAACAATAGGGATACCTGCCATTACAGCAAAGATAACCGCACTCCAGAAATAGCCCTGCTTTTCATTTGCATTGCCTGTTCCCCACAAGCCTGCAATTGTAAAGAAAAGAACAGACGGAAGAATGGTTCCGATAGAGCCGACTGTGTTGGAAATAGAAACAGCTTTTACTCTGACTTTATCTTCGGGGAAAACAAGTGTATTCAAACCCTGATAAGGAATATCAAGAGCCGTATAGAATGTGTAATAAACAATATATGCAATAATTACATAGATGAAATTACCCCTTTGACCAAAGTTTACAGGGAAGAAAAGCATAGCTGTTGCAAGACAGGCAGGAACAACCATCCATAATATGTAAGGTCTGCATTTACCTTTTTTTGTTCTTGTTTTATCAACAATCATACCCATCATCGGATCGTTAACGGCATCCCAGATTTTTGTTGCCGAAAGCACAATAGAGGTCATTGCAAGGGTTAAACCAAGAACATCGGTTAAGTACAAATTCAATGCCGTGTTAATCAGTGTCTGAATTGTTAAAAGACCAAACGGCAGCAATGAAAATGCAATAATTTCTTTTGCTGTTGAATTTTTCAAATCAATTCTTTTTGTTTTTGACATTTCAATTCTCCTGTATTTATATTCTGCTGTACGAATTTTACCCCTTAAATAACTCCTCCGTTATTCCAGCAAAATTTCAAAGCAGTTAGTAACTTTGATATTGTAACACTTTTATTAATATAATGTCAACAATTTATGAATGATTGATTTTTAAAATTTTGTGAACATTTACTCCTTTTCAAAATATCCGACAAAATTCAGATCCGAATGCATTGAAAAGACCTCGTCATTATTAAGAATAATATGATCCGCAAGATAAACACCGATATTGGAAAGCATATCTCTGAGCTTTAGGGTAAAATTTATATCCTCATTGGACGGATAGGCAACTCCATTCGGATGATTATGTGCAATAACAACACTTACCGCATTAAAGCTGATAACCAGTTCAACAAGCTTTCTTATGTTGATTTCCATTGAATGAACACTGCCCTCCGAAAGAAAACGGCAGTTTATGACTCCATTGGAATTATCCAGCATCATAACGGCAAATCGTTCGCCCTTATTCTCATATTGAAACATTTCTTTAAAACAATCCGCTGCCTCATCAAGCGTTTCAATGATTTTATAGCTTTTACACCTGTTATCTCTCAGACGCTTATCTATATCATATATGAAATTAAGAAAAGTGGCAGTTTCGTTACCAACCCCCTTTGTTTTCATAAGCTGATTTTTTGAGGCAGACAAAACATTTTCGAGAGAACCGAAATCAGTTAAAAGGCTTTTGGCGATAGGCTTTACATCTTTACGCGGAATGATATAGAAAAGGAGCATTTCAAGCATCTGATAATCTTCAAAGGAGCTGCTTCCTCTTTCAGAATAAGCATGTATCATTCTTCCTCTGTGACCGATTTTATCATCCGGCTTTTTATCCATACAACTTCTCCTTCATAAAGCAAATTTCAGAATTAATATATTATACAATATTATATTTTTACAAAAAACTTCCCCATAAGAACGCCTTATGGGGATGGCTGTTTATAACTCTGCAATAACCTCAACCTCACAAAGAACACCTTTTGGAAGGTCCTTAACTGCAACACAGCTTCTTGCAGGTTTTGATGTAAAATAATTTCCGTAAACCTCATTAAAAGCTGCAAAATCATTTATATCTGCAAGAAAACAGGTTGTTTTTACCACCTTGTCAAGGCAGGTGCCTGCTGCTTCGCATACTGCTTTAAGATTTTCGCAAACCTGAACGGTCTGCTCTTCAATGGATTGGGCTTCAACAAGATTTGTTGCAGGATTAATAGCAATCTGACCGCTTGTAAAAAGCATACCCTTTGCCTTAACTGCCTGGCTGTAAGGTCCTATTGCACCCGGTGCATTTGTTGTTGATACATATTCCATAATGATTTCTCCTTTATTCCTATTATTATGAATTGAATATATTAATCGCAAACCTCGAAGCCTGCGTCCTTAAGAGCCTGCTTAATCGCAACAATATGTACATAATCCCTTGTTTCAACTGCTATTCTAAGATAGCAGTCTGTTATATTCATATCAAGATCCGTGCTGTCATAGCTGACACTTGTTACATTCGCACCTGTTTCGGCGATAATATTTGAAACATCCGAAAGCTGACCCGGTTTATCTGAAAGAGCAATTGTGATGTTGGCTTTTCTTCCGCTCATTTTAAGACCGCGTTCAATCACCCTTGAAAGAATAGTTACATCAATATTACCGCCGGATACAAGACAGCAAACATTTTTACCGTCTATATCAGGGATTTTTCCTGCCAGAACTGCTGCAACAGGAACAGCGCCCGCCCCCTCTGAAATAAGCTTCTGCTGCTCAAGAAGCGTTAAAATGGCAAGTGCAATTTCATCATCCGTAACAGTATAAATCCCATCAACATATTTCTTTACAAGATCAAAGGTTAAATCGCCGGGGGTTTTAACGGCAATACCGTCTGCAATCGTCTGCACCTTGGAAAGCGTTTCAATTTCATCATCCATAATCGATTTTTCCATGCTTGGCGCACCGGCTGCCTGAACACCGTAAACCTTACAATTCGGATTAATCTGTTTTATTGTATAAGCAACACCTGCAATAAGACCGCCACCGCCAATCGGAACAACAACGGCATCCGCATCCGGAAGCTGCTCTAATATCTCAAGACCAATTGTACCCTGACCTGCAATAACATCCGGATCATTAAACGGATGAATAAAGCTATAGCCAAGCTCATCCTTAAGCTCAAGTGCCTTATTATATGCATCATCATAAACACCTTTGACAAGACAGACATCCGCACCATAGCGCTTTGTTGCCTCAACCTTTGAAATCGGCGCTCCGTCCGGAAGGCAAATAAGACTTTTTATACCGCTTTTCGTTGCAGCAAGCGCAACACCCTGTGCATGATTTCCTGCCGAACAGGCAATAACCCCCTTCGCCTTTTCCTCATCACTGAGCTGGCTTATCTTGAAATAGGAGCCTCTGATTTTAAAGGAACCCGTTACCTGCAGATTTTCTGTTTTCAGATAGATATTTGTTCCCTGTCTGATATTGGGAGCCAAAATCATATCTGTTTCACGAATTACCTCTTTTAAAATATGAGATGCTTTATAAACTTTATCTATAGTTAACATTTTTTCGCCTCTTGATTGATTTTTGAATATTCTAATACGATTGTATAATTTTGTCAATTAAACATTATTAATATCCTAATTTCTCGTTAACAATAATAACCTTTATTCTGTCTTTATGCCTTTGACGGGCGGTAACAACATAATTACAGCATATACGCTGAGGACTTGTACAGCCATCACACATAAGCGGATTATCCGAATCCAAACTGATACAATGCCCTGTTACGGCACAAGGTGTTTTACAGTTTAAACGCTGCGTATTGGGAGGAGCCGCACATGCCTTTACTCTTTTGATTGCAGCATTTATATCAGAAACAATTTTATTTATTCCGACAACCATAATAACCTGCCTTGGTCCGAAAACGATGCAGGCAACACGATTTGAATTACCATCCACATTATAAAGCTCCCCATTCTCCGTAACAGCATTTGAAGAACAGAAATATGCATCACAACCAAAAGCTTTTGTATAACACTCCCTTAATTCCTCGCCGTCAAGACCGCGACGGTCAATAAAATCATAAAATCCGCTTTCGAGAAGAGAAAATACACCCGTTTCATTAAGACTTACGCTTCCGCCGTTTGACACGGAGCTGCCCTTTGGTACAAGCGATTTTACAAGGGGAACAACCTCCTCCTTTGTTTCAACGAAGAAAGGCTTTATACCGTTTCTTTCAAGATTTTCCATCGTTCTTTTAATTGTATCTGTCATCTTAATCACTCCAATATTTTCTGTCTAAGCTCCTGAACTGAATTGCCTCTGCAATATGGGAAAGCTCTATACCCTCGCTTTCCTCCAAATCGGCAATCGTTCGTGCTATTCTTAAAATTTTATCATACGCTCTCGCTGACAATCCAAGCTTATCAAAGCTTAGCTTAAGCAGATTTGACGCTTCCACAGTTAAAACGCAGAATTCCTTTGTAACCTTAGGACTCATTTTTGCATTGCAGGAAATATCCGTACCCTCAAAGCGTTTGCGCTGAATTTCCCTTGCCTTATTTACTCTTTTTCTTATTTCAGCCGAGGTTTCTTCCTTATTCCTTGACGATAGCTTTTCATAATCCACAGGCTCAACTTCAATATGCAAATCAATTCTGTCTAAAATAGGACCGCTGACCTTATCCCTGTATCTTTTTCTTGCTGCCTCTGTACAAGTACACTGCCTTGAAGGATGACCATAATAGCCGCATGGACAGGGATTCATTGCAGCAACAACCATAAGGTTTGACGGATAGGAAACAGACCCGCCTGTTCTTGTTATCGTAATTCTGCCATCCTCAAGCGGCTGACGGAGAGATTCCTTTGCCCGCCTGTCAAACTCAGGAAATTCATCCATAAACATTACTCCGTTATGAGCAAGACTGATTTCTCCCGGACGCAGGCTATGCCCGCCGCCCGCAAGCCCCTGAGCCGATATTGTATGATGAGGGCTTCTGAACGGACGCCTTGTTATTAGCTGAACACTGTTCGGAAGCTCTCCCGCTATTGAATAAAGCTTGGTTGTTTCAAGCTGCTCTTCAAAGGACATTTCGGGAAGTATGGATGGCAGACGCTTTGCAAGCATGGACTTACCTGTTCCCGGCGGACCGATCATAATGCAGTTATGACCGCCTGCTGCTGCAATTTCAAGAGCACGCTTTGCGTTTTTCTGCCCCTTAACATCTTCAAAATCAAGCATTTCATCCTCTGTATTCAGATATTCAACACCCCGATAACACGGAGAAACGGCACTTTCATTGCTTAAATGATTTAAAATTTCATATATATTCTTAACCGGAAAAATATCAATTCCATTAACAACGCTTGCTTCGGTTTTATTTTCGTAAGGAACAAAAACTGATCCGACACAATCCTCTCTTGCCTTAAGAAGCATAGGAAGCACACCGTTACAGCCTCTGATCTCGCCATCAAGGGAAAGCTCGCCGATAAAAGCATAATCACTTATATCAGCCTTAATCTGCCCCGTTGCCTTTAAAATAGCAACGGCAATCGGCAAATCGTAAACAGAGCCCTCTTTTTTGACATCGGCAGGAGCAATATTAACTGTTATACGGGAAACGGGAAAATTAAAGCCGCAGTTTTTTATACTTGCTCTGACCCTTTCCCTGCTTTCCTTAACTGCCGCATCAGGCAGACCGACGATATCAAAGCGCGGCAGACCGCTGCTTAAATCAGCCTCAACAACAACTGAAAAGCTGTTCATTCCGAATATACCAAGACTTTTTGCCTTTGCAAACATAAAACTACCTCATATGTATTTGAAAACTTTAAAATATATCTGAATAATACTATACCAAATTACAAGTATATTGACAACAGATTTTAATAAGATTAAAATAGAATTAAGAATTTTTAAGGAGTTGGCACAATGAACACAAATGAGCTTTATAACGAATGGCTTGACAAGGCGGATTACGATCCCGATTTAATTAAAGAGCTTGAAGAAATCAAGGGCAACGAGAGCGAAATATCAGACAGATTCTACAGATGCCTTGAATTCGGCACAGCAGGCTTAAGAGGTGTTATAGGAGCGGGAACAAACCGAATGAATTATTACACTGTCTGCCAGGCTACACAGGGACTTTCTGATTTCCTCAATAAGAATTTCAAAAATCCAAGCATTGCGATAGGATATGATTCAAGAATTAAAAGCGAATATTTTGCCAAAGAGGCTGCAAAGGTTTTAGCTGCAAACGGAATTAAGGTTTATCTTTATGACGAGCTTGAACCAACACCATGCCTTTCATACGCAATCAGAAAGTTTAAAACATCAAGCGGTATTATTCTTACAGCATCACACAATCCCGGAAAATACAACGGATATAAGTGTTACGACAGCAATGGCTATCAGATGACGGACGAGGCTGCTGCCGAAACCTATGAATTTATACAGAAGGTTGATTATTTTACAGGAATTAAAACAACTGATTTTGACAAGGCTGTTGAAAACGGACTTATTGAATACATAGGCGAGGAAACAATTAATCATTTTCTTGATGAGGTTGAAAAGCAGTGTATTAACAAGGGCATATGCAAAAAGGCTGAACTATGCGTAGTATACACACCGCTTAACGGAACAGGCAACAAACCAGTAAGAGAGATTCTTAAGCGAATCGGTGTTGAAAATATCCACATTGTTCCTGAGCAGGAGCTTCCCGACGGCAATTTCCCTACCTGCCCGTACCCAAATCCCGAAATCAAGCAGGTTTTTGAATGCGCATTTAAAATTACGGAAAACATCAAAGCGGATATTATTATTGCTACCGATCCTGACTGCGACCGTGTAGGTATTGCCGTACCGGACAAAAACGGCGAATATGTACTTATGAGCGGTAACGAGGTAGGCGCAATGATGCTCAACTACCTTCTTTCACAGAAAAAAGCAAACGGCATGCTTTCGCCGAATTCAGTTGCTGTAAAATCCTTTGTTTCAACCGATCTTGCAGAAGCAATTGCAAAGAAATACGGATGCACCTTTAAAAATCTTTTAACAGGCTTTAAATATATCGGTGAGCTGATTACAAACCTTGAAGCAGAAGGCAGAGCGGATGATTTCGTTATGGGCTTTGAAGAATCCTATGGTTATCTTGCAGGAACCCACGCAAGAGATAAGGATGCTGTTGTTGCCTCTATGCTTATATGCGAAATGGCTGCATATTACAAAATGCAGGGTAAAACACTTGCTGAGGTTATGGATGCACTTTACAGCGAATTCGGCTATTACTGCAACACCGTAAAAAGCTATGAATTTGAGGGTGCTGCCGGAATGGATAAAATGCAGAACATTATGGATACTCTTCGTGAAAATCCACCTGAAGAATTAAACGGAATGGCAGTAACATATGTCGGCGATTACAAAACAAGCATTGCAAGGGATATTGAAAACGGAACGGAAACAAGAATTGATCTGCCGAAATCAAATGTTCTTGCATACAAAATGGCAGGCGGCAACGGGCTTATCATCCGCCCAAGCGGAACAGAGCCGAAAATCAAAGCATATATAACTGCAATCGGTGATAGCAAGGAAGCATCACAGGCACTTGCAGAAAAGCTTATTGCCGAAGCCGATAAGTTTATGGAGGTATAAAATATGCACAGAGGATGGGTAAAGGTTACCGCGATTATCCTTGCCGTGTTAATGGCAGGAAGCGGACTGATCGGCGGTATATACGCACTTTTTTCCGGCTTATAAAATGATAAAGCACCACACTTCAAACTGTGGTGCTTTTTATTAAGACTTAGGTATTACAAGAAGAAAGGCAGTGCATAACGCACTGCCTTTCCCTCTCTGTCTATAACAAACTATAGGAGGACAAGATACTTAAGGAGCGGTTGCGGCTCCGTCCTCAAGGTAAACATCATTATATTTCATTTTGCACAATTTGTCAACCCCTAAGTTCAAAACTTTTGTTAACAATCACAATTAATGAAAAAACGGAACTAAAAAAAGGTAACACAAAAATTTTTCACAGGGTAAAAAATGTCCCTGTCCTATGCTTAAAAGAGCAAATATTGACTAAAATCGCAAAAATATTTCGTTTTGACTTGACATCAAACGAATGTTCTTCTACTATGTTAATTGCAGACGAAAAACCGCCCTTTCCGGCTGCAATAACACAATCGCTTTAAAGTTCAGGAATACTTAATAATGCGAGAAAGGACAAGAATATGACAATAGACAGATTAGCACAAGAATACGACCATCAATACAATGTTTTAAACGCAAAAATAGACGGTCTGCGTCCGCTTTTATATGTATATACAGGCGAAGATTTATACTTGCTCAGAAGGCGATTAAAGGTTTATTACGATATGGCATCCGAGTGCAAAAGAATTTCAGCAATGCTGACGCACTACTATGATGAGGATGAGGAGGAATACTATGGACTTCATTGAAAACTTTTATTATTCGGAGGATGATTATTTCAGCAGCATTGATGAACAGCAGATCAGCAGAAGTGCAATTTCAGCAGTTTTGCCTCTTATAATGAAAAATGACTTAACGGACAGACAGCGAAGCTGCCTTAAGCTGAAATATATAAACAGGCTTAATCAATCAGAAATTGCCGGAAAGCTTAATCTTTCTCAACCCACAGTATGCAGACATATTTCCACAGCAAAAAGCATTGTAAACAACCGCCTTGCGTACTGCCTTGCAGCACTCAACAAAGCAAACAAAATGTGGATTGATTTTGAAAATTCAGCACACTGATAAAGCTTAGTATTACATAAAATCAAAGGTTGTATAAAAACTCAAAACGAACACAAATAAAGCAAGCGAAATAAAAATATTGAAACATCGCTTCCATTCTTTTCGCTTGCTCGATATTTAAACAACTGATACAAAAACGGCTGTTCTGTGGAATTGAAAGCATCAACTCACCGTTTTCAACAAGTTGGAAAGCACACCTTTCTATTTTATGAAAAGTGTGCTTTTTTTGTTATAAATTATTAAACAATTATACAAGCATAAAACCCGAAATACCGCCTGTACAATTCGTTATATAAATAATTTGATGAAATACATAACTGCGTAAAGGGCAGGCTGATGCGCAAGATAAAACCACAGGCTGTTTTTTCCGACAAACTGAAGAAGCTCTGAATGACTTTTATATGCAAATTCGGAAAATTTTTCTTCCTTTGCATATTTGCCAAAAACTGCGCCGAATAAAAACATAAACAGCCACGGAATCAGAGGAAAATAATCAGCTGATTTAAAAGAGCCGTTATAAAAACCGAATGGGTTGAATATATTGTTTTGATACAGAGCATCAGGGAGCTGAACAAGCCCGAAAAGTAAATTTTTTTCGCTTATTTTATATGTTGCAAAAAATAAAAAAGCCGTAAGAAGCAATCCGATTTTTTCATTGCCTTTATTTATAAGCGGCATTAAAAAACCCGTAATAATCATTGAACAGCCGAGACAGGACAAAATCCCAAAATAGATTTCAGCTCCGGTTATTCCCATTGCAGGCATAATAACAGCAGTAACCAAGCTGACAGCTATGCCTGCTGCCAGAACGATAATTCCCCTTTTTACGGGATTTCTTGAAAGGCGTGAACAAATTCCCGAGGTCAGAATAAACGCTGCCCAGAAAACCGGCTGAAATGTGCATAAAAAATTAAAAACACGATAACCCCAATCCAATTCAAGAACAAAACCGATATCATAAAACATATGATGAAAAATCATACAAACAATTGCAAATCCTCTGATTTCATCAAGAACCAATATTCTTTTAGCATCTTTTATCATTAAAACACCTGCCTATACATTGATTTTATATTTTAGCATAAATCTTCCACAATCACAACAGAAATGCAGGCAATGAAAAACAATCCGAATCTCAGCTTAAATTGCCTAATTAATGATATTGTAATATTATAAATTATATGATATAATTATTTACCGAATTTCATAACAAATAAAATTTCATTATTTTAGGGGTAAAAGAAATGAAAGAAATCATTATAGGCTCATCAGCCGAAGCAACTACAATTGTTAATTCAACAAACACTGCTATAACGGCAGGAAGCGGAACACTTCCGGTTTTAGGGACTCCGTTTATGATTGCTTTAATGGAAAAAGCAACCTGCAATGCTGTTTTTGATTTTCTTGAGGAAGATGAAACAACCGTTGGCACCGGCGTAAATATTTCCCATTCAAAGGCAAGCGGAATAGGAACCGTTATTTCAGCAAAAGCGGTTGTAGCGGAATGCAGCGGCAGAAAAATAGTTTTTGATGTTTCGGCAGCAGACAGCAGCGGAGATATAATAGGCAAAGGAACCATCGAAAGATTTGTTGTAAAAGAAAACAAATTTATGGAGAAAGTTGGCACAAATGAGATATAAATCAGTTATTTTTGATTTTGACGGAACGCTTTGCAATACCGGCGAAGGCGTAATGAAAAGTGCAAAATATGCTCTTGAAGCCTTCGGTTATTCTGTTCCGGAGAATTTAAACGAATTATCCTATTTTGTGGGTCCTCCGCTTCTGATTACCTTTCAGGAAAAATACGGAGCAGACCCTGCAAAGGCTGCTGAGCTTGTTAATAAATACCGGGAAAGATACAACGAAAAGGGGCTTTATGAAAGCAAGCTTTATGACGGCATTGAAAAGCTTTTAAAGGCATTGAAAAATGACGGATTTAAGCTGGCAATCGCTTCATCAAAACCGCAAAAATATGTTGAAATGCTGCTTGATTATTTTAAAATAAAAAAGTATTTCAATGCTGTATGCGGTGTATCCTTCAAAGCAGACTGCGAGCCGAAATCCGATATCATTATGCGTGCTATGAAAGAGCTTGAAACAGAGCAACGCGAAACGCTTGTAGTCGGCGATACGCATTTTGATATTGATGGGGCAAGAATCAACCATATGGACAGCACCGGCGTTTTATGGGGCTTCGGAACAAAATTTGAATTCATTGAAGCAGGAGCTAAATTTATTGCCGAAAAGCCACAGGATATTGAATCAATCGCACTTGGCTTTTTTGAACAGACCGAAGAAACAAACGGCATTTTCAGCGGCAGAATCATAACTGTTCACGAGGACAGCGTTATGCTTGTTGACGGAACAATAACCAAAAGGGAAATCGTTGAGCACAATGGCGGAGTCGGAATTGCCGCCATAACTGAAAATGACGAAATCTTAATGGTGCGTCAATTCAGGGCGCCATATAAGGAAACAATATATGAAATTCCTGCAGGCAAGCTCGAGAAAAATGAAAATCCAAAAACAGCAGGAAAACGGGAGCTTGAAGAGGAATGCGGAGTTACAGCCGAAAATGTTTTTGAGCTTGGAAAAATATATCCTACTCCGGGATACTGCAGCGAGATAATCCATATTTACGGTGCAACAAAGCTTAAAGAAAGCAAGCAGATGCTTGATGAGGGCGAATTCCTTGATGTTTACAGAATACCGCTTGAAAAGGCATTTGAAAAATGTATGAACGGCGAATTTACGGACGCTAAAACGATAATAGGAATCATGAAAATCAGGGAAATGAAGCAAAATGGCAGTTTATCTTGACAACAGCGCAACGACGAAGCCCTGCAAAGAGGCGACGGCGGCAATAATAAACGCACTTGAAGAAAATTACGGAAATCCATCAAGCCTGCACAACATAGGCATTGAAGCCAAAAAGGCCGTTATTAAAGCAAGGCGGAACATTGCCGATGTAATGGCTTGCGAAGAAGAGGAAATTTTCTTTACAAGCGGCGGAACAGAAGCAAACAATCTTGCCGTTTTCGGCGCTGTCTATGCAAACAGAAGAAAAGGAAACAGAATCGTTACTACCGCAATAGAGCATGAAAGTGTTATGCAAAGCATAGACCGTCTTGAAGAAGAGGGCTTTGAGGTTATCCGCCTTATACCCGATGAATACGGCAATGTCCATTTTAAAGATCTTGCTGAAGCCATCAACGAAAAAACCATTCTTGTTTCCATGATGTATATAAATAATGAGGTTGGTTCCATTCTTCCTGTTGATAAAATAAAAAAGCTTGTTTTAAAGGCCGGCGCACCTGCACTTATTCATACTGACTGTGTTCAGGCATTCGGCAAAACAGAGGTTAAGCCTAAAAAACTTGGTGCAGACCTGATAACGATAACAGCTCATAAAATCCACGGTCCAAAGGGCGTTGGTGCTTTATACATAAAAAAAGGCACAAGGATTTTACCACGCACCTTCGGCGGCGAGCAGGAAAAGAAAATACGCCCCGGTACGGAAGCCTCCCCCCTTATTATGGGCTTCGGCGCCGCTGTTGCCTCGCTTCCAGATTTAAAAGAGCAAAGCAGCAAAATTACAGAACTTAACACATATGCAAAAAGCAAATTAAATGAGATAGACGGTATCATCATAAACAGCGGGGATAACGCTTCTCCCTATATAATAAACCTATACATTCCAACTTTTATGAGAAGCCAGACTGTGCTTCAGGAGCTTTCGGCAAATTACGGAATATGTGTAAGCAACGGTTCAGCATGTGCAAGAGGCAAAAAAAGCCATGTACTTTCAGCAATGAAGCTGAGCAGTGAAATTATAGACAAAAGCATCAGAATCAGCTTTTCAAGATACAACACAAAGGAAGATATTCAACTGCTTATTGATGCTTTGAAAGATATTATTAATAAACATCCGAGGACATAAAAAATGAGAGAAATAATACTTGTTAAAAACGGAGAACTTGTTCTTAAAGGATTAAACAGAAATTCCTTTGAGGATGTACTGATCAAGAATATGAAAAGACACCTTTCCGACATAGGCAAATTTAAATTTACCAAAAGTCAGTCAACCATTATGGTAGAGCCTGAAAGTGACGAAACGGACCTTGATGATGCCGCAGAAGCGCTGAAAAGGGTTTTCGGAATTGCTGCACTTTCAAGAGCAGCCGTTTGCGAAAAGGATATAAATGATATTATCAAGACAGCAAAGAATTATCTTGAGGATGAGCTTTTAACAGCAAAAACCTTTAAGGTTGAAGCAAAAAGAAGCGATAAGAAATTCCCTCTTAATTCTCCGCAGATATGTCGTGAGCTCGGAGGTCAGATACTTAAAGCTTTTCATCATCTTAAGGTTGATGTTCATAACCCGGATATCGTTGTTACCGTTGAAATAAGAGACAGATTTGCTTTTGTACGCGGAAACAACATAAAAGGTGCAGGCGGCATGCCGACAGGAACAAGCGGAAGAGCGGCAGTTTTAATCAGCGGAGGCATAGACAGCCCCGTTGCAGCATATATGATGGCAAAACGCGGAATAGAGCTTATTTCCGTTCATTTTGCTTCCCCGCCTTATACAAGTGAGCTTGCCGAGATGAAAGTAATGGAGCTGCTTAAAAAGGTTGCTGCATACAGCGGAACAATAACAACCTATGTTGTTCCGTTTACTGAAATTCAGGAGGCTATCAGAGATTACTGTCCTGAAGATTATTTTACACTTGTTATGCGCAGAATCATGATGAAAATAAGCGAAGAGATCGCAAAAAACCAGAATTGTATGGCACTTATTACAGGAGAAAGCGTTGGGCAGGTTGCAAGCCAGACGATTTACGCACTTGGCTGTACGGACAATGCAACAAATATGCCTGTTTTCCGCCCCTGCATCGGAATGGATAAGGAAGAAATCATTAAAATTTCACGAAATATAGATACCTTTGAAACATCCATTCAGCCTTATGAGGATTGCTGCACGGTATTTACACCAAAGCATCCCAAAACAAAACCAAAGGTTCAGGATGTTATTGATGCTGAAAACAAAATTCCGAATCTTGATGAAATGATGAAAAAAGCAGCAGAAACCGCAAAAAGAGTATTTATAAAATAGAATATATTAAAAGGGCAGCCTAAAGGGGCACCCTACATAAAGAATAATTGCTAAAAAATATGGAGTAATGGAAAACTGCTGCGTTAAAATCACAGCGAGGGCGTCAGCCCGCCCTCTGATTTATGCCTTGCATTTTATCCATTCCTCATATTTTTTAGTGCGAAGCAGTTTAAATGAACTGATTTTGTTCAGATTATATTAATAAATCTCGGTGCATACTATCGTATTCACCGAGATTTTTAATTTTGAGATGGGCAAAATCAGAAAATTTAAACCAAATACCTCTTTATGCAGGGTGTCCCAAAAGGCTGCCCTTGTTTTTTTATAAACTTGCTTTGTAGCTTATACCCCATTTTACCATTGAATCAAGAAAAGGCTGCAAACTCACTCCCAAAACTGTCAATATGTATTCATGTTGATATATTGAAAGTAATAGAAGATATAGCAAAAAGAGGTAGGCAAAGCCTACCTCTTTTCATACTTCACGGTTTTTTAAAATGCTCCTAACTTCATTTTGTAATTTTTCAGGCACATCATCCATTGTTTTTCTTCCCTTTCTGATAAGGTCTGCATAAATTTTTGCCATAAATTATCCTCCGATCATTTCATAAACATCACACAATGCCAATTGCGTATCCGTCAGCTTGTTTTCAAGATTTCTATTCCTTTCATCAACAAGCGCTATATACTCATCCTTTGTATATTGTTTTTGATTAAATTCATATTCAGCCGAAGCAATGCCATCATACGCAACGGATATTTCATGAATATCAGAATTAAGCCAAACCGAATATGCATCAATTTCCATTTCCTTGGGTTTAACCGTACTTTTAACTCTTCCGTAATCCTTCATCTGTTTTCCTCCTTACACTGCTGTCGGAATATACACCGTTCGGCAGCCGATTACATACATTTTTCCGCCTGCGCCGTTTTGTGTCATATAGCAAAACGGTCCTGCGCTTGTACTGTAATACCATACACCGCCCTGAATGAGCGTTCGGTAGCCATCAAGATCCGAAATCTGCCTGATTGCATCTCCAACCGGCAGAGCCGAGGTTCCGCCGATTTCAGACGGCAGTAAAAGCCAATCAAATTCCTCATTACCATAGCCCATTGCGTTTGCATAACCGACCTCATTTGCAATTGTAAATCCGACAGGCTTATAATTTCCGCCTTTTGTGTTTTCGGCAAAGCTAAAATCGGTTGCTATATACGGCTGTCCACCCTGCATATTTCCGTTTCCGAAAATATTTATGCCGTTTATGAATTTCCATATATTTCCCCATGGATTTTCCATTCCCCGGTAGGAAACCGCTCTTTTTCCGTTTTCGCTTCCGTGAAAAACCTCTGTTTCTGCATCAAATCTGAAATTGGAAATTTCTGCATTTCCTGTATCATTACCAAGATTATTTGTTGAGCCTGTATTTGCCGAGCTGTTTCTATTTGCTATGTTTTCAATATCAACAATTCCTTTTTCAACAGCACTCTGTATATTCATCATTCCGAACTCAATCATCATCAGAAGCTGATTTGCGGAAAGCGCTTTTATATTTTCGCAATGCCAGCCCTGTCCGAAATTGCTGCAGAGTTTTTCTGCATTAACCCTTGTAAGGTTTTTATATAAACCGGAAATCGGCTTAGCTGTTGAATATGATAATATACAATCCTTTTCCAAATCCGTTTCGGTATCACTGTTTAACGCATCGGTTACATAGCGTGCATTGCTGCTGTTCGGAAAATAATTTTTGAAATACACACCCTCATAGGCAGAAAACAAAATATATTCAACGGCATTTCCGTTTTCATCATAAAATGCCGGATGAAGCTTAAAGCCTGCTTTCGCCGTATCAGAAATATAATAGTTTGCTTTTCTTATATGATACCCGAGTCCGTCTGTGTTTTTGTCCATTTTAATCGGAACAACCTTGTAATAAAAAGCAGGCTGATAAACCATTACCTGAACCGTATTATCCGTTATGGTAAAGCCTTCATCTCCGTAAAAGGCTGTTATGGTTCCGTCAGCTTCAACATTGCAGCGCCGCCTTCCGCCGAACATGGAAAATTTATCAAAATCATTTCCTGCATTTAAACCGACAGCCCCTGCAAGCCTTGTAAATCTCTTGTTTTCATAATCAACCTGCAAACCGAGTATATCATGGTCCGTATAGCCGATATAGGCTTTTACATCCTCTATACTTCTTGTTGCCGAATTCAAATTATCAACAGCATCGTCTATCGAATTTATAGCCGTTATTGCATCATTTGTTTTTTCAACCAAAATTAAAAATTCATCTGAGCTTACGATGCTCCCCTCTGATGACGGCGAGGATTCAACCTTTATAAAAAATGTTGATGAAGATAAAACTGTTTTTCCGTCCAGCAGGGAAATGTCTGCTCTTACTGTTCCTGCCGATGCAAGAACCTGTTCAGTTAAAGCAGCCGTTATCGTGCCGTCTGCATTTATTACTGATTTGCCGACACAAATGCGTCCGTCAGGTTTAAGACATCTGAAAGCCGCAGTGCATCTGCTTGTAGGGATTATCTTATTTCCATTTTCCGTTAAAGTTATTTTCAAAAAACGGGAATCAATATCACCCTGCTTTGCATTGACATATACATAGTCAACACAGTTGTTTACATCAAGTGTAATACTTTGATAATTCTGCATTTTAATCTCCTGTTTTTTAATAATTATGATTAATAAAACATTTCCCGAAAACGCTTATCCGCCCTGCTGCTTTCAGGCAAAAAAGAAAAATGCAGGTAAACTCTGCATTTTTCAAATCGTTTTATTTAATCTTTAATATTTCCTTAAAACAGCATAATTGACTACACTTTTTGCGAACCTCTGATTATCCATATTACATATGAAATACCATTCTGTCAACCATTATTTTGAAAAATCAAAAAATTCTTACAAAAGAGAAATGATTTCTTTCATAAATAATGAAAACTTTTTCTCAACTGCCTTTCCTGTTTCCATAACCTCAGCATGCGTCAGCGGCTGATTCAAAATTCCTGCTGCCATATTTGTTATACATGAAATACCAAGTACCCGCATATTCCCGTGAACAGCAGCAACCACTTCCGGAACAGTTGACATACCCACTGCATCAGCACCAAGAGCTCTTGCTGCCCTTATTTCTGCAGGGGTTTCAAACATAGGACCCTTGCAGTAGCAATAAACGCCTTTTTGTGTGTTTATATCTATATTTTCTGCCGCACATTCAGCAATACGGATTAAATCCTTGTTGTATGCTTCACTCATAGACGGAAAACGAGTTCCAAATCTTTCATCATTATTTCCTGTTAAAACAGATGGACAAAAAAATCCTATATGATCATTCATTATCATAAGGTCCCCCGGACGATAAGTTATATTAACAGCCCCCGAAGCATTCGTTACGATATAATTCTTAATTCCCATAAGCTGAAAAACTCTTACAGGAAGCGTAACATCATCTGTGCTATAGCCCTCATAAAGATGAAATCTTCCGCTCATTGCAACAATCTTCTTTCCGCTTACCGTACCGAAAATCAGCTTACCGGCATGACCCTTAACAGTTGAAACAGGAAACCCTTCTATATCTTTATAATGAAGCACATCATCGGTCTGTATCTCATTTGAAAATTCGCCGAGTCCGCTTCCAAGAACAATAGCCGCCTCGGGAACATAATCAATTTTTTCTGCTAAAAACTCTTTAATTCTATTTGCTCGTTCAAAAAGGCTCATCGTTTTCTCCTGCTGAATTTTATATATTTTATCTTAACACACGATAAAAACACAGTCAATCTTAAATAAGTATATCAGAATAGATACATTTCATTCCGCCGTGCTTTTTATATCTGTCTGCACAAATACTTTTTGTTTTTTTAGCTGAAAATGTCGAATACTGACTGTGAATGTCGTATTTCACGAACAAGGTCGTTATTTATCATATAATTTCCAAAAATTGGTATAACTTTTTAAAAAATCTGCAACTCAATTATTAGGAGGAATTTTATATGAATAATACAAAACTGCTAAACGAAACGCTTCAATCACTCGGTATCAGCAAATGCTATAAAGGCTACAGACAGCTTTATATGTCTGTTGAGCTTGCACTTGATGATGATTCACGCTTAGAATGTATTACTGATTGTATTTATAATCAGGTTGCAGATATGTGTAATTGCGATTGCCGCCATATTGAACGAAACATCAGAACGGTTGCCAGCCATGCGTGGGATGTAAATTCAAAGCGACTGACAGAAATCGCAGGCTACACGCTTAACTCTTCGCCGTCTGTTTCCGAATTGATTTCCATTCTGGTTACATATATTGAGCGTAATCGGTCGGATAATAATTAACTTGACTTCAGTCTTATCCAGAATATGGGATAAGACTGTTTTTTATATTCATTTTATTTGACAGAAAAAATATACTCTTGACTATTTATTTAAAATGTAGTAAATTATATAAGCGGTTAAAAATATCGTGAAATATCAATGGTTAAAATAATATGCAGATGTGTCCGAGCTGGCCGAAGGAGCACGATTGGAAATCGTGTAAACGGCGAACACCGTTTCAAGGGTTCAAATCCCTTCATCTGCGCCAAAGGAAGCACCGTTTTTCGGTGCTTTTGTTTTTTAGATATAATGAAAGACTTTAAGACATGGTTCCGAATTTTAAGGCAAAGCCATAAAAATTCGGGAGAACAGTCCGGTGCACTGTTCGATAGCTGAGAAGAAAACCTCTTCATCTGCACAAAGAAAAGAGCATAGCATTTGCTATACTCTTTTTATTAATTCATACAGATTTTTGGCTTTTGTATGTATTATCTTGTAAAATATGATATAATCAAATAGATAAACAGTCATTTGAAAGTGAGAAAGAATATGAAAATAATTGCGAAAAAAGATAGAACACCACAACTTATAGATAAATTATTAAAAGTATGGGAAAATTCTGTGAGAGCAACCCATAAATTCTTATCAAATGAAGAAATATGTACCACAAGCATTAAATAATATATCTCATTTAATTATTGATACTGACGAGAATGAAAATCCTATTGCGTTTATGGGAATTGAAGACCACAAACTTGAAATGTTATTTATAACTTCCGAATATAGAGGCAAAGGTATTGGAAAAAGATGCTATTATATGGAATAGAAAAATACAAAGTAAATGATCTTGCAGTAAATGAAGATAACCCACAAGCTATAGATTTTTATGAATATATGAGATTTAAGGTTTATCAAAGAAATGAGTTAGATGATCAAGGAAAACCTTATCCAGTTTTATATATGAGATTAGAAAAATAACTTACATGTATCACTAGGAATGGAGGGATAAAAAATGAACTTTAAAGAATATGGAGATAACAGTAAAGATACAATAATGCTATTACATGGTGGTGGTCTTTCTTGGTGGAATTATAGAGAAGAAGCAGAAAAATTAAAAAATAGTTATCATATTATTCTTCCAATATTAGATGGTCATTCGGAAAGCGATAGAAATTTTACAAGTATAGAAGATAATGCACAAGAAATTGTAGAGTATATAATTAATAATTATAATGGTCATATTCGCTTAATGGGAGGATTATCATTAGGAGGACAGATTCTTTTAGAAATTTTATCAAGGAAAAATGATATTTGTGATTGTGCTATTATTGAAAGTACATTAGCAATTCCTATGAAAGCAACATATAAAATGATTAGACCAGCTTTTTCCATGAGTTATGGGCTAATATCGAAAAAATGGTTTTCACAAATGCAATTTAAGTCTTTAAAAATAAAAAAAGATTTATTTAATGAATATTATAGAGATACTTGTAAAATTAGTAAGGAAGATATGATTGCTTTTATGGAAGCAAACTCAAAATATGAAATTAAAGATTCTTTATCAAGTACTAAAGCAAAAGTTTTAGTAGTTGTAGGAGATAAAGATAGACCAATAATGAAAAAATCAGCGAGTATAATTCATCAAAAGATAAATGGAAGTAGAATTGAAATATTACCTAATTATTATCATGGAGATTTTAGCATAAATAATCCACAACAATATGTTAAAGCAATTAACGAGCTTATTGCAATAGAAACTTGAAAAGCAAATCATTTTATAATACTGAAACAAAATCTGAAAATGAACAAATAGAATTAGAAGAAAGAAATAGAACAGATACAAAGTTTTTAGATGAAAGATAAATTACAATCTGTCTAGGAGGTATTTAAGTCTTGGGCATTCTCTTGGCTTATATGGGTTGCTTATGCAATTTATAAATTTATTGTTAAATCATTAAATTAGGAGAGCAAAAAATGTTTTGTAATGCAAAAAATAATAATATAAAAATAGATCAAAGTGATATGGATTATATAAGTTTTGGAAAAGGAAATAAAGATCTTATTATAATACCAGGACTTGGAGATGGATTAAGAACTGTTAAAGGTATGGCTATTCCACTTGCATTTATGTATAAAAAGTTTGCAAAAGAATATACAGTATATATATTTAGTAGAAGGAATAATCTAACAAATGGATTTACAACACAAGATATGGCACAGGATATAGTTAAAGTAATGAATTTACTTAATATATCAAATGCTGATATATTAGGAGTTTCTCAAGGTGGAATGATAGCACAATGTATAGCAATTAACAATCCAGAAAGAGTAAATAAATTAGTTTTAGCAGTAACATCTTCAAAAAGCAATGAAATGATAAATAATGTGGTTGGAAACTGGATTCAGTTAGCAAAGAAAAATGATTTCAAAAACATTTTTATAGATACAGCTGAAAAATCTTATAGCGAAAAGTATTTAAAAAAATATAGAAAATATTATAATATTCTATGGATAGTTAGCAAACCAAAAGATTATAAAAGATTTATTATTCAAGCTAATTCATGTTTAACACATAATGCATATAATGATTTAAATAAAATCAAATGTCCTACTTTAATAATCGGAGGAAAAAAAGATAGTATTGTAGGAGTAAATTCTGCAAAAGAAATAGCAGATAGAATTAGTAATAGTGAATTATATGTATATGAAGATTATGGACACGCAGTTCATGAAGAAGCAAAAGACTTTAATGAAAAAGTTTTAAAATATCTAAAAAGGTAAATTTAGGAGTGTGAAGTAGAATGTTAAATATAATGTTAAGTATAATGTTAATATTTATATTAGTAGTGTATTTTGGCACTATAAGTTTGAAATTGAAAAAATATAATTCAGAGAAAAGAACAGATAAAGTAACTAAACCTTTATCAATTATAATCAAAATATCTCCTATTGTAGGAATTGTAATTTTTTCAATTTTGTTTACTGTTATATTAAAAGGAAGATTTATAGAAAGAGTAACTCATTCAATATTAGTATTTGCAATTTGGATGTATGCTACAAAATTTTATCAATATATACTATCTTACTATAAGAAAAAGGATATATTGATAAGTTCTATTATAGGAATGCTTTTCTCAGTTGTATTGGCAATTATTTTAACTCCTTTAGACCGATATGTTAATATGATATATTCTTATATAAATTGGACTTCGATTTTTTTAGGAATAATGTTATATATTGCTTTTTATATAGTAACATATGATGTGCAAAAAAATAAATTAAGTGATAAATTACCATTTATGAGTGAGGTTATTTATGGAATATGATAAATTAGAATTTGAAACAACTTTTAAGAATGGGGATATGATTCCGGTAGAATATACTGGTTATGGAAAAAATATATCTCCAGAATTTAGAATTAAAAATTTATCAGATAAAGCAAAAAGTTTAGTAATAATTTTAGAAGATTTAAGTCATCCGATAAAGAACTTTACTCATTGGATTGCTTGGAATATAAAGGCAAATTCTGTAATTCCAGAAAATGTTGAAAATATGGATAATGTTATGCAAGGAATTGCTTATGGATTTCATAAATATGCAGGAGCAAAACCACCAAAGTTTCAAAAACACAATTATAAATATACAATATATTCATTAGATAATATTTTGGAATTATCATCTAATATTATGAAAAAGAAACTATTGAAAGCAATGGATGGGCATATTTTGCAAAAAGGAACTATTATAGGTTACTTTAAAAGATAAATTACAATTTATCTTTAAGCGTATAATATAAATTCAAAGGTTCAGATCCATACACAAAACTGATCAATGTATCTTTTTGTCAACCCTTTCCAGAAAAACAAGCATAGTATCCATTATGCTTATTTTTTACAAATTTCAGGGGATTTGAACATGAGTTCCAAAGGCAGAGTCTGCCAGACGAACGCTTTTGGAATAAAGGTACAGTGTACCTTTCGATAGCGAGTGGATTCCCTTCATCTGCGCTATATAAATACCTATAGCACTCCGAACCATTAAGTGTTGGACAGCTATGGGTATTTTTTATTTCCCCTTGAGTTTATAAGGGTTCCGAGCTCGTAATATGTTCAATTTAAATCAGACTTGAAACCATACAGTTCTTCTTGTAATCAACAGTAAAATTATTGCAAATACATAAAAAACATATTATAATAAGTATTATTTTTATATATTTTATGGAGATGACTTGTGAATTATATTGAATATGATACCGCCTGCGGCAGAATTCGCGGCATTGAAAATGAAACATATTTAGAATTCCGTGGAATTCGTTATGCAAAGGCTGAGCGTTTTGAGTATCCCAGGCAAATAAAAAGTTGGAACGGCATATATGATGCAACTAAATTTGGCGACTGTGCATACCAGCATCGTGCGTTTGACGATGATGCAACAGTAAATGCTTTTTATCATAAAGAATTCAGAAAGGGCCTTTCTTTTACATACAGCGAGGATTGCCTCTTTCTTAATATATGGGCTCCAAAAAATGCCGAAAACTGCCCTGTACTTATTTATATTCACGGCGGAAGCTTCACAGGAGGCAGTGCAAATGAAGGACATATAAGCGGAGAAAAATTTGCTGAAAACGGCATTATTACGGTTGCGTTCAATTATCGTTTAGGCCCTTTCGGATTTTGCTCTCATCCGGATTTGACTGATGAAAATGGCGTTTGCGGCAACTATGGCTTATTTGATCAGACCCTTGCAATCCGATGGATCAAAGATAATATTTCTTCATTCGGGGGTAATCCTGATAAAATCACTCTTATGGGGCAAAGTGCAGGAGCAATGAGTGTTGATATTCATTTATCAAACCCTCTGATAAGAAAAAATATTTCCGGTGCAATTATGCTCAGCGGCTGCGGTTTACAGAGATTTCTTTTAAAACCGTTAATGCCCGATAAAACCATTTCATTCTGGAATATGGTTATAAAAAATGCCGGCGTCAAAACTGTTGATGCGCTTAAAGCGATTGAACCAAAGACTCTTTATTATGCATGGCTGAACGCTTGCAAGGCATCCAAATTCAGTATGCCGTATACCCTTCCTGTATATGACGGCACAATTCTACAGAAAGGTAAATTTACTGCTGAAACGATTACAGATATTCCGTATATAATAGGATCAACCTGTACGGATATGCTGCCGATTGTTCTGCAGGCTATTCATAAAAAATGGGGCAAATACGCTAAAAAGCATAACAGGAACAAATGTTACATCTATAACTTCACAAGACATCTGCCGGGCGATAATAAAGGAGCATGGCATTCAGCAGATTTGCTTTATGCTTTTTCAACACTTGATTTTAATTGGCGTCCGTTTGAGCAGATTGATTATGAAATATCCAATCAGCTTTCACAGGCAATATGTGCATTTGTTAAAAATGGAAATCCGAATTGCAATGCCATTCCGAAATGGCTGCCGGACTATAAAAAACCTATGCACTTCTGTGAAAATACATACAGTAAAAAATGGGAAACTATAAACAATTTACATAATACTTTTAAAGGTTTTGGAGTAGAATAATGAGTAAATTCAACCATATATTTAAAATTGCCGATCAGACGGATTCCTGCTCGGTATATTCCTGCAATGAAAATACCGTACAGATTGATTTTGTGAGCAGCAGCTGTATACGCGTGGCAATATATAAAAACAAAAATGAACTGCTGCCTACCTTTTCCATTAATCCGGGCAATATATTTTCGGAAAACGGACGCGACAGACTCAGCACAGATCATTTTAATCTGTATACTCCTGATAAAAAAACAAATAACAATATGCAAAGCTTTGCATTAGACGATGGTATCAAAATAAAGCTTTATCTTGATAACTTTATTTTGAAGTATTATAAAAATGATTCTCTTTTGTTTGCTGACAGAGCACCTCTTGCATACAATTTTGAAAACGAATTCGGCAAGGAAACCTGCCACTACATAACCAGAATGCAAGGAGAAAGAATTTTCGGTCTTGGCGATAAAGGCGGAAAATTGAATAAGGCGGGCAGAGCCTTTCGAATTGAAACAACCGATTGTATGGGATATGATGCACGGGAAAGTGATCCGCTTTATAAGCATATTCCGTTTTATATATGTGAAAACTCAGTTGGCTGCTATGGTATCTTTTATGATACATCGGATACCTCTTATATGGATTTAGGAAAAGAAATCAATAATTATTATCCACCATATAAATATTTTAAAACGCAGGATAACTGTTTGGTATATTATGTTTTTTTCGGTACAAAGCTATCCATTTTACAGCAGTTTGCAGGCTTGTGCGGCAAGCAGGCATTCCCTCCGAAATGGAGTTTTGATTATTGTGCAAGCACAATGGCTTATACAGATGCCCCTGATTCACAGCAGCAAATGAATTCCTTTCTGGAAAAGCTGGAGGAAACCGATTTATCCTGCAGAGGCTTTTATCTTTCCTCCGGTTATACCTCTATCGGACATCAGAGATATGTATTTAACTGGAATTATGATAAATTTCCTGACCCCGAACAATTTACAAAGCAATTTTCACAGCAGGGAATTGAAATTATACCCAATATCAAACCTGCATTTCTTGACAATCATCCTATGTATAAGGAAATTGCCAATAAAGGGTGGTTTGTTAAAAATCCCGACGGCACACCGTTTGTTACGGAATTCTGGGACGGCTTAGGAAGCTACATTGACTTTACAAATACCGAAGCCTTTGCATTCTGGAAAGAAAAGGTAACCGAAACCTTACTTAATTATGGTATTACTGCTACATGGAATGATAATAACGAATTTGATATCAAGGATTGCGATGCCATAGCGGCAGGTTTTCTGGACAAAAAGGTTAAGGCCGGCCGTATAAGACCCATACTTACATATCTTATGGTTGCGGCATCTTATCAGGCTCAGATTGCAAAAAATCCGCAGTTGCGTCCTTTTCTTTCAACCAGAAGCGGCAACATTGCAGTACGGCGATATGCACAGACATGGTCCGGAGATAACAGAACAGCGTTTTCCGATTTGCGGTATTGCCACTATATCGGGCTTACCATGTCACTTTCAGGATTATATTTTTATGGTCATGATCTTGGCGGTTTTCATGGCGAAATGCCGTCACGAGAGCTATTATTGAGATGGCTTCAGCACGGAATATTTGAACCGCGTCTGACTATTCATTCATGGAATTCGGACGGTTCTGCTACAATGCCTTGGAGCTATCCTAATATTATTGATTCTGTTCACAGCCTGTTTGCACAAAGAAAAAAGCTTTTGCCTTATATATACAACTGTGCCTACAATGCAACGGAATATGAAATACCCATAAATGCACCCGCATTTTTGTATTATGATGATGAAGAGCTGTATTCATATCCCGATACTATGATGCTTGGCAGAGATATTTTAGCAGCCTTTATCTTTGATGAGAAAACCGAAAAAGTATGCGCCTATCTTCCAAAGGAAGATAATTGGTACTTAGGCAACACATTACTTGACGGCGGACAGACTGCAGAGCTTACTATACCATCTACTGCCGAAATGCCGTATTTTGTACGCAGCGGATGTATCCTTCCGACAAATGAAGCACCTTATGGCTTTAAATCTGATGAAACCATTATATTTACTGTTTATCCTTTAAAAAACGGCAGCTTTGAAAGCGAATTTTTCTCAGATGACGGCATCAGCTTTGCGTATCAGAAAAACAATTGTGTACATCTCAGCTTTAAGGTACATTGTAACGAAAGTACCGTTTCGGTAGAATTTGAAAATTCAGGCAAAACAATTTTTGAACCCGATATTCGTTTATGCTCAGGTGATAAAAGAAGGCTTATAATCAAGTGATAAAAAATAAGGAGTCAACTATGGAAGAAAAGCAAAAAACTTACGGTATTAAAGCAATAGATAAAATCGGCTATGCTTTCGGCGATATGGGCGGTGTATTAACCTTTTCATTAGTATCCTCTTTTTTAACAATGTTTTATACCGACATACTGCATTTTACAAGCACAAGTATTATGATGCTTATGCTCGTTGCCCGTATTTGGGATGCGGTCAATGATCCGCTATGGGGCGCATTTATCGATTCAAGAAAGCCAACACGCTTCGGAAGATTCAGACCTTACATTCTGGGTGCCTCTTTACCGCTTGCGTTAAGCGCTTTTATGATGTTTTTAAAAATACCGGGTCTTACAAACACCCAGTATCTGATATTTGCATATGTAACTTATATTTTTTACGGTATGATGTATACAGGTGTAAACATTCCTTACGGCTCACTTGCTTCCGTAATTACCAGCGATGAAATTGAGCGGTCTTCGCTTTCAATGTGGCGTTCCGTTGGTGCAGGATTGGGCGGACTTCCAGCTCAGATTCTGCTTCCGTTGGTTGTGTATTCTACAGTAACAAATGCTGACGGAACAACGGCAAAAATTCTTGATTCAGGCAAACTTTCCATTGCTGTTGCCTGTCTGTCAATACTGACCTTAATTGTTTTTTTCAGCCATTTTAAAATGACAAAAGAGCGTGTTTCAATATTACCGGATCAGCAGCAAAGTAAATACAGCTTTTTACGTGCTGTACGCATGCTTCTGAAAAACAAACCGTTTATTGTTCTTTGTGCCGTTTCAATGTTTCTTATCTGTTTCCAGATGTACACGCAGACTATTTACAATTATTTATTTAAAAATTTCTATGAAAAACCTGAGCTATACGGAATTGTAACAATCTGCACTTATCTTCCTATGGCGCTGTTTCTTCCCGTTATGGGCAAGTTGGTGCGCCGATTCGGTAAAAAAGAAATTTGTTCCGCAGGAATGGGCTTTGCAGCACTTGTTAACATTCTGATGTATCTGATCGGATTTACTGCTTTATCATCCAATCCGTATCTGTTCCTCATTCTGGTTTTCTTTTCCGGCGCAGGGCAAACCTTCCTTGTAATGGAAATCTGGGCATTGGTAATGGATGTAATTGATTACCATGAACTGTTGTCAAACAGGCGTGAAGAAGGAACTTCATATTCCATATATTCTTTTGTAAGAAAACTCGGCCAGACAGCAGCCGGCGCAGGCGTACCTGCCATACTCGGAATTATAGGCTATAACGGCGAGATTGCATCTCAATCAGCTCAGGTTCTGGATAAGCTTTATACAGCTGCAACCTTAGTTCCGGCAATCATACTGATTTGTATGTTTGCTTTGCTTACTTTTTGCTATAAGCTGTCAAAAAATGAGCTCGAAAAACTACACAATAAGCTTCAGACAGCGCACGGAGAATAATATCCGTATTTTTATAATGGGGAGAATGTAGTGAAACAGGAACATACAATGTGCCGTTACTTAGCAACAGATAAAAGAATCAACCCATTATACCGAAAAAAGTTATTCGGAATTCTTTTACTGATTATCGGTGTTTTCGGTATACTTATAATTCTTCACAGACTTGCACATTATGTTTACGAATATGATGCTCAGTTCAGTCCGATTGATTACGGAAGATATAATATTATTTCATATTTTACAGTTCAATCAAATATTTTTGTATGTTTCTATCTTGTGATTACGGCAGCAGCTGTTTTCGGAAATAAAAAGGCACAAAAAATTGCATTTCATCCTATACTCGGAGCTATGGTTACAACCTATATAGTGATTACAGGACTTGTATATTGCTGCGGTATACCATTGGACTTTACACCACCGTTCAAATGGGATAATCCTACCCATTCCATGTCAAGCTTTATTCAGGTTTTTCATCATATGATTATACCTCCATTAATGCTGCTATTATGGTTTTTTCCTGCTGACAATAAAAAAATCAGCTGCAAAAAAATGTGGCTTGTCGAAATATATCCCTTAGCATATTCAATTTTTTCCATAATCAGAGGCGCTTTATCAGACCCAACATTTTATCCGTATCCGTTTTATCAGCCTACATTTTTTTGGAAAATGCTGCTTGGTGACAAGCCGTTACATACTGAATGGGCTTATTTACTTATGATTCCTGCCCTCCTTGCAGGAATCATGTTTTTTGTAATTGTTGCACTGATAATTGCGTTTATACACAACAAACGAATAGCAATCGAAACATGATAACCTATCCATGTCATCATCTGAAGCTCTGAATTTCTAACTAAACGGCTTCATTTTTTTCATTATATATAATTCCGTAATTTGTTTGACAAAGGGGTGCATTTCGTCTATACTGTTTACCAAGGGGTGATTATTTTGGAAACAATTGTAAAAAAACAAAATAAAAAAACTTGGAAAAAGGTGCTTGCAATAATAGGCATCATACTTTTGGCTCTTATCGTTGCAAAGGTTATTGCATTTAACTGGCATTCCAATCCAAAAAACATTAAAACATTTGAAACAGACAACAGCTACATAATGGAAATGGGCAAAACGCAGATCAGTGCACACAGAAGCGGCGGCGGAATTATGCCGGAGGAAACACAAAAGGCATTCAGAAACTGCGCTGAAAACCCTGAATTTAAAATTGATGTTTTTGAATTCGATCTCCATATAACAAAGGATGATGTGCTTGTTTTGCTCCACGATGATACACTTGACAGAACATCAAACAGCACCGAAATCTTCGGCAAGGAGGAAGCCAGACCCGAGGATTACACATATGAGGAGCTGAGACAGCTCAATATGGGTGCAAAATTCACTGACGAAGACGGCAATATGCCTTATGCCAACATAGACAAAGACGAAGTTCCCGATGATATAAAAATATTGAGAATAGAAGATGTACTTGATTATTTAACCTCTGTCGGCAATTACGATTATATTATTGAAATTAAAAACAGCGGCGAATTGGGAATGAAGGGTGTTGATATTCTTTACAACATTCTGGTTGAGAAAAATCTGCTTGACAAGGTAATTTTCGGTTCCTTCCACGAAGAGGTTTCCCAGTATGTTGACGAGCATCATCCGGATTTGCTTCGCAGTGCAACAATAAACGAGGTTATTACCTTCTGGCTTGCAGCACTCAGAAATGACAAAAACTTTAATCCGAACTACTCTGTTCTGCAGATTCCTTACAGCATGCCGTTTAAGCTTGCAGCTAACCTCGGAACAGCACAGGTTATCAACTATGCCCACGAAAAAGGCATTGCCGTTCAGTACTGGACAATTAACAGCGAAAAGGATATGGAATACCTGCTTTCCGTCGGTGCGGACTGCATTATGACCGATTATCCCGATAAGCTGTATGAAGTTGATCAGAAAAATAAAAATCAGTAATACATATCAACAAAAGCCTCCCGACGGGAGGCTTTTAATTATATGAAAAAATTCTATTTTCGTTTCGCACTGACTGTATTGCTGTAATTAGAGGCAGTATTCTTGTTCTTACTTGTCACTGCCTTTATCTTATAGCTATAGGTTTTACCCTTAGATGCTACTGCTGTTGTAAAGGATGTAGATGTTGTTGTCTTCATCAGCTTATATGAACCATTTGACAAGCTGTGGAAAACGCTTAAAGAAAGAAATATTTCTCAATACAAACTGATTAAGGAATACAAAATAAGCACAGGTCAACTTGACAGACTTAGAAAAAACGGAAATGTCAACACCTATACATTGAATACACTTTGTGAAATACTGGACTGCAAATTAGAAGATATAGCAGAATATAAGCAATGACAAAAAGAGCCGCTGCTAACAAAAGCAACGGCTCTTATATTATGGCATTTCTGCCAAACAGAGAGGGCAGAATTATTTCTTTAAGTATCTGTCTACTTCCCACTGAGAAATCTGTGTGCGGTATTCATCCCATTCACGCTTTTTGCCTTCAATATAAGCATTGAAAACATGACTTCCAACCGTTTCTTTAACGAACGGATCTTCTTCAGCGGCATATACAGCATCAATCAGGCTGCCCGGAAGGCAGTCAATACCATTTTCTTTAAGCTCCTCGGCAGTTAAATCAAACACATTGAAATCAACAGGAGCAGGCGGTGTCATATTCTTTTTGATACCGTCAAGGCCGGCTGCAAGGCAGAGTGCCATTTCAAGATACGGATTGCAGGTTGGATCCGGATTGCGAAGCTCAACTCTGGTTCCCTTGCCTCTTGCGGCAGGAATACGAACAAGCGAGGATCTGTTGGAAGCAGACCATGCAATATAGCACGGAGCTTCATAGCCGGGAACAAGCCTTTTATATGAATTTACAAGCGGATTCGAGAAAGCGGCAATACCCTTAACATGCTTGATGATGCCGGCAATAAAAGCATATGCTTCCTTGGAAAGACCAAGCTCATCGTTTTCATCGGCAAAGGCATTTGAACCGTCGGAAAGTCTGTAAAGGCTCATATTGGTATGCATGCCCGATCCGTTGATACCGTAAACCGGCTTCGGCATAAAGGTTGCATGCAGACCGTGCTTTGTAGCATAGGTTTTAACAACATGCTTAAAGGTCATGCATCTGTCCGCAGTTGTCATAACATCACCGAAGCGGAAATCAATTTCGTGCTGTGATTCGGCAACCTCATGATGCGAAGCCTCAATTTCATAGCCCATATCCTCAAGAGCAAGACAAATATCACGGCGGCAGTTTTCGCCTGCATCAATCGGATTCAGATCAAAGTAGCCACCAAGATCGGTCATCTCGGTTGTAGGATTACCGTTTTCATCTTTTTTGAAAAGGAAAAATTCAAGCTCAGGGCCTACATTGAAGCCATAGCCCATTTCCGCTGCTTCATCCATAACCTTTTTAAGCACATTTTTCGGATCGCCCATAAACGGAGTTTTATTATCTGACATATAAACAGAGCAGATAAGGCGTGCTGTAGTTTTACCGCCAAAGGTTCTCCAAGGAAAGAGAGCCCAAGAATCAAGATCAGGATGAAGATACATATCCGATTCATCAATACGAACATATCCATCTATTGATGAGCCGTCAAACATACATTCATTATCAAGTGCTTTTTCAAGCTGTGATACAGTAAGAGAAACATTTTTCATAAGACCGAAAACATCTGTAAACTGAAGCCTTACAAATTCAACATTTTTTTCTACTGCATCCTTAAGTATGTCCTCTTTTGTCAATTTGCTCATAGTAATATCCTCCAAAATAAAAAATAGCGCTCCGAATCAATCGGAACGCCTTTGTTCTTACTACATCAATATTATATACACGAAAAGTAAAAAATGTCAACACCCTTTTTCAAATTTATACATTATACATTATCCGGCAAAACAATTGCAAATACTTTTTGTGCAATTTAATTATTTTATTTCAATAAACTCCTCCGGAATAATATCCCTTACATACTTTTCAAAATCAGACGGAGTTGCGCCTTTATCCCGCTGCGCATGCGTGTCTGCTATTTCATCTGTATAATCGGAAAGCTTATAAACGGAATAATCCCATCTTCCGTTTATCTTTTCATACCAGCTTACAACCGGAACAAGCTTTGCGGAGGTAACTGATATCCCATCCGCATTCTTCTGGATTTCAATTTTAGCCATACCGCCGCAGAGCTGATTTATATTCAGCTGATGGGAAATGAAATTTCCAAGGGAATAATAAACAAGCATCTTTTTGCCCGACTGCTCATTAACCACCCACTCAATCGGCTGCAAAACATGAGGATGACCGCCGATTACGATATCAACGCCTAAATCCGAGAAAAGCTTAACATAATCCTTCTGATAATCAGATACACTTGTACTGTTCTCAGTTCCCCAATGCGGAAAAACAACAATAACATCGCAATTGCCCTTTGCTTCATTAACATCAGCAGTTATTTTTTCCTTATCCATCATATTCACACACCATGGCTTATCATTCGGAAGAGGAATGCCATTTGTGCCATCGGTATAATTGAGAATAGCAAATTTTATACCATTTGCTTCATAATAAACAATTGTATTATAATCCTCCTCTGTATCATTAGAGCCGACATGAGTTACCTCGGGATGATTATCAAAAAAGGCACATTCATTCTGAATTCCTTTAAAGCCTTTGTCCATTGTATGATTTGTTGCACAGAGAAAGACATCAAATCCGGCATCTATTGCAGCCTCGCCTACTGCCCACGGAGTATTGAAAACGGGATACCCCGTATATTCAAACTCATCGCCGCCGAGAATTGTTTCCTGATTTATAACAGCTATATCCGCAGCAGAAATATCCGCCTTTATATTTTTATAAAAAGAGGTATAGTCTTCCGTGCCATCCTCCTGTTGCCCTGACGCAATCAGTGTATTATGAATCAGATTATCGCCTACGGCAACAAGAGTTGCCTTTGAATTAACGGGAGCAGGAACAGTTTCCTCTGTCTGTTCTTCCGTAGCAGGCTCAGAAGGTTTTTCACCATCAAGATTTCTTGCTATATGTCCGCTGAAAGCAAAACCTGACACAACAAGAACAGCAAGAATAACAGGAATTACTATTTCAAAAAGCTTTTTCTTGTCTTTAATATTTTTCAATTCAAACACTTCATTTCATCTTTTAACTGTATATTATTCTATCATACGACAATTATTTTATCAACAAGGAAAATATCAAGGAAAATATTTCATAAATATATTCCCTTTTCATTGACAATTGACTAAATAAAAGATAAAATTATTCTATTACATATAAAAGGGGTATCTCCATGTTAACTGTTATTTTATCAAGTCCGATTACAATGTATGTTTTGTTTATAGTCGGTCTTATCTTAATCATCAAGGGCGGCGATTGGTTTGTGGATTCAGCAAGCTGGATTGCAGAGGTTGCAGGTGTTCCTAAATTCGTTATCGGCGCAACTATTGTTTCAATCGCAACTACACTGCCCGAAATGATTGTAAGCATTATGGCAACAGCTAAGGGCAATGTTGATATGGCAGCCGGAAACGCCATAGGCTCCGTAACAGCAAACACGGCTATGATTATGGGTATATTTATCGTATGTATGCCATTTGCGATAAAGCGCAAAAGCTTTTCTCCTAAAGCCATAATGATGTTTCTTGCCTCCGCTGCCTTAGTTTTAGGATGCATTTTCACACAAAAAAAGGAATTAACCATTCTTGGCGAAAAGAATATATATTATAATCTTTCTACAGTCGGCTTGATTATTTTAATTGTTATTTTCATCGCATTCTTCATTGAAAACTTTATTTCAATGAAAAAGGAAAACAAACAGATTGAGCCAAGCCCTGATAACATCGGACTTCAGCCTGAGGACGGAATAATTCCTACAAGAGAAAAGGCAACCAGCAAGGATTGGGCAAAAAACATTGCATTCTTTGTTGTAGGTGCCGCAGGAACAGTTATAGGCGCTCAGCTTCTTGTTAATTACGGAACTGAAATTGCAGAAAGTCTTCATGTTCCGCAGAGAATCATCAGCGTTATTGCTATCGCAATAGGAACCTCCCTTCCCGAGCTTGTAACAACAATTACTGCGCTTCGCAAAAAGGCAGGTTCGCTTTCAGTTGGAAATATCCTCGGCGCAAACATTATTGATTTAACCCTTATTCTTCCAATCTGCTCCTTTGTTTCAATGGGAAAAGGAACAGGTGCTCTTGCGGTTTCGGCAAGCTCAGTTCAGATTGATATGGTAGTTTGCCTTGCTGCTATTGCAATTGCGATTATACCAACCATCATTTCTCAGAAATTCCGCCGCTGGCAGGGTATCGTTATGCTTGCAGGATATTTGGGATATGTAGCATACACTGTTTTTGCTTAACCGGCATAAGATACCTGGCCTGTTCATCACAAGTCAGAACATCATTAATCTTAACCCTGATAACCAAAAAGATTAACCGAGCTGTTTTTACAGCCCGGTTATTTTTATATAAAAGTTAATCAAAAATTACTCGGTCTTACCCATAACATCAAGTGGATTTACACTTGCACCGTCAATCCTTGTTTCAAAATGAAGATGACTTTCAGCAACCCCTTCACATGGAACCTTACCAAGTGTACCGATTGTTGCGCCAATCATAACCGGATCACCCTTAGATACATTAACAACATCAAGACCGCCGTATTTTGCAACAAGCTTGCCGCCATGGTCTATCTCTACAACCATACCAAGCATATTATCATTATAAACATTAAGAACGATACCATCATTAATAGCAAAAACAGAGGTTCCTGCTTCGCCCTTAAAATCAACAGCTGTATGGCTTCTGTAATCTCCCATCGTTTCATTATAAACCAGTTCTTCGGTATAACCGCTTACAACAGCCTCAGTAAGCGGATATTTATAAAAGCTTTTATATGGAGTATTTGTATCCAGAAGAGCCATGGATGTGCTTTCGGGAGCAGTATCCTTTTCTGTTTCCGGCTCCGTTTCCTCTTCAGTGGTATCCTCTACGGTAACACTTCTCTGAACAGGCTCGGTTGTTTCCTGAATCGTTGTTTGCTCATTTACAGGATCGTTATTGGCAGAGCTTGTTGAAAAATAAACAATAAGCCCAAGAGCTATTATTGAAATACATATAACGGAAAACAATGCTCTTAAATTTTTGTTTCCCTTTTTAGAATTAGAATTTGCAGACATATAAAACACCTCATAAGCATTATGCCCTGAGGTGTTTTGTATTATTCAGCAGAAGATGAATTATTTGTATTTTCCGTAAAAACACTGTTCATAATTGCAAGGGACTGCTGAACGGTTTCAAGCGGAGATTCATAATCAAGCTTAACAGCAATATATGCTTTTTTAGCAGCTGAAAGAAGAACTCTTCCTTTCATTTCTTTATTGAGAGCAATAACATATTTTACATCCGGCTCATTCATATACAGAAGAACAGAGCCATTTCTCTGCGTTATTTCATAGACACCCATACGGGAAGCTATGTTTCTGAGAAGAGCAATTTCAACAAGACCGCAAATTGCTTCGGGCGGTGCACCGAATCTGTCACCAAGTTCATCATAAACATCGTTTGCATCCGCATCGGAACGGATAGCTGCAATTCGTTTATACATAGAAAGACGCTGCGGCGTTGAGGTAATATAATCCTCAGGAATATGAGCCTCAATCGGAAGATCAATCAGGCATTCCTGCTCTTCTCCTTCCTCGGAGCGTTCGCCCTTTTCCTCTGCTACAGCCTCGCTTAAAAGTTTTAAATACATATCGTAGCCGACTGCTTCCATGTGACCATGCTGCTTATTACCCAATATTGAGCCTGCCCCTCGGATTTCAAGATCACGCATTGCAATTTTAAAACCGGAACCGAATTCGGTATATTCCCGTATCGCCTCAAGCCTTTTTGTTGCTATATCCGATAATTCCCTGCCTCTTGAAAAGGTAAAATATGCAAAGGCACGGCGCGAGCTTCTGCCCACACGGCCTCTGATCTGATGAAGCTGAGCAAGCCCCATTCGGTCTGCATGTTCAATAATAAGCGTATTAACATTGGCTACATCAATACCCGTTTCAATAATCGTTGTACATACTAAAATATCTATTTCACCGTTCAGAAGCTGATTCCAGACATCGGAAAGCTGCTCTTCCGTCATTCTGCCGTGGGCAATACCAACCTTTGCATCCGGAATTTCTTTTTTAATTTTAACAGCAGTATGCTCAATCGTGTCTATATTATTATGAAGATAATAGCACTGCCCACCTCTTGCAAGTTCCTTTTCCATTGCTTCAATCAGAACTCCGAAATCATATTCAACAACATAAGTCTGAACAGGATGCCTTTCGCCCGGTGCTTCTTCGAGCAGGCTCATATCCCTTATCCCACTCATTGCCATATTCAGAGTACGAGGGATAGGCGTTGCAGAAAGCGTTAAAACATCAACACGCGGAAATTTTTCCTTTAGCTTTTCTTTTTGAGCAACACCGAAACGCTGCTCCTCATCAACAATAAGAAGCCCTAAATCTTTAAATTTGATATCCTTGCTTATAATTCTGTGCGTTCCGATCAGCAAATCAATTTTTCCCTCTTCAAGCTCCTTCATAATTTCCTTTTGCTTTCTCAAAGAAACAAAACGAGAAATCATTTCTATTCTGACAGGATATGCTTCCATTCTGCTTTTCGAAGTATTGAAATGCTGCATAGCAAGAACGGTTGTAGGCACAAGAACAGCACATTGCTTGCCCTCTGAAATACACTTAAAAGCAGCACGAAGCGCCACCTCTGTTTTACCAAAGCCGACATCGCCGCAAAGAAGCCTATCCATAGGGGCAGAGCGTTCCATATCCCCCTTTATTTCAGCAGCACTGCGAAGCTGATCATCTGTTTCATCATAAGCAAATCGAAGCTCAAAATCACGCTGTAAATCTGTATCTTCGGAAAAAGCATAACCCTTTGTACTCATACGCTTTGCATATAAAGCAATCAATTCCTTCGCCATATCCTTAACAGAGGAACGAACCTTTGCCTTTGCTTTTTTCCATTCGCTGCCTCCAAGGCGGTTTATTTTAACTTTGCTGTCCTCCTTGGGACCGATATATTTTGAAACAAGGTCCAGCTGGGTAACCGGAACATAAAGCGTATCTCCTTTTGCATAAGAGATTTTGATATAATCCTTTTTAACCTTGTTGAGTTCAAGAGCGTGAATACCCTCAAACACACCGATACCGTGAACATTATGAACAATATAGTCACCTATCGAAAGCTCATCAAGCGAATGAATTGCATTTTTGGAATGAATGCCCTTGTTTTTCTTTTTCTTTTGAACAGCCTTAGTATGCGTTATAAGGGCAAAGGACAAATCCGAAAGCTGAAAGCCCGCATTAAGAGAGCCTGAAACAACAGAAACAGAGCCTTTCGGAAATTCAGCAGGCATTTTTTCAAAATAAACAGCATCAAAACCCGCTTCATTTAAATCATACTGTAGTGCCTTACAAGCTCTTGAAGTACCTGCCATAATACAAATAGTATATTTTTTATCATACAGCGGTTTTATATCCTCACTAAGCTGCTCCATGGTTCCGTTCCATGCATTAAAACTCTGGACGGTAAAGGAAGATAAATGAGAAACCGGCGTATCAAACGAGCCTCTTGGAAGCGAATCCAAATACACAGCACCCGAATTCGAATAAATATCCTTTAATTCATCAAATTCAACAGTAAATTTATCAATACCCTTACACAGATTTCCGCTCTCAAGATACCATTTAATCTGTTCCTCCATCAGCCGGCTTTGATTATTCGCTTTTTCCTTAACCTTGGCACTTTCGCAAACAAAAAGAATACCATCAAGATAATCAAAAATACCATTACTATTATATGCAAGAGGAAGATATTTATCGTTACAAGGCAATGAGCCGCCGTTATTTAGTATTTCAGCATCAGCATAAAGACTTTCTCGAGCCTTTATTGCTTTTCCCTTTAAATTGTCTGCAAGCGCTTCAATACAATCAGCAAACTTCTTATTTGATTTGAAAAGCACTTCATTTGCCGGAATAACATCAATTTTATCAAGCTTTCCGGTTCTTCTTTGTGTTGCGATATCAAAGGAAGCAATTCCGTCTATCATATCTCCCCAAAGTTCTATTCTTGCAGGCTCGGATGCACCGGGCGGGAAAACATCTATAATTCCGCCTCTTATTGCAAACTGCGAAATACCGTCCACCTGATCATATCTGCTGTAGCCTGCTGCCACAAGTTTTTCGGAAATTTCATCAACATCAACCGTATCGCCATCCTTAATTTCAAGCGAAAGAAGCTTCAAATTTTCGGGCGGCATCGTTTTCTGGCAGGCAGCATTTACGGAGCATACAACAGCACTGAATTCACCTTTTATAATTTTAGAAAGAACGCCAAGACGAATATGCTCAAATTCATGAGATACACCCGCAACCTGCTGAAAAGTAAATTCACGGGCAGGATAAAAAAGCACACCCTCCTGAAGTGAGCCTAAATTTTCGCTCATTCTTACTGCTGATGCTTCATCAGGCATTATGATAAGCGCCTTATTATTTTTTAATTCCATAAGAGAATGAATAAAATGCGCCTTAACCGAATCAGACACACCTGTTGCCCCGACAGGCATACCTCCGATGGTTATACTTTTGCCGAGGCTTGAAAATTCATTGCTCTTTTCAAAAATTTTTGAATAGCAGGACATATATATTTTTTCCTTTTTTAATAAGCATAATCTATAAAATATTTATGAATTAAACAAATTCATAGCTTTATCGGTTTCTCCGTTTACCAAAAGCGGAACAGCCTGTGCTGCATTTTCAAGAGCGGATTTTAAATCGCTCTCCAGTTCCTTTGGAAATCTGCCGAGCACCCAATCTACCAAATCATAATCCGCACTTGGCTTTTTACCGACACCAACCTTTATCCTTGAGAAGCTTTCAGAGCCAAGATGGGCAATTATGCTTTTAAGCCCATTATGTCCGCCTGCTGAACCCTTTCTTCTGATTCTGATTTTGCCGACATCAAGCGAAATATCATCAGAGATAATAATAACATTTTCGGCAGGAATTTTATAAAACTTTGCCGCCTCTCCGATTGCTTCACCCGAACTGTTCATAAAGGTTTGCGGTTTCATTAAAAGACACTTTTTATCATTTATCTTAACATCCCCGACAAGCGAATGAAATTTAAGCTTTTTTACACTGACATTTTCATTCAAAGCAAACAAATCAATTGCCAGAAAGCCTGCATTATGCCTTGTCATTTCATATTTCGCTCCCGGATTTCCCAGACCTGCAATAATGAAATCATATCCGCCGTTATTAAATTGCTTCTTTTTATTCAGAAACATCTTCATTTTCCTTTTCTTTTACCGTAATTTTGATTTTATCTGCTCTTTTACCATCTGTTGAAACAACAACTGCATCCAGATTGTCAAATGAAAAGCTATCATCAACCTCAGGGATTTTATCCGTTTTCAGCATAACCCAGCCGTTCACGGTTGAAACCGCATTTTCTTCAGCAGAAATATTGAAATATTCAAAGAAGTCTTCAAGAGAAGATGAACAGTCTACTATATATTCATTTTCGGAAATTTTCTCAATATCTACCGAAACCTCATCATGCTCATCCCAGATTTCGCCGACAAGCTCTTCCAGGATATCCTCAAGCGTAACAATACCCTCCGTACCGCCGAATTCATCAACAACAACGGCAAGATGCGTTTTATTCTTCTGAAGAATTCTGAGAAGCTTTGAAATTTTAGTATCAGGAGAAACAGTCGGAACCGGCTTTAGAATTGTCCTGAGCGATTTTAAATTCCTGTCCCTTGCCGCTTCAAAATCACGATGATGAATAAGACCTACAATATGATCTATATCGTCAATATAAACCGGCAGGCGGCTGAAATGATTCTCTTTAAACACCTTTGAGATTTCGGAAAAGGACGCATATTTATCTATTGCTGCAACATCTATGCGCGGGGTTAAAATATCTGAAACATCAATATCATCAAACTCTATTGAGGAACGAATCAACTTTGATTCATTTTCATCAATTTCTCCACCCGAATGTGCTTCATTTACATAAGATTTCAGTTCTTCTTCCGTTACAGTTGAAACCTTGCTGATGCGAAAAATTTTTGCCATAAGCTTAGACCATGCTCTGAAAAAAAGATTGAGTGGACTGAAAATAACAATAAAGAATTTAACTGCCGGTGCAACTGCAATTGCATAGCTTTCTGCCTTTTCCTTTGCAATCTGCTTTGGGGTAACCTCTCCGAAAATAAGAACAATAATTGTCATTACGACAGTTGACAGTGTTGTACCGAGCTGCTGACCGAAAAAACCGGTAAAAACAAGAGTTGCAATAGATGTACACGCAATATTAACAAGGTTGTTTCCGATTAATATTGAGGAAAGCACAACATCATAATCTTCAGAAAGCGCGAGCGCCCTATCAATGGATTTTTTGTGCTTTGAAGTTGAAGCCATAGCCTTAAGTTTTACCTTATTAAGTGATGAAAATGCCGTTTCAGCAGAAGAAAAAAATCCGCTTAATGCAACAAGAACAACCATAACTGTAATTAACGGAACTGAATCGCCGTTCATAAAAATAAACTCCTTTAAAATTCTATAAAATAATGCTTTAGGGGCATACCACTATGTGATATGCCCTTAATACCTTTATTGCTTTTCAAGATTAATTGTATTAATCCTTTGTTTTTTCAAATTCAGAAAACTCTCTTTCCTCATCCGGTTTTTCAAAATTATACATATTTTCGTCTTTAACATGCTTTGTAATATACTCATCACGGTCAAAGAGCTCATCCGCCTTAATCTTCCATGCTTTAGCCGCAGCAACCGTTTTATCAAAAAGAGCATTTGCACTTTCAGGATTATTCATTTCCGTTGAATAAGCACCTGTATCATGCACCATTTTGCTGATAGCACCGGGATTATCAAGCACCGGACACGGACGAAGCATATTATTATTAAAAGGCTGATTGCGCTTATAAGCCATAAATATAGGACTCTGCAGTGCATCAAGCACAGAACATTCCTTGATATTAACATTTGAATAATGAACAAATGCACAAGGCTCGCAATCGCCGTTTGAATTGATATGGAAATAATGGCGTCCGCCGGCAATACAGCCCTGTACATATTCGCCGTCATTCCAGAAATCAAGCGCAAAAATAGGCTTTGTATGCCTCCATTCATGCATTTTTTTATACATTAATGCACGCTGCTCAGGAGATACCATAAGATCAGTAACCGCACCGTTTCCCGTAGGCATATATGTAAAGAACCATGCAAATTTTACACCCTTTTCAATAAGCCAATCCATATATTCATCAGATGCAAGCACATCTGTATTTTTGCTGGTATAGCAAAGGGATGCACCAAAAGGAATATGACGATCCTGAAGCCGCTTCATAGCAGCAGTACATTTTTCAAATGTACCTTCGCCGCGGCGGAAATCATTCTCTTCTTCATAACCCTCAATAGAGAATGCCGGAAGGAAGTTTCCAACCTCACCGATCTCATCAGCAAAGCTGTCGTCAATAAGGGTTCCGTTTGTAAAGCTCATAAATACGCAATCCGGATTTTCACGGCAAAGACGCATTAAATCAGCTCTTCTTATGGTAGGCTCACCGCCTGTATAAAGATACATATATGTACCAAGCTCTTTTCCCTGTTTTATAATCCTTGCCAGGTCATCATAAGAAAGCTGACTTGTATGACCGTATTCAGCAGCCCAGCAGCCCTTACATTTCAGGTTGCAGGCAGCAGTAGGATCCATAAGAATAGCCCATGGAACATTACAGCCATACTTTTCAATATTTTTCATTCTTACCGAATAGCTGTTTATGGCAACATTCATCATAGGCGGAATGAGCTTATTAAGCACATTAATATCTGTATCACAAGCAAGGCTTTTTGCAAAACGCATCCAATTGTTTTCCGGATCATCAAGCACCTTGTGAAGCCCTGCATATGTACTTCTGTTTACTTTTTTTACATCTGCCTTTTCAAGAAGCGAAAGGATTTTCGGAGCATTTTTGTTGAAATCCTTTCTTGCATATTTAACAGCCTGTTTAACGGCTATTGTCATTGCGGTTTCTTTTAGCGATTTCATAATTCTATTCCCTCTTAAATCATAGTAAATAAACATTAACTGAGAATTTTTCTGATAGTTTCGTATGAACAAATATACTACTAAGCATTTAAAAAGTCAAGCAAAAAACAATTTTCTTACATTTTCTTTACAATTGTATCAGACAAATATTAGGCAATAAAGCCGGAAACCTTATTGCCTAATAACAGTTAAATTAAAACCTAATCTGGAATTTCAAACGATAAGTTCTATCTGTTTTATTTATATATTTATCATTTGTTTTCGCACCCCAGCTGTCATATCCGCCAACTCCCTGCTGGCGGGCAATTGCACGCACAATGGTTTTATCGCTTTCAGGAAGTTCTTTTTTATGCCAGGCATTTTCTATTTCAAGAGGAAGATAATGGCTTGCATTAAATTCCATAACAGGCTCTGCAACAAGCGTAAAGGTTTTCTTTTTGCCGACAAGTGTTGCATATCTGACACCCGTTCTGTTTCCGCATTCCTGCGGCTTGAGATAATCCGTATACATATCTGTAACAGTTGTGTTATAAACGCCTATCTTTGTTCCGTTTCTGCGGTCAATATAATTTTCATAAGGACCCTCTCCAAGATAGGTTACATCTTCAAAATCGCCGGGCAGCTCAAACAGCATGGATACCTCGGGGATTTCAGGAAGCGACGGATCCGGCATAAACTGAAGATCAACACCGATACCTTTGGAAGTAACAGTATAAACAAGCTTTGCTCTTGATTCGGGATCCGTACATACAACGGCACTGCAATTGATTGTAACCTTTCTGCCGCCGTCGGTTACCCTATAATCATCAATACTGAATTTCGTATTATTATATATACCGGGTGTATTTCCTGCATCTCTCCAGCAGCCAAGACGGCTGCCAGCACGGTTTCCTCTGTCATTATCCGTTAATGCCCGCCAGAAATTAAAGCGAACAGGCGCAGTAAGAATATCTTCACCGCCAACCCTGATTGAATAAAGCTGATTGCGTTCTCTTCTTTCAAAGCGGATATTCAAATCCTCTGAAAGGATACGGAGAGAGCCGTAGCTGTCTGCAATAACAAGTTCTTCACCTGTTTCTAATTCATCATATGTGTTTTCAAACTCATTAATTACAAACTGCTCTTCCGCAATTATATGACCCTCTTCAACCCAAGCACAATCCTCTGTTGTTCTGAGTTCAAGATTCAGATAGCTTTCCGTACTTGAAATTCTTGTTAATTCAAGATCTACAACCTTAGATTGATTCGGCTCTAAATCAAGCTCAACACTTCCCTCTCGGAAAACGCCCTTATCCGAGCACTGACACCAATAAAGCTCAAATTGATTCAAGTTTGTAAACATAAATTTATTTTTAATTTCAATAATGCCCTTTTCAGCATCAATTGCCTTAAAATCGACATTCTGATAAAGCTTTTTGATTTCATAAAGCTTTGGTGTCGGCTTTCTGTCTCCGAATAGCAGTCCGTTTCCACAGAAATGACCATCATTCGGATTATCTCCGAAATCTCCGCCGTAAGCAAGATATTCTACACCGTTTCCATCTGTTGTTTTGATACTCTGATCAACCCAATCCCAGACAAAGCCGCCCTGAAGACAGGGATATTTATCCCAAAGCGCTGTATATTCATCCGTACATCCGCAGGAGTTGCCCATTGCATGCGTGTATTCACAAAGAATATACGGTCTTTTATCCTTTCCCGATACAGCATATTCCTCACATTCCCAAGGCTTTGCATACATTTTAGACTGAACATCCGAAAGCTGTTTTTCATCTGAAGCATTATGACATTCAAAATGGATAAAACGGCTTTCATCGGCATCCTTAATCCATTTATACATTTTCTTGGGAATATCGCCGCCAAGGCTTTCATTACCAAGGCTCCAGCAAACAACACTTGTATGATTTTTATCTCTGTTATAAAGAGCCTTTAATCTGTCCATACAAGCCTTTTCCCATTCCGGTCTTGAGCCCGGAAGCTGAGGGCAGCCAATGATTTTGGAATTATTGGTTCCGTGGGTTTCCATATTGTTTTCATCAATAACATAAAGACCGTATTCATCGCAAAGCTCAAGCCAACGCGGACAATTCGGATAATGAGAGGTACGAACGGCATTGATGTTATTTCTCTTCATTTGAAGAATATCGGAAATCATAACCTCTTCGGATATATATCTTCCCTTTTCGCAGTCAAATTCATGACGGTTTGTGCCTTTAAAAACAACTCTTCTGCCGTTGATATTGATTATGCCGCCCTTTATTTCAACTTTTCTGAAGCCGAACTTTGTACTTACATATTCAATAGGTGTTCCGTTGTGCTTAAGCGTAAGCACAAGAGTATAAAGATAAGGATTTTCAGCACTCCACATAGCAGCATCCGTTACGATAGCCTTAAGACTTGTAACATTATCCTCTTCGGCATATTGACTGTCAAGAGCAACCATATTGCCGTTGGCATCAATAATATTCAGATCAAGTGAAAGAGCCTCATATGTTCCGTTTGTTTTAACAAGAACATCAAAATAGCCATCCTTAAATGTATCATTCGGTTCTGCCTTAATAATAAAATCACGGATATATTCCTTTTCCGTTGTATAAATATAAACATCACGGAAAATACCTGCCATTCTCCACATATCCTGACATTCAAGCCATGAGCCTGTACACCAGCGGTAAACCTCAACCCCGATAAGATTTGAGCCTTCAACAAGATATCTTGTAATATCAAACTCGCTTCTGTTAAAGGAAGATTCACTGTAGCCTATTCTTTCGCCGTTTACATAAAGATAAAAAGCAGATTCCACACCCTCAAAGCAGATTACCACACGCTTTTCAAGCATGGCTTTGTTAATCTGAATTTTCTTAAGATAGCAGCCAACCGGATTGTGCTTAGTAGGTGCATTAGGAGGGCAGATATCCTCACTTCCCTCCCAAGGATAGCGGACATTGCAGTATTGATTCCGGTCATACCCCTGCATGGTCCATGAACCGGGAACCTGAACACTGTCCCAATTATGGGAATCATAATGCGTCTGCGCAAAATCAGTCGGTTTATAAGCATAGTTTTTATACAGCTTAAATCTCCACTTGCCGTTTAAAAGCTTACAGCGTGAGGATTCATATCTATTGCAAGCCTCTGCCTCTCTGAAAGTATCATAAGGCATAAAGGTTGAATGATAAGGAAGTTTGTTAACACCGACAATTTCCGGATTTGTCTGCCATTCGGAATAACCGTCAATAAATTTTCTTTCCATAATAAAGATGCTCTCCTATTATTTTTATAATAAAAGTCAATATTGTAAAACATAACAAATTAACTGCTTATCGTCTGTGATAAATACCCTCGTGGAAGCCATCCTGACGAACACAAACCAATACAGACTGGAAAAGTATTGCTATATCCATTTTAATACTCCAGTTATCACAATATAACTTATCCAGCTTCATTTTCTTCATAAGAGAAATATTATCACGGCCCTTAATCTGCGCAAGACCTGTCAAGCCGGGTCTGAAACGATAAACATTATATTCGAGCCTCATTCTGTGTGCCCTTATTTCGCTTGAAATAAGAGGCCGCGGACCAACAAAGCTCATATCCCCTTTCAGAATGTTCCAAAGCTGCGGAAGCTCATCAAGGCTTGTTTTGCGAAGAAATTTCCCAAGCTTTGTAATATACTGCTCAGGGTTTTCAAGCTCGCCCGTTGCACAGTTAGGCGTATTATTCTTCATTGTTTGGAATTTATAAATTTTAAAAGGCTTTCCTCTTCTTCCTCTTCTTTCATGACTGAAAAATATCTTTGTATCCGGGGTTAAAAAATTAACAAAGCAGATAACAAGAAACAATGGAGAAAGTATTATAAGTGCCGAAAAAGAAGCAGCTATATCAAAAAGTCTTTTAAATTTAATAGGTGCAAACCATTTCCTAAAAAAAGCTTTCATATTTATACACTAATGCAAAAAATCTTTTTGCAAAGCCCATTATGGCTTCTCCTTAAAAATCAATTCTATTCATAAGATGCCCCTTTTCAAAGACATCTTCACACATAAAAACATTTTTTTGAAAAAAAGTCAATACAAAATTTAACGAATTTTATCAATATATAGAGATAATTTTGATAATTATACCATATATGTATGAAATATGCAATTTATTTATTTATTTTTTACATAACTTATATTGAAAAAATCAAAATTAAGATATATAATAATTTTAATTATTTAAAAGGAGCTTAAAAAATGAAAAAATTTACAGTTGTTTTTTTATCAATTTTAATTGTTGCTTTTAGCTTTACCGCCTGTTCCTCAAAGCCGAATAACAAGCTTACCGAAAAAAACATAACAAATACAATAGATACCATTTTTGATGCCTTAAAGGAATTTGATTCTTCAACCGTTAAAAGATATGTAGAATCCTCTACTCTTGATACGATTTTAACCTACGCATCAAAGAAGGATCAATTCAGAAAGCTTGGCGTTGCCATGTTTGAAAACCTTCAATATGAAATCAAAGAAATTGATACAGATAATAAAACTGTAATGCTTGCAGTGAAAAACAAGAATTTATCCGAGGTTGCATCGGAGTACACTAAAAATCTTCTTAAAGAATACGCTTCCATTTCAGGTATGCTTCAGCTTCTTAAAGATATACAAAATGATACATGGCTTGATACAAATCTTTCTGTTTTAACAAAGGGAATAAGCAATGCCGCCATGAAGGATGAAGAAACCGATATTACACTTTCCTTTGAACAGAAAAACGACAGACTTGTATTTACATTTACGCAAACGGCTGAGGACGCCGTTTCCGGCGGGGCATTAACAGCAATTAATAATATTTTTTGATTATAAGAATATAAATAGTGACACAAAGGAAATAATGTGATAAAATACTATTCAGTTTATATCATCTAAATGTAAAAATAATCCAAAATATATGAGGTGAAATAATGGCAAATAAATTTCTTACAGCTCTTTTCGGAGATTATTCTGCCAAAGAAGTAAAAAAGGTTAAAAAAATTTCAGACAAGGTGCTTGCTCTTGAAAGCAAGTATCAGGAAATGTCTGATAAAGAACTTGCTTCACAGACAGAAATTCTTAAAGGCAGACTTTCAGACGGAGAAACACTTGATGATATTCTTCCCGATGCGTTTGCCGTATGCCGAGAGGGTGCATGGAGAGTGCTTGGAATGAAGCACTTTGAGGTACAGATTATCGGTGGTATCGTTCTGCATCAGGGCAGAATTGCCGAAATGAAGACAGGTGAAGGTAAAACCCTTGTTGCTACTCTTCCGGCTTACTTAAACGCATTGACAGGCAAGGGTGTTCATATTGTTACCGTAAACGATTATCTTGCAAAGCGTGACTGCGAATGGATGGGAAAATTATATCGTTTTCTCGGTCTTTCAACAGGGCTTATTATTCATGAAAAATCAAACGATGAAAGAAAAGAAGCATATAACTGCGACATTACTTACGGCACAAACAACGAGATGGGATTTGACTATCTTCGTGACAATATGGTGCAGTACAAAGAGCAAAAGGTGCAGAGAGAGCACGCTTTTGCCATTGTTGACGAGGTTGACTCCATTCTTATCGATGAGGCAAGAACCCCTCTTATTATCAGCGGCAAGGGCGATCAGTCAACAGATATGTACAGACGAGCAAATGACTTTGCCAAATCCCTTACAATGGTTAAGGTTGCTCAGATGGACGAAAAGAAGGACACTGAGGAAACATATGACGGCGACTATGTAGTTGATGAAAAAGCTAAAACAGCAACACTTACACAAAGCGGTGTAAAAAAGGCAGAGCAGGTTTTCGGCGTTGAAAACCTTATGGATATGGAAAATACAACACTGCTTCATCATATCAATCAGGCAATCAAGGCGCGTGGTGTAATGCGCCGTGATATTGACTATGTTGTTAAAGACGGACAGGTTCTTATCGTAGATGAGTTTACCGGCCGTATTATGCTTGGAAGGCGATACAATGATGGTCTTCATCAGGCACTTGAAGCAAAGGAAAATGTTAAAGTTGAACACGAAAGCAAAACCCTTGCTACAATTACCTTCCAGAATTATTTCCGTCTTTACGGGAAGCTTTCCGGTATGACAGGTACTGCTTCAACCGAAGCGCCTGAATTCAATGAAATCTACAAGCTTGATGTTGTTGAAATTCCGACAAACAAGCCTCTTCTTCGCGAAGACTTACCTGATGTTATCTTCCAGACCGAAAGAGCTAAATTCAAGAGTGCAATAGAACAGATAAAGGAATGCCACGAAAAAGGGCAACCGATTCTTGTTGGTACAATCAGCATTGAAAAAAGTGAAATTCTTTCAAAACTTCTCAAGAAAGAAAGAATTCCGCATAATGTTTTAAATGCCAAAAACCACGAAAAGGAAGCAGAAATTGTTGCGCAGGCTGGTAAATTCGGTGCAGTTACCATCGCAACAAATATGGCGGGCCGTGGTACAGATATTATGCTGGGCGGTAACGCTGAATTCCTTGCAAAATCAGAAATGAAGAAAATGCAGTACACCGATGAGCTTATTGCAGAAGCAACAGGTTTCGGTGAAACCGAGGACGAAGAAATTCTTAATGCACGCAAAACCTTCAGAGAGCTGGAAGCAAAATACAAAAACGAAATTAAGGATGAGGCCGAAAAGGTAAGAGAAGCAGGCGGACTTTTCATTCTTGGTACAGAACGCCATGATTCACGCCGTATTGATAACCAGTTAAGAGGTCGTTCCGGACGACAGGGAGATCCGGGTAAATCCCAGTTTTATCTTTCTCTTGAAGACGATTTGATGAGATTGTTCGGCGGCGACAGAATGAAATCCATAATGAATACGCTTGCAGGCAATGACGAAGATTTAGCTATCCCAAGCAAAATGATTTCAAGAACCGTTGAATCCTCACAGCGCAAGGTTGAGGGCAGAAACTTTGGTATCCGTAAAAACACACTTCAATATGATGATGTTATGAACCGCCAGAGAGAGCTTATTTACAAGCAGCGTAATATGGTGCTTGACGGTCTTGATTTAACAGATAAAATTGCCAATATGCTTGATTCAAGCGTTGAGGAGAATGTTGCAATTTACTGTGCAAAAGATGCTCACAAGGCAGATTGGAATATCAACGGTCTTAAAGAAAAATATAAAGGCTGGCTTGCATCAGAGGATGATTTTGAAAATATTGACAAGCTTACAGTTGAAGATATTGCTGAAACTCTGAAAGAACGCGGACATAAGGTTCTTGAGGATAAGAGGGCTCTTCTTGGCGATGAGCTTTACGGAGAATTTGAAAAAATGGTTCTTCTTCGTAATGTTGATATGCTTTGGATGGAGCATATTGACGCTATGGATGATCTCAAAGAAGGTATCCACCTTCGTTCCTATGCTCAGCAGGATCCTGTTGTTGCATTCCGAAACGAATCCTATGATATGTTTGATGAGATGACAGCTACAATCCGTGAAAACACTGTAAAGATGATGCTTACAACCATTCCGAGAAGAAGAGAGGATGTTGAAAGAAAGGCTGTAGCCAAGGTTACGGCAACATCAGCAGGAACAGACGAAAGTGTTAAGGCAGAGCCTGTAAGAAAGGGCAAAAAAGTCGGTCCTAATGACCCATGCCCATGCGGCAGCGGAAAGAAATATAAAAAATGCTGCGGTTCTCCTGAGAAACTGGCTGAAAAATCCGCTAAATAAGCGTATGGTATAACTATTAATTATACCCTTTTGAGCTAAAACTTGATGACCAATAATATAAAAAGTCCTCTGCTGAAAACAGAGGATTTTTTTATACATAAGTAAAGCCGTGTGAATAATCTCACACGGCTTAAATAATATTCAGTTATATTCTTTTACTGATATAATTATCAACAATCTCGGTAGCTGCATCAAGGCCTATTTTACCTGCATTAATCGTTAATTCATAATACCTTGAATCGCCCCATTTTTCCTTGCAGTAATAGTTATGATAACTCTTTCTGTTTTTATTATTTTTAAATACCATAACCTTTGCCTTTTCCTCAGAAACGCCGTACAAATCCATAACTCTTTCAACTTTATGCTGTGCATCACTTGTTACAAAAATGCTGATTAAACCTGCATAACCGCTTAATAATGAATTCGCACACCTGTTAACAACAATAAAAGAATCGCCGTTTGCTGCCTTTTCCTTCAGAAATTCAAATTCCATCTGTGCAACAGTTTCTTCCGGAGAGCTGCTGAAGCCGGACACACTTCTTGAAAACAATCTGTTCTTCATCATTTCATCAAATTTTTGAATCTTATCAACATCAATATTCTTTTCATCAGCAATATACTGAAGAATTCTTGCATCATAAACCGGAAGACTATACTTCTTTGCAAGATTTTCGGCAATGATATGAGCACCTGCACCATATTCGCCGCCTAAAGCTATAATCATTTGTTTATTCATAACGATACCCTTCCTTTATTATAAATATCTGATGAAAACATATCCCATTGAAATCAAAAGCACAATAATTGTTGCCGGTATTGCTGTTTTGCAGTATTCCTTCCAGCTGACGGGATGACCTGCTTTTGAAACAACCGAAGTACCTACAACATTTGCCGAAGCACCGATTGGAGTTGCACTGCCGCCGATATCCGTACCGATGGAAAGCGTATATGCAAGTGTCGGAAGATAATCTGCGCCAACAGTTGCAGCAAGACTTTTAATAACAGGAACCATTGTTGCAGCAAACGGAATGTTATCAACAACGGCACTAGCCACAGCAGAAACCCAAAGAATAATAGCAAGCATAACCGCAAGATTACCGCCGCAGATGCTTTCAATGAATTCAGCAATTTTTTCAAGAACACCTGTCTGCTCAAGTCCGCCTACTACAATGAAAAGACCAATGAAGAATAAAAGTGTTTTATAATCAACCTTCTTAAGAACCATCGGTATATCCTTCGGAGCTGAAATAAGGGTTACAAGAGCTATTGCAACACCGATAAACGCAACCGTTAAACCTGTTTGTGCATGCGTTACAAGAAGCACAACGGCAAGTGCAAAAATAATACAGCTGATAACGAAATCCTTCTTGCTTGAAATTGCTTCCGCAGGCTTCGGAAATGTTGAGGGATCAACAGGCTCATCGGTTGTTTTTGTAAGCTGCTTTTTATATGCAAAATAGAAAAATATTATCATTATAATTAATGCAAATCCTGCTATAACACCTGTATTGGAAACAAAATCTGCAAATGAATATCCAAGTGCGGTTCCGATAATGATATTCGGAGGATCACCGCACATTGTTGCAGAACCGCCAAGGTTAGCACAGAAGATTTCCGCAAGAACCATTGGAACAGGATTAAATTTCAAGAGCTGTGAAAGCTCTACCGTTACAGCAGCAAGGAACAGAATAACCGTAATACTGTCAATAAACATTGACAGCACGGCAGACATAATCATAAAGGTTACAAGAATCGGCATAACCTTATATTTTACTGCCTTAGCGATTGTTAAACAGAGCCATCTGAAGAAGCCGGCCTTAGCCATACCTTCAACCATTACCATCATTCCTGCAATGAAAATGATTGTTGCCCAGTTTATGCCGCTTGTGCTTTCATTTGCTTCACCGGCAGAATACCAGAATTCTACTGTGAAAATATTGTGGATATTAAGAGTTTCCTTGATTGCATCAAAGCTATGCATGCAAAGACCGAAAACAATTAAAAGTGTTGCTGCTCCGCAGGATAAGGTTATAATATGCCTTGGTATCTTATCCAGAATAATCAGCGCAAACATAAGTACAAAAATTACTACCGCAATTATAGTAGCTGTCATTTTGTTACCTCTTTTCTCTTTTTTATTTAATTGCTTTTTCTCAGAAAAATACTGTATTTCAAAGAAAAAACATCAAGTATTAAGCCTTACATATTCTTACAGAAAACAATTCAAATGTCAAGCATAAATACTGACAAAATATCCATTTTGCAAACAAAAAACCTTGTATAAAAATATACAAGGTCCCGGATTTCAAAGAAATTTATCTGTTAAATTTTAATTTTTCAAATCTTTCAATAACTATTTTGGAAACAACACCTAAAAGAAGCCCTGTTAAAAGCCCTGCAACAAGCAGAACAGGCAGATAATAGGCTATATTTATCGTTTCCATAATAATGGCAGCTACTATAATCTGCCCGATATTATGGCAAATACCGCCAAGCATACTTACTCCGATAACGGAAAGCTTTGTTTTCTTTACAAGATACATAACAGCAAAGCTTAAAATTCCTCCGCAAAGACTGTAAGCAAGACTGTAAACATTGCCAAAGGTCATTGAGACCAAAAGAATTCTTATAACAGCAACCGAAAAGGCCTGTGCGGGCTTCATTATGTATAATGCAACAACTACAACAAGATTGGCAAGTCCGAGTTTGACACCGGGAATTCCGAAATGAAACGGAATAAGACTTTCAAAATAGCTGAAAACAAATGCAAGAGCAACCATAAGCCCATAAAGTGCTATCGTTTGTGCTTTATTTTTTTTCATAAAAACAGCTTTCCTCCGAATTTACGACAATAAACAATGCTATGCTTCCATAATTCTGCATTTTTGCACATTCTTTACATTATCACAAAATTAAGCAACTGCATCTATTTCATCTTTATCATTGTCATTTACTACTGTTACAACCACCTTATGAGGCAGACATATAATAGATTCGCCGTTTCTGTGTATTTTAGAATGGTTCGTACAGATACCGTCAGGGCAGTTTGCTTCGCTCATTTCAGCTTCACCATCCTTTATTACAAGAACATTGCGCCCATTGTTATCTGTTTCTATCTCGCGGACTGTATCCTCATCAAGAGAAAGCGTTGCAACAATCTTACCATCCACTTCCAACTGAACATAAGCACCCGAGGCATTGTTTACACCATAAAGAAAAAAGACAAGAATACCCGCAATTACTGCAACAGCAGCAATAATAATAAAATCAGCCTTTTTCATTACTGCGCTGCCGCTTCGGCCGGAGCATAATTTGCTGCTACGAAAGCCTGTGCATTATTTACAGCTTCAAGCACTGCATCCGATGTAATCGTTGAACCTGCAAGTAAATCAACAGGTGAGCCTGCTTCATCAGATGTTGAAGCAACTACAGGGAAAAGCCTTGCAGCAAATTGATTTTTAAACGCATCCGTAGCAATTCTGTCGCCAAGATATTCTGTTTCTTCATGATGAAGAACATCAATGGATACAAGAACGGTTCCGTCTGCCGAAACAGTTGTGCTCATCTCAATCGGAACATCCGCATTATAGCCAACAGCAGTACCTTTAACAACATAAGCAACAACATTTCCGCTTGCATCATAGGCTTCATCAACAGCGGTTACATTATAATCCGCCGCATTCGTTTTTGAGATATCAATTGCCTTTGTATCAGCGATTGTAAAGCTGATTTCAACAGGATTTCGGTACTTGCCGTTCTGTGCATTATCAAGCACAACACATCCAACAATAACAGCTGCCGATAAAACAATCATAATAGCCAACGAAATTAACCATGTAAGCGAATTTTTTTTAAAATGTGCTTGTTTACTCATAATAAATCTCCTTAATTTTTAATATATTTATCAAAACCCGAGCTGCAGGTTTTATTATATTCCTTATCTATCCATACTGCCTCAACGCCTTCGGTTGCCTCAACAAGCTTTTTGCCTTCCTCAATACTCATATTAAACAGCGTTGTTGAAAGCGCATCGCCAAGCGCCGAATTATTACAGATTACAGATACGCTTGCAACATATTCGCTTGGCATAAGCGTATCTGGATTTATAATATGGCAGTATTTTTTACCATTTACCGTATAATACCTTTGATAATCTCCGCTTGTAACAACAGACAAATCCGTTATCTGAACCAGTTCAACCCGATCCATATAATCTGCGTTCGGGCTTTCTATTTCAATATTCCAAAGGCTTTTGCCATCATCCTTATGACCAAAGGTGTATACATTTCCGCCAATACTGATTGCTCCCGAGGACCAAAGGTTTTCCGATGCCCACTTACAGACCTCCTGAACAGCATAGCCCTTTGCAACTGCACCCACATCAAGCTGAAGCTCAGGATCCGCAAAATAAACAGTGCTTTTTTCCTTATCAATTACAAGGGAATTGATATCTGTATGTTTTGCCGCCTCTTTAAGTGCCTTCATATCGGGAAGTGAAGCATCATCGGGATTATTCATTCCATACTGTCGTGAATCATGCCATAATGACAGAACCGAACCAAAGCAGATATTTGTTTTTCCGCCGCTGAGCTCATAAACATATTTTCCGTATTCAAGCAAATCTATGATTTTACTGTCCACCTGAACAGGCTTATCCTTTGCCGTTTTGTTTAATATATAAAGATTAACAACGGCATCATAGGAATTGTAAATATCATAAAGCTTATAATACTCTTCCAGCTTCTGATGAAATTCTTCAAGATGGGCATTAAAATCATCCTGATTGTTATCATAAGCTATAACGGTTGATGCTGTATCAAACAAATCAAGAAAGCTTGAGGAAAAGCGCTCCATTTTACTGCTTATGCTGCAGGAACAGCAAAAAAGCATAATAATTAAAGATAATAAAACACATAGTAATTTTTTCATAATATATTGATTATAACACAACAATAGTAAACTTTCAATAAGAAATCAGAATCAACTCTCTATTGGTCTGAAGCTTAAAAAAAACAAAAAAAGAGAGAGCCTTTCGACTCTCTCAAAATAAAGTTTATATTGATTATGCCTGTGCAGCAGCAGCTACAGTTTCAGCAATTGAGCTGATTGTAATTGTGCAGCCGGCTTTAAGCTCAGCATCATCTGTTTTGCCTTCTGCATTTACAGCAGCCTTAACATCAGCAGCTGTTTTGCCTTTAGCCCAATTTTCATAAGCAGCAGCCTGCTCATACCATTCCTTGCCGATACCCATAGCTTCTGATGTAGCCTTCATGTTGTAATCTTCTTTAAGATCTTTCTTTGAAAGGAATGAACCGGCAGCAACCGTGAATTTACCGTCAGCCATTGCGCCTTTGCCCTGAGCAGCATCAATGAGGCAGGAAGTAATCTTACCATCGGCATCCGTTGTTACAGCAGCAACATTTGAATCATACTGAAGATTCTTCTCGTTGCTCTCATAATACTTTTCTGTCTTAATATTAAGAGCAAGCTTATCTGTAGCAGTTGCACCAAGTTCAGCAGCATTATCTACAGCCTTAGCTACAGTTTCAGCGATTGTTGCGATTGTGATTGTGCAGCCTGCTTTAAGCTCAGCATCATCTGTTTTGCCTTCAGCGTTTACAGCAGCTCTGACATCAGCAGCAGTTTTACCCTTAGCCCAAGCCATAAAAGCGTCAGCCTGCTCAAACCACTCTTTGCCGATACCCATAGCCTCTGATGTAGCCTTCATTGCATAATCGCCCTGCTTCTCATACTTTGTTCTAAGATCTACACCATAGTCTGCATCAGCCTTTGCAAGGTCAGGCTTTGTCTGAGCTTCGTCAATCTTAACATCAACAATTTTGCCGTCAGCATCAACTGTTACAGCAGCAGCAACAACATCAATTGTAAGAGTTGTATCTTTTACATCTTCAATTGTGCCTGTTACAGCTAAACCTGTTTTTACTGCAGCAGATTTGCTTCCGCCGCTGCAAGCTGCAAAAGCAACAGCAAGCGCAGCTACAAGAACTACAGCAAGAACTTTTTTTAAGTTTTTCATTGTTTTTTCTCCTTTAAAAAAATATTTTTTTGCATTTAGATAATATACTAAAATCAAGTAATTGTCAATGATTTACAAATAAATAATTAAAATGCCTTGATAATTTTTCTTGGACATTTTTCAACACATACTCCGCATTTCGAGCATTTTGAATAATCAATTCTTGCAATATTGTTTTCAAAAACAATTGCATCATTCGGACAATTCTTGGCACAAATACTGCAACCTATACATCCGGAGGAACAGGCATTCATAACTTCCTTGCCCTTTGAGGTCGAGGAACACTGAACTCTGTAATGCTTTCCTGCAGGAACAATTTCTATAAGATTATGTGGACATACCTTTACACACTTTCCGCAGGCAATGCAAAGATTTTCATCAACAATTGCTTTACCATCCACAACCTTAATTGCACCAACATCACATACTTCTGCACAGGAGCCGTAGCCAAGGCAGCCGTGTTTGCATGAAAAACGGCTTGAATCAGGCATATCTGCCGCATAGCCGCAGGTTTTTATACCATAGTAATTATAATCTGTTTTTTTAGCATCACAGCTTCCGCTGCACTTAACAAACGCAGCCTTGCGCTCAACATCGCCAACTTCTTCGCCCATAATGGCGCCGATTTTCTTGGCAACTGCCGTTCCGCCTACAGGACAAGCAGAAACAGGTGCCTTGCCTTCTGCAATAGCCTTTGCACAACTGTCACAGCCTGCATATCCGCAACCGCCGCAGTTGCTTCCCGGAAGCTCTTCACGAATAAGAATTTCTTTTTCATTAACATCAACATGAAATACTTTTTCAGCAATGCTGAGCACGATACCGATAATAAGGCTGATACCGCATAAAACAGCGATTGCAATTATAATCTGTTTGAAATCCATACGTGCCTCCTTTTAAGCAAATGCCGTAAAGCCATAAAAGGCAATTGACATAAGGCATGCAGTCATAAGAACTGCCGGTGTACCTCTGAATGATTTTGGGAAATTGTTATTCTCTGTTTTCTCACGCACACCTGCCATAATTACAATAGCAATACAGAAGCCTATTGCGGTTCCAAGACCGGTTACAACGCTTGTAACAAAATCATTTTCAGCCTGTACATTCGTAAGAGCTGTGCCAAGAACAGCACAGTTTGTTGTAATCAAAGGAAGATATACACCAAGACTTTTATAAAGGGACGGAACTACTTTCTTAAGGAAAAGCTCAACAAGCTGAACAAGGAACGCAATTACCATAATAAATACAATAGTATTCAGATAAGTTAAATCAAGCTTTTCCAGCACAAAAGTATAAAGCAGGCTTGCAACTGCCGAGGAAAGGGTAATTACGAAAACAACTGCTCCGCCCATACCGGCAGCAGTTTTTGTGTTTTTGGAAACACCGATAAACGGGCATATGCCAAGGAACTGGCTTAATACAACATTGTTTATAAGTGCAGTTGTAATAAGCACTAAAAATAAAGTTTTAACCATTATTCCTTAACCTCCCCTTTTGCTGTTTTTCCCTCTGCTTCAGCCGAAGGGCATTCAGCACAGTTTCCGCTGCAGACACCATTGCCCTTAACATGACGATTGGCACCCTTAGCTTTAAATTTATTCTGAAGTGCACAAAGAATGGAAAGCACGAAAAATGCACCCGGAGCTAATACGAAGATTGAAACCGGCTCGTATTTTTCAGGCATAATCTGAAAACCGAACAAAGTTCCGCTTCCGATAAGCTCTCTTACCATACCGATAAGGGTAAGTGCAATCGTAAAACCAAGACCGATGCCTACACCGTCAAATATGGAAAGAATCGGACCATTCTTTGAAGCATACTGCTCTGCTCTGCCCAGAATAATGCAGTTTACTACAATCAAAGGAATATAAATTCCAAGACTTTCGTAAAGAGAGGTTACATAGGCATGCATAAGCATTTCAATTATTGTTACAAACGAAGCTATAATAATAATATAAACAGGAACTCTGACTCCATTAGGAATAACCTTTCTTAAGAGAGAAATAAGAAGATTAGACATAATAAGAACTGCCATTGTTGCCAGTCCCATTCCAAGGCCGTTCTTCGCACTTGTTGTTACTGCAAGAGTGGGACACATACCAAGCATAAGGACAAGTACGGGATTTTCTTTAATAATACCGTTATAAAGTCTTTCTAAAATTGCTTTCATTTAATCTCACTCTCCTTTCAACTGTGCATTATAGTAATCAATCGCACCATTTACAGCAGTTACAGCCGCGTTTGTTGTTATCGTAGCGGCGGCAATCGCATCTATTTCATTATTGGCAGCATTTGCACCTGACGGAACAAATTTAATGGTTTCAGCCTTTAAACCTGCAAACTGAAGAGCAAATGGTTCTTCTTTACACTGAGAGCCAAGACCCGGGGTTTCATTGCATACAAGAACGGAATAGCCTTTAATGATACCATCCTTGCCGATACCAAGCGCAATCTGAAGATCACCGTCATAGCCATTATGAGCAGTTACGGTAACGATATAGCCGCTTGCATCCTCTTTAACCTCATTAACGGTATAGTTTTCACCCTCTCCGTTAACAACAGAAATATCTTTTAATGCACCAAGATCTGCACCGGGAAGTGCCTGTTCCATAGGATCAACAGCCGGAGCCGCATCAAATCCGCCGTTAAAGTTTTCCTGGAAAAATATAATTGCGCCATTTACCGCTTCCGTTACGGCATTGGTTGTAATTGTAGCACCGCTGATAGCATCTATTTCGTTATCTGAGGTTGCACCTGATTTATTAAAGGAAATTTTTCCGGAAGCGCTCTTACCCTTGAACTGAGAAGTAAATTCAGGATTTGTACAGTTAGCACCGAATCCCGGCGTTTCATTATTTGAAACAACATCAAAGCCTGCTATTGTACCATCCTTAGTAATACCAACAGCAATCTGAAGATCTGCACTGTAACCATTCTGGGTTGTAGCGGAAATGGCATATCCGATAATATTTCCGCTTGCATCCTTAGCAGCAAGAACATTATTGATTGTACATTTCTGAATATCTGCACTTTCGAGAAGCTCGGTTGATTTTTCAATCATTGCATCCTTACCGTCTACCTGAGCAAATTCCTTTGCTTCAGTATACGCAGCAGATAACGACGCTGCCTCAGCAGCAATCTGAGCCTCTTCTATAGGCCCCATTGTAACCTGATTGACAACTGCAAGCAAAGCAACCGCAACTAAAGTTACAATAAAAATAACGAGTGTATTCTTTAAAATACCGGATTTCTTTTCAGCCATTATTTCTTTTCTCCTTTCGCTTTAACGCAGCCGAAAGGCTTTGGAACTGTAATCTTTTCAATAATCGGAACAAGAAGATTACCGATTATAATAGCATAGGATACACCCTCTGCTGATGAGCCGACACATCTGAACAATGCAGTCAAAAGACCGAGTACAATACCGTAAACAATCTGTCCTCCGACGGTTATCGGACTTGTAACATAATCGGTTGCCATAAAGAATGCACCAACAAGAAGACCGCCTGTAAGCACATGACCAAGTAAGTATGAAGCAGTTAATGTATCGCCCTTAATAAGTGTAATAGCGGCAATAAACACAACTGTTGAGCCTATGTAGATTAGAGGAATTCTTGCTGAAATAACCTTTTTAACAATTAAGTAAATACCGCCGATTAAAATTGCAAGAGCTGAAACCTCACCGATGCAGCCATCATGAATACCAAGGAAAAGCTTAAGCATATCCGGAACCACAACGCTCTCATCAGCTGCTGATTGTTCAACAAGCGCAAGAGGCGTTGCACCTGACACGCCATCCACATTAAACTGATTCATAAGACCTGCAAATGAGATAAGCAGGAAGCATCTTGCGGCAAGGGCAGGGTTCATAAAGTTCTGACCCAATCCGCCGAAAAGCATCTTTACAACAATAATGGCAAACACACCGCCTATAACAGGAATCCACCACGGAACGGTTGCAGGAAGATTTACAGCAAGAATAAGACCCGTAACAAGCGCACTGCAATCAAAAACAGTAACAGGTTTTTTGGAAAGAAGCTCAAAAACAGCTTCGCTGAGAACACAGGTAATAACACAGAGTGCAATTACCAGCAATGCTCTTAACCCAAAACGATAAACACCAAAAGCAAGAGTAGGAATAAGTGCAATCGCCACATCACGCATAATTGCTTTTGTTGTATTCTGAGATCTCACATGAGGAGATACCGAAACATTATACATAATTTAAATCCCTTCCTTCCCTTAAGCTTCAGCGTTCATTTCACGAACTTTAGCTTTACCATACTTAAAACGCTGTGTAAGCGGTATTTTTGCAGGGCAGATAAATGAGCAGCATCCGCATTCAATGCATTCCATTCCGCCGAGAGCGTCAAATTTTTCAAAATCATTTGATTTAACTGCTTTAACAAGCATCTGCGGAACAAGCTGCTGCGGGCATACCGTCATACATTTACCGCAATGGATACAAGCCGATTCCGGAAGCACAGCAACATCATCCTCTGTAAATGCAAGAATAGATGAAGATGTTTTAACAACAGGAACATCAAGACTGCTCATAGCCATACCCATCATAGGACCGCCCGAAATGAATTT
>CAJTZJ010000002.1:0-73637 GCA_910583925.1 uncultured Eubacterium sp. | reverse complement strand
GCATCAGGCTTATTATTCTCAATACCGATAACAGCCTTTGCATTCGGCAGAAGCCTGAGAGCAGCCTCAATACCCTTAACAATTTCTGCTCCTCTTTCAAGCATAAGGCGATAGTCTGAGGTAAGATAAGGCTCACACTCGGAACCATTGATAATCAAGGTATCTATCTCCTGCGCATTTTTAGGCATAAGCTTAACGCCTGTAGGGAATCCGGCACCGCCAAGTCCGACAATACCGGCTTTTGTAATAATATCGGCAATATCCTTAGCAGTTAAATCTTCAACATTTCTGCTTTCTCCAAAACCTTCTGCCGCCTCGTCCTTATTGTCGTTTTCAATTACAATACAATCAACCTTAATACCGCTTGCAACAATTCTTTTTTCAATAGCCTTAACGGTTCCTGATACAGAGCTGTAAACAGGGGAAGAGATAAGACCATCTGCCTCAGCTATCAGCTGACCCTTAAGAACTCTGTCACCCTTAGCTACAACCGCCTTGGCAGGAATCCCTATATGCTGGGAAAGCGGATAAACCATTGTTGCAGAAGCATTAACAATTTGAATAGGTGAATCCTTTGAAAGCTCTTTACCCTCATAAGGATGAATACCTTTTTTAAATGATTTCAGCTTCATTAACTTACATCCTTTCTTTGTGATATATATACATACATTTTTTATTATAGCATAACAAACCCGCACATTCAATCCTAAAAACAATTAGTGAAAACTAACTTTTTTGAAATAAAACAACTGCTATCAAAATAAAACCCATCCATACCGTTACCATATAAAACAAAAGAGCAGTTTTACTGCTCTTTGTTTTCAGCTTATTCAATTCAAAACAGATTATTACGGCTTAATCGCATTTGTTGTAATAAGAGTTACACCCCAATCAAGCAGACGATTAAGATCTTCTGCCTCATCAATTGTCCATGCACCCATAAGAAGCCCCTTATCCTGACATTCTTTAATTATTTCTTCCGTGTTCTCTTCTTTTCTGCCATCAAAATCAATTCCGCATTTTCCGCCGAGCGCAAGCGCAGCATCAATTGCCTCATCATCAATTACACTTGCAAGATAATAAAGAGGTGCATCTGAAATTTCTCTCATAGCCTTAAGATTCTCAATATGGAATGAAATATAAACAGCCTTATCGGTAAGACCGAATCTTTCAACACTTGCAATAATTTCATCATAATGCTCTGTATTATTAGGTCCTTTAAGCTCAATAACAGGAGTCATATCATACTGCTGGCAAATACCCAAATATTCATCCAGACTGCAAATTCTTAATTCCGGATAATTACCTATATTAGATCCGTTATCTGTTATATAAGTTTTAAGCTTTTCATATGTAACCTTTTCAACAAAGGATGATTTATCCATCATTCTGTAAGTATGCATATCATGCTGAACAACCCATACGCCGTCCTTTGTACGATAAACATCACATTCTGCACCGCTGAAGCCTGCAAGACCGGCTTCAATAAATGCAGGAGCAGTATTTTCAGGTGCTACAGCGCTGAAACCTCTGTGTGCAATAAGCGTTGCATCTCTGTCTGTTGCATCAGAAATACTTATAACATTATACTGCTTCGTTTCACAGTAAACCTTATTAAAAACGGTCATACCCACCGCAATCAGGACTGCTAAAAAAATTGCAATACACAAGATAACTACACCTGCTATTTTACCTTTGCTCCACTTTTTCGCTTTACTCATTTTCCGAATCCCCCTCTTAATTATTTGAGTCTGTATTTTCGTTGCTTACATTAGGAAATTTCAAAACTCTGTTATTATCCTCTGTAAATTCTCCGTTTATCCATTCCCCTTTGATTCCTTTTGCCGATGCACCAAGCTGAAAATGCAGTTTGGCAATTCCGAAATCAATACTTTTATCCGAATACGGCTCATCAACCGATGCCGAAATAACACCGTTTTCATACCTGAAATTTACAGGGCGGCGATTAACCGCACTCGGCGCCTTTTCAACAAGCTGCATTGCATATTCAAAATGATTCGGCAGCTTTTTATCGCATACCTCAAACATTTTTTGATACGGTTTGCTGTTTTTATGTGTTGCTTTATACATAATATTTTCCAAAAGGCTTTTTTTTGGATTTGCAAAGCCGATTACTATAACACAATAAAGGCGGATTTTTTCCGGCAAATCAATCATATTGAGAATCGTGTTTTCATTATAAGAGCCCGATACCCAACAGGTACCAAGACCATGATACGCACATTGAAGAACAATAGTTTCGCCGTAATAGCCGCAATCCTCACGAACAGCAGCCGTATCTGCTCCGCACACGGCTATGGCAGAAAACCTGCCTGAAAAAATACTGAAAGCAGGTGAAGCATTTTCAACAAATATAAAGCTAAGATTTGCTTTCTTATTAACATAATCTATCATAGATTTTATATTTGCCTTTGTGCCTTCATCAAGAGGAACGCTTTTATAACTTCTTCTTGATGCACGCATTTCTATTGCCTTTATATATTCCTCATTATTCATAAATTAACCCCAATTATTAATTGTTGACAGCAGCAGATCATACTGCTTTGTTGTAATATTATCAGGTTTTAAAACCAGACAGCGCTTCATATCCTTTGTTCTGTTAACCGTCCACACGGAAAGCTTATAGCCATTCTTATGAAGCAGACCTGAAAGCTGACCGCCTGCATATTTGAAATTGCAGTTCACACCGATTGCTCCCGTTTCTTCAAGAGTTCTTAAAAGCTTTTTCTGATAATCCTCGGTAAAAATACGCCATCTGGAGGGCTGCATATTAAGATAATAATCCAGATCAGAACAGGTTGAATTCTTAACTGCTTCAACATCTGATACTTCAATACCGGTTAAAAACGCATTGCTGTAAAGATTATATTCAACCAAAATATCATGAAGTGCATTAAGCGTTCGTGTTTCCTTGATATCCAGATTTATTCTTATATCCGTTCCTTTAAGCTTTTCCAATGCCTTTGAAAGCACAACACCGTCATTATTGGTAATAACAATATCATGGTTCATAACAAGAGTTCCGTTTGGTCTTTGTCTTATATCAAGCTCAATAACCTCAACATTATTTTTAATAGCAATGTCAACAAATTCAACACTGTTTTCATCTGTATCAAACGCACCGGTATGCGCTGTTATCGTAAATCCCTTCACAAAACTCAGCTTCCTTTCATCGTAGCTTTTGGTAACGGCATATTCAGCAACACCGATAACCAGAAAAACAGAAATAATAAAGGATATAACCTGATAGCTGAAATGCTTTGCCCAGGTCGGTGTCATATTCCGCTTTAAAAATCTTTTAAACTTTATCCAACGGGCATGAATCCGTTCACGCCGCTTAGATTTTTCATCAGCCATAAAATCAACCTCATTGTTATCATAACACAAAAAAGCATTAAATGGTAGCATTTTTTTATACCGCCATTTAATGCTTTAAAACTCCGCAATTTTATTACAGATTAATCCTGTCTGCTTCCGGAATAGTTCGGAGCCTCCTTCGTGATATGAACATCATGCGGATGGCTTTCAACAAGACCTGCACCCGTAATCTTAATAAACTTAGCATTTGTTCTGAGCTCCTGAATATTATGGCAGCCGACATAGCCCATACCGGAACGAAGACCACCCATCATCTGATAAACAGTATCGCTTACAGGTCCCTTATAAGGCACACGGCCCTCAACACCTTCAGGAACAAACTTCTTTGTTCCGTTTTGGAAATAACGATCTGCCGAGCCCTTATTCATTGCACCGAGAGAGCCCATACCGCGATAAACCTTAAACTGTCTGCCCTGATAGATTTCGGTTTCTCCGGGTGACTCCTCACAGCCTGCAACAAGAGAGCCGACCATAACAACGCTTCCGCCTGCTGCAATTGCCTTAACGATTTCACCGCTGTATTTAATACCGCCGTCAGCGATAATCGGAATTCCGTATTTATCAGCCATTTCGGCAGAATCATAAATCGCCGTAATCTGAGGCACACCGATACCTGCAACAACACGGGTTGTACAGATAGAGCCGGGACCGATACCAACCTTAACAGCATCTGCACCTGCCTTAATAAGCGCCTCTGTTCCCTCAGCAGTTGCAACATTTCCTGCAATAAGAGAAATATGAGGGAAGGCTTCCTTCACTCTTGCAACAGCCTTGATAATATTTTCAGAATGACCGTGAGCAGAATCAAGAATAAACGCATCCACCTGAGCATCGGCAAGAGCCTTGGCACGATCAAGAAGATCAGCCGTAACACCAAGAGCAGCAGCACAAAGAAGTCTGCCCTCATTATCTCTTGCTGTGTTCGGATATTTAACACTTTTTTCAATATCCTTAATTGTAACAAGACCTGTAAGTCTGCCGTTCTTATCAACAAGAGGAAGCTTTTCAACCTTTGAAGCCATAAGTACCTTTTTGGCTTCATCAAGAGTTGTGCCTGCCATAGCCGTAACAAGCTTTTCCTTAGGCGTCATAACCGTTGCAATTTTAACATCATAATCTGTCATAAATCTCATATCACGGTTTGTAAGTATACCAACCAATGTACCGTCAGCCTCGCAAATCGGAACACCGCTGATTTTATATTTTCTCATAAGCTTTTCAGCATCAAGAGCCGTATTTTCGGGAGAAAGGAAAAACGGATTTGTAATAACACCGTTTTCGGATCTTTTAACCTTATCAACCTCTGTTGCCTGATCTTCAATCGTCATATTCTTATGAATAACACCGATACCGCCTTCTCTTGCAATGGCAATTGCCATATTGGATTCTGTTACCGTATCCATAGCAGAAGTCATAAGAGGAATATTCAGTTTAATATCCTTTGTAAGATTGGTTGACAAATCAACTGCATTCGGCAGAACATTGCTTTCTGCAGGTATGAGCAAAACATCATCAAAGGTTAAACCTTCTTTAACAAATTTTGAGCCGTATTCGTTCATTAAAATTCCTCCGATTTCTTTATAAAAATATTATTCATTATAATAACATAAAATTATATCAATATTCAACCCTTAATTTTATTAATTTGAAAGACCTACAATGCTTATAACCGTATCCTCTACAGTCTGATGGTCACAAACAATCATTTCATCCGCATATTTTTTATACAAAGGCAGTCTTTCATTATACATATCAAGAAGCGTATCGCCCTTTTTAAGAACAACTCCTCTTGTTGTAATATTCTTAAGCCTGCCCTTCATAGTTTCATAATCAAGATGAAGATAAATTATTTTACCAAGCGTCTTCAGATGCCGCATAGCTTTCTCGCTGTAAACAACACTGCCTCCCGTGGCAATAACCGTACCTTTAATATCAAGAGAAAGAATTGCATGTTCCTCTGCCTTTTCAAAATAGGAAATTCCGTTTTCGTCAATAATTTCCTGAAGCCTTTTATTTTCCAAATTCTGAATAAGCAAATCCGTATCAAAAAAGTTTTTCAGCAGGGCCTTTGCAGCAAGAACACCGCAGGTTGATTTTCCCGAACCCGGCATACCTATTAATATAATATTACTGTTCATAAGCTATTTTACACCAACCCTTTTGCAGATTTCCCGCATTTTGCATTCATCGCAAAGCGGCTTTCTTGCAGAGCAGATATCTCTTCCGAAAAGAACAAGCCTATGGCAAAAATCCGAGCCTTCCTCAGCAGGAATAATCTTTTTTAAAGCAAATTCTATCTTCTTCGGATCTTTTTCCGCAACAAGACCGATCCTGTTTGTTATTCTGATACAATGCGTATCAACAACGATTGCCGGCTTGCCGTAAATATCACCCACAATTAAATTTGCTGTTTTTCTGCCGACACCGGGAAGCGTTATCAGTTCTTCAATTGTATCAGGAACTTTACCGTCAAAATCGGATAAAATCCTTTGCGCCATTCCGACGATTGATTCTGCCTTGCTTTTATAAAAGCCGCAGGAATGTATGTATTTTTCAATATCTTTAACATCTGCACCTGCATAATCCTCAATCGTTTTATACCTGTCAAACAAAGCAGGGGTAACAATATTAACCCTGGCATCGGTACATTGAGCAGAAAGCCTTACGGCAACAAGCAATTCAAACGGATTGGAGGCTGTAAGCGAACAAATTGCATCCGGATATAATTCCTTCAAAATTTCAACAGCCTTTAAGGCTCTTTCCTTTTTCATCACGGTATGATATTCCCCATTTCCTTATACAGCAGATACCACTGCTGTCTTGATAACTCTATATTTTCACTTTCACAAATCATTTTTATTCTTTCGGGATTGGTTGTTCCGATAATCGGCTGAACATTATGCAATCTTGAAAGAAAGGCAACTGCAAGTGCCTCCTTTGAAACACCTAAACCTGACGCATATTCCTCAAGCAGCTTTACCTTATCCGAAACAGTTTCATCGTTCGGAAAGAAACCGTTTTTGCTCCGCATAGGACCCCATGCCTGAATTACCATATCGTTAAGCACACAATAAGGCAGAACAGAGCCGTCCATATTTAAAGCAAAATCATTTTTCATATTAACACACATTCCCGAATCAATCATTCCCGTATGGAATATGCCAAGCTGAAGCTGATTTACCACAAGAGGATAATCAATATATTTTTTAAGAAGCTCCGTCTGCATAGGATTAAAATTTGAAACTCCGAAATTTCTTACAAGACCCCTTGAATAAAGATTGTCAAAGGCTTCCGCTGTTTCCTCTCCGTCCATCAAAACATCCGGACGATGCAGACATAAAACATCAAGATATTCACAGCCGATTCTTTTAATTGAATTTTCGGCGGAAACAATAATATGCGTCTTGGAAAAATCATAAAAGCCCTTTCTTATACCGCACTTAGACTGAATATAAATTTTACTTCTGTCTGTATTTGATATTGCTTTTCCGAAAAGCTCCTCTGATTTTCCGCCGCAATAAATATCTGCATTGTCAAAAAAGTTAATTCCGCACTGCAATGCAGTTTTTACCGCCGCCTCTGCTTCACTTTCGGATTTATTTCCTATACGCATACAGCCATAAGAAAGCTTTGAAGCAGATATATCATCGCCTATTTTTACAGTTTTCAAGACTTTTCTCCTTTGATTTTATCCCAGTATGTTTTAAAAGCCTGTTCATTCTTATTATCGCCTGCATAATAATACTTTGCATTCTTAATTGCATCGGGCAGATACTGCTGATTTATCCAATGGTTTTCATAAAGATGCGGATATTCATAAAACTGCCCTTTAACAGCAGCATCCTCACCATCAAAATGCTTATTCTGAAGTGTTCTCGGAATAGGTCCGTACTTTCCTTTTTTTACATCATCAATTGCCGCATTGATTGCTTCGTATGCAGAATTGCTTTTGGGAGAAGAAGCAACAAGAACAACGGCATCAGCAAGCGGAATTCTTGCTTCGGGAAGCCCGATCATCATTGCCGCATCAATTGCCGCCTTAACGACAGGGATAATCTGGGGATAAGCCAAACCCACATCCTCACAGGCACAAACCATCAGCCTTCTGCAGGCAGACGGCAGATCTCCTGCTTCAAGAAGCCTTGCAAGATAATGCAGTGCTGCATCGGGATCTGAGCCGCGCATACTTTTCTGATAAGCAGAGATAATATCAAAATGCTCATCGCCCTCTCTATCATATTTTACGGCACTTTTCTGCGTTAATTCCTCAGCTGTTTCAAGCGGAATATGTTTTTTCCCATTTTTCGTTGAAGTAACAAAAAAGCAGTTTTCAACACTGTTTAATGCTTTTCTTACATCTCCGCCGCAGCCTTTTGCTATTTTATCAAAGACACCGTCCTCAACTTCAACCTCTATATCATTTTCATCTGCTAAAATATCAAAGCCTCTTTTAACGGCAGGCACAATTTCCTGCCATTCAACAGCCTTGAATTCAAATACCGTTGAACGGGAAAGAATAGCAGGATAAATATAAAAATAAGGATTTTCGGTTGTTGAAGCAATCAGCGTTATCTTGCCGTTTTCTATGTATTCAAGCAGACTTTGCTGCTGGCGCTTATTAAAATACTGAATTTCATCAAGATAAAGAAGAATTCCGTTTGGGGCTTCAAAGGTTCCTATCTGCGCAACAATATCCTTGATATCCTGTGTTGATGCACTTGTACCGTTCAGCTTTCTTAAGGTTTTCTGCGTTTTCTGCGCAATAATGGAGGCAACCGTCGTTTTTCCTACACCTGACGGACCATAGAAAATCAGATTGGGAAGATTACCGTTTTCTATCATATTATACAGGGGTCTGCCTTTTTCAAGCAGATGCCTCTGACCTACAACCTCAGAAAGCTCGCTTGGTCTTATTCTTGAAGCAAGAGGATTATGATTCATATAATACTTCCTCCTTTTTGGAAAATACACAGCCGCAGAAGTTCTGGCGATACAGATTATACTGCTTTGAAAGCTCGATTGAACGCTTATATCCTTCTTTCTTTTTGAAATCGGACGGCAGCCATTTTACGCCGTATTTTTCAGCAATTTCAAAACCGATTTCATTTATTTTCTGAGAATTCTTAAGCGGGCTTATCGAAAGCGTTGTACAAAAATAATCAAAGTCCTTTGCCTTTGCAAGCCTTGCCGTTTCCTCAAGCCTTAGTTTATAGCACTTAAAACATCTCTCCCCGCCCTCGGGAACTTTCTCAAGCCCCTTTGATATTTCCAGAAAATCATTATAATGATAGCTTCCCTCAATAACTTTTATATTCTCATTGGGAAGCATTTCAGCAATAAGGCGTTTTTCCTCATCAAGCCTTTTATCAAACTCAGACTTAGGGGAAATATTCGGATTATAATAAAAAACCGTTATATCAAAATGTTCATAAAGATACATAAGGCAGGCACTTGAGCATGGAGCACAGCACGCATGAAGCAAAAGAGAGGGCATAATTTGCTCTCTCTTATTGTTTTGAATGATTTTTTCAGTTTCATGGCTGTAATTCATTTTATTCATATCAGTTATTCTTACATTATGTAGTTTTTAGGATTAACCCTTTGATTATCAACTCTTATCTCAAAATGACAATGCGGACCGGTTGAATTTCCGGTTGAACCGGATTTTGCAATCTGCTGACCCTTTGCAACGGAATCACCGGGAGATACAAGAACATTGGAATTATGTGCATAAAGCGTAAAAATATGCTTGCCGCCTGAATCCGTTCCGTGATAAATCATTACATAATAGCCATAGCTTGTAGTCAGTTTTTTAACAAGAGAAACCACACCTGACTGAGCAGCAACAACCTTTGAACCGGTTGGGCAGGGAAAATCTATACCGCCGTGGTAAGAGCCGTTTGAATAATTCGGAAAGCCCGCCGAAACGGTTCTGTAGCTTGTTGGATAAGTCATATTATAAACTGCATCGGATTTGTCATAAACATCCGTAGGCTTCTGAATTTCGGCAGTAGTTTCTTCTCTGTCACTTGTTGTTGCAAGGGTAACATCCTCCGGATTCTTAATACCCTTAATAACAGCTTCAATTTCTGCTTCAACTGCTTTCTTTATTGCTTCATCCTCATTTCTGAATTCGGAATACATACCGTTTTTAGCAGTAAGCTCTGCAAAAAGCTTATCACTTTCCGCCTTATCAACAGAAAGAGCGATTTTCTTTTTCGCAATTTCATTCTGGGTTTCCGTTAATTGACTTTGCTTAGTTTCAAGGTCATTTTTCTTAAGATATAAATCTGATTTCATTAAATCAAGATTCGCCTTTTTCCCATTAAGATCCGATTCCTGCTGCATTATTTTATCTGTTTCTGCCTGAATATCAGAAAGAAGATTTGAATCTGCCTTTGACATGGTTTTAATCATTTCATATCTTGTAAAAAGCTTAGACAAATCAGAGCAATCCAGCAAGGATTCAATAAGACTTGAACTGCCGGAAACATAAACCGCACGCATTCTTGAACGATATTCCGAAAGCTTTTCTTCAAACTCCTGATTCAGCTTATCAATCTTAGCCTGAACAGCATCAATTTCAGCCTGCAAAGCATCCGCCTCTGCCTGATTTTTATCAATCTTTTTCTGAAGCGCATCAATTTCCTCATGAAAATCCGCTATCTGGCTGTCCAGCACGGTAAGCTGCTGATTTACATAACCGATTTTCTGATCAAGTGTATTTATGTATTCCTCTGTATCCTTTGAAATAGAGGCAAGTGCATTAAGCTTTGTATCAAGATCAGCAATATTCTTTTCAAATTCCTGCCTTTGTGCTTCCAGCTTTCGCTGAGCCTCCGCCTTTGCCTTTTCGGAAGATGTTGTGCTTTCCTTTGCACTTGCGGCAGGCTTTTTCTCATCAGCATAAGAATGATAACCTCCTGCCGAAACAAAAGAAATCATAAGGCAGAAAGACAAAAACAATATTGCGAATTTTATTGAATTTTTATGATGCATTACATCACGCCCAATTAAAATAATTTATATTTTTATTATACTATACTTAATAGTGATATTGCTAATTATATTTATGGCAAATACTCTGCCGGATTTTTCCTGTCTGCCGAGGAAGCGGTAGGTGTTCTTACCTCAAAATGGCAATGGGGGCCGGAGGAATTTCCTGTTGAACCCGAATAAGCTATCAGCTGACCCTTTTTAACACGCTGCCCTTCTGACACAAGCCTTACGGCATTATGGGCATAAAGGGTATAAACGGGATCTCCCGATTTCGTTGTTTTATCATGCAGAATAACTATATATCTTCCGTAGCTTCGGTAGGAGCCGTCCTCATTTACCAAATCATCGGAAATAATAACCGTTCCGGATTCTGCTGCAACAACATTGGAATTTAAAGAGCAGGCAAAATCACATCCATTATGATTCGGATAGCCGTAAAATCCGCAAGTAATCATTTTTTGAGACGGAACAGGATAGGTAAAATGTATATAGCTGTTTGTATTTTTTTTAGTCGTTGAATCGGTTGTGGATGAAGCGGCTTCGTTATTGCCTGAAGCAGCTGCAGTTGTGGCAGTTGTTGTAACAACAGTATCTGCATACTTACTTGCCGCAGCAGCAAGCTTTCTGTCTATTTCATCAAGACTTTCACGATTATCCTCAAGAAATTCGGTATAATATCCCGTTTCTTCACTGAGTTTTTTTATGAGCGTATTTGCTCCAACCATTTCAGCAGAAAGGTTTGTTTTCTTTTCATTCAGTGAATTTTGCTTTTCTTCCAGCGCAATAATACTTTTTTCAAGCTTTTCTTTATTCTTCAAAAGTGCCGTTCTCTGCGCAGTAAGCTGTGCCTCTCGCTCCGTCAATTCTATTTTGGAAGCCTTTATTTCTTCCATTTCAGATTGGATATTATCAAGAAGTTCACTGTCTTTCTTAGATATTGATCGAAGCATTTCTAGACGGGTTAAAAGCTGAGAAATATCATTACTTGTTAAGAGAAACGCAACAATGCTTGTATCTCCGCTGATATACATGGCACGAAGCCTTTGGCGATAAGCCTCATAATTTTCATTAAACTGCGTATTGGCAGTATCAAGTTCCGCTGAAAGCCTTTCAATATCCTTTTCAGCAGTTAAAATTGCTTTTTCATTTTCCTCGCAATCAAGCTGTAAAGAAGCAACATCGGCTTTACCTTTTTCAACATCATTATCAACAAGCTTCATTTCCTGCTCAAGATAATTTATTTTTTCGTTGAGTGCATCAAGGCGTTCCTTTGCTCCTGCCGATTCGGCATCCAGTTCATCAAGCTTATTATTTGCTTCTTTGATTTTCTGCTCTATAACACCCTTTTCCTCTTCAGGAGAAAACTCTGCCATAGCACGATAAATGGAAATTTCCGACATTGCGAAAATAAAGCAGAAAGTCAATAAAACAGAAATCGGCTTCTTAAATATGCTGATCAGTTTCATTGACTCCACTTCCTTGAATATTAATACTTTTCAAAAAATAATATGTAATAATCAGCCAAGATAGTTTAATGGATTTACTCGTTGCGCACTGTTACCCAATCTTACTTCAAAATGACAATGTGGTCCCGTTGAGTTGCCTGTTGAGCCTGAATAAGCAATAATCTGTCCCTTTGATACAGCCTGACCGACACTTACAACCAGACGGCTGTTATGAGCATACAGTGTGGATAGACCGTTGCCGTGATTAATCATAACTCGATTTCCATAGCTGACGTTTGAATAAGTTGCAACTGTAACATAACCGGAGTCCGCAGCATAAACAGGTGTTCCTGTCGGACATGGAAAATCAATGCCGCCATGATAAGCACCGCTGCTGTAATTCGGATAACCGGCAGAAATGGTTCTGTAGCTTGTCGGATAACCGAGTCTTCCTGAACCTGCAGTATATTCTCCGCTTGGCTTAACGGAATTATTTGCATTTCTGAGTTCATTTTCTATCTGTGCAAGCTTTTTTCGATCTGTTTCAATCGCTTCCATAATGCCGGATTGCTTACTGTCAATACTTCTGATCATGGCATTGGCTTTAGCTGCCTCGGCATCCAGCTCTTTTTTTGAGGATTCAATTTCATCAATTGAACTCTGAAGCTGCGTTTTCTGTTTATCTAGAGCAACCTTGTCTTCATCAAGCTCAATCTTTTTTTCGGCAAGTGCCTGTCTTTCCGCTTCAATTTCCTGCATTTTAGTCATTAAATCATCAAGTGTTCTCTTATCACTTTCAGAAACCTGTTTAACCATTTCAGCACGGGTAAGCATAGAGGACATATCCATACCGGTTTCAAGGAACATTTCAAGAGTACTTACATTGCCTGAAATATACATAGCACGAAGCCTTTGGCAATACGTATCATAAACCTCTTTAAATTCCTGTTTTTTCTGTTCTATTCTTCTTTGTGTTTCTTCAATTTCTGCTTCCGTTTTTTCTATTTTTGCTTCAATCGCATCAATCTCATTCTGAAGAGAATCACGCTGATCCTCAAGCATATCCAATTTATCTTGAATCAATTCTATTTTTGCCTGAAGCGCTGAAAGATATTCCATCTGCTTTGATTTTTCGGCCTTAAGTGCATCTATTTTTTTCTGCGATGCATCAATCTCATCCTGAATTTTATTTTTCTGAGATTCAAGCGAGGATTTTGAAGCAGCCTCTGCAGCGAAAGTGCCTGAAAAAACAAGCATAACGGAAAAAATCACGCAAAAAACTTTTAATAATTTAGACTCCACTGATCTCACTGCCTTCCTTATTAAGATAACGGCTCATTGTAATGATAGATCCGCCTACACCCGTTAAAATACCGATTGCAACAAACGCACCCAGCATAGGAAGAACATAATTTGCAAATTCAACAGCTTGCAGACCAAGCGAAACGATTAAATCTTTAAACTGTGTAATCGCAAACTCATAGAACAAGCCTACAAGACCGGTTGAAAGAATACCCGATATCGTTCCGAGAATCATACCCTCAACAATAAACGGCATTCGAACAAAACCATTTGTAGCACCAACAGATTTCATAATGCTGATTTCAAGCCTTCTTGAATATACAGTCAGCTTAATTGTATTTGAAATGATAAATACACTGATTGCAAAAAGAACCAAAACAATGATAACCGCTATTACTTCTATTCCCTTACGGATTGTAACAAGCTTTTTTGCAAGATCCTTATTTTCTCTTATCGTTTCAATATGATCAAGCTCTTTAATATCCTTAAGCGTATTATCAAATCTTGTTAAGTCCTTCACGGTAACCTTAAATGCATCCGGAAGCGGAATTTCCGAATCTATTTCCGTAAAGAAAGTTCTTGCAGCATCATCCATTGTTTCAAGCTGCTCTGTATAAGCGGTTTCTTTCGCAACAAATTCAACCTCATCAACATTGGAAATTTTATTAAGTGACCTTTCCATATCGTGAAGTTCCTTATCTGTTGTATCATCCTGAACGAAAACCATTACAACATTTTCGCTTTCAATTCTTCCGAGAAGAGAATCAATATTAAGGAATATCATTGTTGCACAGCCCATAAGCACAAGGCAGCTCATTAACACACAGATTGATGCAATACTCATCATTCTGTTTGTCCATGTATTTCTGAAACCCTCTTTAAAAAGGTATCTGAAACTTGATGCGGTCATTATTCATTACCTCCGTTCTCGGTATTATCGGAGGCTGGCTTAACACTAAACGCATCTATTGAATCAAAAATATCTTCAACCTCTTCTCCAAGTTTAATATCTTCATTATAGAAAAACATATCTGTTGATTTTTCTGTATCATCGGTATCTTCAAACTGTGCATGGGTCGGATCGGGTGTATCGGAAACAACCTCGCCGTTTTTGATAACAATAACACGGCGCTGGAAAGCACGAACAAGATCATGCTCATGCGTAACCATAATAACAGTTGTGCCGTTATTATTGATTTTTGTTAACATATCAACGATTTCATGGCTCATCTCAGGATCAACATTACCTGTAGGCTCGTCCGCAACAATAAGCTTGGGATTATTAACAAGAGCACGGGCAAGAGAAACACGCTGCTGCTCGCCGCCCGAAAGCTCATTCGGCATGGAGCGTGCCTTATGAGAAAGACCTACAAGCTGAAGAATATACGGAACTCTTTTTCGGATTTCCTTTTCCTTCGCTCCGATAACGCGCATTGCAAATGCTACATTATCATAAACACTCATTTTAGGAATAAGACGGAAATCCTGAAATACGATTCCCATAGTTCTTCTGTAATATGGAACCTGCCTTTTCTTTATTGTTTCCGAAGAATAATCGCCAACTACAACCACACCGTCCGATGGCTTTTCCTCATGCATAATAAGCTTCAAAAATGTACTTTTACCTGCACCGGAAGAACCAACAATGAAAACAAATTCTCCATCCTCGATTTTGATGTTAACATTATTGAGCGCTTTAGTGCCGTTACTGTCATACACCTTTGAAACATCACGAAATTCAATCACGATTTTTACCTCTAATCATTTTAGGATTCTTAGTTTTTAAACATTTTTTATTTCAACGCTCAAAGTGAGCTTTGAAACCATTATACAATAATATATAATAAAGCATTTTATTTTATAAATCAAGAGCTAATCGGCTCTTTTTGTAACAATTTTGTAAACAAATTATAATATATAAGATATTATTTACATTAATGGAATAATTATCAAAAAATCCCTCCATAAATATGGAAGGATTTTAATTTCATTTATTTGATTAATATTTAACAGGAGTTGATTCAAGATACTTATTAACCATAAGCGCTACTTTAAATACAATTGCATCATCAAATTCACGAAGGTCAAGACCTGTTATTTTCTTGATTTTTTCAAGGCGGTAAACAAGCGTATTTCTATGCACAAAAAGCTTGCGGCTTGTTTCTGATACATTAAGATTATTTTCAAAAAATTTCTGAATCGTAAACAAAGTTTCCTGATCAAGCGATTCTATTGAACCGGTTTTGAAAACCTCACGCAGGAACATATCGCAAAGCGTTGTAGGAAGCTGATAAATAAGACGGGCAATTCCCAGATTCTCATAGCTTACAATCGGCTGCTCGGTATCAAATACCTTGCCAACCTCAAGAGCAACCTGAGCTTCTTTAAAGGAGTGAGCAAGCTCCTTAATACCTGTAACGCATGTACCGATACCAACAACTGCACTGCAATAAAACTCTGTTGACAAAGTATCGCAGATAGATCTGGCAAGCTTTTCTAGATCCTTCATTTCAACATTAGGGCGAACCTCTTTAATAAGAGCAATATCATTTTCATTGACATTGATAACGAAATCCTTTGTTTTATCAGGGAAGAAATTCTGTATAACATCATATACGGAAATATCCGTCTGCTGGGCAACTCGGATGATAAACACAACTCTTGTTGCATCATTATTAAAATGAAGCTCACGGCTTTTAATATAAATATCGCCGGGAAGAATATTATCAAGAATAACATTTTTCACAAAATTAGAACGATCGAATTTCTCATCATTATTCTGTTTTATCTGATCCATAGCAACGGCAATAATATCCGCATATCGTTTGCTTGCTTCATCAATTCCATCAAGAAATACGGCATATTCAGGATGAACAGAGCTTCCGAAGGCTTTATAAGTGCAGCCGTCCACACAGGTCTGAATTCCTGAAAATACCCCGGCAGAAACAACACCTTTACGGATTTCGCCAATCTGGCCAAGCTCTGAGCAAGCGATAACCGAACCGCTTTCATCAACAACACCGATATTACGGTCTATTGAATCCCTCATATGATTTACAATGGTTTGAAATAATCTGTTTGGCATTAAATACTCCCCCTCTTAATATTCAACATATTAAAAAACTGCACAAAGTGATTACATTTCTCTTGTTCATATTATACAAGGCTTATAAACAATTTGCAACCTTTTTAACAACATTTTATTATTTTTTTGTTCAACTTGCATAAACTCGTAAATTTTAAATAAAAAACCACAATATATTGTGCCTTATTGTAAATAACAGCACTAATTTATTGTGGAAAATTTTGTAATATTCAATTAGATTTTATAAGTTCAAGTTCAAATTCATCTAAAAATCGGCATTCTCCCTCTGATAATTTATCATCAAGAGAAAGCTTTCCCATCTTGATTCTTCTGAGTTCCATTACTTCAATCCCAAAGCTTTTAAACATTCTCTTTATCTGATGATACATTCCCTGCCTGATAATAACCTTAGCCGTTTTATAATCTCCGTTCACTGCTTCAAGAACAGCGGGCAGACATTCATCACTGCCAATCGTGACTCCCTTTTCAAAGGCTTTTATAATATTTTCATCAAACGGCTTATCAAGAGCCGCAATATATGTTTTCGGAATATGGTTTTTGGGGCTCAGAATTCTATGGGCGAATTCACCGTCATCCGTTATAAGTACAAAGCCCGTTGTATTTTTATCAAGCCTGCCGGCAGGAAACAGATTTTTTCGCTTCATATCATCAGGAAGAATATCAACAACGGTTTTTTCATTCGTTTTTCTTCCGTCTGTTGAGGAAATAACACCCTTAGGTTTATTCATCATAATATAAACGAATCTGCGAAACCGAATCTCCTTTCCATTTACATTAAGAATATCTTTTTCTTCATTCAGCTTGCGGGAGGAGGATTTTTCACATACGCCGTTTACAAAAACCTTGCCTGATCTGATCAGCGATTTTGCATCACTTCTTGCAATATTCAGTTCATTAGAAATAATTTTATCTATTCTTTCCATTATAGCTTTACTGCTTTTTCAACGACTGCATAAAACCATCCGAAGCAGAGGTTGAGCAAACATCCCCGCCTATCAGAGTATTATTGCATACAAGCAGATTTGCATAAATGCAATCTCTGTTTTCATAGCCCTGATAATTCGTTATGCTGTAAGTATAAACAGTAACCTCCTGACCCTTATATTGCTCTAAATCAAAGCCCTGAGACTTTTGAATTTCATTATATCTTGAATAAACATCATTGAATTCTTCGGGAATTTTAACCTGTTTTTCAGTACAATCCGTTTTAAATTCCCAGCCAAGAGAGGTTAAATACGATTCTCTTTCCTCATTCGTTTCAAGAGTAACGGAATTCATAACACTTTCGTTGCTTTTAATATGATTGGAAGCAAAGGTTATAACAATTACAACAATCCCTGTAAAAACAAGCAGAAGTCCGAAAATAGTTTTGGGCTTTAATCTTAAAGTCAGCATCTTCATAAAATCACCTACAATTGATTTTATGAGCCGAAAATATTAAATATAACTTACAATATATTCTTCAATCGTATTAAGATACGATATTTCGGCAGAAGCGGTTATTTGAATACCCGTTTCCGTATACACTTCACTTTCAACAATGCCGTAATTTCTGATTTCATTTGCAATTTTTGCTTTGCAAAACGGAATAAAAAGCTGAACCCTTGCCACAGCCTGCGGAAGTGCTTTTGAAACAGCAGCAAGAAGGTTTTCGATTCCATAGCCCGTTTTGGCACTGATGTGAACACTTCTTCCGATTAGCGGAAAACCAAGAATATCGGGAACCAAATCGCATTTATTCAAAACATTTATAATCGGCTTTCCATCACAGCCAAGTGAGGAAAGCAATTCATTTGTAACCTTAATATGCTCGCTGCATTCCTCGCTTGAAGCATCGCAGACATTCAAAATAACATCAGCCCAAAGCGCTTCTTCAAGCGTTGATTTAAAGGCATCTACAAGATGATGCGGAAGCCTGCGAACAAGACCGACCGTATCAATAAGCATTATCTTTCTTCCGTCAGGCAGAGTAAGCTTTCTTGCCGTAGGATCAAGCGTTGCAAATAATTTATTTTCTTCAAGAACACCTGCTGCCGTTAAGCGATTCATAAGCGTTGACTTACCAACATTGGTATAACCGACTATTGCTACCGCCTGCGCTCCGTTCTTCTTTCTTCGCTCGTGCATAGCCTGCCTGCGCTTTTCAATTTTATTAAGACTTTCATTCAGATACTGAATTCTTCTTCTGATATGCCTTTTATCCGATTCCAGCTTTGTTTCGCCCGGACCTCTTGTGCCTATTCCGCCACCAAGCCTTGAAAGGCTTTTCCCCTGCCCTGAAAGACGGGGGAGCGTATACTTCAGCTGAGCCAGCTCAACTTGAATTTTACCCTCGGCAGACCTTGCCCTTTTTGCAAAAATATCAAGTATAAGCGTTGTTCGGTCTACAATTTTAACATCTGTAAAATCTTCTATATTTCTTACTTGAATCGGTGTTAATTCACTGTCTGCAATAATAATATCAATATCATTTGACCTGCAGAAAAGCTCAATTTCATCCAATCTGCCGGAACCAACAAAGGAGGACGGCGACGGAGCATCCTTTTTCTGCACAATCATTCCGACAACCTCTGCACCTGCCGTATCAGCCAGCTCGGCAAGCTCATTTATCGAAGCTTCTGCATCAAAATCGCCTGTATCAACGGAAATAAGCAATGCCCTTTCCGCTTTTTTTTCGTAATTTGTTTTTTCCATTCTTCATTAGTCCTGTTCTACAACTGCCTGAAGCACTGTATTTGCAATTGAACCTGCAACCTTAGAGCCGGAATTTCCTCTTTCGGCAACAACAATAAAGGCATACGGATGCGCTTCATCATCTAAGAAACCAACAAAAAGCGCCGTATTATGCGCATCCACATCATCAATTTCAGCCGTACCCGATTTTGCACAGATATTCAGCCCGGGAAAGCGGCTTTCTCCATATTGTATAACAACATTATTTCTCATAAGCTTTTTAACCGTTTCGGCAGTTTCGGAGCTTATAAGCTGCGTTTCATCCGATTTAAAGGATATACCAAGTGCCTTTCCTGCCTGATTTGAAAAATCATCAACAATATTGAAGGACACAGCCTTTCCGTCATTTGCTATAGCACACATCAGGCGAAGCATTGAAGCAGGATTCAAAAGTGTATCTCCCTGACCGATACCCGTCCAACCAACTGTTGTATCGGCTGCATTGCTTTCAAGCGGAAATCTGCCGGCAGTTGAAGATATCTTACCGCTTACCGAAACAGAAGAGGTTAAGCCAAGCTTATCAACAGTTGCTTTTAATTTATCCGCTCCAAGCTGTATTGCAAGATCGCCGAAGGCAGTGTTACAGCTCTGTGCAAGCGCATGCTCAAAATCAATTTTTCCGTGGTAGCTGTTACATATAATATTATCTTCCTTAATTCCGTCTACATCAAAAATTCTTTTACAATTCCAGGTTTCATTCAAAACATCATTTCCCATATTTTCAAGCGCACAAATCGTTGTAACAATCTTAAAGGTTGAGCCGGGAGTATAAAGACCCGAAAGAAACCTGTTAAGATATGCACCCTCATAAATAGGATTCGTATCCAGATCTTTCGGAACATCATTTACATCAAAGGTGGGTGCTGATACCATACAAACAATATCGCCTGTTTTATAGTTTACAACACTGATAGTACCCTTTCTGCCCTCAAGAGCATTATACGCAACCTTATTTAATTCAGAATCAATGGTAAGCTTTAAATCATTTCCGTTATTGCCCTTTTCAATGCCATAAACACCTGTCAGAACATTATAGCCGACAAGCTCGGATTCATAAGCAGTCTGAACACCGGTTGAGATAAAGCCTCTCATATCGCCGACAACATGAAGATTGGATTTTCTTATACTTTTGCTGTCATTATAAACACGGTCGCCGTCCTTGGTTTCAACAAGAACAACACCGTCCCTGTCTGTAATAGCACCTGCTGCAATAAGCTTGCCGTCATTATAGACATGGCTGTTGTAATATTTCATAACCCAGACATCGCCGTCTTCAACAAGGCTGTAGCCCATAAAAGCAAGACCTGCAACAAATAATACGGTAAGTATCCAGAGGAAAACTCCTCTTCTTGTAATCATTTTCATTTCTTTTTTGCACCTCCGAGATAATTATAGGTGCGCACATCAGATGCCTTGATAAAAGCAAGCACTGCCCAACAGCACATCATAGAGGAACCGCCCTGACTTACAAACGGAAGCGTTACACCCGTTAACGGCAGAACATCTGTTATGCCGAAAATATTAAGCGCTGTCTGAAAAAGGAGCATACCTGCGCCTGCAACAGCGGCAATGGAATAAAAGGTAGATCTTGAAGCAATCGAATTAATAAGAGCAGAAGCCGCAATTGCAACAAAGGTAAGCACAAGGATAATACCGAAAATAAAGCCCCATTCCTCACAGATAACACCAAAGATCAAATCTGTTGTTGACGCAAAAACATGCTTTGTATTTCCGTTTCCGATACCAAGACCAAGCAATCCGCCCGAAGCCATACCGACAAGCGTTCTGGTCTGCTGGTAACCGCTGCCGTTAAAATATTCCGGCTCCCAGATATGACGATAAACCGAAAAGCGGGCAGTTACATAGGATTTATACTTAACAACAATTCCCGCACCAAGCACTGCCGAAGCCACAGCAAGAATAATTGTTTTGATATCGCCCGAATTCATAAAGGCGATTATCAAAAAAGTAATAAAGAAAATAAGCGCAGTTCCGAAATCCTTTATCAGAATAAGAGAGCCTACGCAGGCGATTGAAAAACCGATAAATGCAAAAATATTCTTGCTTGTCTGTATCTTTTCAAGCGTTGCCGAGCCAACAAAAATAAAGGCAATTTTAACAAATTCAGACGGCTGAAAGGTGATTCCGCCGATCGTTATCCAGTTTCTTGCACCATTTGTTACCTTTGCTATAACAAGATTTACAATAAGGAGCAGAATGGCACCTGCAGCCACAGGCAGTCTTAATTTCATACACAAATCAACATTGCCGAGAATAAAGACCATAAAAATATAAATCAGTATTCCTGCAAGAATCATAAAATACTGCTTAAAAGCACTGTTTGCATCAACAGATCCGATGGTTGAAACACCTGTTCCGCAAAGGAAAAATGCAATAAGCTCAAGTTCAAAATTTCGTCTGTGCAGCATTGTATAGAATGAAACAAGATAAATCCACTCAGTCAGTATTAAAAGTGCAGCAGCAAGAAGCACTTTGGATTCAAATTTTTCATAGCTGTAAGCTGCACTGAAAGCAGTTACGAGCTGAAAAACAGATATAATAAAAAGCATCAGAAAGTTATTAATAGGCTTGATTTTCGGAAGCTTCTTTTTATCACGCTTTGCCATTTTTTCCACCTCACTTCTCATAGAAAACAAACACCTTGTCGCCAAAGGTTATCATATCCTCATCAAAAATCAGCTGTGGCTGATTGATATATCTGCCGTTCAGCTTTGTTCCGTTGTGGCTGTCCAGATCGGAAAGCGCCCAGCCCCGTGAGGTTAAATGAATTCTTGCGTGCCTGCCCGAAACCGTATTTGAAAGAAGCTGAATATCGCTTCCATCCTCTCTTCCGATAAGAACATCCTTTTTCTTAAGATAAACAGGCTTATGCGTTTTTGTATCAACCAAAACAGCGTAGGCAACAACCTTAGCAGTTCCCCTTGCCTGATTTCTTATTTCCTTTTTAGCCTTGCTTGAAAGTGCTTCCGCACATTCAAAAACAAGAGGGATATTACCTATTTCAATAACATCGCCGTCATTCAAAGCGGCTTTGCCGTTTATCTTCTCGCCGTTTAGATATATTCCGTTTTTTGAAAAGGTGTCCGTTATGATCCATTCGCTTCTCTTCTTCGCAATAACAGCATGAAAACGGGAAACAGAAGGTACGGGAAGCACAATATCATTAGATCTTGATTTTCCGATAGAGGTTTCCCAATGATTTATATCAATAACAGCGTTATTATTTTTATCCGTAAGCTGAGCCATCTTATGAATTCTGGGTCTGTTTCTGAAAAGAGAAACAACACAGGTAATTACAACTATAAGCGCAGCAGCAGGAAGCAGATAGCGCATAACTGTTGTAAAAATCATCATAATGTTTTCCAAAAGAAACATTCCTTTCCATATAAATTTTAAATCCTTTTCGCCTGCCTTGTTAAAGGAAGCTATCCCTGCCAGGGGAAATGTCAACGCAGTTGACAAAAGGGCAGCGTAGCGAATGAATATACCGCAAACAGACAGGTTTATTCAATTATCTGCTCTCCGATACACCGCCAGAAATTCATCTGTATTTATCCAAAATACAGATTCTAATAATATATTAAGAATATATTTTATGGAAGCAAATGTCAAGATTCTATTGAATTTGTTTACATTTCAAGTTATACTCAAGTTATAACATTTGAAAAGATGTCCCCCCGCCTCTTAGGCGGCGGGTAACACCTTTTTTCTTTTGTCGGGAGTCATCATCTCCCACCAAAACGGGCTACGCCCTTCACAAATGTTGATGTTCGGGCATTGCCCTCGATTAAAAAAATCAAATTTCAGAAAGGGAATAATACTATGAGTGTAACAAAAACAGTTTTCGGAAAAATGGATGACGGAACAGAGGTTGACCTTTATACAATTACAAACAAAAGCGGCGCTTATGTTTCTCTTCAGACCCTTGGCGGAGGAATTCAGTCCATATATGTGCCGGACAGAGAAGGCAAGCTTGCCGATGTTGTTCTTGGCTTTGACGAGCCGCAGCCTTACATTAATGGCGATTTAGGCTTTCAGGGACTTCTTGTAGGCAGAGTTGCAAACAGAATAAGAAATGCCAAATTTACAATAGACGGCATTGAATACAACCTTCCTGCAAATCAGGGAACATGGACCCTTCACGGCGGCGGACGCTTCAGCTTTACTGTTTGGGATGTTAAAGAAACAACGGATAATTCCGTTACTTTTGAAAAGTTCTCTCCCGATATGGAAGACGGCTTCCCGGGGAATTTTACATTAACCGTTAAATACACCTTTACGGAGGATAATACTTTAAGACTTGAATACACTGTTCTGAGCGATAAAAAAACAGTTGCCAATCCAACAAACCATGCTTATTTCAACCTTTCGGGAAACACAACCGAAACAATTGAAAACCATGATTTGAAAATTGACGCGGATTTCTTTACGGAAACAGACGACAGCCAGCTTCCGACAGGCAAGCTCGGCGAGGTTAAAGGAACGATGATGGACTTTACCGAAATGCACAAAATAGGCGACAGAATCGATGAACCCTTCCGTGCTATTATTGACGGAATAGGCTACGATAACAACTATTGCCTGAATAAAGAGCCGAGAGATTTTACGGAAGCTGCGGTTCTTTATGAAGAAAACAGCGGCAGACAGCTTGCTGTTTATACCGACCTGCCGGGTATTCAGGTTTACTGCGGCGGCTGGCTGGCAAAGGAGGGCAATCCGGGCAAAGCAAACGGTGCAGTTACCTTCAGAAGAGGTGTAGCACTGGAAACACAGTTTTATCCGGACAGTGTAAACCTTTCAGATAAATTTCCATTCACATACATTCAGCCGAACGAGGAATTCAAAACAACAACAGAATTCCGTTTTACTGTAAAATAGCCTGCTGAATTCGGCTTAAACACTGATTTTGCAACCTATAGTTGCGGAATTGAAAACCAGAATTTCGCAAATGAAAAGCAAAGTTTATAGCGTTGCGGCATTGCTACTGCTAAAATTTACTTGAGGTGATAAGATGAATATTGAAACAGCGAAAAGGCTCTTTGAATACAGAAAGGCTAACGGCTTTTCACAAGAAGAGCTTGCTGAAAAAATCGGAGTTTCAAGACAGGCAATTTCTAAATGGGAACGTTCCGAAAGCAGTCCTGATACAGATAATTTAATCGCTCTTGCAAATCTGTATGGTATTACGATTGATGAGCTTTTGAACGGAACAGATGCTCCAAAAAAGATATCCGAAGATCAGCCAAAGGAAGAACCTGATAAGGAATCTCCAAAAAACGAAGAATTTCCCAATGATGAAAAAAAAGAAAGCACAAATGCTGATTTTACCAATGGATTTACCAAAGAAAACGGGAAAGATAAGGTTCATATCGGATGGGACGGAATTCATGTTGAAAGCAAAGACGGTGATAATGTTCATGTAGGTACAAACGGAGTTCATGTAGAAACAAAAGACGGACATATCTATAATAAATCCACTCCGCCTTTTTACAGCCCGAAGCCGGAGAAAAATCCATGGCTTCACGCTCTGCTTCCTATTTCCATTGTCTGTCTTTATCTGTTTTTCGGATTTTTCACAAAAAACGGATGGGCGGTAGGCTGGATTATGTTTTTATTTATACCGATTATAGAAACAGCCGTAACTGCAATCAAAACTAAAAATCCTGCTCATTTCTGCTATCCTGTTTTTGTTGCAGCAATGTATCTTTCTGGCGGAATGATACTTCACATATGGCATCCTACATGGATTTTATTTATAACCATTCCTATGTACTATATCATTTGTGATACTTACAATAAAACACACCGAAAAAAGCAGGATAACTTTACACGGTATAATTCAGCAAACGGAAATTATTATTCGCCAAACGGCACTTACCAGCCTGCTCAGACAAAATCCAGAGGCGGCAGCATTGCTGCAATTATTATTTCAATCATATGCGGAATTACAATTATCGCAGTTGTTGCAATAAGCTGTGTGTTCGGTTTTTTAAGCAATGGATTTAAGAATGTTATTGACGATATTCCATCATATATCAGTGCGGGAGCATACAGCTATGACAACGAAAGCCTTTACACTGCCGGCAGCGGAGAGGTTTCTGCAAACGGAATAACCGAGCTTTCAGTTGACTGGATAAGCCATAATATTACCATTGAGTATTATGACGGGAACACAATTTCATTCTCTGAACCAAAACAGAGCGACCCTGATTATGCACTTCGCTACCGTGTTGACGGAAACGAGCTGAAAATTAAATTCTGCAAATCAGGCTTTAAGGCTTCAAATCCGAAAAACAAGGAACTGACCGTTCGTCTTCCGCAAGGATTAATCCTTAACGAACTGGAAATCGACTGCGTTTCCGCAGATTCAAATATTAAGGGGATTTCCGCAAATTCATTTGATGTTGATACTGTAAGCGGAAACATCAACGCTGAGGGCAAATTCAACGATATTGACATTGACGGCGTAAGTGCAGATTCTAAAATCATTACGCACGCTGCTCTGAGAGAATTTGATTCCGATACAGTAAGCGGAGACTGCACCGTTTTTGTTCCTGCCGATATAGGCGGATTTACAATTAACTGCGATACAGTTTCAGGCGAAGTTTACACAAACGATTTCAAGGTAACCAGCATTAAACAGTCACATGGAAACGGCACATATGTTTATGGTGACAGCAGCTCTGAAATCAAAGTCAATTCCGTAAGCGGTGATTTTCAGATTGATGCAATAAAATAAAAAACAAACCGAGGTAAAACATGGCAAATATACATTCATTTGAATCCATGGCAACGCTTGACGGCGAGGGAATACGATACGGTGTATTCTTTACAGGCTGTCCGTTACGCTGCGTTTACTGCCACAATCCGGACACATGGTTTGGCAGCAGTAACGAATACACGGCAGAACAGCTTGCAAATAAAATCAGGCGTTACAAACCATATTTTAAAAACGGGGGCGGCGTAACCTTTTCAGGGGGAGAACCTCTGCTGAACGCTTCATTTATTAACGAGCTTTATCCTCTTTTAAAAGCAGAGGGGATAAATTACTGCCTTGATACCTCCGGCAGTGTTCCTCTTACTGAAGAGGTTAAGGAATGTATTGATCATGCCGATATGGTTATTCTTGATATAAAATTCTTTGATGAAAAAAGCTATGGAAAGTATACAGGCGGAGCATTTAAAAATTTTGTTGAAATCGGTAAGTACTGCTCTGAAATCGGAAAAAGACTCTGGCTCAGAACCGTTGTTATTCCGAATATCAACGATACCGAGGAGCAAATAAAAAAATATGCCGAATTCGCAAAGCAGTTTATATATGAAAAATATGAGCTTCTTGCCTTTCATACCATGGGTTTTTTCAAATATGAAAACCTTAATATTGAAAATCCCCTTATAAATACAAAACCGCTTTCAAAGGAAAAGCTTTGCGAATTGCAGAAAATTATTGACAATGCACAATAAATCATTTACAATAGCATTAACTTAATAAGTCAGGGGTGCTGTAAAAGGCTGAGATTATACCCTTCAAACCGAGCATTAGTATGGACGGTGAAGACGATATATGAAAAATAATTCTGTCCTATACTATTTTTTTAGTATAGGACTTTTTCTTTTGACTTGTTGAGAAATATATATTTTCAGAAAGGAAAAAAATTATGAAAGCAAGTGTTGCAATTCAGGTTTTACCTGATGTTCACGACGAGGACGAACTTATCAGAATAGTAGACGAGGTTATCGCTTACATAAAAAGCACAGGTCTTAACTGCTATGTAGGTCCTTTTGAAACAACAATTGAGGGCGAAAGCTATGATCAGCTTATGGAAATCGTTACAAACTGCCAGAAGATTGCCATCAAGGCAGGATGCCCGAGCGTAAGCGCCTATATTAAGGTTGTTTACAATCCTGAAGGCGAGGTTCTTACGATTGACAAAAAAGTTACAAAGCATCACCGGTAAAAAGACCTCTCGCCCATCGCAAAACAAAAATTTGCCGTTAAACAGAATGGTCAATAAAATCGCACCGATTTCAGCTTTGGCAGTTATAATACTGATTTGGCTTTTATGCTGCGATTTCGAGATTGTGCCTGCTTATATGCTGCCCTCTCCCATTGATGTAGGCAAAGCGTTTGCTGACAATTTTGCAATTATGCTTAAGCAGGCTTCATATACACTGCAGGAGGCTGTTTACGGTCTTGGAATCGGTATAATTCTTGCATTTATTGTAGCAACGCTTATGGATAGATTTTCATTTATCTATAAAGCTGTTTATCCCATTTTAATCATAACGCAGACTATACCTGCAATTGCAATTGCCCCTCTGCTTGTTTTATGGATGGGCTTTGGAATGGCTCCTAAAATAACACTTGTTGTTATTACAACCTTTTTCCCTATATCCATAGGGCTTTTAGACGGCTTTCAGAGTGCAGACGGGGATGAAATCAATATGATGCGTTCAATGGGTGCAAACAGACTTCAGATATTCAGGCACATAAAGCTTCCGTCTGCAACCGGCTCCTTTTTTTCGGGGCTTAGAATTTCAGCCTCCTATGCTGTAGTCGGCGCAGTTATCTCGGAATGGCTCGGAGGCTTTTACGGACTCGGCGTTTATATGACAAGAGTTAAAAAAGCATATGCATTTGACAAAATGTTTGCTGTTATCGTATTTATTTCAGTTATAAGCCTTTTGCTTATGGCTTTAATAAGTGTACTCCAAAAAGCGGCAATGCCATGGGAACGAAAGATTAAGAAAAGTTAAAAATATGTCTAAAGAGGAATGATTATGAATAAAAAAATACTGGCTGCTTTTCTTGCAGCCGTTATGCTGTTCTGCCTTGCTGCATGCAGTGCAGAAAAAAAAGACAATAAAACCGAAAAAACAGATATTACCTTCTGTCTTGAATGGACGCCGAATACAAACCATACCGGTTTATATGTTGCACTGCAGAAAGGCTACTATGAGGAAGCAGGGCTGAATGTAAAAATCGTGCAGCCTCCCGAAAACAGTGCGGCAACACAGGTTTGTGCCGCAGGTCAGGCTCAGTTTACCGTTGAAGCACAGGATACACTTGCAGCTGCCTTTACTGCCGAGGATAAAATCGGGGTTACCGCCGTTGCAGCCATTTTACAGCATAACACATCGGGAATTATGTCGAAAGCAGGCAGTGGCATGGATACACCCGCAGGTTTAACGGGAAACACCTATCTGACCTGGGATTCCCCCATTGAACTTGCCATTATGAAAAAAGCCGTTAACAGTAACGGAGGAGATTGGGATAAGGTTAAGGTTATCCCGAACACGGTAACCGAGGAGGCACAGGATGTAAATGCAAACCCGGATCATGCCATCTGGGTATTTTACGGCTGGGGCGGCATTAACGCAGAGGTAAGCGGTGTAGATACGGATTATTTCAGCTTCAAGGATATTGATGAAACCTTTGATTATTACACCCCGGTTATCATCGGAAACAATGATTTTCTGAATGAAAATCCAGAAGCCGCAAAAGCATTTATGAAAGCTACCGCAAAGGGCTATACATATGCGGCAAAAAATCCCGAAGAAGCGGCACAAATCCTGATTGACAGCGACGATACGGGCGCCCTGACAGGTTGTGAAGAGCTTGTGTTTGAGAGCCAGAAATGGATTTCCGAGCAGTACATTGCAGAGGCAAAGCAATGGGGATGTATTGACAGCGAACGCTGGAACGGATTTTATGACTGGCTTTGGGAAAATGACCTAATAGAAAATCAGATTGATACGGATTTCGGCTTTACAAACGAATATCTCCCTGAATAATACTTTTCGGAAAGAATAACAAAATGGAAATTTTATCAGTTAATTCAATATCAAAAGGCTTCGGCGAAAAAAAAGTATTGGATGATGTTTCGCTTTCTCTTCAAAAAGGCGAATTAATAAGCCTGCTTGGCGTCAGCGGAGCAGGAAAAACTACCCTGTTCAACTGCATTTCAGGCATTTTAACGGCAGACAGCGGAAGCATTCTTTTAAATGGGAATAACATAACAGGCAAGCCCGGACAAGTCAGCTATATGCTGCAGAAGGATATGCTTCTGGAATACAAAAAAATCATAGACAATGTATCTTTACCGCTGCTTATTTCGGGAATGAGCAAAAAGGCGGCAAGAAAGGAAGCACAAAAGCATTTTGAGGAATTCGGCATAGCAGGCACGGAAAATATGTATCCCGGCGAACTTTCGGGAGGCATGCGCCAGCGTGCCGCTCTGCTTCGTACATATCTTGCATCAGGCGGCGTTGCGCTGCTGGATGAGCCGTTCAGTGCACTTGATACAATAACAAAGTCCCAGATGCATAAATGGTATCTTTCGGTTATGGAAAAAATTGATTTATCAACCATTTTCATAACGCATGATATTGATGAAGCCATTCTTCTTTCAAACAGAATCCTGATTTTATCCGGCTCACCGGGAAAAATAACGCACGAAATCATCATTGAAGAAAAGCATCCAAGAGTAAATGATTTTAATTTAACACCTGAATTTATAAATTATAAAAAACAGGTTATTGAAGCACTGGGTACCATATAATTCACTAATTTCAGGTGGTTTTTTCATATTGTATATACAAGTTTTCTATGATAATATATAATCTGCACTGTAAATAACAGTGCAGATTTTTTAATAAATAATACAAGGAAGCTGTTTTATGAAAAAGGTATTTGTTGTATCCAAAACGCATCTTGATTTAGGCTTTACCGATTATGCCGAAAATATAAGACAAAAATATATCAATACATTCATTCCAAGCGCAATAAATCTGGCAAAGCAGGTTAATTCAGATAAAAAGAAATGCTTTGTCTGGACTACAGGCTCATGGATTCTAAAGGAAGCTCTTGAAAACGGAACAATTGAACAGAAAAAAGAGCTTACCGAAGCCATAAAATGCGGAAATATTGTTCCGCACGCAATGCCGTTTACAACGCATACAGAGCTTCTTGATACAGATACTCTTGAATACGGCTTATCCATTGTTGATAAGCTTGATGAATTACGCGGAAGAAAAACGATTGCAGCAAAAATGACAGATGTTCCGGGGCATACAATTGCTCTTGTTAAAATCCTTGCCAAACACAAAATCAAGCTTTTGCATATCGGCGTAAACGGCGCATCCGCAGTTCCCGATGTTCCCGAATGCTTTTTATGGAAAAACAGCACCGATGAAATTGTTGTAATATATTCAAAAGCATACGGCGGAGCATTCAAAAGCAATTTGATAGACGAGGTTCTCTATTTTGACCATACGCTTGATAATCACGGCGCTCCCTCTCCTGAAAAAGCCATGGCTAAGCTTAACAGAATTCAGAAGGAATTTCCTGATTATGAGGTTGAAGCTGCTTCAATGGATGATTTTGCCGAAGCTGTATGGCAGGTTCGCAATCAGCTTCCGATTATTGAAAATGAAATCGGAGACACATGGATTCACGGCAGTGCCTCCGATCCTTATAAATCAGCTTCTCTTCGGGAACTGATGGCATTAAAGCGTAAATGGCTTGCTGACGGCAGTATGAAAAAAGACAGCGAAGAATATATCGGATTTACGGATGCACTTCTCTGCATAAGCGAGCATACCTGCGGAATGGATAACAAGATGTACTTTGCAGATTACGAAAACTACCTTAAGACTGATTTTCAAAAGGCAAGAGCAAAGGACAAGGTTGTTATTAAGCATCCGTTTCGCGATTTTCCGCAGAATATGCTTACAATTATCAACCGAAAGCACGGCACTTATAAACAGGGATCTTATAAAACAATAGAAAAAAGCTGGGCTGAGCAGAGGGATTATACAGCAAAGGCTATATCCTTCCTTAATACTTCTCATAAGACTGAGGCTGAGACTGTTCTTGCTTCGCTTATCCCCAAAAAAATGAAGAAGCTTCCAAACGGAACAGAGCAGTTCGGTACGGTTTCCTGCGGAAAATGGAGCCTTAAAATCAACAAGCTTGGCGGTATAGGCAGATTGTCATACAACGGCGAAGAGGTTATAAGGAAAAACGAAAATGCCATTGCTGAATATCACTCCTATTCGGAAAAGGACTATAATTTCTGGCTTAATCATTATTCAAGAGATCTGAATGTAACAAAAAAATGGGCAATCGGAGACTTTGCAAGACCGCTTCTTAAATATGTAAAAGGGAAATACCCCATCGGCAGATTTCCGTATTCTGCAGTAAAGGCTGTGCTTGATAACAGCAGAAAAAATCCAAGAATTTTTGTTAATCTGAAATGCGATGAAAGACTTTGCAGAGAGCTTGGCGCTCCAAAAAATATTCAGATTATTTACACGCTGTCCGAAAACGGACTTCAAATTGATTTATCATGGTTCGGTAAGGATTCAAACAGATTAACAGAAGCTATTTATATGCGCCTGTTCCCTGCAAACGGCAATATAAAGCTCAAAAAGCTCGAAGATACCATTGAGCCGAACTCAGTAATTTCAAATGGCTCACGAAATCTCCATGCCGTATCGGCAGCTGAGCTTATAGCAGATAAAAACAGCTATAAGTTTACGAATTTTGATAATCCTATCCTTTCTCTCGGCAGGGGAAAAATTCTTGAATTCGACAATAAATTTGAAGATATTGAAAAAGACGGAATTTCCTATGTTCTCTATAATAATGTATGGGGAACAAACTTCCCCCTTTGGTATGAAGATAACGCAAAATTCCGTTTTGCTATTGAAATTCAGTAACAAAACCACCGGCTTTTCGCCGGTGGTTTTGTCCTTCGCCCTCCCCTGTTTATCGTGTGTAAACAGGGCTTGTAATTGCAAGGGGCTGTTCCACGCCGTCTATTTCTCCCCAAAGCTCTGCTCTGTACCAATGCTTTTTCTGTAAGACGATTTCAATTCTTTTTGTGTTTTTATCTGCTTCACAAACTGTTTCATTCCCGTTTGTAGCAATTCTTATGGCTTGATATTCAATGTTTTTATTTCCGCAATACTTTTTTCTTGTATCAAAATTACAGTTGAAATCAAATCTTGCTGCTCCGTCTGAAAGTGTTTCACCTATATGATATACAGCATGATTCTGCAAAACAGCAAATGAAAATTCTGCTCCGACCGAAACAGTCATTCTTCCGCTTTTTATTGCGTGAAGTGCATTTTCTTCATTTACTTCTCCGTCTATTCCAAGATAGGTACATCCGAAAAGAATATCCTTTTTCTGCGGTCTGTGCCAATCCTTTCCATAGCTGGCGGCAAGCCGGTATCCCTGATCAAGCAGTGATGTCCAGAACGCAAGCGCTCTGTCATTTTCCGTGTTGCCGTCGTGAAAAGCCTCGTGCCATATTTCAATGTAATTTACATTCTCCCATTTTGTAACATTGAATTCCCAGCGACCGCCCGTGCATATCGGAGAGCCGCACTGAAACGGATGTGCAACGCCGACGGTTCCGCCTGCTTTTTTTACAGCTTCTATTTTATCGTCAATATTATCCGGAACGGCATCCCGCCAATCCACAAAGCTTTTAGCTCCCAGTACAAGCATATGCCCGAAATAGGTTGTCCATTCTATGCCCTTTATAAACGGAATGATATCGCCATTAAGCTCCTTTGCTCCGCTGAAGGTATTATGGTCCGTCAATGCAATCAATGACAGCTCATTTTCTTTTGCAGCCTGCTGCAGCGATTTTGGTGTAAAATCGCCGTCTGAATGTATTGTATGACAATGAAGCTCACAAGGAATATATTTCATCTTTTTTCCTCCCCTGTAATTCTTACATTGTAATCGACTGCGCAGGCACAGCAGTGAACATTAAGCACAAGCGTCCATTTTCCGCCTGCGATTTCGCCCTTCTCAAAGCCTGCAGAAGCAAAATCCCTGCTTATTTCGTGATGCTGTCTGTCGGCCTGTCTGTGTGCTGCACCTCGGTAATTTCCGTTTTCATCAAGAGAAAGTGTAATCAGATTTTTCACAGGCATAAAATCCTTCGGCTCTGCCTTATATTTCTTTCCAAGATATTTTTTTATACTCTTTTCAAGCAATTCTGTTGCTTTTGCCTCATCCACCAGTGTTTTCGGCGAGTAAGCATAATCAATTACAAGCTTTTCCATTCCGTTCGGAACTTGAAATTCAATCGGAATATTCGTTTTATCCTGCTCAGGCAAAACCTTGCCTGCCTTTTCAAAAATAAGCATATCTGTACCCCCCCCATTGTTAAATTTATTATAACGATATTAAAAGATTTTTTCAATCGGTTGAAGAAATAAAATAAAAGTGCTATACTGCGTTGTAAGGGGAAGTGAAAATTATGGAAATCAATTTGTGTAAATGGATGAAAGGCCTTGACGGTTCAAGACCTGTTTTTGAATATAACATTGTCGGCACACATGACAGTGTAACGCAGTATGTTCAGTTTTCATATATTACAAAATGCCAGAATATGAGCATTTATGAACAGCTTTGTATCGGTATCCGAATGCTTGATATAAGAGTTAAAAATGAGGGAGAAAGGCTTAAAATGGTACACGCCTTTGCCAAGGTTTTCAATACACCAAATCATTTCGGAAAACAGATGGATATGGCTGATGTACTTGACCATTGTTATCGCTTTCTCAAAGAAAATCCAAGCGAAACAATCCTTTTTCAGTTTAAAAATGACAGCGGCTCCGGATACGAAAAAAGCTTTGATAATTTGTTTTATACATATATTAAAGGAAATGAAAATAAATGGTTTCTTGAAAATCGTGTTCCGACACTTGATGAAGCAAGAGGTAAGATTATTCTGATCCGCCGATGCCCAATGGAAAACAGGAAAGATTTTACTCCGCTTAATACAGGTATTGATTTTTCACACTGGAAAGAGCAGCCGGAAATTATTCCGAATCCGCTTCCTCTTGAAACAGGAGGGGAAAACAGCGTAAAATTTATTATTCTTGATAGATATAAATATAAGCCTATCCCCCGCTGGAATGATTGTATAAAGCCGTTTCTTGATAAGGCAAAGCCTTTTGAAGGCAAATATATTCTTAATTATCTTTCAACGGCAGGCGGATTTAAGGGCCCACGCAGAAATGCAAACTATATTAATGCGCAATTTTTGAAGTATCCGCTGAAAAAAGAAAACTACTACGGAATCATCTGCTGCGATTTCCCAACAGAAGAATTAACACAAAAAATAATTGAAACTAATCTATGAAAAGCAAATAGATGCTTGAAAGGCACTGTGCAGTAATCATCTGCATAGTGCCTTTTTTATCTGAAATCAAATAATTCTTTTTCAGTTATATTTAATTCTTCGCATATTTTGAAAATCAAATCAAGTGATGGAGCGTTCTTTCCTATTTCCATTGCAGAAATGTGTGAACGGTCAATATCAAGTATTTCAGCGAATTGAAGTTGCGTGTATCCGCTTCGTTTTCTGTAGTATGCAATGTTCAGTCCAAGATTTTTATATTTATTCGTAAAACTTATATCCATAATTATCACCGCCATTATATATTGTAATTCTAATCAAGTATATATTAAACTTAGTGTTACTATGTAAATGACTATTGACAATAAGCAATTGCTTTGTTATAATATGCAAAAACAAGAAATCCATGAAAAAGGAGAAAACAAAAATGATTGAAAGTCAAAGCTTAACGGTATCACCGTCAGAAGAGCAAAACGCCATTGAAACATTCCAGAATTTCGGATGGACACTGAAATCTACGCAGGAAGTACATAGCAAGGATACACATTTAGAGCGTGGCGGCTGGAACTATGACCAGCTTTATTCTGTAACTGAAACTACTAATTATGTAAAATTAATGTTTCAACGTGATACACAAATACCAAATTATAATGAAATTGCCGAGTTGGAAAATGAGTATTGGTCTATAATGACTTCAGAACCCAATAAGCCCGGCGGAACTATGTTTTGGGTTATTTTATCCATAATAGGTCTTATTTTCTATATAATTCCAGGTGCTATTGTTATTGCTATACGTGTAATGATTTTAGTAAATTACAAGAAAAAACATTCCGAATGGGAAATCAGATATAATAAAGTTCCGGGTATTTTGGAAAAATGCAGACAGTATATGTCTTAATCATTTAAATGTATGAAAGTTAAATCATGATTTATGGAAAAGATTCAAAAATGAACAATAATACGAAAGCACAATTCAAAAGATCTTTATTTTTATTCATGTCAATAATATCTGTATTGTTAAATTGTATATTATACTTGGTTTTATCAAATACACAGCAGGATTATATAGAGTTCCTTTATCATTCTTTAATGACAGGTTCTTTGATAACTTATGAAGTTATTCCGTTACAATCAGTTATTGATCTATTAAGTGTATTACCATATATTTTTACTTATTTAATTTCAGCAATATTTTTTGGTGTTTTCTTTAAAAAAAATGATAAAATCACGAAAATAAAGTTCAAACCAGCAATAACTTTTACCTTACTAATTTTTATTATATATGTTTTAACTGATAAAATATTATATGCAGTAATTTATAATTTTTTCTATATTTATAAAGGATTCCACCTTCGTATAATTTCAGAAACATATATTATTTTGGAAGTCGTAAATGTTGTTGTTGCATGCATCGTTTCGTATATAATTGCTAATAAATTTTTAAAACACTTAAGTGCAGATAAATAAATCGAATATAATAATACACATTATGGAGGCGGATAAAACATCCGCCTCTTACTATATAAGAATACATAGGGGCTTAATTGTCACATTTAACGATAACCCTTATTTATCAATACCCATTTTCAAGCAATATGTTAAAAATATAAAAATATGACAATTTTTTATCACATTACACTTGAAGATACGGCAGTAATTCGTTATAATAGCATTGTTAATTTTTAAAATTATTAACAAAACTGGAAGGAGTATTAAATATGACTTATTCACATGAAGTTGAACAGATGTGTACTGTTAAAAAAGGTCCGCATCATGGTCCGGCTCCAATTCCTGAAGAAGGAAAATGGGTAAAATCTTATCAAATCAGTGACATCAGCGGTTTCTCACACGGTATCGGCTGGTGTGCACCTCAGCAGGGTGCCTGCAAAATCAGCCTTAATGTTAAGGAAGGTATTGTAGAAGAGGCTCTTGTTGAAACAATCGGCTGCTCAGGTATGACACATTCTGCTGCTATGGCTGCAGAAATTCTTCCGGGCAAAACTCTTCTTGAGTGCCTTAACACAGACCTTGTTTGTGACGCTATCAATGTTGCTATGAGAGAAATCTTCAAGCAGCTTGCTTACGGCCGTTCACAGAGTGCTTTCTCAGAAGACGGTCTTGTTATCGGTGCTGCTCTTGAAGATCTTGGAAAAGGTCTCAGAAGCCAGGTTGGTACAATGTTTTCAACAAAGCTTAAGGGCGTTCGTTATATGGAAATGGCTGAAGGCTATGTAACCCGTATGGCGCTTGACGAAGAGGGCGAGGTTATCGGCTATGAATTCGTTAAGGTTGGCAAGATGCTTGAAGATATCCGCCACGGTAAAACACCTGACGAAGCTTATAAGGCAAACATTGGCAATTACGGTCGTTTTGCAAATGCTGCAAAATATATTGACCCTCGTGAAGAATAAGATAAGGAGGACGCAAAAATGGCAAATGATGTAAAATTTGAAGGCAAGGAAAGAAGACTTGCCAAAATCGAAAAATGCCTTGCAGAATATGGTCTTTCAAGTCTTGAAGAAGCAAGGGATTTATGCTTATCAAAGGGCATCGATGTAGATGCTATCGTTAAAGGTGTTCAACCAATCGCATTTGAAAATGCAAGCTGGGCATATACACTTGGTGCTGCAGTTGCAATCAAGAGTGGTGTTAAAACTGCTTCTGAGGCTTCTGAAAAAATCGGTATCGGTCTTCAGGCTTTCTGTATCCCGGGTTCTGTTGCAGAGCAGAGAAACGTTGGCTTAGGTCACGGCAATCTCGGTGCAAGACTTCTCAGCGAAGAAACAAAGTGCTTTGCATTCCTTGCAGGTCACGAAAGCTTTGCTGCTGCTGAAGGAGCTATCGGTATCGCAAGAACAGCAAACAAGGTTCGTAAAGAGCCACTCAGAGTTATCCTTAACGGTCTTGGCAAGGATGCTGCTTATATCATTTCAAGAATTAACGGCTTTACCTATGTAAAAACAGATTATGATTTCTACACAGGCGAGCTTAAAGTTCTTGAAACAAAGGCTTTCTCAGACGGTGAAAGAGCTGCCGTTAAATGCTATGGTGCTAACGATGTTCTTGAAGGCGTTGCAATTATGAAGGAAGAGGGCGTTGATGTTTCTATTACAGGTAACTCAACAAACCCAACTCGTTTCCAGCATCTTGTTGCAGGCACATATAAGAAATGGGCTCTTGAAAACGGCAAATCATACTTCTCAGTTGCATCAGGCGGCGGCACAGGAAGAACTCTTCATCCTGATAATATGGCTGCAGGTCCTGCTTCATACGGTTTAACAGACTCTATGGGCAGAATGCACGGCGATGCACAGTTTGCAGGCTCATCCTCTGTTCCGGCTCATGTTGAAATGATGGGTCTTATCGGTATGGGTAACAACCCAATGGTAGGTGCAACAGTTGCAACAGCAGTTGCGATAGAAGAGGCAATTGCTGAGTAATTGCACGCAGTTAAGCGGAATTAGAGGTAGTAAAACGTAGTTAAATCTACTTCGTTCGTACACTATTCGTACATTATTCATACATCTAATTCCTACAGGAATAAAACTATATAATAAAAAGGCTGTCTCTTAATCGGGACAGTCTTTTTCATTGTTTAAATAGATTTATTGTTTAATTTGTTCGCTGATATTTCTTCGTGCATATAGTACACGCATGATAGTCACAGTTTTTGTTTCTTCATGAACAATATAAAACATCAAATAATTATCTACAATTATTTTTCTGTATTCCAAGCCAAGTGGTTTAATCGGTGTATAGACATTATTTGAATACGGAAAATCGCATACCTTTTCTGCGGATGAAACAAATTCTTCTGCAAGCCTTGAAGCTGCAACAGGATTTTTCAGTTCGTCAGAAATGTATTTTACAATTTCCAGCATATCATTTTTTGCAACAGGCAGAAATTCAAGTTTATACATTTATTGCACCTTTAAGCTCTGCCAAAATCTCTTTTGATGAAAATCTTTTATCGGTCAGCTTAGCTTCCTTTTCGGCTTCTTGTAATTTTAAATATACTTCGCTTTCAAATTGCAGATTTTCATATGCTTCAATACTAAGAACAACCATATCGCCAAAACCATTTTTGGTAAGAAAAACAGGTTGCGAAGTTTCGTGAACCATTTTTGATATTTCTGCAAAATTATTTCTTAAATCAGAAACAGGTCTAATTGAATTATTCATCAAATCATCTCCTTTGAAATTATTTTATCATAATTATGCTAAAATATCAACAAAAATAAATTTTAGATTGACAAATTATAATCACAATAAGTATCAGTTAGAACCAGTCAAGCTCCGTTTATTCCTACATTATTCATACAGTATTCCTACAATTCATTTCTACACTCATAAGAATATAAAAATGAAAGACTATCTCTTTATCGGGATAGTCTTTTTCATTAGTCATTATACTGCAAAGGCTTACAGCAATTTAATAATCTTCAGATTTATAGTCTGTTTTTCCTTCAGGCGTATCGCGATAATACTGTGTAAACGGCTTGAAGCGCTCCTTTTCCTCCCAGATTTCCTTTGCCCTTGGCGCCCAGCTTTTTGCATAAGCATCGCACTTGGCACAAAGCGCATTCGCACTTTCGGCACAAAGCAGATTTGTTGATTTTGCACCGCTGCGTTCAACCATTTTACGAAGTGCCTGAGGATTTTCAAGCATCGGACAAGGACGAAGCATATTTTTATTAAACGGCTGACCCTTATAATACTCATTAAAAAGAGGAGATTTTAAACACTCAAGAATTGATTTTTCACGAATATTGGAATCAGAATAATGAATAAAAACACACGGCTCTGCATCACCCTCGGAATTAATATGAAAATAGTTTCTTCCGCCTGCGATACAGCCACCGACAAATTCGGCATCATTCTGAAAATCAACTGTAAATATAGGCTTGCCGGTTTTATTATTTCTTTTTTCCCTTACAGAGCGATACACATGCTCCCTTTGCTCAGGCGTCAAAAGAAGTTCTGTATCCGCATCGCCGCCAACGGGCATATAATGGAAATACCACATATATTTCGCACCGCATTCAATCATTTTATCATAAAATTCATCACTTGTAACAGCCTCATAATTCCTGCTTGTATAGCAAATGGAGGTGCCGAAAATACAACCATGCTTTTTAAGAACAGCCATAGCATCAAGCGTTTTGTTATAAACACCATCGCCTCGGCGCTCGTCATTTGTTTCCTCCGTTCCCTCTATGGAAAGGGCAAGTCCAAAGTTTTTACACTTCTTTAAATCAAGGCAAAACTCCTCATCAACAAGTGTTCCGTTTGTAAAAGCAAGAAAAATGCAATCCTGATTTTCAAGAGCAAGCGTTATCAAATCCTTTTTGCGAATAAGCGGTTCACCGCCGGTAAACATAAAGAAATGCGTGCCGAGTTCTTTGCACTCAAAGATAATTTTTCTCATTTCATCAAGCGAAAGATTTGATTTATAACCATATTCGGCAGCCCAGCAACCCTTGCATTTCAGATTGCAAGCAGAGGTAGGATCAAGCAAAACGACCCAAGGAATGTTACAATGCATCTCATCCCTTTTTTTTCTGAGCGTTGAAGTGCCGATAAGACCAAGATCAATACCAAAGGTAAGAACAGCATGCTGCAAAAATTCCTTATCTATATCATTCATACCATTAAAAAGATAATCATGCCATATGTTATTTTCATTTGAAATTATTTCTATAGGCGTTTTAAAGGTGCTTTCAGGATACATATTTCCCGCAAATTTCTTGCCAAGCTTTACCAGACGAAGCATATTGCGCTTTGGGTTTTTATAAATGTATCTGAAAAGAACAGCACCGATACTATGAAGCAGTTTACTTTTTGCTGAAGCCATAATTTACCTCTTATTTACCGGAGTTTGCGAAGTATAAATATTCTTTGAATTCTATCGCAAACTCATTTTTACAGGCATCTGAGATTTCAAATACCTGATTCAATTGATAATATAATCTCACAAGCTCATCTAATTACATTGATGTAGGAGCATCAATTTTAAGCATTGTTAAAATATTTCTAATTGTATCTTTGACAGCTATGCAAAGATTTAATCTTGCCTGCATTAATCCCTCATTATCACACATAACACGCTGCGCATTATAAAACTTATGAAAAAGAGTAGCAAGCTCAATCACATAATGCGTTATTTTAGCAGGATCATATGCTTTTGCCGCTGTAATGATTTCATCCGTTAAGCCGGAAAGATGGCGAATAAGCTCAAGCTCCTCATTTGTATTAAGAAGATTAAGCTCTTCATCCGCTGCAGTTCTGATTACAACACCCTCACTTTCTGCCTTTTTGATGATAGAGCAGATACGGGCATGCGCATACTGAACATAATAAACGGGATTCTGGCTTGTTTCCTGAGCGGCCAGATCAAGATCAAAATCAAAATGAGAATTCGGTTCACGAAGATTGAAGAAAAATCTTGCCGCATCAATCGGCACCTCTTCAAGCAGCGTTGTAAGCGTTATTGCCTTTCCCGAACGCTTTGAAAGCTTGATTGTTTCGCCGTCACGAACAAGGCGAACCATCTGCATAATCACACAATTCAGTCTGCCGGCATCAATACCGAGAGCGGTTAAAGCCGCTTTCATTCTTGGTACATAGCCATGATGATCAGCACCGAGAACATCAACAGCAATATCATTTCCCCTTGTAACAAGCTTATTATAATGATAAGCAATATCAGGAACAATATATGTCGGCAATCCATTTGCACGAATAAGAACAATATCCTTATCATTGCCATATTCAGATGCCTTAAACCAAAGGGCACCGTCTTTTTCATAGGTTACACCAAGTGACTTAAGCTTGTCTATAACCTCCGTTACAGAGCCGTCATTGTGAAGACTGCTTTCCTTAAACCAATGGTCATACTTAATTCTGTACTGAAGCAAATCTTTTTCCAGACCTGCAATATTCTTTGGAAGAGCAAACTCAACAAGTGCTTTTCTTCTGTCAGCACTTTCAGCTTCAACATATTTATTGCCGAATTCGGCAGAAAACGCCTTCGCATGCTCCGTTATATCAACACCCTGATAAGCATCCTCCGGCATTTCAATTCCATCCTTATAGAGCTGAAGATAGCGCACCTCAAGCGAGGTTGCAAATTTTTCAATCTGATTTCCCGCATCATTAACATAAAATTCACGGCTTACATCATAACCCGCATAATCAAGCACGGAGGCAAGACAATCTCCGATAGCGCCGCCTCTTGCGTTTCCGATATGCATAGGACCTGTTGGATTTGCAGATACAAATTCAACAAGAACCTTTTTGCCCTTTCCGAAATCAGACTTTCCGTAATCCTCGCCCTTATCAGCAATATCCTTTAAAATCTCCGTGTAATACTGCTGGGAAAGGAAGAAATTAATAAAGCCCGGTCCGGCTATTTCAGCCTTATCAAAAAGTGAGTTTTCCAAATCAAGATGATTTACAATACTTTCAGCTATAGCACGCGGAGCTTTTCTGAACGCTCTTGCTCCTGCCATAGCCACATTTGTTGAAAAATCGCCGTTTGCACTGTTTGACGGACGCTCAATTATGAAATCCGGAATAGGCTCTGCCGGAAGCTCTTCATTGGCTACTGCCCTGCCGAGAGCATCAATAATTTTTCTTCTTAATTCAAGCTGCGTTTCTTTAACAATTAAAGACATCTTTGTTTCTCCTGTTTCTATTTTCAATTGTTTTTATTTATACTATACACCATATTTACAGTGTTTTTGGATGTTACTGCACCATTTACATCAATATCATATCCAAAGGTAAAGCTTCCATTATCCTCTTGTATATTCATTTCAATTATTCTGCCGTAAATTCCCATAAGCAGATTACCGAAGCCGGTATCATAATTGCATTGATTGCGCTTTGCCTTTTCAACAATAAGGCAGCTTTCCACACCGCCTGTTCTTGTTATCTGAACAGCACTTTCATCCTTCTGAATTCTTACCGTAACCTGAACAGGCGCCATAGGCGGCTCCTGTTCTTCTGTATATCTGATTACATAAGCCATGCCGTTATCACGCATCGTTCCCATTGTTGTCAGCTCTATTTGGTCCGACTGTCCGTCAACCAGCTGAGAGCCGATTATTTTTAAAAGTATTCTGTCCATAATTTATTCCGTTATATTTTTGTATTCAATCTTATCGGAAATATCCATTCCGAGAAGCGTATTGGCAATACAGGAAAAATTCTGCATTTTATCAGAAACAAAAAAGCGAGTCTCTCCCTTTCCGCTGATATTCAGCATTTCATTTTCCTCTAAAATACGCTTTGCCTCCATAACAGCTTCATAGCCGCTGTCTATAAGAGTAATATTCTTACCGACAACGCTTTGAATAAGAGGCGCCAAATGAGGAAAATGTGTACAGCCAAGAATAATTGTATCTACACCCTTTTCAAGAAGAGGAGCAGAATAGCGCTTGATAATTTCTCGGGAAATATAATCATCCGTATCAATCCAGTTGTTTTCAACAAGAGTAACAAGCACAGGACAGGAAACGCCCTCAACAATCATATCCCTATCCATATTCTGAATTTCCCTTGTATAAGCACCGCTGTTTATTGAAGCCGCCGTTGCCATTACGCCGATTTTACCATTCCTTGTGGCCTGAACAGCAGCCTTGCAGGACGGCTTTACGACACCTACAAATCTATCCTCAACCTGCTTTGCGGCATTCACTGCAACAGACGAAACTGTTCCGCAGGCAGCCATAATCAGCTTACAGTTGAATTTTTCCAGAAAGCTTATATCCTCTTTTGCGAACGCTTCTATTGTCTGCTCACTTCTTGAGCCATAAGGTACACGCTGGGTATCCCCAAAATAAACTATATTTTCATTCGGCATATACTTCAGGACAGCTTTAACGGCAGAAAGACCTCCAAGCCCCGAATCAAATATACCAATCGGTCTTTTATCCATTAAAAATTTCCCCCTCTTGCAAGCGCGAGTTCAATAAATCTGTCAATAAGCTCAGCATACTCAACACCGACTGCCTCAAAAAGCTTTGGATACATACTGATAGGCGTTTGACCGGGTATTGTATTTATTTCATTTAAAAGCACATTACCGTTATCTTTTCTAACAAAAAAATCAACCCTTGAAAGACCCTCACATCCAAGTGCTTTATAAGCCTTCAGTGCTGTTTCTCTTATTTCATTGCGCTTTTCTTCCGAAAGCCTTGCCGGAATAAGCGTCTGAGAAGCCGGATTATTATACTTTGCATCAAAATCATAAAATTCAGCAGCAGCAAGAACCTCTCCAACCTCGGCAGCAACAGGATTTTCATTGCCGAGAACAGCACATTCAACCTCGTTTCCCTCTATGAATTCTTCAAGAACAACCTTTTTATCCTCTTTAAAAGCAATTTCAATACCATTTTTCAGCTCTTCGGCATCAGCTGCCTTTGATATCCCAACCGATGATCCGGCGTTGGCAGGCTTAACAAAAATCGGAAGTGAAAGCTTTTCAATTGCTGAATTTATGTATGCTTCCGGATTTTTTCTGTATTCATATTCTGAAAAAGAAATCCAGCCCGCCTGTTTGATTCCAACCGCATCAAGAACAGCATTTGTTATTCCCTTATCCATACAAACACCTGACGAAGTTGCATCACAGCCGACAAAAGGAATCTGCGCAAGCTGCAAAAGACCCTGAACCGTTCCATCCTCTCCGTTCTTGCCGTGAAGCACAGGAAATACGGCATCAACATAAATCTGTTCTCCATCCTCGGTTACAATACCATGCACTGCCGTATCGGGAGAAATAAATGCTTTTTTCAGACTTTTTGAATTCAGCCATTCATCATTCGGAAGAAGGTTGATATCATCATCAAACAAAAACCATTCTCCGTTTTTTGAAATGCCGATAAGCACAAGATTATATTTTTCCTTATTGATATTTGAAAGAATGCCCTTTGCGGAAACCGTACTTACATCATGCTCTGAGGAAGCACCGCCGAAAAGAACCGCTATTGTTTTTTTGCTCATATTAAGGTTCACCTCATAAATATTCATATTATTTTATCATATTAAAGACAGCAATTCAACATAAATAAAAGCTATATTTTAAAAATATATAGTGACAAACTGTATTTTATTGTGTTATAATACTATTCACATATTACAAAGATGCATTGGAGAGAGGTTTTATGGAACTTTTTGAAGCATATAAAATCATTGAAAAATATCTTGCCGATACAAACAAGGAGCTTGGATTTTCCAAGATTAACAGAGAAGATGACAGCTTAACCTTCAAGGGCAATAAAGGTCTTTACCGTTTTACTTTTGACAAGGAGGCAAATATTTTATCAATTGAAAACGCAGATGAGGACAACGGAGATGAAACAGAATTCAATTCCATTTCCAAATCGTTATTTGAACTTGGCAGAGCAGATGAGCGTGCCTGCCGTTCCGTTGCAAATGAAGCCATTGATGAAATTAAGCCTATTTTTTCTGCAAGAAAAAAGACGAATGTAGATGATATTAAAATGCCGAAAGGCATTTCAAGAGGCAAGGCAAAAAGCGGACTGATAAGCTACGATGTTGATTCGCTTGCAAATCGTTTCGGCGTTCTTTATCCTGAGTTTAAAGATGATATCAAACAGAATATTGTTGATTACGGCGATTTTCTTCCGGAAACCTTTTTCAAAGAGGTCGGAACCCCCAAGGTGCTTGATGTAATCAAAAACGGAACCGCAGCAGACCGGAAAAAGCTTTTCAAAATGCTTAACGAGGTTTACGAGGACGGAACAAACGAGGTTCAGGACATTATCGGTGTTTCAATCCTTGGCGAAATGAAAAACAATCCGGAAATGATGGCTGTTGCAAATGAATATATGAGCGAATATATGAGCGGTCCTGTTCGTGAAATAAACAAAATTACGGGCAAAAAGAACAGATACACCAAAAAGCTCAGCAATCCGCCTGCTTACAAGCCGAAGAAAAAGAAGCAGTCCAAATTTCAGAGCGCACTTGCTCAGGCTCAGCAAAACCGATAATACAAAACCAAATATCACATCCAAGCTGCGACAGCTTTACTGCTGCCGCAGTTATTTTTTGTTTCTAATCAATATTTGAGCAATTTTTGCGCGATATTGTTAATTAATTATCAATCTATTGTAAAAAATCACAAAGTTGCAGCATAATCATTGACAAAAAGTTGAATATCCATATAATAGTTATTATCGCTTAGGCAATAAAGATAATCTCAATTTCGGTTTAATTTGCCCAAAAGCATACTATTGTATATTTATGAAAGAGAGGACATTATTATGGCAAGAGTTTATAATTTCAGTGCAGGTCCGTCAACACTTCCTGTATCTGTTCTTGAAAAGGCAGGAGCAGAAATTCTTGACTACAAGGGCTCAGGTCAGTCCGTTATGGAAATGAGCCACCGTTCAAAGGTCTTTGACGAAATCATCAAGGAAGCTGAGGCTCTTATGAGAGAGCTTTATAAAATTCCGGATAACTACAAGGTATTGTTTTTACAGGGCGGTGCTTCTGCTCAGTTTTCAGCTATTCCGCTCAACTTTATGAACGGATCAGGCAAGGCTGATTATATCATCACGGGTCAGTGGGCTAAAAAGGCTTATCAGGAGGCTCAGAAATACGGCGATGTTAAGGCTGTTGCTTCATCAGCAGATAAAACTTTCAGCTACATTCCGAAAACAAAGGCTGAGGATTTCAGAGAAGATGCAGACTATGTATATATCTGCCTCAACAATACAATTTACGGAACAGTTTACAAGGAGCTTCCTCCTGTAGGCGATAAGGTGCTTATTGCCGATGTTTCATCATGCGCTCTTTCAGAGCCGCTTGATATTTCAAAATTCGGCGTTGTTTATTTTGGTGCACAGAAAAATGTTGCTCCTGCAGGTCTTGTAGTTGCAATTATCCGCGAGGATCTTCTCGGCAACGCAAGAGATATCTGCCCTGTTATGATGAACTATCAGGTTCAGGCAGAGGCTGATTCACTTTACAACACACCTCCATGCTGGACAATTTATATCTGCAAGCTTGTTCTTGACTGGATTAAGGAAACCTTCGGCGGTCTTGAAGGACTTAAAGAATACAACGAAAAGAAAGCAAAGGTTCTTTATGATTTCCTTGACAGTAGTGAAATGTTCAAGGGTACGGTTGTTCCAGAGGACCGTTCACTTATGAATGTTCCTTTTGTAACAGACAGCGATGAGCTTAATGCAAAATTCATCAAAGAGGCAACCGAAGCAGGCTTCGTTAACCTTAAGGGTCACAGAAGCGTTGGCGGTATGAGAGCTTCAATCTACAATGCAATGCCGATTGAAGGCGTTGAAAAGCTTGTTGCATTCATGAAGAAATTTGAGGAGGATAACAAATAATGTTTCATATCAAAACCTTAAATAAAATTTCGAATGTCGGTATTTCCAAATTTGATACTGAAAAATACACCTGCGGCGACAATGTTGAAAATCCCCAAGCAATTATGGTTCGCTCAGCTTCCATGCACGAAATGGAAATGCCGCAATCTCTTCTTGCAATCGCAAGGGCAGGTGCAGGCGTAAACAACATCCCTGTTGCGGACTGCACAGATAAGGGCATTGTTGTTTTCAATACACCCGGTGCAAACGCAAACGCTGTTAAAGAGCTTGTTGTATGCGGACTTCTTCTTGCAAGCCGTAAGATTACAAAGGCTATTGACTGGTGCAAAACAATCAAGAATGATGAAAATGTAAGCAAGAGCGTTGAAAAGGGCAAAAGTGCTTTCGCAGGTCCTGAAATCAAGGGAAAAACCCTTGCTGTTATCGGTCTGGGTGCTATCGGAAGACTTGTTGCAAACGCAGCAGTTGACCTTGGAATGGAGGTTATCGGTTATGATCCTTTCCTTACAGCTGAATTGGCGGAAACTTTGAAAAAAGAGGTTACTGTTAATAATAATCTTGATGAGATTTTCCCTGTTGCAGACTATATTACAGTTCATGTTCCGCTTACTCCGGAAACAAAAGAGCTTATCTGCACAGCCAACATTGACAAGATGAAAGATACTGTACGCATCCTTAATTTTGCACGCGGAGATCTTGCAAACAGCGCTGATGTTGTTGCTGCTCTTGAGGATGGCAGAATGGCAGCTTATGTAACAGATTTCCCATCAGCTGATTTAATTGATATTGACGGCGTTATCGCTCTTCCTCATCTCGGTGCATCAACACCCGAAAGCGAAGAAAACTGCGCTTCAATGGGTGCTTTGGAGTTGATTGATTTCCTTGAAAACGGAAACATTAAGAATTCCGTTAATATGCCTGCCGTTTCATCAGCAAGATGCGGAGCAGCAAGAATTACCGTTATTCACAAAAATCAGCCGAATATGATTGCTACCATTACAGACACAATCAGCAAAGATGGCATTAACATTGCTAACTTTGAAGATAAGAACCGCGGAGAAATCGCATACAGCATTATTGATGCAGACAGCGATATTCCCGAAAATGTTGTTGATGATATTAAAAAAATTGACGGCGTTATCAGAGTAAGAGTTATAAAATAATATTTATACACAAAACGGCTGCTGTTCCGATTGCTCAGCAGCTTTTTTGTTTTTCTGCTTGACAAAGCAATGCTTCTTTGTTATAATATGCACTAATCCGCTTTAAAGTGATTAGACTTTAAAGCGTTAAAGCAAGGAGATGTTAATTATGGCACCAAGAAAAGGCAGTTTAATGACAGTCCGCACAGATGTTAAGGTGCTTGATGCAACAATCAGAGACGGCGGACTCTGCAACAATTTTGAATTTACGGATGAATTTGTAACTGAACTTTATAAATCAAATATCAAATGCGGCGTTGATTATATGGAATTCGGATATCGCGCTTCAAAAAATCTTTTTGACCAAAAAAAATTCGGCAAATGGAAATTCTGTGATGAAGCGGATATAAGAAGCATTGTAGGCGATAATGTTTCAGATATGAAAATTGCCGTTATGGCTGATGTAGGCAGATGTGATTTTAAAGAGGATTTTATTCCGAAATCAGAATCGGTTATTGATATGATTCGTGTTGCCTGCTACATTCATCAAATTCCTGCAGCAGTTGAAATGATTGAATATTTTCACAATCTCGGCTATGAAACAACCTGTAATATTATGGCAGTAAGCCAGGCAAACAATGACCAGCTTGAGGATGCACTTGAAATGCTCGGACAAAGCAGCGTTGATGTTATCTACCTTGTTGATTCCTATGGCTCACTCTATCCGGAAAATGCAGGAAACCTTGCAAAGAAATATCTTGAAATCGGAGAAAAATACGGAAAAGCAATCGGTTTCCACGCTCATAACAACCAGAATCTTGCCTTTGCAAACACAATTGAAACCATGTCTTACGGTGTATCATACCTTGATGCTACGGCAATGGCTATGGGCAGAGGTGCAGGAAACTGTGCTATGGAGCTTTTGCTTGGATTCCTGAAAAATCCCAAGTATAATCTTTACAGCCTTTTAACCTTCATTGAAAAATATATGCTGCCTCTTAAAGAAAGCGGCGTTGTATGGGGCTATGATATTCAATATATGCTTACCGGTCAGCTCAACCGCCATCCAAGAGAAGCAATGGCATTTACTGCCGACGAAAGAACGGATTACTGCGAATTTTACAAATCACTTCTTGACAATTTTTAAAATCATATATCCATTTTATGGGAACGGCATAAGCTGTTCCCTTTTTTATTGACAAGTTTATAATAAAGTAATAGAATAACTTTAATTAATATTAAGTTAAATATAACAGAGGTAATAGCTTATGATGATAACAGAAGATAACTCAATGAAAAATATGCAGTTTGTTCGCAAGCTTCCTATACCAAAGGAGGTTAAGGAGCTTTATCCGCTGCGTGAAAAATCAGCTGAAATAAAGAAAAAGCGAGATGAGGAAATCGCAAAGGTTTTCAAAGGAGAAAGCAACAAATTTCTGCTTATAATCGGTCCCTGCTCAGCAGACAGAGAAGAAAGCGTGCTTGATTATGTTCACCGCCTTGCCGATATTCAAAAAGAGGTTAGCGAAAAAATTATAATCATTCCGAGAATTTATACCGGAAAGCCAAGAACAACAGGTGCCGGCTACAAAGGGCTTCTGCATCAGCCAAACCCAAGCGGCGAGCCTGATATGTACGATGGTATTATAGCCGTTCGTTCACTCCATGCAAAGGCAATTGAAGAAACAGGCTTAACCTGTGCTGATGAAATGCTTTACCCATCTAATTACCGTTATTTAAGCGATTTGCTGTCCTATGTTGCAGTAGGCGCAAGAAGCGTTGAAAACCAGGATCATAGATTAACAGCAAGCGGAATGGATATTCCCTGCGGAATGAAAAACGGAACAAGCGGCGATTACGGCGTTATGCTGAATGCCATTACCGCAGCGCAAGGCAGCCATACTTTTATTTATCGTGGCTGGGAGGTTAACTCTAATGGCAATGAGCTTGCACACGCCATTTTAAGAGGCGGTGTAGACAAGCATGGCATCTGCCACCCAAACTATCATTATGAAGACCTGATAACGCTTTATAATATGTATGGGGCAGACAGAAGCTACAAAAATCCTGCAGTTATCGTAGATACCAATCACTCAAACAGCGGAAAAAAATATGAAGAGCAGATACGAATTGCAAATGAGGTGCTTCATTCAATGCGCCACAGCAAGGATATAAACCGATTCGTTAAAGGCTTTATGATTGAATCCTATATTGAAGACGGATGTCAGAAAATTGATGACGGCATTTACGGAAAATCCATTACAGACCCTTGCCTTGGATGGGAAAAATCCAAAAATCTAATTTATTCAATAGCAGATCAGCTGTAAAAAATATGCACAAAAGAACAGCCGCTCACTTGTTAAAGTAACACAAAAAGCCTGTTAAACAGATTAATTTGTTTGACAGGCTTTTTTATATATGGTAATATATTTTTATCACGAATCGCTTTAATGCTTTAAAGCGATTGCAAATTACATATTTTAAGGAGAAGCGTTTATGAAAAAATCTATTAAAAGCATAATTGCAGTCTGCATTGCAGTTGTATTGGTAGGAACTGTTTTTGCAGCCTGCTCATCATCAAACAGTGAAACAAACGGCACTTATAAAGTAGGAATTGCGCAGTGGGAGGATCATCCTGCACTTAACGATGCAACCGAAGGCTTCAAAAAAGCACTTCAGGATAAGCTTGGTGAAGACAAGGTTGAATTTGAATACAATACCGCCCAGGGCGAGGTTACAAACTGTTCAACTATCGTTAACCGTTATGCAACAAACAAGGTTGATTTAATCATGGCCAATGCAACTCCTGTTGTTCAGGCTGCCGTTTCCGCAACAAAGGAAATTCCGATTGTTGGAACCTCCGTAACAGAATACGGCGTTGCACTCGGCATTGATAATTTTTCAGGTAAAACCGGCACTAATGTAACAGGAACATCAGACCTTGCTCCGCTTGACCAGCAGGCAGCAATGATTAAGGAAATTGCCCCTGAAATCAAAACTGTCGGCATTATTTACTGTTCAGGAGAGGCAAATTCAAAATATCAGGCAACAGAAGTTGCAAAATATCTTGCTGAATCGGGAATTACGGCAACAGAATATCCGTTTGCAGATTCAAATGAGCTTCAGGCTATCGTTTCAAAGGCTGTATCTGAAAATGATGCAATCTATGTTCCTACAGACAATACAGCTGCAAAGAATACAGGAATTATTGATGCAGTTGCAAGACCTGCTAAAAAGCCTGTTTTTGCAGGCGAAGAGGGTATCGCAAAGGGCTGCGGTATTGTTACCCTTACAATCAGCTATTATGATATCGGATATACAGCAGGCGAAATGGCTGCCGATATTCTTCAGAACGGAACAAATCCTGCTGAAATGGAAATCGGATATGCTCCGAAATTCACAAAAAAATATAATGCTGAAATCTGCAAAGAGCTTGGAATTAATGTTCCAACCGATTATGTTGCTATTGACACAGCAGCATAATTGTTTTAAAATATAACAAAACAAGAGCGATAAGTTGTTCTTATCGCTCTTTTCATTGGAGGTTCAGGATTTTATGGCGTCATTTTTTGTTTCAATACCCGGTGCAGCAGCACAAGGTATTATATGGGGTATAATGGCTATAGGCGTTTATATCACTTACAGAATTCTTGATTTTGCCGACTTAACAGTTGACGGCTCTTTCGGCACCGGCGGTGCTGCATTTGCAATGTGCACAATCGGCGGAATGAATGTATACTTATCACTTTTAGTTGCTTTTATAGCCGGCTGCCTTGCGGGGCTTGCAACAGGAATATTCCATACTGCATTCGGAATCCCCCCTATTCTTGCAGGTATTTTAACTCAGCTTGCACTTTATTCCGTTAATCTTGATATAATGGGGCAATCCAATCAGGCTTTAAATGCAAGCAAGTATAACTTTATCGTAAATCTGCTTGAATATAAAAAATCTATCATTGTCGGTCTGATTTTTGTTGCAATCATCATTGCAGTTCTTTACTGGTTTTTCGGAACAGAACTGGGGCATTCTATCCGTGCAACAGGAAACAACCAAAACATGGCAAGGGCGAACGGAATCAACACAAATGTTAATAAGGTTATAGCGCTTGTTCTTTCAAACGGAATCGTTGCAATTTCCGGTGCTCTGCTTGCTCAATTCCAGGGCTTTTCGGATATTAATATGGGAAGAGGTGCCATTGTTATCGGACTGGCAGCCGTAATCATAGGTGAAGTTATCTTCGGCAAGATTTTCAAGAATTTTGCATTAAAGCTTATAGCTGCTGTAATCGGCGGGGTAATTTATTATATTGTTATTACTCTTGTTGTTGCTCTTGGCCTTCCGGCTAATGACTTGAAGCTGTTTACTGCTATTGTTGTTGCCATATTCCTTGGTGTTCCTTATTGGAAAAATAAAGTTATACGCAAAAAGATAAAGGGAGGTGCAGCAAATGCTTGAAATTAAAAGTGTTTATAAAACCTTCAACCCCGGAACAGTTAATGAAAAGCGTGCCCTTAACGGTATAGATTTAACCCTTAATGAAGGCGATTTCGTAACCGTTATCGGCGGTAACGGTGCCGGCAAATCAACTATGCTTAATATGATAGCAGGCGTTTATCCTGTTGACAGCGGAAAAATCATGATTGACGGACAGGATGTTACAAAGCTGCCCGAATTCAAAAGAGCAAAATTTCTTGGCAGAGTTTTTCAGGACCCGATGAACGGAACTGCAGCAGATATGCAGATATTGGAAAACCTTGCACTTGCATCCCGCAGAGGTAAATTCAGAACGCTTGCTCCCGGTGTTTCAAAAAAAGAAAAGGCAGGCTATATTGATCTTTTAAAATCACTTGATTTAGGGCTTGAAACAAGATTAACTTCAAAGGTTGGGCTTCTTTCAGGCGGACAAAGACAGGCCATAACACTTCTTATGGCAACTCTGAAAAAGCCGAAGCTGCTTTTGCTTGATGAGCACACCGCTGCACTTGACCCCAAAACAGCCCACAAGGTGCTTGAGCTTACAACCCAGATTGTTGAAAAAGATAATCTTACAACCATTATGATTACCCACAATATGAAGGATGCCCTTGCAATAGGAAACAGACTCATTATGATGAATGAGGGTAAAATCATTTACGATGTAAGCGGAGAAGAAAAGAAAAAGCTTACAACCGCAGATCTTCTTGAAAAGTTCAAAATAACAAGCGGAAGCGAGCTTGATAATGACCGTATGCTTCTTTCATCTGATGAATAAAGCTAAAAATTTAAGGATACCGAGGAAACATTTCCAAGGTATCCTTTTTCTTATGCAAAATTATTTTATGTATCTGATGTCATTTCCTTCTAAAACAAGGGTTGAATATTCGCCGGCAATACGGCTTGTTATTCTCATATCATAAACATCATCAAGCTGATTAAAATCATAATTCGTACTTATAATCGTTGGCTTTTTCTTTAAAATTCTGGTATTAACAATATTATAAAGGCAGGCAATTGAATAAGAATTTTTAAACTCCGTTCCTAAATCATCAATGATAAGCAAATCGGTATTTAGTATATCATATTCATTATAAAGATTATTCTCTGTTCTGCCGAAATGCTCATTCTGCAAATCGGAAAGAATATTTTGGCTTGTGCCGTAAACAACAGAATAGCCCTTATTGATTGCAGCATTTGCAATGGCAAGGCTTAAATGCGTTTTACCAAGCCCTGTTTTTCCCATAAAGATAAGATTCGGTGAATGTTCATTAAAGGTTTGTGCATAAGTTCGGCAGGATTCAAGAATTCTTTCTGCCTTTTCTCTCGGAGAAATCCCGTTATCCATTGCGCTTTCCGGATAATACCGAACATCAAAGGTTTCAAAGGTACAATCATCAAGCGGGGCAAAATTTCTTAATGAATTTCTTTCGTTTTCCTTTAATATCTCCTTATGACAGGAGCACATACGATTGTTGAAATACCCCGTGTCCTTACAAAACGGACAAAGATACTGCTCTGATAAAGCATCGCTGCTATAGCCGTTCGCTTCAAGAATTTCTTCTCTTTTTCTCTGCAGAGCAAGGCTCGCAGCCTCAAGCTTTTTAATTTCAGCTTCATTATTATCCTTATTAAAAAAGCATTTTGAAATTGAAATTCCGATTGCAGAAAGCTTTGACTGAATCTCATCAATTTCAGGAAGCCTACTCAGAATTTCAGCTTTTCTGGCATTGGCCTCAAGCGCTGCCTTTTCCCGCCTGCGTTCCAAAATATTTATTGCCTTCTGATAGGCTGAACTGTTATAAGACATATTTATTCCTCTTAAAACTTTATATCCGTATTGTTTCGTGCATTTTTCATTATTTCATTCAGATCATAAGACGGAGCACCCTCTATCTTATCATCCTTTTTACCGGTCTTTTCTGACTTGCTCTTTTCAAATTCTTTGCTTTCGTTTTCAACATCGGAAAGACTTTTTATGCCTTTCTTTTTCCATGACTTAAGAATTTTGTCAACATAAGCAAGCGATGGTGAAGCCGTATTTTCCCTCATCTGTTCTATTGCAGCAGCAATCATATCAAAACTGAAGTCATTACTCCAGCCAAGCACCATTTCACCTTGCCTGATTGTAGGCTTCTTGTGTGCAATACCGGCAAGGGATGCGATTTCTTTCCAGAGCTTATTGCTTTTTTCAAGCTGCATAAGCTTTTCCTCGGCTGCTTCCATTGTATCAATTCCGTCATCAAGCCAATTCTGTGCAATCTTCAAAACATAGGCAATCCCCTTTGCCCGGCTGCTTTCCTTTTCATTAACACTTCGCCAATATTGCAGAATCATCAATACAATTTCCGATTTCAAACCATAAAAATCAACCATATTAACAAGCATTTCACGCTCATTATGACTAAGCGTTCTGCCAAGCACAACCTGAGATTCATTAAGAAGATCTGCGATTTCCGCATTTTCCTGCGCAGCGTCAACAATATCCTTTGGTGTTAATACAGGTGCGGTTATCTGAATTTTTTTAGACGGCTTTTCAGCCTCCGCTGCTTCCTCTTGAATCGGAGCAGGACTTGGCTTTACTTCCATTCCATCCGCAGCAACAGCACCCTCTTCAAGCCAGAATTCCATAATTTCCTCTGCATCGGATGAGGTTATTCCAAGCTTTTTTGCAATTTCAGCAGATGAGCCTTTTCCATTTGTACTTAAAATAATAAGAAGTGCTTTAAGCTGATATTCACTTGCAAGCCTTATGTATTTATCCACAACAGCAAGAGGCACATTGAATGCGCCGTTTATCCAGATACCGCCTATCGGCACAATACTGTAATCCATTAAAATTCCTCTTCTTTCATAAGCCGGCAAATTTCGGACAAATGCGTTTCAGACGCAATTGTCTGTCTATCGTCAGCTTAAGTTTCATTTTAACAAAAAAAACAGAATATGTAAACAGATAAATTTTAGAATTAATTATAAAGAAAACTAAAGCGGCAATAAAAAAGCTTAAAAAATTTCAATTTAGGTATTGACAAATGATTCGTTTTTGATTATAATTTGCATTGCAACTTGCGGATTTAGCTCATCCGGTAGAGCGCCACCTTGCCAAGGTGGAGGTGGCGAGTTCGAGTCTCGTAATCCGCTCCATAAAGCCATTCATTCATTTGAATGGCTTGTTTTTTTATCAATCAGATGGAGAAAATCATTATGGAGAATTCCAGAACAGAAAAGAAACATAATCATACGCACTCCCACGAGCATACAAAAGATGTTTCAAACCGTCTTGCACGGGCAATAGGGCATCTGCAAAAGGTTAAGCAAATGGTTGAAAGCGGAGATGACTGCAGCGATGTTTTAATTCAGCTTGCAGCCGTAAAAAGCGCTATAAACAATACAGGCAAGGTCATTCTTAAGGACCATATGGAGCATTGCATTGTTCACGCCCTTGAGGATGGGAACATAGAAATGATTGAAGAATTGAACAACGCAATTGATAAATTTATGAAATAAATCCTTATATCATTAAAAATCCCACGACAGCTCGTGGGATTTTCATTTATATTTATTCTTTTATACCTGCAACCTGATACATTTCATCATCAGAAATTTTAGTTGTTACCTTTAAATATCTTTTGAAAATATCAGAAAGCTTATCCTCGTCTATCAATCCTATGGAAACATTTTTTGCCGCTCCCGAATGGTGCTTTTCAAGCCTTTCCCTGCTCATTCCATGGGCAACAGTAACCACTCCGCCCTTTTTTACCATTGTGCTTAATTTTTCAACAAGTCTTTCAGGATCAGAAAAATGGGGGAAAGCATTATATACGATTATACAGTCAAACTGTTTATCAAAAGAAATCTCCTCAACATCCCCGCAGACAACCGAAATATTTTCTCCGGAAAATTTATTTTTGGCAATTTCAGCCATTTTGGGAGAAATATCTATTCCCGTAAGCGATTTTACCTTTCTTTTTATGTAATCAGGGAAAAGCACACCCGTTCCGCAGGCAACATCAAGAATGTCCTTTCCCTCTTCAACCTTTGCATTATCAAGAATTTTACTTATAACGGCTTCGTTGCGAAACATACGGCTGTCCCATTCCGAAGCACAAACATCAAAAAATTCTATTATATCCTTTTTATCCATCTTTCAACCTCACAAAACCATAATTTGAATTGTAAGAAACGCACAGCAAATAAGAAATGATATTATTTCATTTGCTCCTATATGCACAGCCTTCCTTTTATTAAACTTAGAATCTACGCGATAACCCCTTGCTTCCATTGCAAGCGAAAGCTCATCAGCCCGTCTGAAGGCAGCCAAAAAAATGGGAACAACCATTGGGATTGCTGCCTTCGCCTTATCAAGCAGCCGTTTGCTTTCAAACTGTGCACCTCTTGCCGTCTGAGCCTTTTTAATCATATCCGCCTCTTCAAAAAGTATGGGGATAAACTGAATGGAAACCGAAAGAATAAGCGCAATCTGAGAAACAGGCACTTTAAAAATTTTAAGCGGTAAAATCATATTTTCTATCGCAGCGGTTACTTCAAGGGGAGGCGTTGTTGCATTAAGAATATTAGAAAAAATCAAAAACACTACAACCCTTGCCACTACCTTTATTCCCTGCTGCATTCCATCAAGGGACGGATGAAAAATCCAAAAGCTTATCCAGGCATTTTCAGCTTTGAAAAACAGAAGATTCATAATAAAAATTGTTATAAAAAACCAAAAAAGCCTTAAAACATTTCCAAACGCTGCTTTAATCCCTATTTTTGAAAGGATACATATACTTGCCGTAAACAAAAGCAAAGCAATATAGCCGAGCAGCGAATCTGCTGCAATTACGGCGGCAATAAGAATTATAAATAAAATCAGCTTAACTGTTGAATCAAGCTTATGAAGTAAAGATTCGCCCTCTATATAAATTCCGTCAGGAAGCTTTTTCATATATCCTCCCTCCCGAATATACGGCAGATTTCATCAATAAGCTGATTATATCGAACAGCCTTGTCCGAAACATCAAATCCCTTGTCACAAAGGCGCTTTGCAATACTTTTTACCTGCCCGGCACAAATACCGCCTTTATGAAGCATATCATAATCGGACAGTATATCTTCCGCATTGCCGTCTGCTGCAATTCTGCCGTTTTTCATAAGAATGATTCGTGAAGCATATTCAGCCAGCACATCTGCATTATGTGAAATCATAATAATGGTAGTTCCGTTTTCATTAAGCCTTTTAAGAAGCTTTAAAAACGCCTTTCTGCCTGATGGATCAAGCCCTGCAACAGGTTCATCCAAAAGCAGAATTTTCGGCTTAACAGCAAGAACACCTGCTATGGCAAGCCTTTTTTTTTCTCCGCCGGAAAAACCAAGCGGTGATTTATCCTTTATTTTATCATAATCAAAACCGACAAGCTCGATTGCTTCCTTAACAGCCGCTTCAACCTCTCTTTTTGTTAAGCCTGAATGCTTTAATCCAAACGCAGTATCACGATACACCGTTGTTTCAAAAAGCTGATAATCAGGGAACTGAAAAAGTACACCTACGCTTTCCCGAAGCTTCCGCCTGTTGCAGCCTTTACCATTTATATCCTCATCAAAAAGAAAAACTCTGCCGTTATCGGCATCAAGAAGCCCTGCCATAAGCTGAAGCAGCGTTGATTTTCCGCAGCCTGTTTTCCCCATTATTCCGACGAATTCGCCCTCTTCAATTTTCAGCGAAACATCGGAAACGGCTTTTGAGGAATACGAGGTACCCGGAACATATGTATACGAAACCGACTTTAATTCAAGCTGCATAATTCATCCACCAATTCCTCATTTGTAAGAGGGCATTTTGAAAGCACAACACCCTTTTTCTTTAAATCATTATAAGCCTGAACCGCAACAGGCGGTTCAAACCCGGCATCATAAAGAAGGGTCGTATCGGTTAATACCTTCCGAGGGGTATCATTTGCAGTTATTTTTCCGTTTTTCATCAGAATAACTCTGTCAGCCGACAGTGCCTCCTCAATATAATGCGATATCATAATTATTGTACGCCCCATATTATGAAGCTTTTTTATAACATCCAAAACTTCCCGTCTCCCGTCAGGATCAAGCATAGAAGTTGCTTCATCAAAAATAATGATATCGGGATTACAGGAAAGCACCCCTGCGATGGCAGCCCGCTGCTTCTGTCCGCCGGAAAGCATATGCGGAGAACGCTTTTCAAAGCCCGAAAGTCCAACTATTTCAAGCGCATTTTTTACCCTTTTCGGAATTTCATCCTCTGAAACGCCGAAATTTCTTGGTGCAAAAGCAACATCCTCTTCAACAAGAGTGGAAACAAACTGATTATCCGGGTTTTGAAAAACCATTGAGCAGTTTTTTCTTATTTCCCATACATTGCTTTTATCGGAAGCATCAAGTGCTGCAACAACCAACTTTCCGCCCTGAACGGAAAGCAACGCATTAAAATGTCTTGCAAGTGTTGTTTTTCCGCTTCCATTTTTGCCTAAAACTGCAATAAATTCGCCTTTTTCAATCTCAACTGAAACATCAGAAAGAGATTTGCTTTTACTTTCAGGCGAAGTATAAGAAAATATTAAGTTTTCGGCTTCAACTGCTTTCACGATTATTCTCCTGCTTCCTGTTAATCGGTTTAGAATAGAAATAAACCCACTTAAATAATATATTAAATGGTAAAAAAAACAACCCCCTGCGGGGGATAAAATATCCCCATAGGGGGCTTGCAGCAAATTTCTTGATATGATACTTTATATCCAAACAATAAATATACGAAGGGGTTTTCCTTATGAATAAAATGAGTGCTGTAAAAAAATCAATTATTACCGCAGTCTGCATCGCACTTTGTGTTGTGCTTCCGCAGGCATTTCACGCAATTCCGAATGCCGGTGCAATCTATCTTCCGATGCACATTCCTGTTTTGCTCTGCGGACTTCTCTGCGGCTGGCATTTCGGTGCAGTCTGCGGAATAGCCGGGCCGTTGCTCTCAAGCTTGTTTACAGGTATGCCACCTGCCGCAATGCTTCCGCAAATGATGATTGAATGCTGTGTTTACGGATTTATTGCAGGAATTATGATGAAACTGATAAAAACAAAAAATCTTTATGCTGATTTATACACAAGCCTTATAATTGCAATGCTTTTCGGCAGAATAGTTGCCGGTGCTGCAAAAGCACTAATTTTTGCAAAGGGTGAAATTACGATTGCCGCTTGGGCAACATCTTATTTTGTTACCTCTCTTCCCGGCATAATCATTCAGCTGGTTTTAATACCAACAATCGTTTTTGCACTTATGAAAGCAAATCTTGTTCCACAGAAATATCCGAAAGATTAGAATACTAAAAGTATATTTCAGCGGATAAATCTGCATTTATTTAATCATGAAATATCATTATAAACGGAAAAGGAAGGCAATTGCCTTCCTTTTTGCTTATTTCATATGCTGTTTAAAATAATCCGCCATTTCCTTTATAACAACCGCTGCAGGGCGGGAATTTGCATCAAGCACGGCAAAGCAATGCGGAAGTCTTTTTCCCTTATACTTAAACTGCCAATCTCTCATTTTATTCGGAACACCTAAATCATCAAGCACTTTTTTAAGCTTATAGCTCTGAGAATGAACAAAATCTCCGCTTGAAGTTAATATATAAAACGGCGGCATACCCGAAACCGCTACCTGATCAAATTTCATATACTTGCAAAACGGCGATTTCTTGTGATTGCTTCCGAGAAGCATTCTTAGATTAACATTCAGAATAATATTGGGGCTGAGTAAATCAACAACAGGCGAGGTTGCGCCTATTGCGTTAAACTGCAAAGGATTATAAGGAATATCAAATTCCTTTCTGAGCTCCTCGCTTCTTGACAGCGCTGCGCAAATGCTTACAAAATGTCCGCCTGCGGAATCTCCCGTTAAAAAAACATTATTCATATCGGCAGGAAAGCTTCCCATATTTTCGCCAATCCATTGGAATGCCGAAAAAATATCCTTAATCTGATCTTTAAAAAGAACATTTCCGGCTAATCTGTAATTTATATTAACAACAATAAAGCCTTCCTTGGCAAGATGATGGCAATAGCATTTATTAATCTCCTTTGTGCCGTACATCCAGCCGCCGCCATGCACATCAATGATTACAGGCAGACTTGCTCCTGTATTATCAGGAACATAAACATCAAGCAGATGATACATATTCCCGTCTTCTATATACGGAATATCCCTGAATTCTTTTATTCCATTCGGATATTTTTCGGTTTTCATTCTTTTAGCATCAACAATCCTTGTTTTTTCCCAAACGATTTTTAATACCGGCTTAAAAATATCCATAAACATCCTCTTTTCTTATTATAGAGTAATTAATACAAAACCATTCACTTTGATGATGATATATTAACACTAAAATCCATAATGTCAAGAAATTTTTTGTATTTCTTCATCAAAAACAGTTGAAATTTCCTTTGGTGCATTAGGCGTTGAATAATCAAAACGGTCTATATGCTCTGAATGAACAAAATATGTAAGCTCCTCTGCCATTTTGGATTCATCAAACGCTTCAACAATAACAAGCTTTATTTTCATTTTATCAGGAAGAACGGATTTGATATAAACGGCAACCTGCTGCCCCTCAAAAAGATAATCGCAAGGCTCGGCAAGCCCTGCTAAATTCGGCATAAGCTCAACAAATACACCATAAGGCTCTATGCTTCTTACAGTTCCTGTAACCGTTTCTCCCGGTTCAAAAAGGGCAGCATTCTCCCTCCATGTTCCGAGCAGCTCTTTAAGAGAAAAAGTAAGCTTTTCAGGCTCTCTTTTTCTTAAAACAACCTTTATATCCTCGCCCTCATAAAGCCTTTCGCGGGGATGATTTATTCTTGAAACAGAAAGCATATCAATCGGAATAAGTGCATTGATGCCTGCTCCTATATCAATAAAAGCGCCGAATTTTTCAAGATGTGTTACCCTTGCATTTATGATATCTCCAACATTAAGATTATCAATAAAGTTCTTTTTACAGCCAAGCTGAACTGCTTTTCTTGAAAGAATTGCACTGATATTTCCAAAATCATCACGCTGAAATCCAAGAACGGTAAAGCAGACGGGCTTGTTGACCTTGGAAATAAGAGCAATATCCCTTGTTGACCCGTCATCTATTCCAATAGCGCCCTCTTCCCTTGGTATCATACCCCTGATAATCCCCAGATCAACATGAAGATTATGCTCGCTGTCGCACAAAAGAACCTTTGATTCAATAACAGTTCCGTTCATCATTGCTGTTTTAACATCCTCCAACGAATCAAATTTTCGCTGCAGGGCTTCATTTTGCCCCTCCGGATAAAAAATCATAACATCACTCTCTTTAATTACTTTGTAATTATGTATATGCAAAGTTCGGCTTAATTATGTTGTAAACAAATGGTAATTGTGCTACAATAGAGCATATAATATGTATAAATAAAAATAAACAGGTGAATGATATGGACTTGAAGCTTCATGATATTCTTATTATGAAAAAGCCCCATCCCTGCGGCTGCAAGGAATTTGAGCTGCTGCGCCTTGGTGTTGATTATAAGCTGAAATGCACAAAATGTGGCAGAGAGGTTATGGTTCCCAGAATTAAGGCAGAAAAAAATATAAAAGGTGTTAAAAATGTTTGATAAATTAACTGAAGTTGAAAAAAGATTTGACGAGGTAAACGATTTGGTATGCCGTCCTGAAATCGTTACAGATCAGGAGCAATACACAAAACTGATGAAAGAAATGAAACAGCTTACTCCTGTTGTTGAAAAATTCCGTGAATACAAAAAGGCAAAGAAAACAAACGAGGAAAGCCGTGCTATGCTTGACGAGGGCGGACTTGACAGCGATTTTGCCGAAATGGTTAAAGAGGAATTTGAGCAGAGCAAGGAGGATATCGAAAGAATTTCAGAGGATCTTAAAATTCTTCTTTTACCGCGTGACCCTAATGACGACAGAAATGTTATCATAGAAATCCGCGGCGGTGCAGGCGGAGAAGAAAGCGCTCTTTTTGCAGGTGTTCTTTTCCGTATGTATTCGATGTACGCTGAAGCTAAAGGCTTTAAAACAGAAATAATGAACGCAAACGAAACAGGTCTTGGCGGCTACAAGGAAATCAGCTTTTCCGTTGAGGGTGACGGTGCATACAGCCGTTTTAAATTTGAAAGCGGTGTTCACAGAGTTCAGCGTGTTCCCGAAACAGAAAGTCAGGGCAGAATTCACACCTCAACCGTTACGGTTGCCGTGCTTCCCGAAGCAGAGGATATTGATTTTGAGCTTAACGAAAAGGATTTGCAGATAGATACCTTCCGTTCAAGCGGTGCAGGCGGACAGCATATCAACAAAACCTCCTCCGCAATCCGAATAACACACCTGCCTACGGGTACGGTTGTTGAATGTCAGGACGAAAGAAGCCAGCATAAAAACAAGGAAAAAGCAATGAAAGTGCTTCGTTCAAGACTTTATGATGCTGAAAAGGCGAAGCACGATGCAGAAATTGCAGGCGAGCGTAAATCACAGGTAGGCACAGGCGACAGAAGCGAAAGAATACGCACCTACAACTATCCGCAGGGCAGAATTTCCGATCACAGAATCGGGCTTACGCTGTATAAAATCGAACAGATGCTGAACGGCGATCTCGATGAGCTGATTGATGCGCTGATTACTGCCGATACCGCCGAAAAATTAAAGGCGAACGAGGATTAAAATGACAGAAGTAAAGTTTTATGATACCGTTGAGGATGAACTACTAAAATTTGCGGTTATTATTTCAAAATCAAATGGAAAATGGGTTTTCTGTAAACATAAGGAAAGAAATACATTTGAGTTTCCCGGTGGTCATAGGGAAAACAAGGAAGATATTTTTGATACTGCAAAAAGAGAATTATATGAAGAAACAGGTGCAACAGAATTTACTATCAAACCAATATGCGTTTATTCTGTTACAACGGATAAAAATTTCAACGGCGAAGAAACCTTTGGTATGCTTTATTATGCCGAAATAACTGATTTTGAAAAAGAATTACACAGTGAAATTGAAAGAATTATATTAACTGATGATCTTGTTGATAACTGGACATATCCCGAAATCCAGCCTAAACTCCTGCAAAAAGCTAAAGAAGCTGGAATAATATAAAAAAGCTTTCCTTTTACAAGGGAGGTATAGAGGTTTATTAATTTTTATGGAAACAAAAATTTTATCTACAAGTGAATATGATATTGCCCTTGCAGGTAAGATTTTAAGCGACGGCGGATTGGTTGCATTTCCTACCGAAACGGTTTACGGCTTGGGTGCGGACGCATTAAACGAGGAAGCTGTAAAAAACATATATCTTGCAAAGGGCAGGCCAAGCGACAATCCTTTAATCGTTCACATAGCGGAAAAGGAAGATATCTTTCCGTTGGTAAAAGAAATTACACCGAAAGCACAGGCTTTAATTGATAAGTTTTTTCCTGCACCCTTAACTATTATTCTGCCGAAAAGCAGCAAAATAGGAAACACCGTAAGCGGCGGACTGGATACAGTAGCCATTCGTATGCCGCAGAACAAAACGGCAAGAGCGCTGATTAAGGCGGCAGGCACACCGATTGCCGCACCAAGTGCAAACACCAGCGGACTGCCGAGCCCGACAAAAGCAAAGCATGTAATCGACGATATGAGCGGAAAAATTGACGCAATCATCAACGGGGAAGACTGCGAATTCGGCGTTGAATCCACCGTTATAACCCTTGCAACAGAAACACCAACCATATTACGCCCGGGTGCAATTACAAAAGAAATGCTTGAAGCTGTTATCGGCAAGGTTGAGGTTGCCGCTGCCGTTCTTAATGGAATGAAGAAGGACGAGGTTGCTGCTTCCCCCGGTATGAAATACAAGCACTATGCTCCGAAAGCAAGGGTAATGCTTGTTAACGCATCAAAAGAAATATACGAAAGCTTTGTTAATTCAAAAAAAGATGCCTTTGCGCTTTGCTTTGAAGATGATAATATTACCATTCCGAAAATTACATTCGGAAAAGAAAATGATGATATATCGCAAGCCAAGGAATTATTTGATGCTCTAAGACAGCTTGACAAGATGGGTGCCGAAAAGGTTTATGCCCGAATCCCACACAAAGACGGAGTAGGAATGGCAGTTTATAACAGACTGATCCGAGCCGCTGCTTTCTGTATAATAGACCTTGAAAAACCATTTACAATAGGCTTAACAGGCCAGACAGGCGCAGGCAAGGGCTATGTAGGCAAATATCTTAAGGAGCTTGGATTTAATATTCTGGATACAGACCTTTATGCAAGAAAGGTTACCGAAAAAAATTCTCCTTACCTTTCAATATTAGCAGATAATTTTGGAAAGGATATAATTGAAAACGGTATTTTGAACAGACAGCTTCTTGCAGACAGAGCATTTGCAGACAAGGAAAGCACCGAACTTTTAAATTCAATTATGCACCCTGCAATTATTGAGCTATGCAAAAAGGACGCAGAATTCCCAAGCGTTTTGGATGCCCCCCTGCTTTTTGAATGCAAAGGAAATGAACAATGCTGCAAAACAATTGCAGTGATTGCCCCTGAAGAAACACGCAGGAAACGGATTATGGAGCGTGACGGCATTACTGCCAAACAGGCTGAGGCACGAATGAATGCACAAAAAAGCGAAGCATTCTATAAAGCAAATTCAGATTTTACCGTTATAAATGACGGCAGAGATATAAAAACACAAATTAATCGCATATTGGAGGAAATACTATGAGTAAAACAGCAAAAGAGCTAAAAAAAGAGCTTTTTTACAAAAAAGAAAACGGAGTTGATGCGTTAAGCGAGGATACCGTTAAAGCCGCAGACGATTTCTGCGAAGGCTATAAGAAATTTCTTTTTAACTGCAAAACAGAACGAGAGGTTGCAAAATGGGCAGTTAAAAAGGCCGAGGCTGCAGGCTTTAAACCGTTTGACCCTTTCGGAGAGCCTCTTAAAGCCGGCGAAAAGGTTTATATCTTAAACAGAAATAAATCCATCATTCTTTGCGTTAAGGGTAAAAAGCCTATTAATGAGGGCGTTCGCATTTCCGCAGCACACATTGATTCCCCACGAATTGATTTAAAGCAATGCCCTGTTTACGAGGACAATTCCATTGCCTACTTTAAAACACATTATTACGGCGGAGTTAAGAAATATCAGTGGGTTGCTATTCCGCTTTCACTTCACGGCAGAATCTGCAAAAATGACGGCACTTATGTAGACATTAAGCTTGGCGAAAAAGAGGGCGAACCTAAATTCTGTATTACCGATATTCTTCCGCATCTTGCAAATGAGCAATACACAAGAAAGCCAAACGAGCTTGTTAAGGGCGAAGAGCTTAATGTTGTTATCGGCTCCCGTCCATTTAAGGATGACGCCGAAAGCGAACGAGTTAAGCTTAATATCTTAAAGCTTCTTAATGAAAAATACGGCATTGTTGAAAGAGATTTTCTTTCTGCAGAATTAGAGCTTGTTCCGGCATTTACTGTTGACGATATCGGCTTTGACAGAAGCCTTATCGGCGGATATGGTCATGATGACAGAGTTTGTTCTTACCCTGCATTTGAAGCTATTCTTGATATTGAAGAAGCACCTGAATACACAGCCATTACCGTGCTTACCGATAAGGAAGAAATCGGCAGCGACGGCAACACAGGTCTTAATTCAAGCTATATGAAATACTTTATTGAAGATCTTGCACGCCTTGAGGGCTTCGCTGGCAGGGATGTTATGAGAAACAGCAAATGCCTTTCAGCGGATGTTAATGCTGCATTTGACCCTACATGGGCATCTGTTTTTGAAAAGAACAATGCAAGCATGATCAACGGCGGTGTCTGCGTAACAAAATATACAGGCTCAAGAGGCAAAAGCGGTACAAGTGATGCAAGCGCCGAATTTGTAAGCTGGGTAAAAACACTTCTTGATAACAACGATGTTTTGTGGCAGAGCGGCGAGCTTGGCAAGGTAGATGCAGGCGGCGGCGGAACGGTTGCCATGTATGTGGCAAACCTTGATATAGATACAATTGATGTTGGCGTTCCTGTTCTTTCCATGCACGCACCATACGAAATGGTAAGCAAGATTGATGTTTATATGGCTTATAAAGCATTCTTAACATTCTTTACAAAATAAAATCAAAAGGCTTCCCTCAATGGCAGTAGCCCATAAGGAAACATTACAAAACTTATGACTTACGCCAGGTAAACGGAAAAATAGAAAATGCTATGCAAAAGGTTCACTAATTGCATAGCATTTTTTATTTTTGCAAGATATTAGGTTTCCATTTTCAGCGTTCCAACGGAACGCGCAGCCATCACCGCAGGTGATGATCTCAGGGGTTTGGGGACATGTCACCAACAAGCATTTTGGCAGGAATCCGTTTCCGGTATTCCTGCCAAAATACGCAATCTTACGGAAGATTGCATTGCTTGCCGTTTTGTTCCGCTTTTCGTATGTCCTTACAATGGATGCGCAAATTTACCGACAAGTAACCTTGACATTGCGCTGTCAAGGTTACTATGATATAATTAAGCTATGGAGGTGATGACTTGCAGGAAAGCAGACTGTTTAGAATTTTGTATTACTTATTAGATAAGGGACATGCTACTGCTCCCGAATTGGCAGAGAAATTTGAGGTGTCCGTCCGTACAATTTACCGTGATGTAGACGCTATAAGCAGTGCAGGCATTCCTATCTATGTTACAACGGGAAGAAACGGCGGCATACAGTTTCTTGATGATTATGTCCTCAATAAATCCTTTTTTTCAGATAGTGAAAAGTTAGAGATATTATCCAGCTTGCAAAGCCTGTCAGCCGTTCAATATCCAGAGGTAGACACCATTTTAAATAAACTTGGTGCAATTTTTCAAACCAGTTTAACGGATTGGATTGATGTGGATTTTTCACGTTGGGGTAGTGTTGCAGAAAGCGAAAATAAATTGTTTAGACAACTAAAACAGGCTATATTTGAAAATTGTGAAATTGCCTTTGATTATCACAATGCTGCCGGGGATAGTGGCAAACGAAATGTATATCCTTACAAGTTGGTTTACAAAGATAAGGCATGGTATTTATATGCCTTTTGTCTATCAAGAAATGAAAATAGACTGTTTCGTCTTTCAAGAATAAAAAACTTAATTTTGACAGAAGTACATTTTGAACACAAAACAGATATATGCCAATATCATTCCGTTTTCCCAATGCCGGAGGAAATTGGAGATTTAATAGATTTAGAATTGGAATTTACTTTAGATGTTGGGTACAGGTTATTTGATACGCTGGACGATACGGCTATTACACAGCATGAAAACGGATATACTGTTAAACTCACTCTGCCAGAAAATGATTGGCTCTATGATTTCCTGATGTCATTCGGAAACAAAGTAACAATAATTCGGCCTAAATCTATTCGTCAGGCATTGAAAGCAAAACACGAAGCTGCAAGAGACCATCATAAAGGAGATTAGGATATGAATATTAAAAAAGAACTTGAAACGAAAGTCGGTATAGCAAGCGACATATATCTGAACGACATTGATATTGATCCGCTCACGATCAATGCAATTATGATAAATGAAGTTGTCCCCTCTGACCCTGTGCAGGATTTTTATGGAGCCCCCGATGCTGATTATCTGAAAACAACGATTCCTCTTTTGCAAGGGGCAGGGACAGCGGTTAGTTCCATACAAGACATATTACAACTGGGCATCTATATCACGAATGCCGTAAAAGCTCCTAAGACAGAATATGTCATTGATAAAAGCAGTATTGAAAATAGTTTACCTTATTTAGAAGCAGAACTATCTTTATTCCCCAATATAAAGGTTATTATGCTTATGGGTGATGTTGCAAAGAAAGCCTTTAACATGATTACGAAAAAAGCAACAAAGAAAAATGCTATTCCCGCCGTTTCCACCTACAAATTGCGTAGTAGCGAAATCTATTATAAGGGTATTCGGGTAATGCCATCCTACATAATGACAGGTGGAAACATCCTAATCGAAAAATCAAAAGTAACAATGGCAACCGAGGATATTGCAGCTATGTTGAAAATCATCAAGTAAAGCCTACATAAAGATTTTGAAAGCCTGACAACCGTTGTCAGGCTTTTGTTTTTATAATCATAGAAAAAACTTTATCGAGGTAGGGTATGAACTCAAAAACATTAAACAGAAATTTTGTATTTTTGATAATAGGACAGGCTTTATCTATGTTTGGAACCGTCTTACTTAAATTTACCGTTTCTTTGCTAATTCTTGATCTGACCAGTTCCGCCGTTTTGTTTGGAACGATTACAGCCATCAGCTATCTGCCGCCTGTTTTCTTATCTCCTATCGCCGGTATTATAGCTGACCGCAATAATAAAAGAAATCTTATGATTGCTTTAGACGGCCTGTATGGTATTATGGCTGTCCTCTTAGTGCTTTCATTATCGTTTTCCAATGTGCTTATTTTGATAACGATTATCGTGGTGGGACTGGCGGCTGTATCTTCTTTTGAAACCCCTGTCGTACAATCCAGCATACCACTCATTCAAGAAAAAAGTCACCTTATACAGTCTAATGCTATTGTTAGTCAAATAAATATGCTTGCTAATCTGATTGGGCCATTATTAGCAGGAATGTTTTATAGTGCGGTCGGAAAGACAGATTTGCAGGGCGTACGAATTATCTTTTTAGGATGTGCCATTTGTTTTTTCTCTGCTACTATCCTTGAGGCGTTTATAAAAATACCGAAAATCATATTGCCCCAAATTAGCAGCCCATTACACGCAGTAAAAAAAGACTTGGGCGAAAGTTTCCATTTCCTAACATCAGAACAGGTATACGTATTCAAAGCAATTCTTCTAAATGCTACTTTTGTTTTTTTGATACAGCCCTTAATTACAACAGGCGCACCATTCATAATTCGAGTTGTACTTAATTTAAGTTCTGTTTTGAACGGTCTGTCACAGGCTTTTATGGGAGCTGCCGGACTGATAGGCGGAATAATCGCCGGAGTGATTGCTAATAAATTCAAAACAGAAAAAATCTATCGGCTGTTTTGGATTATGGGAATATCAATAGCAGCTTTTGGTGGTAGCCTTTTATTCAATTTTTCCGCAAACTTGACCTATATCATATTTGTAATGATTAGCATTGTTGTTTTCATAAGTGCAAGCATAGCAGGGATTTTTATTATGTCGGCCATTCAACAGAATGTAGCTGATAATATGTTAGGCCGTATCATGTCCTTTTATTCAGCAATCGTAAGCGTTGCCCTGCCCATAGGCATTTTGCTCTATGGTTTTCTATATGAAAAGTTTATAGATCATCTTCCGGCTATATTGTTTTTGACTTCAGCCGCAATATTAGCCGTAGGCAATGTTGGTAAAAATACCTATCGCCATTTATCTAACAAAAATACGGGGAGGTGATGGCATGGGAAATTAGCTGTACTTGATTTATCAGAATCCGGCAGACAGATTGGAGAAAAGCTGTTTGTTCTTCTTGACGCAGAGCAGCAAAAAGAATTGATCCATTATGTTCTTTCCAAGAATAAACAAAATAGTTCCTATATAGATAATTTACCTTCTACGTTTAATATCTCTGACTTACAAAGTGATTATGCGAAACCATTAACAGAAATTCGGGAAGGTGATCTGTATTTTTGCCTGGAGGAAAGAACGGTGTGTGTCAGCGGTCAGGAGATAGAATTAACAGCTAAAGAATTCGATGCCCTCCACTTACTGATTGTCAACAGGAAACGGGTTTTAACTTTTGAAACCATAGCTTACCATGTTTGGGGTGAAGAATATATTGACGTTACACCGAAAACAATTCATAATCTGTTGAGCCGCCTTCGTCAGAAACTTCAAATTGCACCTGAAGCGCCTGAATATGTTATCAGTGTGCGGGGTGTTGGATATAAATTTGATATACCGCATACAGAGAAATAAAAGAGCTTGCCGCCGCGGAACATCTGCGGCGGATTTTTTTGACAAATTTTTATGCAGACGGCAACTTTCCCCTTAAAAATGTACAGATATATGAGGGGATTATTTTATAACCGCTTACCTGTACACGGCAATTATGAATTTTTTGTGAAATTTGCGAAATGCCCCCGTAATTTCGTCTCAAAAATGAATTGAACAATAGAAAGATATTTTTTGTGCAAAATTGACCGCCCTATTTCCCCTCAAAAATGAAATGTATAGTAGAGGGATATTTTTTACGGTAGGGAGGAGGTGTTTTTATCCACAATCAGATTCCGGTGATGAATTATCCGCAGTACCGCCGGATGCGTAAACTGGTACACGAGTGCTGCAACTACGATAACGGAAACTGTATTCTTCTGGACGACGGGGAGGAATGTGTCTGTGTCCAGAGTATTTCCTATTCGCTTCTCTGCAAATGGTTCCGCTGCGCTGTCCTGCCGCTGGACAAGCCATTGGAAACGGCACTGCTGTTTCGGGAGGAATTAAAACGCTGCGTGGTCTGCGGCCAATCATTCCTCCCCGGTTCCAATCGGGCAAAATACTGTAAGCTCTGCGCGAAGAAAGTCCACCGCAGACAGAAAACAGCCAGCGACAGGAAAAGGCGGCTCCTATGTGGACAATTAGAAGCAAAAAAGCCTTGAGATTATTGGCGTTTCAGGCTGCGGTCAACGGGTATGAGGGATAAATCCCCTGCTCCCCACTAAAACCTGCTTTTAACTGTCCGCAGGACGATTTTAACCTAAACGGGATTTTCCCGGATAGGTGTTGGTTTCTACTTTGCAAATTTACCGGTTTTGCTATTTTTACCTATATGGGATTCTCCAATACTGGATTTTCAGAGACTGGAAAACCAGACGCTCCAGGCAACCCTGTTCCTCTCTTTCCGGCGACGGATTTCCAGACGGTCTTGACGGCCCTTATTTAGACGGAAATTAAAGAGAAGAAGTTAATAACAAGATAGTCAATATCAATCCAATCAATCAGGGATGGATTGATGGAAAGGAGTACATAATGCAGAATGATTTTTTGACGCCTTACAAAGAGGACAGCGGCGTACCGCTCTATCTGCCGTTTCCCCGTTTTCTGGTGCCGATGGACTTATCCAACGATGCAAAGGTACTGTATGCCCTGCTCTTAGACCGGGCGGGTATTTCCAGAGAAAACGGATACATAGAGCCGGACGGGCGGATTCGTCTCTACTTTACGCTGGAAGAAGCAAAAGGGAAACTGCATAGGAGCAGGCAGGTGGCGACTAGGGCATTTCAGGAATTGGAACGCAGCGGTCTGATCATCCGCAAAAAACAGGGGCTTGGCCGCCCGGCAGTTATTACACTGAATATTTTGTCTGCAAGGAAGGAGCGTGATGGGATTGCGTAAGCCTGCGAATTTAAGCGAACTTCCCCAAAATCTGAAACCGGAAATTGTCGAGCGTGTGGCGGAGCATTTCAAAGACGGCGTTTTCGAGTTTGATTTCAGCACAGAAGAAATGATTGCCGTTGAAGGAAATACAGTCTACCACACCATTCCCCATTACGCAGAGGGAGAAGCGGAAAGCGTACTGGACAAGCTGCGCCGTATCATGGCGGGAAATTTGGAGGAAACAGAATGAAAGCTGCTGAAAAAAGAGGAACGGCGCGTTATAATATAGGCAACCGTTTACCTGGCTGTTATCCCGATATACGGGAGGAAAGGAGCTACTATGAACCAGCAGCCAGATAAGATCACAGCGTTATATTGCCGTTTGAGCCAAGATGACGCACTCGACGGGGAGAGCAATTCCATTACCAACCAAAAGTCGCTATTATCCAAATACGCAACAGAACACGGATTCCGCAATCCCATGTTTTTCGTGGACGACGGATTCTCAGGAACAAATTTCCAAAGGCCCGGCTTTCAGGAAATGATGAAATATGTGGAGGACTATTCGGTTTCCACCCTGATTGTCAAAGACCTGTCACGTCTGGGCCGGGAGTATTCCTATATGGGACGGTTGCAGGATTTCATCTTCCCCGCTTACGATGTCCGGTTTATCGCCATCAATGATGATGTGGACAGTGCAAAGGGCGAAAATGACTTCGCTGTGTTCAAAAACGTATTTAACGATTATTACGCCAAGGACACAAGCAAAAAAATCCGGGCAGTCGTAAAAATGCGCGGGGAAGCCGGGGAACATATCGCCAGCAATCCGCCCTACGGATATGTGAAAGACCCACAGAATAAAAAGAAATGGATTGTAGACGAGGAATCCGCAAAGGTAGTGCGGCGTATCTTTGACCTGTGCATTGCGGGCAAAGGCCCCATGCAGATTGCAAAAGTCCTGACCGCTGACAGGGTACTGACGGTTACTGCGTATAACGCCAGACAGAAAGGATGGTCCATGCCGGATAACCTGTACCAGTGGTGTGCGAAGTCTGTCGCTGGAATACTGGAGCGGCCGGAATATACCGGCTGTACCGTCAACTTCAAGACCTATACCAAATCCCTCAAATTCAAGAAGCGGATGGAAAACCCGAAAGAAAACCGGAGGGTATTTGAAGATACGCAGCCGGCGATCATTGAGCGGGGACAATGGGAACGGGTACAGACGTTAAGAGCCAACAAACGCAGGCCGACAAAGACAGGGAAAACCAGCATTTTCTCCGGTCTTGTCTATTGTGCCGATTGCGGAGCAAAACTCTATTACTGTACCTGTAATACTTACAAGGATGAGTCTCAGGACCATTTCGTCTGCTCCAACTACAAGAGCAATACAGGTTCCTGCCAAATCCACTATATCCGGGAGGTTACGCTTTATAGGCGGGTGTTGGAATGTATTCAGGGAACACTGACCTATGTGCGTCTGTTCCGGGATGATTTCACACAGGAAATGCTGGCGCAGGACGAGGCCAGCCGGAAAGCGGAGCTGACGCAGAAGCGGAAAGCTTTCTCCGGGGCGCAGAAGCGTATGGAGGATTTGGACAAGATCATCCAAAGGCTTTATGAAGATTCCGTGCTTGGGAAATTAAGCGACCTCCGCTTTCAAAAGCTCTCGGCACAGTATGAGACGGAGCAGGCGGAGATTCAGCGGCTTGCTGTTTCACTGGAACGGGAAATTGAAAATGAAGCCGGACAAATTGCCGATGTGGGGCGTTTCCTCCAGCTTGCTGACCGGTATTCTGATTTGCAGGAGCTGGACGCAGCTACGGTAAATGAGCTGATTGAAAAAATCGTGATCCACAGCCCGGAGAAAATCGGCGGGAAGAAACATGTCACGATTGAAGTCTATTTTACCTATGTGGGGAAAATCCGGATTCCACTTGCCAAACCGGAACTACTGACAGAAAAACCGGTGTGACCTCCGCCACGCCGGTTTTTCCGGAAATTCTATTTACTTCCTTATGGGTATCCGCCTAAGGGGAAGCCTTTTTTGTATGCCAAAACCACGCGTTAGACGCGTGGTTCAAATAAGTTACACGAT
>CAJTZJ010000001.1:149510-291579 GCA_910583925.1 uncultured Eubacterium sp. | reverse complement strand
GTCCTTCTTCACTTCACTCAGCTTCACCTCTTCGGCTCCCCCTCGCAAAGTGCTTTACTATATTAACAGAACTTAAATCATTTGTCAATACCCTTTTTCAAGTTTTTTTGACTTTTTAAGTTCTTCACTCAGCAAAGTTTCCTTCGCTCAAGTGCTTGTAAATAATACCAAATCACAATCCATTTGTCAACACATTATTTCATAAAAATATGATTTTTAATACAATTCGTCTTTTTCACTAAAATTTATCGGTTGCATTTATAATTTTTATTTGTTATAATCATTAAACTGTTAATTTGCAGTAGATTTATTAATATATTTATTGTATTATATATATTATTACATTATATTATATTCAGGAGGAAGAAATATGCCTATCAGAATTGACGATGAATTACCCGCAAAGCAAAGTCTTGAACTTGAGAATGTATTTGTAATGAGTAACAAAAGAGCTGATATGCAGGATATCAGACCTCTTGATATTATTATCCTTAATTTAATGCCCACAAAGATTGAAACCGAAACACAGCTTTTAAGGATTTTATCTAACTCACCGCTTCAGGTTAATGTTGAGCTTCTTCAGGTTGCTACACATAAAACAAAAAACACATCCGAAGCGCATATGCTTAAATTTTATAAAACATTTGACGAAATCAAGCATAATAAATATGATGGTATGATTATCACAGGTGCACCACTTGAAAACTTCAAATACGAAGAGGTTGATTTCTGGGAAGAAATTAAAGATATATTTGAATGGACAAAAACCAATGTTTATTCTACAATGCACATTTGCTGGGGAGCTTTTGCAGGTTTATACTATCATTACGGTATATTGCCGGTTACTCTTGAAAAAAAGCAGTTTGGTGTATTTCCGCACAGAAGCCTTGATATTATGCACCCCCTTATGAGAGGGCTTGATGATGTTTTCTATGTTCCGCACTCAAGAGAATGGGACTTAAACACAAACGATATTGCAAAGGTTAAGGATTTGCAGATTATTTCATACAGCGATGAATCCGGAATACACATTATATCCGATATGGAATGCAGAAATATATTTATAACCGGCCACAGCGAATATGACAGAGATACACTTGCCAAAGAATATTTCAGAGATTTAAATAAAGGTTTACCTATTAATAAGCCAAAGAATTATTTTCCGAATGATGATATTAACCTTGTTCCGAATATGATCTGGAAAAGTGCAGGCAATCTGATTTATACAAACTGGCTTAACTATTTCGTGTATCAGAAAACGCCTTATGATTTAAATAACTTATAGAAAAAGACGGGCATTTATAATGTCCGTCTTTTTTAGCAATCAAGCCGTTCCCTGAGCTTTCGAAGAATGGCTTTTTCTTTTCTTGATACCTGAACCTGTGATATCCCCATAGAATTTGCCGTTACTGTCTGGGTCTGACCTTTATAATATCTGCAATCAATAAGCTGCTTTTCATCATAATCAAGAGTATCAATAATCTGATTAAGCGAAAGTCGGTCAAAAAGATTATCACTGTCATCAACAGGAATATCAAAATCTGAACTTCCGTCTTCTCCGAATTGATTAATCGAAAGCATAGGATTAATAACATTAAGTATTTCTGCCGTTTCATTAACATCGCATCCAAGCATATCAGCAAGCTCTGATACGGTTGGTTCACGCAGTTCTTTTTTTTGAAATTTATCTCTGAAAAACTGAGCCTTCATTGATTTTTCTTTCAGTGTTCTGCCAACCTTAATCGCTCCACCATCACGGAACACCCGTTTAATTTCGCCCATAATAACCGGAACAGCATAGGTTGAAAACTGAAAGCCCTTTTCCTCATCAAAATTATCAACTGCCTTTATAAGACCGATACAGCCTGATTGAAATAAGTCTTCATAATCAACGCCTCTGCCTCTGAAACGCTTTGCAACAGAATGAACAAGACCGATATTATCCTCAATCATCTGCGACCTTTTATCAATTACCATTTTGATTTGCCTTCAATTTTTTTAATTAGAGTTACACTTGTTCCGCTGCTGACTTTTGAACGAACAGAAATTTTATCACAAAAGCTTTCCATAACCGTAAAGCCAAGTCCTGCCCTGTCGCCCTCTCCTGTCGTATAAAGCGGCGTCATTGCCTGATTAACATCATCGATTCCGCAGCCTTTATCACGAATGATGATTTTTACTGTTTCATCTATTATTTTTCCCGTTATGTAAATTTTTCCGACACTGTTTTTATATCCGTGAACAATGCAGTTTGTTACAGCTTCTGACACAGCCGTTTTCAAATCCGCCAATTCTTCAAGTGTTGGATCAAGCGGTGTTACAAACGCAGAAACAACCACTCTGGCAAAGCTTTCATTTATACTTTTGCTTTCAACAGTCAATTTGAATTCGTTTTTCATTTCATTTCTCCTTATATTTGCTTTCTTCATTGATTACAGCTATTCTTCCAAGACCTGCAAGCTCCATAATCTTTTTTGTCTGTGCTGTTACATTTCTGATTTCAACAGTACCCTTATAGCTTTGCATCAAACGAAATCTGCCCATAACAAGCCCTATTCCGCTGGAATCCATAAAAGTAATATTTTTAAAATCAAGAATAAGATGCGTTGGCTTGTTATAACTGATTTCATTATCAATTTTTGTACGCACATCTCCTGCTGTATGATGATCAAGTTCTCCTATAAGATAAGCCACCATAAGACTTCCGCTTGTTTCAACAGTTACATTCATTTTTTCACTTCCTAAATAAGATGTTCATTTCATTATATTAAAGAAATAACCGCTATGGAAAATATTACCACAGCGGTTATAAATAATTTATCGAATTTTAGGACAAGCCATTACTTTTTATTAAATCATAACGAACATCTCTTGCAAGAAAAAATGAACCGCAGATAAGCGTTACATCTTTCTGGCTTACAGCTTCAAGCGGATTATCTATTGCAATAACATCCCTGCAGTATTTTTGTGCAAGCTTTTTTAAATCTTTGGCCGGAATTGCACGGGGATTATCCGGCTTTGTTGTTATAATCTTTTTGCATTTAGGTGCTACTATGGAAAGATACGCATCAATATCCTTATCCGCCATCATACCGATAACAGCGGTTTCGTCTGAAATACTTTCTGCAAGAAACCTTGCAGCGTCAGCGTTATGCCCGCCATCAAGCAAAACATTGCCAATCTTTTCTTTTCTGGCAGGAAGCCCGACAAGAGAAACATCAACCTCTCCGATAATATGGTTTATAACATACTCTGCAACATGGAGATTATTGATTGCAGCATTACAATTCCTTTTGAATTTAATAAGCTCCGCTTTTTTTTCTTTGCAAACCTTTTCAAAAATATGCTCACAATCAGAATTAGGGGATAAGACACAAATTCCGTTTTCTTTAATAATACCTGCTTTCTGATAAGCAATTTCTTCAATTGTATCTCCCAAAAAAGCAGTATGATCAAGTGCAACGGATGTTATAACCGAAATGTTTTCAGTTTCAACATTTGTTGCATCTTCAAGACCGCCCATACCGCATTCAACAACAGCATAATCGACCTTTTTATCTGAAAAATATTTATACATAATTGCAGTCAGAAATTCGAATTCGCTGCAAGCATTGTCCTTATATTTTTCAACATAATCTGCAAAATCAGCTTCGCTTATAAAGGCATTATCAATCTGAATCTGTTCTCTGTAATCCGTTACCCAAGGTGAGGAAAACAAACCTGCTTTTACTCCGTATTGAGTTAAAGTATTTGCAATCGTAGCGGCAACGGTACCCTTTCCGTTTGTTCCTGCTATATGAATAATGCGGTAATCTTCCTGAGGGTTTCCCATTTTTTCAAGCAGCTGCTTAATACGATCAAGCCCCGGCATAATGCCGAGGCTCTGCTTTGAAATTATATAATTCAATGCTTCATTGTAATTCATATACTATCCTAAATTATCAATAGAGTTTTTAATATTCTCTATTTTTTCTTCAAGCTTCGCTGCATCTTCCCTATTCTGGGCAACCACCTTTTCGGGAGCCTTATTTACAAATCCCGGATTGTTAAGCTTTTTATTTATAAAATCAAGCTTATCCTGTGCTGCTGCCAAGTCCTTTTCAAGACGCTTTCTTTCCGCTTCAAAATCAACAAGTTCGCCAAGAGGAATATAGATTTTTGCATCATCAGTAATAATAGTTACAGTATTTTCAAGATTGCTGAAATCTGCAGAAACATGAACCTCATTTGTTGAAGCAAGGCGCTTAATGAATTCAGCACCCATACTAAAGATATCTTCCAATGCCGTTTCAACATAAACAGTTGCTTTCTTGCTTGGAGGAATATTCATTTCTGCTCTGCGGTTTCTGATTGCACGAATAGCAGACATAATTTTTTCCATTTCAGCTTCCTCTGCTGAAAAATTGAGTGTTTCATCATATTTAACCCATTGCGAAATCATAATTGATTCTGCTTCGTGAGGAAGAGCCTGATAGATTTCCTCCGTAATGAACGGCATAAACGGATGAAGAAGCTTTAATATATCCGTTAATACATAAACAAGCACTGCTTTTGCTGTTTCGGCACCATCTCCGCTTTGAAGTCTTATCTTTGAAATTTCAATATACCAATCGCAGAAAACATCCCAGATAAAATCATAAAGCTTCTGAATCGCAATACCAAGTTCAAATTTATCAAGATTATCCGTAACCTCTTTTGCAAGTGTATTCAGCTTGCTTAATATCCATTTATCTTCAACGGCTAAATTCTGTGGCAGACCATCATATTTATAATCCTCTCCAAGATACATAAGAACGAATCTTGCTGCATTCCAAAGCTTATTCGCAAAATTCCTTGAGGCCTTAACCCTTTCATCTGAGAAGCGCATATCATTTCCCGGAGAATTACCCGTTGCAAGCGTAAAGCGAAGCGCATCTGCACCATATTCATCAATAACAAGAAGCGGATCAATACCGTTACCGAGAGATTTACTCATTTTTCTGCCCTGTGAATCACGAACAAGCCCGTGAATCAGAACCGTATCAAAAGGAACCTTTCCGGTTTGCTCAATACCTGAAAACATCATTCGCATAACCCAGAACGGAATAATATCATAGCCTGTAACAAGCGTATTCGTAGGATAATACTTTTTGTAATCCTCTGAATTTTCATCAGGCCATCCCATTGTTGAGAAAGGCCATAATGCTGAGGAAAACCATGTATCCAGCGTATCCGGATCCTGATAAATATGCTCACTGCCGCACTTTGTGCACTTTGTCGGAGTTTCACGGCTTACTGTAATTTCGCCGCAATCATCACAATACCATGCCGGAATACGATGACCCCACCAAAGCTGGCGGGAAATACACCAATCTCGGATATTTTCAAGCCAATGGAAATATGTTTTTTCATATCTTTTCGGAACAAACTTGGTTTCGTCGTTTTTAACGGCATCAATTGCAGGACCTGCAAGCGGTTTCATTTTTACAAACCACTGCTTTGAAACCTTCGGCTCAATTGTAGTACCGCAGCGATAGCAGGTTCCTACATTATGAGAATAATCTTCAATTTCAAGAAGTGCACCCTCTGCCTCAAGGTCTTCAACAATCGCCTTTCGGCATTCGTATCTGTCCATACCGCTGTATCTTCCCCAGCCCTCTTTGATATGGGCATCATCTGTCATAACATCAATAACCTCAAGGTTATGACGAAGACCGACTTCAAAGTCATTCGGATCATGTGCAGGTGTAATTTTAACAACACCTGTTCCGAATTCAATATCAACATAATCATCGGCAATAACAGGTATTTCACGATGAACAATAGGAAGAACAAGCATTTTGCCGATTAAATCCTTATAGCGCTCATCATTCGGATTAACTGCAACGGCAATATCGCCTAAAAGAGTTTCCGGTCGGGTTGTTGCAAGCTCAAGATATCCGCTGCCGTCAGCAAACGGATATTTAAGATGCCAGAAATGACCTGCCTGATCCTCATATTCAACCTCTGCATCTGAAATGGATGTTAAGCAGTGAGGACACCAGTTTACGATTCGCTCGCCTCTGTAAATCAAGCCCTTTTCATAAAGGTTATTGAAAACCTCAACAACAGCCTTGTTGCAGCCCTCATCAAGCGTAAAGCGCTCCCTGTCCCAATCGCAGGAAGAACCCATCTTCTTAAGCTGTTCAATAATTCTTCCGCCATACTGCTTTTTCCATTCCCATGCACGTTCAAGAAAGCCCTCTCGGCCCAAATCCTCTTTTGTAACACCCTCAGCACGCATGGCTTCAACAATTTTTGCTTCCGTTGCAATGGAAGCATGGTCTGTACCCGGAAGCCATAGGGTATCGTATCCGTTCATTCTGTGATAACGGATAAGGATATCCTGCAGGGTATTATCAAGAGCATGTCCCATATGAAGCTGACCTGTAATGTTCGGAGGGGGAATGACGATTGTATAAGGCTTTTTATCAGATTTGACATCTGCGTGGAAATAACCGTTATCAACCCAGAACTGATATGTTCTGTCCTCAACATCGGCAGGATTATATTGTTTTTCAAGATCTTTTGCCATAAGTATCATCTCCTATAAAATCAAAAAAGCTTTCGCCCCAAAATTGAGGCGAAAGCATACTGTTTCCGTGGTACCACTCAAATTGCACTTAAGTTAAAAATGTAAGTGCCGCTTAAATCCTTAACGCAGATATACGGGCAAAGCTACTGTTATTTCACTCTGCCGGCTCATACGCTACCTTCACTGATTCTCCTTTATGACTTGCACCTACCGTCAATTCTCTGAAAAGTACAATCAGCTACTCCTCGTAATCGCTGCCGTTTATTATTGAAAATATTTTAACAAAGATAAAAGCAATTGTCAAGTATTAACGGATGGAAATCCAACAGGAGGTCAAGGATGCCATTCCCTATGATTTATTGTTTCGAAGTAACAACAAAGCTCCGGCTTGCGAAGCAAGACAGGTTCTTATTTTCTCTTTGCACTGACAACCTAGCTTTCATTGTTGGAGTCTATAATCAAGAAAAAGCTCCCGTCACTTTTGACGGGAGCCACATTTTTATTTATTAAATTTACTTAGTACATTGGACTAACCTCTCACAATTATTTTTTTGAAACAATGAAGCTCCTGAACATGGAACCATCTCCTCAAATAAATATCGTTTTTCCTTGGGTATATATTAGTTAGTGCATTGGACTGCTCCTTAGTTTATTTTGATGAAGAGTTTATCTTCAGACTTTTGCAGGGAAAGCCAAGTTATTATATAACATAAAATTAAATTTTTTAGACGCCTGTGTATTCATCCATCGGTTCCTGCTATAACTAATTCATTGCTTTTAAAGCGTGCTGCCCGTTATTGATTCACTGTATTTCAATTCTGCCGACAGCCTATTCCGTTATATTACCTGAATACTGAGCAGGCGTTTGTCTGACCTGGTTCTAAATCTACCATCGGACAAAGCCTCCTTTCATAATCTGAACTTAACCAAGAATACTACATCTACTCTTTAAGAATTCTGCTTCAATTCTTCCCTCTCTTAAGTTCAACCTAATAATATCATACATTTTAGCAATTGTCAATAGTTTTTTTTAACATTTTTAAAATAAATTGTAAGTTTTTAACAATTGTATATAACTATTGACGAAACAAAATGAAAGGTATATAATATTATAGACAAAATGAAAGGACGAATACTATGGACAGCGAAAAAGAGTTTTACGAGCCGGATATTATTTCCGTTACAGATGATAACGGAAACGAAATATTATTTGAGCTTCTTGAAAGATATGAAACAGACGAGGATGTTTATGTTGCTATAACAGAATACAGAGATGACGCCGAGGAAATCGTTGAGGCTGATTACGAGGTTGTTATTCTAAAGGTTCTTGTAGAAGACGGCGAGGAATATCTTGCCGAGATTGAGGACGAAATGGAGTATGAACAGATTTCCGATATTCTCATGGCAAAGGTTGAGGAAAAATTTGAGGTTGAATATTTTGAACCTGAGCAGTAAGAACCACACGCTGTTTCCAAATTACAGATTTGGACAGCCAGGTGAACCTTGTTATCAATCTTATTTTGAATAAGATTGATGATGATATATCATAATATATATTGTTCACGGTCTGTGCATCTCGACAACCGAAAGCTTTAATAACCCGAACAATCTTTTTAATAGGGATTTACGCTCGCCTTACAGGTATGCAGACCTCCCGTATTCAATACGGACGCTGGGAGCACAAAATAATGCGGCTAAAACCCACCTGCTTTAACATGCAGGTTATTCTCAGTTTTCGGCGGATGTGCGGATTTTTTGAAAATGAAAGGCTATGCTTACGCATAGCCTGTTTTTTTACTTTTTATATTTGAAATATATCTTTTTCAATAAATTAAACAAAAGAATTCCTATAATTCCACCGATAGTATTTAAAATTACATCATCAATATCCGTACTTCTGTAATTACAGCCGATAATCAAACCTACAATAAACTGCATTGCTTCTATGGATACAGAAAACAGAAAAACATAAAGAAAACGCATTTTATAATTTTTTACATAAATGCTGTAAAACACACCTAACGGCATCAGCATAACAAAATTACCAATTACAGGTATAAAATCATACAGCGCATCATTTCTTAAAAAACTAGATATACTCTCTATTGTGCTTTTAAACGGAATAAAATTGTTTGGTATATCAAATCCATCGGATGTAAAGTATATAGGAAAAAAGCACAAAGCAATGATTACGGATATATAAAATCCAAAAGCCAGATTAAGCACGAACTTTTTAAATTTTACTTTTCTTATGAGCATTATGATTGCATAAATAAACAGAATACCCATTTCTATTATAAAAGCTGCCCCTCTGTCTATCATCATTTTCAATTACCTCCTATTATTCGCCCTTCATACCAACAAGTTCTGCTTCGCCCTCAAAGGCCTCTTTGGAAAGCTTAATAGAATCAAAGATTGCTTTTTCAATGTCATCATTCGTACAGCCAAGTGCTTTGCAGTCATCCGTCGGAATAAAAAGATTCATTCCCATAATATCCGCAAGACCTACAGGATCAATGCCTGCATCCACATTTCTTTCTTTATAATCCCTGCGCATTATAAGCCCGAATGCCTGAAATGTCCATTTCGGCACATCAACAATTTTTCGGTTCGGTACTCCGCTCATTGCACGGTAAACAATTTTAAGAAATTCACGCCATGTCATATTATAGCAGGAAATTCCATATGCGCAGAATTTGCCCTGATTATTCTCTGCTGCTTCAAAAGCCTGCTCAGCCGCACCAACCATTGCCTGCCCTACCTGCCTTACAGTCAGCATTGCTGTACCGCCTGCCGGATACATTGTAAACGGCATTTTTTCAAATCGCTGAAGCTGTTCGATAAGAATGACCCAGACAGGCTTTCTGCCCGGCTGCGTGCCGAAAATATATGGAAGCTCAAGTACGCCAACCTGAAAATCCTTATCTGAATACTTTTCACAAACCTTTTCCTGATCTATTCTGCTTTTAATATACGGATGCTTATCACAAAGGTGCATTTCAGGCTTCTGCTTTGCAAGCCATGCAAAATATGAGCCGCATACAACTGCGCCCTTTATTCCTGCCTTTTTAGCAAGCGGCAAAAGCCTTTCAAGCGGAGCAATATTGTATTTATAATAAGCATCATAAACAGGTGCGGAAAATTCCACTCTTTCATCAACACCCGTTGCAAAAACAAACATATCACAGCCCTGCATTATCGTAAGCATTTCATCATCGGAAAGCTTGTTTGCATCTTTAAGAATGATTTCCATTTCCTTTGGCAAAGGAGCGCCAACAGGAAGCGGCGGAAGAGAAAGCGTTTTAACACTGTGTCCCTTATCAATAAAAAGCTGCGCAGCCGCAGAGCCAAGAAGCCCTGTTCCGCCAATCATAAGAATATTCATAATCAAGCCTCCAAATAATCATTGATTAAATTATAACAGATTAAAACTAAATCGGCAACATATAAAAAAGGAAGGCATATGCCTTCCTTTTGTTATTAATATAAGAATTCATCCGAGTGCAACAAGATACACCTACTTCCCTATCACAAGGGAGACGAGCGGATTTTTAATTTTTATACAGGATGAACCTTTGTTTCAATATCATCATGCTTACCATCAAGATTGTATTTCGCATCTCTTCTATTCTGGAAAAACTTAACAGCAACCTGATCAAACTGAGCATAGGAAAGAACATCCTCCTCCTGCTCATAAAATTCAGCAATTTCGCCCTTGAATTTATCAAGCTCAGGCTTAAGAAGATCAGCAGGACGGCAATCAATAACAGGGTCCTCGCCAACGATTTTCTTTCTGAATTCAGGATCAATATCGCAAGGTGTTTTACCATATTTACCTGCAACCATATCCTTGAATTCCTTTGTAACCATCTTATAGCGCTCGCCCATAATGATATTGAACACTGCCTGCGTTCCTACAATCTGAGAGGTCGGCGTAACAAGCGGAGGATAACCGCTGTCCTCACGAACACGAGGAACCTCGGCAAGAACCTCTTCAAGCTTATCTGCCTTACCGGCCTGTTTAAGCTGATTAAGGAGATTTGAAAGCATACCGCCCGGCACCTGATAAAGAAGCGTATTTGCATCTACTCCGAGCATCTTTGTATTAAGCAAACCATCTGCAATATACTTTTCACGAAGCGGTACGAAGAAATCACGGATTTCTGTTAATGCTTTAAGGTCAAGCCCTGTATCATATTCCGTACCCTGAAGCGCTGCTACCATAGACTCCGTCGCAGGATGGGATGTACCCATAGCAAGAGGACTCATCGCAGTATCAATTACATCAACTCCTGCTTCAATACCCTTAAGCTGTACCATTGAAGCAAGACCGGAGGTATAATGCGAATGAAGCTGAATCGGAATATTCACTGTTGACTTAAGCGCTTTAACCAAATCATAAGTTCCGTACGGTGTCAAAAGACCTGCCATATCTTTAATACAGATAGAATCAGCACCTGCATTTTCAAGCTGTTTTGCATAATTACAGTAATAATCAATATCAAAAACAGGACCTGTTGTGTAAGAAATAGCAGCCTGAACATGACCGCCGTATTTCTTTGCGGAATTGATAGCTGTTTCAAGGTTTCTTACATCATTCAAAGCATCAAATATACGAAGAATATCAATACCGTTATCAATACTTTTCTTAACAAAATAATCAACAAGATCATCCGCATAATGGCGGTAGCCAAGCATATTCTGACCTCTGAAAAGCATCTGAAGCTTTGTATTCGGACATTTTTTACGGATAAGACGAAGTCTGTCCCACGGGTCTTCATTGAGGAAACGGAGGCAGGAATCGAAGGTTGCACCGCCCCAGCATTCAAGGGAATGATAGCCGATTTTATCCATTTTTTCAAGAATGTCTTCAAATTCATCTGTTCTCATTCTTGTAGCAATCAAGGATTGATGTGCATCACGGAGAACTGTTTCGGTAATACCAATTTTTGCCATATCAGCCACCTCAGTTTAAAGTAACAATAATCTGACCTGCTTCAACGCTGTCGCCTTTATTTGCAGCAATAGAAGCAACTGTACCATCAGCAGGAGCAACGATATCATTTTCCATTTTCATTGCTTCAAGAATACAGAGAACATCGCCTGACTTAACTGAAGCACCAACAGATGTTTTAACATCAAGAATTGTACCCGGCATAGGAGCCTCAACCTTAATTGAGCCTTCATCACCTGAAACAGCAGGCTTTACAGCAGGAGCCGGAGTGGCAGGCTTTGCAGCAGGAGCAGCCGGGGCAGCAACAGGAGCAGAAGCACCGGCTTCATCAACTGTTACATCATAAGGTGTTCCGTTTACTGTAATTGTATATCTTTTCATAATCGTTAATCCTCCTATTATTTAACTGAATGTTTTCTTGGAATGGTTGTTTCTCTTTTGCTTTCTAAAAAGCTGAGTGCATTCAAAAGCTTTGTTCTTGTTTCAGCAGGAACAAAGATATCATCAATAGCTCCGCATGCAGCAGCAGTAAACGGAGAAGCAATTTCTGATTCGTATTCTTTTTCAAGCTCTGCTCTGCTTTCTCCCGCAGCAAGCCTGTCATTATAAAGGAATGCAACTGCTGACTCTGTTTCCAGAGGAGAAACAACTGCAGTATCCCATGCAAAAACAAGATCTGCATTTGAACCTCTGCCTGCAAGAGCAATATAAGCAGCACCGATTGCCTTGCCTGTTACAACCGAAATCTTTGGGCAGGTTGCCGAAGCATAAGCCGATGTAAGCTTTGTTGCAGCAACAAGCATCTGGTTTTCTTTTTCACTATTTAAGCCCTTAGCATGAACAAAGGTAACGATTGGAATATTAAAAGCATCGCAAAGCTTGATAAAAGCTTCAGCCTTATATGCGCAATTCGGGCAAACTGCATTTCCGTCAAATGCAATAAAGCCGACTGTTGAGCCACCCATCTGAGCAAAAGCAGTTACAACATTTTCAGCATAGCCTGCTTTGATTTCAACAACACTGTTATCATCGGCAACTGCGTTGATTATAGCTGTTGCAGAAGCGCTTGCATCCGCAACATCGGAAAACTTTTCTTCAAAATCAAATATCGGAGCAACCTCCAGATTATTTGAAGGAAGAACCGAAACCAATTCCTTAGCAGAAGCAATAGCCGAATCAATATTATCAGCAAGAATATCTACCGTACCCTGTTTAAAGGAATCCTCCGCTGTTACCTCACTCGGAGCCGTAACATAGAAATCTGCATCCTTAGCCGCAATAACAACATCTGCCATATTTGCCATAAGAGCGGATGTTCCGAGACATGAGCCTGCAATAACTGAAATCTGAAGAACAACACCCGATACGGATGTTGAAGCCTTTAAAATTTCGCCGTAGGCATTAAGAGCCTCAAAGCCCTCTTTCAGCTTCATACCATTTGAATCATAAATGCCGACAACGGCTGAACCTGTTTTTTCAGCAAGTTCATAAATCTTTTTAATTTTAGCACACTGTGCAACACTGATTGCACCGCCGTCTACAGTTACATCCTGTGAGAAAGCATATACATAAACACCATTTACTGAGCCATAGCCTGCAACAACTTCAATTTCGCCATTTGCAGATTTAGCAAAAGCATCAAGCTCTGTAAAAGTACCTTCATCAAAAAGTGATAAAAGCCTTTTGCGTGCTTCAGTGTTTTTTACTGTAAGTTCACTCAATTAAAAATCCTCCTTGATAGATTAATCATAGTTCTGAAAAAGTCAAAACTCCCAGAAATATCTATTCTTCGGTATTCTAACACTTTATATTTATAATTACAACTATTTTTTTATTATTATTTAAAAAAATTTATATAAAAAACGGCATTGAACCCAGCGCCGTTTTTTACCTTTAATATTGTGCTTCAATAAGAATCTGGGCAAGCAAAGAGCCCTGCCTTTCATATACGCTGTTAATCATTACCGAAATATATTCCCCTGCTATTACATCGCCTGTTGAAATAGGATTAAATTCCTTTGTGTTCAAATTATAAACGAAATATAAAGCACCATTATTATTTTCAAATTTATAATTATCATAATAATCATAATCATGAAAATCAATATGATATTCATTTGCTACACTGTAATTTTTATCTATCTTTGAAAAATCAAGTACATCAAGAAATTCAATAAGTTGATTGCAATTAAAACCTGCAGTCCATTCTTCTGCCGCTTTATGCCGGTAAATAATGTATCTGTATCGGTCTGACAACCGCAGTGATAATATACATCCTCGCCTGTTAAACCCTCAATATAAAAATCACTAACTTCTTTATCACTGTTAAGAAATACTTTCAGCCAAGTAATATTAAAATTTTTTGATTCCGTAGGATCAATAAACGATTGAATATTATCAAGCTGCGACCTTATATCTTTACTCGGAAGATATATATTATTTTCTATCAGAGGGTTTCTTGCATTCTTTATTGCAACCGTGCCTAACACGGAAGAAGCAATTACAGCTAATACAGCAACAACTGCAATAACCATTTTGCATTTTGTTTTTCTAAATACTTTTAACAACATTCTGCTCACTGATAGATATTACCGCTTCCGTTTCCAATCTTTCTCCCTGCAAAAGTTCGCTGACAGAAAACTTGAAGATTTCGCCGAGTGACTGCATAATTTCAATATCGGGATAATTCTTTCCGTTTTCCCACCTTGAAACAGCCTTATCACTTACACCCACTCTATCTGCAAGCTCTTTTTGTGTTAAGCCCTGTTCTTTGCGAAGTTCAGCAATAAATGATGAAAAATTATTATTCACAAATCATCTCCCCTTCCTCTTTGATTATAAGGCAATACTTACACGAAGTACACCTATCCGAAAGAGAACAGGTAAAGCAGAGCGAGAATTACTCTGTCGCCTTTTTCTCGGAGGAACGGAGAAGCTTTTTTACTTCATTTTCATTAAGCTCACGCCATTTACCCTGCGGAAGCATGCCAAGCTTTAATGAACCCATCGAAGTCCTCTTAAGCCTTGCAACCTCCAAGCCGACGGCATCACACATTTTTCTGATTTGACGGTTTCTGCCCTCATGCAGTATAAATTCAAGAACAACTCTGCCCTGCTCCTGAGTAATAACAGTCACCTCGCAGGGCGCAGTTTCTCTGCCGTCTATTTCTATTCCGTTTCTGAGCTTATAAAGCATTTCATCAGAAACGGCGGGGCGAACTGTTACACGATAAACCTTTGCAAAATTATGACGGGGATGTGTTAAAGCATTTGCAAAGGAACCGTCATTTGTTAACAGCAGCAAACCCTCGGAATCCTTATCAAGCCTACCGACAGGATAAACTCTTTCATTAACATCTTTAAGCAAATCCATAACGGTTTTTCTGCCAAGTTCATCAGATACAGTTGTTAAATATCCTCTTGGCTTATGAAGCATAATATAACGCATATTTGTAACTTTATTAAGCTTTTTGCCGTAAACGGTTACCAAATCCTTTTTGGGATTGATTTTATCGCCGATATGAGCAATATGCCCATTTACTTTAACCTTCCCTGCTTCAATGATTTCCTCACTTTTTCTTCTTGAAGCAACTCCGCAGTCTGCCATAAATTTCTGGAGTCTTACATCATTCTTGTTTGGCATAATATTCAACACTTTCTTCTGCCGCAATAGGGACAGAAGCTACTTCCTTTTCTTTAAATTTTATAATTACCCTTCCTATTTCACTGCCCTTTTCAACAGGAGCATATAAAAACGGAAAGTAATAACATTCAACTGTTACAAGCTGAGGATTTAAAACATGTATTTCAGCCGAATAGGAAGCTGAAACCGTATTTTTATCTCCGCCGACAACATCAATATTTATAATATCCCTAATATCCTTTTTCTGATACATTTTATCACATTCGTTATAAAGCGAAATATGATCGTTCCAATCATCTCCATCATTCAGTGTTACACAAATCATTATTTTTCCGTTTCTGTTAACAGCAGAAACAAGACAGCGCCCCGCCTTTTCCGTAAACCCTGTTTTAATTCCAATACAATCATCCATAAAAGAAAGAAGCTTATTATGGTTATAAACCGCCTGCTTTTCGCCGTTGATGGTTACTTCCATTCTGCGTTCTTTGCAAATCTGAGCAAAAATTTCATTGTTAAGCGCATTTGATGCCAAAATAGCCATATCATATGCCGTTGAATGATGATTGCCCTCATCAAGACCGGATGGTGTAACAAACAGGGATCTGTTCATTCCTATTGAATGAGCCTTTTCATTCATCATTGCAGCAAACCCCTCAAAACTGCCGCCAAGATGTAAACCAACGGCATTGGCAGCATCATTTCCGGAAACAATAAGCATGCCGACAACTAAATCGTAAAGAGAAATCTTATCCCCTGCCCGTAATCCCAAGGATGTACCTACAACATTAACCATTTCGTCAGTTACACAAACAATATCATCAAGCTTTCCGCTTTCACAGGCAACAAGCGAGGTCATAATTTTAGTAGTTGATGCCATGCTTCGTTCTTCATATGCGTTTTTCTCATAAAGAATTTCATTTGTTAAGCCATCAATAACGATTGCCGAGGCTGCACTGCAGTCGGCCCCATAAGTAACTGTCGGAATTAAAAGAAATAAAGCTAAAATGAAGGAAAATTTTTTCAACAAAATAATCACCTGCTAAAATATATATGCAGCAGGTGATTAAAATTTAATATGAATTATTCAGCTTTCTCTTCACTTTTGCCAACAGCGTCATCATTCTTAGCCTTAAGGAGCTGAGAAACCTGATCAACAAGCTCAGGAATCATGGAAATTGCACGATCAGCCGATGATGTGTAATTATTAATCTGCATTAATCTAACCTTGTCATTCTGAATAACAATAAAAGCAACAGGAGCAATCGTGATGCCACCGCCACCGCCGCCGCCGAATAGCTCTGCGTTGGATTTGGACGGAAGATCCGTACCGCCGCCTGTAAAACCATATGTAACTTTTGAAACAGGAATAAGCGTAGTATCACCGGTTACCATAGGCTCTCCGATAATTGTTGAAACATCAACCATTTCACGCATTTTTTCAAGAGTGTTTTCCATTATTTTGTTTACTGGTGTTTCTTTCATAACAATTCACATAGCCTTTCTGGCTACAAATAGTAATAAGAAATCACAATATCCTTGTTGTAGCCAGACAAGGCGTGATATGAATTTAGCCATCTCAAAATTATGCCATCGGCAAATTTTGAGGGCAATACAATCGAAATAGTGTGATTCTTCACACTAATATCTCCTTAAAAAAGATAATTTATTTTTTAATCATATTAAACAAATAGGTTTTTCCTGCCGAAAAAAGAACTTTTAAAACAGTTAAAACACTGATCGATCCAATAAACTGAAGCCCGTATTCATTTCTCGGAGCAATGAAATCAGGCGCAATCCAATCATCATAATTATCAACCTTCATGCCATTCAGAATCATACCCTTGAGCGGATAATAATACCGGCAAACCCGACCGTAAGCCTGCGCCGTATCAGCAGCATCCTGTCCGCCTACGAGTATTTTAACATAAAGCGAGCGAATATGGAAGCCCCTAAACAAAGTTAATATTGCATCCGAGGCAGTTTCAAACAAATTGGAGGCAAAATTCATTATTCCTACTATACCATCTTTGTTCCATATTTCTTTTATATAGTTTTCTTTTTTGGGCTTATTCACTTTTGCCTTGCTGTTTTTGTCTTCTGACTGTTCATTTTCAGCTTCACTAATATCATCAGACATTTCTTTCTTGTCCGATTTATCCTTTGAAGAGGAATTCTTTTTCAAATCAGATCTTTTTTCCGCAGCTTTTTTCTCAGGAAACAAAACAAAGGACAAAACTTCGGATAATTCTATTTCCTTATCAATCCAAAGCAGCTTAACTGTTGTTTTCCAGCTTGAATTATATGTAATTGTAAAAGTAGCGGAAATTGAAAGAATAACTGAAGTAATCAAAACAATAACTGCAAGAATTATTAAAAAAACAACCATTGATATCATCCTTTCAAAAGTTATTCTTCCTCTTTCGGATTATCTTTTAAAATTTTACCGTTTTCATCTTCAAAAAGGGAGGTTTGACCATTATCCTTTGCAATTTTTTCAACCTCTTCCACAGTCGGAAGTTCAGGCAAATCTTCCAGACTGTTTAATGAAAAACATCTTAAAAATCTATCCGTAGTTCCGTAAACGAGAGGTCTGCCGGGCAAATCCAGTCTGCCCTTTTCTTCTATAAGACCTTTTTGAACAAGATTCGCAACAGGGCCCGAGCAATCCACGCCCCTTATTTGTTCTATAAAGCTTTTTGTTACCGATTTATTATATGCAACTATTGCAAGCACCTCAAAGGCAGCCTGAGATAAAGGCGTATTCTTTTTAATTTCCAGAAGCGCCCTTACATCATCAGCATATTTTTCTCTTGTACAAAGCTGATACTTGCCGTCTATGCGAACAAGACAAATACCGCTGTTTCTTTCATCATATAAATCGCCCAGATGAGCAAGCATTTTCGTTACATTTTCAATATCAAGCTCAAGAAGCTCTGCAAGCTTAGATGCTTCAACCGGCTCCCCGGATGCAAAAAGCATTGCTTCAAGCTTGGATATAATATTTTCCCTACTCAATAGTTTCTACCTCATTAATTATCTGAACTTCGGGGTTATTCATCGTACCCTCAATAGATATTTTCTTAGTTTTAGCAAGCTCAAGCACGGCAAGAAATGTTGCAACAAGATCACTTTTTGTTTCAGCACCCTCAAAAAGCTTTAAAAATTTAACCTTTTTTCCGCTCCACAGTTTCCTCATAACCGTGCTTATTTTAGAAGCAACATTAACAAATTTTCTTGCAACAATAGCCTTAAACGAATCAATAGGCGGAGGAAGCTTTCTCTGTGCTCTGCCGGCAGCGGCTATATATGCGTTTAAAAGCTCTTCGCCCTCATGAAATCGTTCATAATCGTAATTGATATAGCCGGGCTGCGGATCTCGGACATATCGGTTAAAACCATCTGTTTGCTTGCTGAGTTTTTCAGCCATAAGCTTACAATCTCTATACTCAATCAACTCGCCTGTAAGCTCGGTTTTCAGCTTTTCAGCCTCCTCATGTCTTGGAAGAAGCGAAACGGTTTTAATATATATAAGCCTTGCAGCCATCTCAAGAAAATCGCCTGCAATATCAAAATCAGCTGCCTCCATCTGACGAACATAATCAAGATACTGATTAACAAGCTCAACAATAGGAATATCGTTTATATTTAATTTATGCTTACTTATGAGATGAAGCAGAAGATCCATAGGACCCTCAAACACCTCAAGCTTATAATTTAACTGATCCATAATACCTCAAACAATAAGATTATATATTAAACTCGGAAGAAATGAAATTACCTTCATCAGCAAATCGGAAATTAACGCAATAGGCATATTGAGAACGCCGGTAAAAAGCAACAGCAAAAGTGCAATCATAATATAGCGTTCATACTGAAGAATTTTAAAATATGTTTTGCTCGGAATAAGAAATCCTATAACCTTTGAGCCGTCAAGCGGCGGAATCGGAAGAAGATTGAATACTGCAAGAGAAACATTGACTGTTGCGGCAAAATCAAAGAAATATGCGATAAAGCTTACAGCAAGATTTTGCGGAAGAAGCAAAACAATATAATAAAGACAAATAAAAACAAAAGCCATTAATAAATTTGAACCGGGACCTGCAAGAGCGGTTACAATCATACCTTTTTTAGGATTTCTGAAATTCCTTGTTTGAACAGGAACCGGATTTGCATAGCCGATACCAAATAAGAATAACATAATTGTTCCGAACAAATCAAGATGTGCAAACGGATTAAATGTTAATCTTCCTAAATTCTTTGCCGTTGAATCTCCCATTTTATAAGCAGCCCATCCATGCGCTAACTCATGAATAGGAAGACAGAAAAACACAACAAATATTCTTGAAAAAATGACTGCAAAAATCAACGCAGGCTCGCCGCTTCGTAAAACACTTAATAAAGACATAACACACTTCCAAATTATTTTTTAACGGATTTAACCATTCGGTTATTTCCATACATATCTTTTATAACTTCAATTTCTTTAAATCCTTGCTTTTCAAGAATTTCATATACAGCTTCGCCCTGATCCTCACCGATTTCAAGGAAAAGCATCCCGTTTTCTTTAAGATTACTGTTCCATTTTTCAGCTATGATTCTGTAAAAGTCCAGACCATCCGCCCCTCCGTCAAGAGCCATTGACGGCTCAAACTGCACTTCTCTCTGAAGTGAACTTAAATCACTGCTTTTGATATACGGCGGATTGGAAACAATAATATCTGCATTTCCGATATCAGATGGATAATTGATATCTGAATTTACAACTTTAACATTTGATATGCTTTCTGCATTTTTTAAAAGATATTGAAGCGCTTCCTCGCTTTTTTCAACGCAGTAAACAGTTGATGACGGCAATGCCTTGGCAATGCTTATACCGATACAACCGCTGCCTGAGCACAAATCAAAAACAACAGGACTACAGAGCCTTTTGGCATTATCTAAAACAAGCTCTGTTAATTCCTCTGTTTCGGGGCGGGGAATCAAAACACCCCTGCCGACATGGAATTCACTTTCATAAAAATCCCATCTGCCGATAACATACTGAAGCGGTTCGCCACTTTTAATCTGCCAAAGCATATCGGCGAATTTTTTCATAATAATCAAATCTTCATTTTTATGAATTTCATATTCATTATTTTTAATTCCTGCACAGTGACAGCAAAGACAAAGAGATTTAAAATCTGCCTCATCAACACCGTTAGCAGACAAAAAATACACGCCGTAATTATACGCTTCCGATAAAGTCACTTTATTTCATCATCCTTTGGATTGTCTGTAATAACAGCCTTTAAGGCTTCAATACCAACCTCAATAATATCATCTGTTGGCTCTTTTGTAGTTAATCTCTGCATCCAAAGTCCGGGGGCAGAAACTATTTTAACAAAAAGATTATCGTGCCTTCCTGCATATTTTATAAACTCATATCCAAGTCCCATAATAAGCGGAAGAAAGGCAAGCCGTAATAATATCCATAAAATTCTGTTGTCCGCAATTTCGGGGAAAATTTTAGCAGCAATCGTATAAACAACTATACTGAAAATTAAAATAACAAAGATAAAGGAGGTTCCGCATCTTGGATGAAAACGGCTGCATTTTTTTACATTTTCAACTGTTAAATCCATCCCTGTTTCATAACAGGTTATGGATTTATGCTCAGCACCATGATACATAAATGTGCGTTTTATATCTTTCATCTGACTTACAAGCGTAATATAAACCACAAAAATTATAATTTTAAGAACACCCTCAATAAGTCCGCGATAATCGGTTATCGCATTTCCCGACCATTCATTTACCTTGCTGAAAAACAATACGGGAAAATACATAAAAAGCACAAAGGCAAGAACAACACCCAAAACAGAAGCAATTCCCGTTATAAAGTTCATAAGCTTATCGCCGAATTTGTCAAGAATCCATTTTTCAAATTTGGATGGATTTTCTTCTTCTAAATCCTCCATTCCCGAAACCTCGGCAGAATACATAAGCGTTTTATAACCGATTTTCATGGATTCAATAAAATTTACAATTCCCCTTATAACAGGAAAGCCGAAAATTTTAAATTTATCTTTTATATGCTTTACATCATGGTATTCTACAAGAATCTCATTATCGGGCTTTCTGACAGCAGTAGCCATTCCCTTTGGACCCTGCATCATAACACCCTCTATCAGCGCCTGTCCGCCGACAGAGGTTTTATGAACCTTCTTTTCTTCCATTATTTATTATCGCCTTTCCGTATTAAGAGTAATATCTTCATCGGTAACCTCATCAATTTTCGGCTCAGACATATCAATTTCCTGCTTTGTCGGAGCACTGTCTACAGGAAGATAAATGGTTACAAGCGTGCCTACATTTTCTTCACTGTCTATTTCTAATTTACCATTATGAAGATTTATAATTTCGTTCGTAACAGCAAGTCCGATACCTGAGCCTCTTACAGAAACATTTGCTTTATAAAATTTTTCCATAACATGAGGCAGATCCTCTTTTGAAATACCGCAGCCCTGATCGGCAATGGAAACCTTGATTGCATTTTTACCATTAAACTCAGAAAACTCCGCTTTAACAAAGATTTTCGTATTCATTTTAGAGTATTTAAGAGCATTATCAAGAATATTCATAAACACCTGCTTTAATCTGTTCGGATCTGCATTTGCAGGTGCAGGGAAATCAGGGATACTGTATCTAACCTCTATCCCCTCTCTCATAGCCCGTTCACGGAATGTAAACACCGTTTCATCAAGCTCTGCGAAAATGTCTGTTTTCATTAATCTCAAGGTCATTCTGCCGCTCTGAAGCCTGCTGAAGTCAAGAAGTTCTTCAACAAAGCCTTCCAATCTCCCGGCTTCATTTACAATAACCTGAAGCCCCTTATTCGTAACTTCATCTCTTTCCCTGTCCAGACCGAAAAGAAGCGTTTCTCCCCATCCCTTAATTGAGGTGAGCGGTGTTCTCAGCTCATGAGAAATCGTTGAAATAAAATCATTTTTCATTGTATCGGCTGTTGCGATATCAGAAGCCATAGAATTTATGGAATCAGAAAGCTTACCGATTTCATCATCATATTTTTTTTCTATTCTTACATCAAGATTTCCGCCCGAAATCTCTTTTGTCTTCTCTGTAATTTCCTTTAAAGGAATAACAATGGAACTGATGAAGAAAAGATTTGAAGCAGCAATAGCAATAAATATTAAAACAAGCACAAGAAAAACAACGAAAAGAATAATGAATATCTGCCTGTCTATCTCTTCAATTGAGGTCATAACTCTAACAGCACCGACATTGGCACCATTAGAATCCTTTATAACACGGCTCACTGCCATGATTTTTTCACTGCCGTTATCTTTGCCGACATATCTGCTGACACCATCCTTATTCGACATAGCCTCGCTGTAATCAGTCATCTCGGAATCGCCGTATGTAAAGCCATTGGAGGAAGCAATTACCTTGCCCTCATTATCAACAATCCAAACGGTTGTTTTATCCTTATATGAATAGCTTTCTATAAACTTAGCAGCAGAGGTTTCAAGCGAGGTTCCTGAATCAAGATTCGTTGAAAAATAGCTTACCGCAGCAGTTGAAGCGCCGCTGTTTAAAATACTTTCAACAGAGTTATAATAATATGTTTTTATAGAAAATACTGCAATAATGAAAACGATAATAAGTACAGCAAGAATAACGCTAACTATATTCGTAAGCCAGCGTTTTGTTATACCCTCAAATCTGAGACTTTTAAGCTCTTTAAATATTTTAAAATTCATATTGCCAATCTTCCATAACTAAATTATTTTACATCCGTAACCCACTTATAGCCAAGCCCCCATATTGTTATAAGCCTTGTAGGACTGGACGGATTATCCTCAACCTTCATACGAAGTCTGCGGATATTAACATCAACGATTTTTTCATCTCCGTAATAATTGCTGCCCCAAACTGTTTTCAAAATATCGGTTCTGCTTAAAGCAGCATTCGGATTTTTAAAGAAATACTCAATAATCTGAAACTCAACCTGTGTTAATTCAATAAGATTTCCGGATTTTGAAAGCGTACGGTTTCTGAGATTCAGTTCAAACTCATCAAGGCGGATTGTTTCGCCCGTTGTATCATTCTTTCTGAAACCTCTTGTCATTTCAACACGCCTGTAAACCGCATCCACTCTTGCCATAAGCTCACTTGGAGAAAATGGCTTGGTTACATAATCATCCGCACCTACAAGAAGCCCTGTAACCTTATCCATTTCCTGCGTTCTGGCAGAAAGCATTATAATACCCAAATCTGACGAACGCTGACGAAGCTCCTTGCAAACTGTAAGTCCATCCATCTCCGGCATCATAATATCAAGAATGGCAACATCAAAATCGCCGCCCTCCTTTTGGAAGATATCAAGCGCAGCAGCACCATTTTCAGCCTGCATAACATCATATCCGCTGCGGGTTAAATTAATAACAATAAACTCGCGGATAGATTCTTCATCTTCAGCAACAAGTACTTTTTTCATATTCATTCTCCTTCATATGATTTAATCATAGATTTCAAATCTTCTGTTGAAATTTTTATATCTGAATCATTGCTGCAAGCAGCAAGATAAATATAACCTGAATTATGCATTATTTCCGTATAATCAGAATACACCTCTGTATTCTCATCATACAGCGATTTTAAAAGTGCCGTAACTGTAAACGAAACTTTTTTATTTTTATCACTTACGGTTAAGGTGCTGTTTTTCATATCATACGAGATAATGACATCATCAAAAAATTCATCCGGAATAAGAATCTGATAATTATCCTTCTCTATAGCAATAGAGTAGCAATCATGATACAAAACATCATCACCGTAATACTGCCAGTCTACCGCTTCTGTCTGAGCAGGCAAGCCTTTTTTATCTGCATCAAGCGGAATGCTTATATGACTTTTTTCGCCGATATACTGAGAATATAATTTTACATTTCTGGTTGTTTCCTTTGTAACACCCGTTGAATAATTATAAAACGGCGAAATAATTGTATCATAATAATCGGACCAAAGCACGATTTCAGTAAGCATTTGCGAGCCGTTTGATTTTGCTGCATCCGCATAGATATAGGCTCTGCCGTTCACATCTTCGGCTTTTATACTTTTATAGGAGCTTATATGGCCGTCAAGCTTTGTACTGCCAAGTGACTCCGGTATTTTATTTTTATAGGAATACAGCACAGCCTTTGCTGATATTGCATCACCGCTGTCTACAGTAAAAACCAAAAGCTCTTCAAGCTTGTCCCCATTCACATCGGCAGCAATATAATCATTCATTATAATCGGCTTACCGATACTATAAAGGGAAAAACCGTTTTCATTATCATTTCTGCCATAAACTGTAAGATAATGACTTGATGAGGTACTGAAAACATCCCATAATACTACAAATTCAAGAATTCCATCGCCATCCAAGTCATTGAACTCTATTGAATAGATATCAGAGCCCTTGCCCTCAATATTACAAGCTACCTTCCATTCGGATTCCAACTTATCAATAACAGCCATATTAACCGTATCCGGATTTGAAAACGGTTCATAAAAGGTTATCGCTTCTTCTTCTCCGTCTGAATCAACATCAAAGAAAATATAAGAGGTTTTGAAATCTCCGCCGACAGGCGTTTTAAGAGAATATCCATTCTTAATATAATTATCAAGCGCTTTCTGAATATTTACATTTTCGCCTGACGGAGATATGGGATAAATCAATTCCTCTGCTGTAGAAAACAATCTGAAGGAGCAGCCGCTTAAAAGCAATGCCAAAATTAATGCAGGCAGCAAAGCCTTTAAAAATTTCACATTTACGCCCCTTTCGGATAAAACTCAAATTCATTTAATAATTGTTCATATACTGTAACAGTATAGCATTATTTGATTACAAAATAAACAGCTTTTTTAATATTTTTACAGAAAGATTACAAAAAAGCGAAATAATAGACTTAGCTAACGCCATAATGCCCAACTTTCATTACTTTTATCTTAAGAAATATCAAGGAGAAATCATACATACCAATACTTATTATGATATCATTAGAACTGTGAGGTTTTCAACTTTTTTTATGTCTAATAAATGAAAGGAACATTTTCTTTCAGAAAGGAGGCTATTAATGGATAGTGGTGCAGATAGCTATAACCATTTCCTGAACGGAGACGAAGATGGATTTGTAGAGATTATAAAAAACTATAAAGATGGGCTGATTTTTTACTTAAATGGATTTGTTTGCAACATTCATACCGCAGAAGAATTGGCAGAAGATACTTTTGTTAAAATTATTACGAAAAAACCAAAATTCAAAGGCAAATCATCATTCAAAACGTGGCTGTATGCTATAGGAAGAAATATTGCTTTAAACTACAAAAAAAAGAATGCAAAGATGTTTGAATCATCTATTGACGAATATTCCGAATTGATTTGTGATGAAGAAAATCTTGAACATGCATATATTTGTGAGGAAAGAAAAATCATCATTCATAGAGCAATGAAAAATCTAAAAGAAGAATATCATCAAATTCTCTGGCTTATTTATTTTGAAGATTTAAGCAACAAGGAAGCTGCAATAGTTATGAATAAATCAGTTCATAATATAGAAACCCTTGTCTACAGAGCAAGAAAATCATTGAAAGCAGAATTAAAAAAGGAAGGTTTCACATATGAAGAGTTATAACGAAATGGCAAAGAATGTATTCCGAAGAAGAGATGAATACAAAACTGCACAAATAAAAAAAAGAAAGCTAATTACAGGGCTTACCGCCCCATTTATATGCTTGTGTTTGGCTGCGGCTATTGGCTTTTATGGAGTTGGTTCTGAAAAAACAAGTTCTGATAGCAGCTTAAAAAACAATGGTACCAATAACACCATTTTTATAAATGAAATTAACGAAATATCTTCTAACAGAAAAATAAATATTGATTTATCGGAAAAGGACTTTATTCCAATGACTCCGGACGAGCTAAACGCATACTATCAGACCAATGTTTTTCCAATTGTTCCTGATGACCTAAAAGAAGATAACAACAATGAATACGGCATTTACAAACACATTGAAGACACCGGAGAAGTTTACTATGACCAAAACGTAATCAACTATTACAATAAAAACTATACACGATCTGTCAATATTGAATTAAGTAAACATCATCTTCCTGTTTCAGATTACGGTTCGATTGATGAAAGCTGTAAAAAATCAATCATCAACAAAACATATGTAAGTATTGCATCAATAGGCAACAACGAATTTTACATGGCTGAATTCTTTTACAAAAATACCGGTTTCAGAATAATTTTTGAAGGATTGTCACAGGAAGAAATTATCTCTGTTCTCTCCTCTATAATAAAAATATCATAAATATAATCATCCGTTCAGCCGAGGAATACTCTTTGCTGAATAGACAACAAAAAGTCCGCAGAATAATCTGCGGACTTACTTTTTATTTTATTCATAAACCGAACGTTTAAGCTGACCGATATACGGAAGATTTCTGTATTTCTGATCATAATCAAGACCATAGCCTACTACAAATTCATCAGGTACATCACAGCCGACATAATCCGGAATGATTGGTGCTACTCTTCTTTCCGGCTTATCAAGAAGCGTAACAATTCTGATTGAATTGGCGCCTCTTGTTTTAAGGATATCCGAAACATAATTAAGCGTTCTGCCGCTGTCAAGAATATCTTCTACAAGAAGAACATCGTAGCCGTTCAAATCAATATCAATATCTTTTGTAATTTTAACCCTGCCCGTAGATTCCGTACCGCTGCCATATGAAGAAACGGACATAAAATCTATACTGAGCGGAAGACTGATGTTTCTCACAAGATCCGTCATAAAAAATACACAACCCTTAAGAATACCAAGAACAAGAAGATTTTTATCTTTAAAATCCTCAGTTATTTTCTTTCCGAGACGCATATTGATTTTTCTTAATTCTTCTTCGGTTACAAGAATTTTTTCAATATCCTTAAGCATTTATCGTTCCTCCCTGAAATAGGAAAGTCCAAGAGACGCAGGACCCTGATTTTCCTTTTTGTCACGCATTGAACTGATAATCAGTACGATAATGGTTACTACATACGGAAGCATTTTGATAAGCTCCTGCGTTCTGAGCGCAAGTCCCGGTATGTAGAGATAAACAATATAGAGTCCGCCAAAAAGAAATGAACCTAAAATAGCCATATCCGGCTTCCAAACAGCAAAAATAACAAGAGCTATTGCAAGCCAGCCTCTGTCTCCGAAGCCGTCGTTAGACCAAACACCTGTTGCATAGTCCATAACATAGTAAAGTCCGCCCAAGCCAGCGATCATACTGCCTATACAGGTTGCAAGATATTTTGTTTTTTCAACATTGATGCCTGCTGCATCAGCAGTTGCAGGATTTTCACCGACTGCTCTTAAATGAAGCCCTGCCCTTGTTCGCTTTAAGAAAACTGCACAGACAATTGCTATGATAACAGCAAGATATGCTAAAAATCCATATGATAGAAATACTTTGCCAAACGCACCCAGACTATCTGCAAAAGGAAGCGTTTTCTTAAAAACAGCACTGGTTGCCGTAAGAGCAACAGACGGAACGGCACTGCCTGTTAATTTAATCAGTGAACCGCCGAAAAAATTTCCGAAACCGACACCGAAAGTTGTAATTGCAAGACCTGTTACATTCTGATTTGCTCTTAATGTAACCGTTAAAAAGCAATAAACAAGACCGATAAGAAGTGCACCCAAAAGGCAGCTTAAAAGCGGTATCAGCAATGCTAAAACAGGATTTATCGTATCAACAGATTGCTCATAAAGGAACGCACCGATTACGCCGCTTATACTTCCGATGTACATAATCCCCGGAATACCAAGATTAAGATTACCCGATTTTTCAGTTAATATTTCACCGGTTGCACCATAAAGAAGCGGTATACCCTGGCAAACTGCACGCTGAAGAAAAGTAATTAATGTACCCATATCACTTTACCTCCTTATGCGAATTACGAAAATGAAGCTGATAATTAATAAAAAATTCACTTCCGATTATAAAGAAAAGAATAATACCTGTTAAAATATCCGAAAAGGACTGATTTAATCCGAAAACCGTTGATATTTCACTTGCGCCTTTTTCGAGAAAAACAAGAAGAAAAGAGGTTAAAATCATATTAATCGGATTAAACTTTGCAAGCCACGATACCATAATAGCAGTAAATCCACGATTGTTTGCGATTGTTGTTGAAATGGTATGGTTTGTACCGCCTACAAGAAGAAGACCTGCAATGCCGCAGATACCGCCGGACAAAAGCATTGTACGAATAATAACCTTTTTAACATTAAGACCAATATATCTTGCCGTATTTTCCGATTCGCCGACAACTGAAATTTCATAACCATGCTTACTGTATTTCAGATAAACAAACATCAGAACGGTAAGCAAAAGAACAATGATTATATTTAAAAGATACTCATTACTGCCTAATGTCGGAAGCCAGCCCGCATGTGTAGTCTGGTTAATAATACCGATTTTGCTTGAACCTTTCGGGTTTTCCCAAAGCATAACAAAATAAGAAACAAGCTGAATTGCAACATAGTTCATCATAAGGGTAAACAATGTTTCATTTGTGCAGAATTTTGCTTTGAAGAAAGCAGGAATAACAGCCCATACTGCGCCTGCTGCAATACTTGCAGCAATCATAACAATGATGAGCAATGCATTTGGCATTTTACCGCCCAGAAGATACATACAGGCAGCCGTTGCCAAACCACCTATAAGAACCTGTCCTTCTGCACCGATATTCCAAAAACGCATTTTGAATGCAGGTGTAACCGCCAAAGAAACACAAAGGAGCATAGCAAGGCTCTGAAGAAGATTCCATACTCTTCTTGCAGTTCCGAACGCACCCTTTATCATTGTTGCATAAACACTGATCGGATTTTCGTGGGTTATAACCATTGTTAACAGCGCACATAGAATAAGCGCAGCAACAATTGCACCGATTCGAATAAGCCATGATTTCTGCCATGGGAGGCTATCTCTCTTAACAATATGAAAAAGCGGTTCTCTATTTTTCTGACTGGCTTTCATATTATTCCCCCTCCTTTTCCGTACTCTTGGTCATAAGCAAACCGATTTCTTCTTTTACAGCCGTTCTGCCGTCTACAATACCCGTTATTTTACCTGAATTAATAACCATAATTCTATCGCAAAGCTCAACAAGAACATCCAGATCCTCGCCGACAAAGATAACGGCAACACCGCTCTCTTTCTGCTTTGTAAGAAGATTATAGATTGTATATGACGAGTTTATATCAAGCCCTCTTACAGGGTAAGCAACCATAAGCACCTTTGGATTTGATGAAATTTCACGACCTACAAGCACCTTTTGAACATTACCGCCTGATAAGCGGCGAACAGGTGTTGCAGCATTTGGTGTAACTACATCAAGACTTTCAATTATCCTGTCTGCAAGTGACTTCGGATCCTTTCTGTCAAGAAATGCAGATGCACCCTTTTTATAGCTTCTGAGCATCATATTATCGACAATATCCATATTGCCTACAAGACCCATTCCCAATCTGTCTTCAGGTACAAATGAAAGAGCAATGCCAAGCTTTCTTATATCCTGGGGGGATTTACCGACAAGCTCCCTGGCTTCTTCCTCCTCCGGCTTATAAATTATGCTTGAATTCGGCATAGCCTTCTGAAGACCTGCGATAGCTTCCAGAAGTTCCTTCTGTCCGCATCCTGAAATACCTGCTATACCAAATATTTCCCCCGAACGAACCGTAAAACTAACATCATCCAGCACAAGCTTGTTTTCAGCACCCTTAACCGAGAGATTTTTAACAATTAATCTCTCCTGCGGATGAACAGGTTCCGTTCTTTTAATATTAAGAATTACCTTTTCGCCAACCATCATTTCCGTTAAGGATTGCTCGGTTGCATCGTTTGTATCAATTGTGCCGATATATTCGCCTTTTCTCAGCGTAGTAACTCTATCGGAAATATCAAGCACCTCATGAAGCTTATGCGTTATAATAATGATTGATTTGCCGTCTCTTTTCATTCTGCGAAGAATATTGAAAAGCTTTTTCGTTTCCTGCGGTGTTAAAACAGCGGTAGGCTCATCAAGAATAAGAATATCAGCACCTCTGTAAAGCACCTTTATAATTTCAACGGTTTGCTTTTCGGAAACAGACATTTCATATATTTTCTTATCAAGGTCAATTACAAAGCCGTATTTATCCGTAATCCCCTTAACTTTCTTTTTTGCTTCCTTAATATTAAATTTCTTATCATCCTTAATTCCAAGCACGATATTTTCGGTTGCAGTAAAAACATCAACAAGCTTAAAATGCTGATGTATCATTCCGATTTTATACTTAAAAGCATCTTTAGGAGAGCGGACAACAACCTCTTTCCCATTAACAAAAATACTTCCTTCATCGGGATAATAAATTCCTGAAACCATATTCATCAATGTAGTTTTGCCGCTTCCGTTCTCTCCGAGAATTGCAAGAATTTCGCCATTGTTTACCTGTAGGCTTACATCCTTGTTTGCAACAACACTGCCGAAGGTTTTTGTTATGCCTTTTAATTCTAATGCAAGCTCCTGTTTCATCACTTACCTCCGCAAAAGTTTCTTAAAAAATCTGTGACCGTGTATACGCACGGTCACAAACATTGCGAGATTTATTCTCAATTACTGATCAATATTGGTAATACCATCAATATCTACATCAAAATATGGAGCAGAACGCTTTTCTGATTCATGGAAATAGCCATCTGCAATTGCTTCAGTATCCGGTGTGAATTTATCGTCTGTATCAACATCAGCCATATATGATGTTAATGTTTCGCCCTTAACAGTAAAGGTTGATGTATCGAATACATGAAGAGTTCCGTTTTCAAGCTGCTTCTTAACCTCAGCAATCTTATCTGCTGTGCCGGGAGCGGCAGCCTTTTCATTGATATCACTGAGAATTACAGAATTTGTAGAAAGAGTACCGGTCCAGTCCTTCTCAATAGCTTCGCCCTTATTTGTCTGCGTAATGATATACTCAAAGTAAGGAGCCCAGTTTATAGCTGATGAAACGATAAATGTATTCGGACAAGCATCTACAGTACTTCCGTTGTAGGAAACATTCGGAACACCTGCTTCTTCACAAGCTGTCGGAGCACCCATCGAATCTGCATGCTGACTGATAAGTACACAGCCGTCATTGATAAGCTTATTCGCAGCTTCCTTTTCCTTAACCTCTGAATACCATTCACCTGTAAATGTAACCTCCATAGTTACGGTTGGACAAACACTTTTAGCACCAAGGTAGAAAGATGTATAGCCTGATTTAACTTCTGCATAAGGATGAGCACCTACATAGCCCATTTTAGCCTTATCAGCAGTAAATTTACCATCCTCAATCATCTGATTAAGCTTCATACCTGCAGCAACACCTGCCAGATAACGGCCTTCATAAATTGAAGCGAATGCGTTGTGGTAGTTATCAAGACCCTCTGTATGAGCTCTTGTACCGGTTGCATGGCAGAACTGAACATCAGTATACTGTTTAGCAACATCAATGATGAACGGCTCATGACCGAAGCTGTCTGCAAAAATAAGATTGCATCCTGCGTCAATAAGCTCTTTAGCTGTATCAGCACACTGCTGATCCTCAGGAACATTGGTTCTGATGATATACTGATCATCTGTAAGACCTAAGGTTTTAACTGCCTCTTTAGCTGCGTTGATGAAGTTAAGATCATAGGTTGAGTTTTCATCGTGTAAGCAGATGAAACCGATTTTAACCTTGCTTGCATCGCCGTTGTCTTTCGGCTTATCCGAGCTGCTTGAGCAAGCTGCAAATACACCTGCAACAAAGAGAACGCTAAGAAGAACAGCAATGATTTTCTTTGACATTTTCATTTTTCTACCTCCGTAAATAGAAATTTAATGTTATATTATAAGGCTTGATGCCGAATAATCCTTTTAATCTCTGAACTCAATTGTTCCGTTTTCATGATCCATGCTTTCAACAACTGCAAGGCTTTCAACACGAATACCATGCTTACGAAGTCTGTCCCCGCCGCCTTGATAGCCTTTTTCAATAACCGCACCGCAGCCAACAAGATCGGCACCGCTTTCTTTGACAATTTCAATAAGACCGTTAAGCGCATTTCCGACTGCAAGGAAATCATCAATAATAAGAACCCTGTCTCCCTTGCCGAGGAATTGCTTGGACACGATAACACCATAAGTTGTACCATGCGTAAATGATTCAACTGGAGTTAAATAAATATCACCTGCGATATTTTTTGTTATGCTCTTTTTGGCAAACACAAGCGGACATTCAAATTCCTGTGCAGTCATTGCGGCAATTGCTATTCCAGAAGATTCAATCGTCAGAATTTTGTTTACATTTTCATTTTTAAAACGATTGTAAAATTCTTTGCCGAGTTCTTTTAAGAAAGGTACATCTATCTGATGATTTAAAAAACCGTCAACCTTAAGAATATTACCCTCATGAATTTCGCCGTCTTCTAAAATTTTCTTTTTAAGAAGTTCCATAACAACACAACCTATAACATAATTATTGTATTTACATAATATACTAAAGAATAGTTCAATGCAATAAAACTGCAACTTTTGACACCAAATTTTAACCTTTTTCTACAAGCAGCTGCAATGTGACAAAAACAAGCATATTGATTTGTCTATAAATATATCATATAATTATTTTCAGCTATCCACAGACTGACTTTATATAGGTGATGAAAATTGAAAACCCTGTTTGATTACATAGAGGAATTCGCAAACGCTTCATTTAAAACTTTTGAATTAACCGAAATAGATAATGCCGTATTTTGCAGGCTGTCTTATCTGAATTTTGACGGATTTGAGGAAAAAACACTGAAATACACAGCAAAGCATTTCCCTTATACCGATGAAAACAGTCTTTCAAAAGCGAACAAAAATATAATTAAAACGGAAGATTTATTAAAGCTTTTAGGTACAACAAAACGATACGGAAATGTTGTTATAAGCAAATTTAAGGAATGTGCTGATGAAAACAGCTCTACCGCATTTTCGGCAACAGCCTTTAAATTTTCGGATAAGCTTTATTATTTGGCATACAGAGGTACCGATGACAAGCTTTTAAGCTTTTACGAAGATGCTGAGCTTGCCTATGATTTTCCCATTGCAGTTCAGATTGCAGCTTTGGAATACACAAAGGAGCTTATGAAAAAGAACAAAGGAAAATATGTTCTGGGCGGACATTCCAAAGGCGGAAACCTTGCCATGTTCAGCTTTATGTTTTCTGATAAAAAACTAAAAAACAGAATTACTGCTGTTTACAACAATGACGGACCGGGCTTTCCGAAAAATCTTGCTCCTGTTTTATTTACAAAAGAAAACTGCGAAAAAATAATAAACATATCTCCTGAAGATTCAATAGTAGGAAGAATGCTGGAAACCTGCGGTAAGAGAATTGTTGTTAAAAGCAGTGCTGCCGCCGTTGCTCAGCACAATTTGTTTACATGGATAACAAAGGGATACGAATTTGAAAGAGCCGATAATTTCAGCACTCTTTCAAATTATGTTGAAGACAGCTTAACAGCAAGCCTTGATACACTCTCTCCTGAGGATTTAAAGAAAACAGTTGATGCAATATATGCTATTGCAAAAAACAGCGGGCTGAACACCTTGGATGACATAAATAAAAACAATTACGGGAATATACTTTTATCGATTATTCAAAATGTTAAATCAGACGACAACGCAAGCAGCGAGGCTGGAGAAATTATTAAAACACTTTCAAAAAGCCTTGTAAACTCAGTTGAAATTGAAAAAAGACTTCCCGATATTGATATCGGAAGAATTAAAGAATTGATTGACCGGAAAAAATCAGAAAAAAGTGAGGGCAAAAGCAAAGATGCGTAGTATAAACTACGCATCTTTTTCTATATGTTACATTGATTTTACTTCTTCAAATTCATCAGTAATTTCTTTTTCGGGAGCCTTTGTTAAAAGAGAAACAACAACAATGAAAATGGACGACACGATAAATGCAGGAAGAAGCTCATAAAGGCTGAATAATCCGCCCTGAGCATAATGCCATGCAATAACAGTTATACCGCCTGAAATCATACCTGCCATCGCTCCCCATTTATTTGTTCTCTTCCAGAATAACGAGAAAAGCATAACCGGTCCAAAAGAAGCACCGAAGCCTGCCCACGCAAAGCTTACAATACCGAATACCGACGAGTTGGGGTTCCATGCAAATGCAACACCAAGAATTGCTATGGCAATAACGGTTGCTCTTGCAGCAATCATTTTTGCCTTAGAACCGATATTAAGCTTAAATGTTCCAACCATAATATCCTGACTGATTGCTGATGCAGCTGCAAGAAGCTGGCTATCTGCCGTAGACATTGTTGAAGCAAGAATTCCGGCAAGAATAATACCGGCAAGAAGTGCAAATACAACACCGTATTTTGAAAGCAGACTCGAAATTGCAACAATTACCGTTTCGCTGTCTGCAAGTACCATTGACGGTTCTACCTTGCTCATAGCAAGACCAACCATACCGATAACAACCGCAACACTCATTGCAATGAACACCCAGATGCTTGCAACTCTTCTTGAAAGCTTGATTTTTTTAGGATCTTCAATTGCCATAAAGCGAAGAAGAATATGTGGCATACCGAAATAGCCGAGTCCCCATGCAAGCGTTGAAACAATTTTCATTGAGCCGAATGACACTATATTGCCCGTGCCGTCTGTTGTTTCAACCATAGAAAGATAGCCTGTAATTGACTTTGCATTTTCCGTTACGGCATCCCATCCGCCGGCAACACTAATGCCGAACACCAACACAATGATAAGTGCAATCGTCATAATTATTGACTGAATAAAGTCTGTTGTTGAAGCTGCAAGGAAGCCGCCGAGTGATGTATAGGCAACAATTACAATTGCCGAAATAACCATAGCAAGATGATAATCAATACCAAACAGCGAACCGAAAAGCTTACCGCAGGTTGAAAATCCGGAGGCTGTATAAGGAATAAAAAATATAATAATTAACACAGCCGCTGCAATAATCAAAACATTCGTTTTATCTCTGAATCTCTTTTTAAAGAAATCAGGCACCGTAATTGCCTCAATTCTGCTGGAATAATTACGAAGTCTTTTAGCCAAAACAAGCCAGTTTACATATGTACCCACAGCAAGTCCTATAGCTGTCCATGAAGCCTCAGCGATACCGCAAAGATAAACAAGACCCGGCAAACCCATAAGAAGCCAGCCGCTCATATCCGATGCTTCAGCACTCATAGCCGTAACGAACGGACCAAGCTTTCTGCCGCCGAGATAGAAATCGTCAACATTATTGTTTTTTCTTGAGAATATGATACCTATCACAACCACAATTGCAAGATACGCAACAATTGCAATAAGAATGCAGATTTCAGAAGTTGACATAATATTCCTCCTTTTGTTTGATAAATGATGTTCAATTTTAGCATATTAAGAGCTAATTGTCAAAAGAAAGATAAAAAGACCTGATATAACATCAGGTCTAATCATTTTGATTTATTTGGTTTTCGCCTTAGCTTCCGCCTCAGCAGCATTTTCCTTTTTGTTTTCCATTTCAAAAACATAATCATTTCCCGGGAAAATAACATTAAGAATAATGCCTACTACCGAAGCTGTTGCAAGAGCAGAAATACTGATTGAAGCCTCGCCGATTGAAAATGAAACTCCGTTTGAGCCAAGCGCAAGCACAAGGATGATAGCCGCAATAATGGTATTGCGTGACTTTGAGAAATCAACCTTTGCTTCAACAACATTTCTTACACCTACTGCTGAAATCATACCATAAAGCACAAATGAAATTCCGCCGATAACAGCTGTTGGCATAAGATTGATTGCTGCCGCAAATTTTGGAGATAACGAAAACAGCAATGCAAAATAAGCGGCAATTCTGATTACCCTTGGGTCATAAACCTTTGACAAAGCAAGTACACCTGTATTTTCGCCATAGGTTGTATTTGCTGGAGCACCAAAAAGAGAGGCAAGAATTGTTGCAAAGCCATCTCCGAGCAGCGTTCTGTGTAAGCCCGGATTTTTAATATAGTTTTTTCCGCAGGTTGCAGAAATAGCTGAAATATCGCCTATATGCTCCATCATGGTTGCAAGAGCAATCGGCACAATAGCAATTATTGCAGAAATAGCCATACCGGAATCCTTGACTCCGCCAAACACGGTTGAACTCCATTCGATGGGATTGCCTATCCATGCAGCATCCTTTAATGCCTGAAGCTTGCTTGTTGAAAAAACAATCATACTTTCCTTGCCGTTAACAGCAATGTATTCCATACCGTCTACAACGATATTTTGACCCATTGTCAATGCCAGAACAACAGCAACAATAACCGCCCCGAGAAGTCCTAAAAGAATAGGAAGAATCTTCGCCATTCCTTTGCCGAAAATATTGAAGATAATAACAAGACCAAGTGCTACAATTGCAAGCCACCAGTTATTTGAACAATTGGAAATAGCTGACGGAGCAAGCCCGAGACCGATTGCCATAATAATAGGTCCTGTTACAACAGGCGGAAAAAGCCTCATAACCTTATTGATACCAACAAGCTTAATAATTCCGGCAAGTATAAGATAAAGAATACCGGCACATGCCACACCAAGGCAGGCATATGGAAGCAATTCTTTATTGCCGCTTCCATCCGCACTAAGAGGAGCTACAGCAAGATAACCGCCGATAAAAGCAAATGATGAGCCGAGAAAAGCAGGGACCTTAAATTTTGTAAGACAATGAAACAACAGCGTTCCGATACCTGCAAAAAGGAGTGTTGTTGAAACCGAAAGACCTGTAAGCAGCGGAACAAGCACGGTTGCTCCGAACATTGCAAACATATGCTGAAAGCCAAGCAGAACCATTTTAGGGATTCCAAGCTTTCTTGCATTATAAATACCTTCGTTTCCTATTATAGTCTTTTCTTTTTTAGACATAGCAATTCCTTTCATTTCAGAGGATTTATTTCGTTTTATTTTGTACCGAAAATTCTGTCTCCTGCATCGCCGAGTCCGGGAACTATATATCCATTTTCATTAAGATACTCGTCCATACCTGCAGCAAAAATATCAATATCAGGATGAGCCGCTTTAAGTGCTTCAAGACCCTCAGGCGCTGCAATAATACACAGGAATTTTATTGACCTTGGATTTCTCTTTTTAATCTGAGATATAGCATCAATAGCTGAGCCGCCGGTTGCAAGCATAGGGTCAACTACAAAAACATCACGCTCTTCAATATCCTTTGGAAGTTTGCAGTAATATTCAACAGGCTGAAGCGTTTCCTCATCCCTGTAAAGACCGATATGACCGATTCTCGCAGACGGAACAAGCATAAGCGCGCCCTCTACCATACCAAGACCGGCACGAAGGATTGGAACAAAAGCAAGCTTTCTGCCCGCAATTTCTTTACAATGAGCAACACCGCATGGGGTTTGAACATCCTTATCGTGAAGAGGCAAATCTCTTGTGGCATCATAAATCATCAGCATTGCGATTTCATTCACCAGATCTCTGAATTCCTTAGTACTTGTGTTAACATCACGAAGAATACTGAGCTTATGCTGGATAAGCGGATGATCCATAATAATAACTTTTCTTTCCATAGCTGAAAATCCTTTCGCATTTATTCCATAATAACATATCACAGCAAAGTCGTTTTTTCAACAAAATGTGACTTACAAATAGTTACAAAATGGTTAAATACATAAGCCACAACAAATTCCGTTTCTTTGTTTTCAGCCCCTGTTTCTGCATCGGCATGCTCCTGCTCTGTTCCTTCCTCAGCAAAAAGCTGAAGGTCAAGCGGTAATCCGCCTGTTGTGTTTTGATTTCTGTTCATAGAAATCCTCCTTTTCTATTGCCCTTTAAGTTCTCTATTGCACAAAGCCCTTAAAGTTCAATTGTTATATTTCTTAATCGGCTTCTAACCGAAATAAGCATAAAAATAGGGCAAGGCTTTAACCTTACCCGAAAATAAGCATAATAAAAGCACCATACATTATGTACAGTGCTTAATCTTTATTATTGCTCAATTATGAATTCGTTTAATTCTTTTAATGTGAGGTCTTCAGGTTCGATACCTTTACTTTTACAATACTTTATCAGTTCACGCAAATTATAGTGAACATCTTTATCAACAAATCTTGCCACATATCCACCGGCTTTTTCAGCAGCATCATCCAAAGCATTCATTTGTAATCTTTCTTCATTAGACATTTACTAAACCTCCTCATTTAAAGTATATATATTTAATAATTTTTCAGCAGCATCTTCATCAATAAACATTCTATATGGATGAGGGATACCCAACAATTTAGCCCCCATAGAAATTTTATAATGCTGTACTAATTCTGTGTTTTTGGCATCCATAAATACAAATCCGCCATATCCAAGATCTTTAGACCTCTGTGCTGCTATAGCAAATAAATGACCGCCTACACCATTATACTTTTTATTTTTACCCAAGTTATGTGGTGCACTTTCAGCAATATCCACATAAATAGCTTTATCACGCTCAAACTTTGTTAGTGCAACAAGCCCCTGTATATCAGAACTGCCCTTTAACTGCAACTTATAGATTTCAGCATTTTTTAAATCACTTGCCAACCAGTCAAAATTCCAACCTTTTAAATCCTTAAGTTCTGATTTACTTGCAAGAGAATAGGTTGTTTCTATTATTTCTCCACTTTTAGCATTTTCTAAACACGGTGTGAATTTATCAATAACGATTTCCAAACTCTTTTCACTTCCTTGGTTTATTGTACCATTTTCTTTAGTAGATTTCAAGCCATTTCCCGAAACATATTTCTTTTCCCATTCCTTATAGCTCATATCGGCAGGAACTTTCATTCCCTTACCTGTTATCGGATTTCTTGCCCAGCGTGTTCGCTCTGCCCTGTTCTCATTTTCATATGCAGGAACAATAACAGAACGGCAAAACGGATGAAGCGGCGGAAGATTGACACCAATTTCTGCTTCATCTATATTAAACACCTTTAAGTCAAGCTTTCGGCACATTTCAGATGTTCGTAAATCCAGTGTTGCTATAAATCTATACTTGGTAAAGCCTGCCGCTTTTAATCCCTCTAATGTACCCTGGTTACTGAAATAATTAACCTCTGTTCTTACCAATCTGCTTGTTATAAAACGCTGTGCTTTATCAGGACTATCGCCGATTACATGATCTTTGAGTTCTGAACACATTTCATCAAGTGTCCACCCGGCAAGGCAGCCTGTTTCAATCGTTTCTGCAAAAAAAGAACTACCGAAATAGTAGTTCTTTAAAAATTATTATTTTAATTATAAATCAAATGATTGTGCTTGTGCCGGCTTGATTTTTTGGAATTCATCAACAAATCTTTTTGCGTCATTTGTATTGAAAATTTCAAAAGCAACACATTTTACCTCGTTATCATCAACATAAGTAAAAATCAAATAATGCTCTACCGATTTGCTGATTATAGTTTTATTTGTGACCGTTTTCCTTCTTGCTCTGCCACCTATTGCTGCACCTAAAGGACCAAGAAGCATATATCCTGCAACAGCTCTGCCTGCACTTGAAACATATTGATCCTGTTTAGAAATTGCAGTTTGAATTTCACTATCTGTTTTTATAGCAATATCTGTTAGTTTTTCAAAGCTGAGATTATAGCTTGTTCCGCTTGCTTCAAACAGAATTCTATCATTGCACCAATAATAGTTTGTAGCCGCATCTTTTGCAACAGGTAAGCCATAAGCATGTGAACCCTGACATTTAAATAAAGCGTTTCTCTCATCTAACTCCTGTTTGAATTCAAGTTTTATCTGTTCAGCAGCCTGACGCTGTGCCATAATTATTGGTTGATTTATTTTTTTCTTTAACTTTTTGCTGAATACAACGCAAAGTATAAATAAAACTATACATATTATGCCTGCTGCTGTCATTACATTTTGTTCGGAAGAATTAACTTCTGTACTGTTAGACAATGCAATATATGCAATTGCACCGAAAAAAAAGAAAACAGAAAATAAATTCAGAAAAAATCTTACCACTTTACATTTTATCATAACAACACTCTCCTTTACATTTTTTATCATAATAACATAACCGAAAAAATGTAAACCACTCATTCAGGCAAATGATTTCTTGATCAAATATCTTTACCATATAATTCAGAAAGAATAGCAGTTTTATTTATTCTTCAGAATTTTATCGCACTCTTTCCAGTACGGACAAACCTTAGACAAAAGATTATAAAAATCCTTTGAATGATTCTGATAAACAAAGTGGCAGTATTCGTGATAAACAACCGATTTAATAACATTCAAATCATAAACTGAAAGGCGTAGATTAAGCGTTATCAGATTTCGTTTATGGTAGCAATTCCCCCACTGTGATTTTAAATCCTTGATTTTAAGGATTGGAGTAGTTTTACAAATATTTTTGAATGGTTGATAGCATTCTTCTATCAGCCTTGGAAACACAACAGAAGCAGTATTTTTAAGAAGCGTATTATAGATATTCTGTTTTATTTCTGAATTATCGACATCTTTTAGATAAAAAGTTATATCATCCTCGCCGATGAAACAGGAATTAATTGAACTTTCTTCAAGAACAAGCCTATATGATTTACCAAGCAGCTTGATTGTACTACCGTTTTCGAAGGTGTTGGCAGATTTCTGCAATTCAATTCTGTCAATGGCGGATAAAATCTTTTCAGCGTTATCAGAAACAAAGCAATCTATAATACCTTTAGGCACTATAGGGCTTGCAGATACGACAACCAAGCCGTCACGCTTAATGCGAAGATTAATGTTTTTAACATTTTTTCTGATTAAAGAATATTCAATTTTTCTTTCATTGAATTCAATGCTTTCCATATTACCTCTGCATAAAGCCTGTTTTATTTTGCGCTTATTAATTTAAAAGGCTGTTATGCTTATACATAACAACCTTTATTTTTATTCTTGAATAGAATTATCAGACATGCTGTCTTCCGTATTTTGAGGACACGGATTATAATATTCCGTCTGTTCAGAATTCTGCTGCATCAAGGTTTCGTCAACGGGCAATTTTTTTAATTTTAAATAAGAAGAAATGCCCAAAATCAAATCATAAATAACCCATGCATGGAAAACAACATCAATAATAAAGCTTGAATCAAAATATGATACTAAATCAAATAGCAATATAGCTGTGTCAATACCAAATAAAACTAATGCAACAATTAAAAAGCCGGCTTTTTTCTTTGCACCAAACCACAAAGCAAGGTAAAGCAAAGCCATGAAAACAGCAATCGCTATGCCGATATAAAAATAACTTTCCGCCTGCAAATCAGCAGCCATATCTGCAAATATAAATGTAACGAGCTGCGGAACATAAGCGGAAAAAGTAAATACCATATCTGCATTCACAGCAATTAAAACAGTGTTAACTATTGTCAATACTGCAACAAGAATAATTGTATGTTTAGAGGTATTCACTCTTTTCTGTAATTTTTCAATCTCCTGCATAATAATCACCACTTATGTCTTAATTTATCTTACTGAAATTTTATCATCCGCAGCATTATTTGTCAACATACATAAAATCAAGTCAATTCCCGTTCAAAAAACAGATAGCAAAAAGTCCCTGCTCATGCAGGGACAAAGGAATAAAAAGCATATAACAGCATTAACTATACATTAACCGATAGATATAATCAACACTGATATCTTCTTCTGTCATTTTTCCGGAAGCATTTTCGGGTATTTCAACAAGCTCATATCCGTCAATTTCTTTTGGAACAGTATTATATTCATCAAATACCCTGCCATAAATTATTTCGCTGTTTATAATTTGTTTACCGTCAACATCAAGATAGTTAACGGAAACCGTTGCAGGTTTAAGCTTATAAACAAACTGAATGTCAGACGAATTCTCGTGAAGAACTCCCGAAGCATTTTCAGGAATGATAACAACATCCTTTCCTGATAATGCTAAAGCAATAAAGCGAGGAAAATAATCACTTGAATATTGATAATAACCATCATGGCACTCTGCAAAATACTGAATAACAGTATTTCTGCTTGTGAATGATGATAGCCAAACCAATCATCGGGATGATACTTCCTTGTTCCTGCAGCAAATGCTGAACGAACAGGAATAATTGATGAAAACAACAAGATCATTGCTATTAACAATGAAATCAATCTCCTTTTACTCATTTTTACCTCCTTAATATGCAGAACAAAAAACAATAAGCCGTACCAATTAACTACTGTTCTAATAATTTGTTGAACTTGTAATCCTGCAACAATAATTTCAGACTTTAAGCTGTTGTAATTTTCCTCCTCAATATTATAGTGTAAAAAATAATTAAAAGGTAACAAGATTTTTTAACAATAAATGCAAATTTGTTAAAAAGGAACAAAAAACAGCCTCGTGTCCAACACACGGTTTTGGCATATAAAAAAGGACAGATATAGGGCATATCTGTCTTTTAAAACGGCAACAAATGGCTCTTTATTTATTTGAAGGATTTATGATTAACAAACTGTTTATAAGTATTTGGCATTACTTTTTTGACATAACTACATCATTTTGACATAACTTTTACCATATCATTGTGTATCATTATTGATCATTTTTATGGTTATAAAAACAAAAGAAAAAAACCTCAAAGACCGCATAAAACAAGGAATCTTCGAGGTTTTTTCTTTGGTGGCTCATCGGGGAATCGAACCCCGGACACCTTGATTAAAAGTCAAGTGCTCTACCATCTGAGCTAATGAACCATATCACCCTTTTAATAAAGGGTGCTGGCTGGGGAGGCAGGATTCGAACCTACGAGTGAGGGAGTCAAAGTCCCTTGCCTTACCACTTGGCGACACCCCAATATTAAGGGATTTTATTAAATTAAATGGGGTGGGATATCGGATTCGAACCGATGACCTCCAGTGCCACAAACTGGCGCTCTAACCAACTGAACTAATCCCACCATATATGGCGCGCTTGGAGGGACTCTCCTCTCGATGCGAAACAATCCACCGGAGTGTTTCTTAACAAAAGTTTCGTTCGCTGTGCTTACAAACTTTTGTATCTCGTTTCTCGCCCCTCAAGCGTTATAAACTTTTGGCGCGCTTGGAGGGACTCGAACCTTCGACCTACCGCTTAGAAGGCGGTTGCTCTATCCAGCTGAGCTACAAACGCGTATTTTGGAGCGGGTGAAGGGAATCGAACCCTCGTGTTCAGCTTGGAAGGCTGACATTCTACCATTGAACTACACCCGCATAAGCGACAGGCATTATTATAATAAATGTCTGTCGAACTGTCAAGAGTTTTTTGAAAAAAAATCAATTTATCTTTACATTAATTTTTTCATCAGCTGTTAAAGTAAACGATTTTATAGTAATATCCTGATTGAAAACAATTGCCGAAGCCAGCTGATCTTCTACATTTCTTCTGACACCGTCACGGATTCCCCTTGCATTTTTCTTAGAGCCATAAGCCTCTTTCGCGATAAAGACAGGAACGCTTGCATCAAATTCAAGCTCAATTGCTTTATCCTTAAGGCTTTCCTTAAGCTCTTCCAGCATAATACGGGCAATTTTTTCAAAATTATCAAATGAAAGCGTATTGAAAGTTATAATTTCATCCACTCTGCCAAGAAATTCAGGACGAAGAAAGCGTTCAAGTGCTTTCATTGTTACATCCTTATTGATTTCATTATCGGATTTTCCAAAACCGAGTGTTGCCGAATCCGTTGAACCTGCATTAGAGGTCATAACGATAATTGTGTTTTCAAAATTAACCGTTCTTCCCTGCGCATCTGTTATTCTGCCCTCATCAAGAATCTGAAGAAGAATATTCAGAACATCCTTGTGTGCCTTTTCAATTTCATCAAAAAGAATAACGCTGTAAGGCTTTCTTCTTACCTTTTCGGTTAACTGACCCGCATCATCATAACCGACATAGCCCGGAGGAGAGCCGATAATTCTTGAAACACTGAATTTTTCCATAAATTCGCTCATATCAAGACGAATCAAAGATTCGGGACTGTCAAAAAGATATTGAGCAAGCTGCTTTACCAACTCTGTTTTACCGACACCTGTAGGACCGACAAAAATAAAGGACTGCGGTCTCTTTTTAGGACTGATCTGTACTCTGCCTCTGCGAACGGCAGCAGCAACCTTTTCAATTGCATCATCCTGACCGACAATATGCTTCTTTATCTCATCCTCCAGAGAAGCAAGCTTCTTTATATCCCCTGCTTCAATTTTCGATGCCGGAATACCCGTCCACAAGGAAACTACCCTTGCCAAATCCTGTTCAAGCACCTGATTATCCTTTGCTTTTTCTGCAAGCTCAGGAAGCTGCTGATCGAGCTGAAGCGCCTCAGCCTTAAGCTTTGAAACAAGCTCATAATCTATTTCATTATTATCATCAGGCTGAGATACAGCATCAATTCTTTCAAGAATAGTTTGTTTTTTCTCAAGCATAATCTGATATTCGGAAATGGACGGATTGCGAAGATTAGCACAGGTGCAGGCTTCATCAAGCAAATCTATTGCCTTATCCGGAAGATAACGATCCGTTACAAAACGCTCAGACATCGTTACAGCTTTATAAACCAGGCTGTCTGAAATCTGAACCTTATGATAGCTTTCGTAATATTCTTTAATGCCCAAAAGCATTCTGAAGGCTTCATCAAGTGATGGCTCTTCAATCTTAACAGGCTGAAAGCGTCGTTCAAGGGCAGCATCCTTTTCAATATATTTTCTGTATTCATTAAAGGTTGTAGCACCGATAACCTGAATTTCTCCTCTTGAAAGAGCAGGCTTAAGGATATTTGCCGCATTCATTGTACCCTCACTGTCGCCTGTACCGACAAGATTATGAACCTCATCAATAAAAAGGATAATATTACCCTCTTGCTTAACTTCATCAACAAGGCCCTTAATTCTGCCCTCAAACTGTCCTCTGAACTGTGTTCCTGCTACAAGAGCAGTTAAATCCAAAAGATAAATTTCTTTATTCATCAGCCGTGCAGGAACTTCGCCTTTAGCAATACGGATTGCCAAGCCCTCGGCAATAGCAGTTTTACCGACACCGGGCTCACCGATTAAGCAAGGATTGTTCTTTGTTCTTCTGCACAGTATCTGAACAGTGCGGGAAATTTCCTGTTCTCTGCCGATTATACTGTCTATTTTGCCCTTTTTGGCCTTATCGGTTAAATTATTACAATAGCTGTTCAGAAACTTTCTTGAATCGTCCTGAGCGCTTTTCTTGCCTCTTTTTCCTTTTTTGCCTTTTTTATTATCATCCTTTTTAGATGTATCATTGCCTGAAGCATTCATAAGGTCTGCAAAAGGAAAAGTCTGAGCACCGTCCATATTTTCAGGATTGAACATTTCGCCGAGAGAGCCAAAATCAAAATCAGACATATTTTCCATAAAAGCACTCATTTGCTCCGACGCTGCTTCAAGCTCTTCATCCGTTACGCCGAGCTGGTCTATCATCTGATTTATTGAGCCTACATTAAGCTCCTTTGCACATTTAATGCACAGACCTTCGGGAATCATTTTTCCATCTTCCATTTTTTGTATAAATACGACTGCAGGGCGTTCTCCGCACCTGCTGCATAATTGTTGTTTCATTAAAAGTGATTTCTCCTTTAATTATTTCTCTTCTTTTTTCTCTTTAATCTGACGAACAAAGCCGGGAATATATCCGAAAAGAGAGCCTAAAGTGCAGATTGCCGAAATTGCTACAAGCACCCATGTTACCGCATTAGGCAAAGTAAAGCCTGTAATATCGCACAATGCGCCGCCCTCGCCGAAAGCAAGCACAAATATCATAACAACGCAGAAAACCGTTGTTGCAATCTTTCCCCACATTTCCGCAGCAACAGGACGAAGCCCTTTGGATATAAGTATTGCGCCGCCGATAAGCATAACCAATTCTTTGATAATAAAAAACATAAACAGATATTTAATAGCATTATCCCAATATTTAATAATAAGAACAATAACTATTGAAATCTGAGAAAGCTTATCTGCAATAGGATCTAAAATTTTACCGAGAGCAGAAACCTGATTAAACCTTCTTGCAATCATACCATCAAACAAATCCGTTAATTCGGCAAAAATGATAATTGCAATTGCAATTATGTAATGCTCCTGCAAAAATAAAACTGCAAAAACAGGAATAAGAAGAATTCTTATAACGGACAAAAGATTCGGAATTGTCAGGCAGCCCTTAAAAAGATCTTTCATATTGGAATTAAAATCGCTCATTTCGTTATCCTCCTAAAAATCTATGGGATTAAAATTGTTTACAAATTCTATTATACCACTTGAAGCAAGCTGATGCAAAAATTCATTATCAACAGACTTTAAATTTTCTGTAAAGAATGAACCGATTTTTGCAATAGCAAAAACTAAAATCAATGCTTTTAACATACCAAAAACTGCCCCGAGAAATTTATTTGTTTTTCTGAACAGAGCATTACTGCTGTTAGACAGCTTTTTAATAACAAACAATAAAATACCGGTTAAAATATAAAATACAGCAAGGGTTACTACAAAAAGAGCCACCTTTATTATCATATTTCCGACCGGATCAACTATATTGCTCATAATTCCGTCCGCCGCCGATGCCGCACTTGCGGTATCAAGAAAAGACAAATCAACAGATCCTTTCAAAACATCAGGAAGGGAATGAACAGTATCTTTTACCGAAGCAACATATGTATCAAGACCGCTGTTTTCAATGCCCTTTAAAACCTCGGCACGAATCGTTTCCTTGAAATAATCCGTATATACAACACTGCTGAATTTATCAGCAACAATAAAGGAAATCGGAATGCCAACAGCAAATCTTACAAGCGACAGGAGGGATGCAATAAATCCTCTTGCATACCCCTCAAACACAATAATAAGAAAAATAACAATTATACACAAATCAATAGAATTCATAAATTAACCTCAATCATTAATAATTTCAAGATAGGAATGATGCTTGGCGTATATTTTTGATGAAAGCTGCTGAATATCGGTAAACGAATCATCAAGCTTTATATACGCTTCCTTTTTGCCGTTGCTTAATCTGTAAGAAACAGCTTCATTACTTGTTAAAGCAGACATTTCATTTCCCGAAGCAGAAACATCCTTTATTACACCGTCAATCTCTACGGTAGTTTTGATTTTCCCGTTCTGCTTAACATAGGCAAGTTTACTGTTTGCCGCCCCTGTATAAGCCGAATACGCAATGATAAGATAATCAGCCGGATTATAACAGTATGCCAAGGTATTTATGCTGCCCTTTTCATATACAACCGATTCCTTTTCAAGCGAAGATATAACACTTACAAAATCACTGCCCACAACATAAAGGGCACTTGATACAAAATGAATATCAAGCACAGCAGAGCCATTATAATCTATATGCGCCTTAGGCTCGGCATCATTAATATTCATTGTATAAAGAGTTGATTTAATTTCAGCGTTCTCAGAACTCATTACAACAAAAGCTACGCTTTTACCTCTATCATCAATTGCAACAGAGGTAATATATCCGCCCTTTATTTCATAATTCATTTTTTCACTGAAGGATTTGGAAAACACCTGCACCCTGCTTTTCTGATTTCCTAAGGCTGTTGCAACAGCCACAGCGCCTGTGTCAGAAACATCAGCACAAAGGATCTCATCCTCCGTTGAATTCTCATATATATTTTCTTTTTGACTGTCAAGCCTGTAGGAGGTTGATCCCTGATCAAAGATAACAGAATAGCCTCCGCTTGTTTTCAGAATAGGATTGGCATATCTATGCTCATCATTAATCAATTCCTCAGCACTTGAAGAATCAATAACCGTATAGCTTGAGCTGCTAAGAACTGCTATTTTATTGCCGACAACGGACAAAACCGTATTCTCTCCGGTGTCTATTTTATATGGAAATCCCGCATCATCAACAGATACCGAATAGCCACTGTCTTCCTTTGAAAAGCTGAAAAGCTTTGAAAAGTCTACTTCACAAACCTTAAGCACAACGATTACTGCTGCAATTGCAGCAATCAATATCCAAAGAAGTTTCATTTTCTTTTTCGTTTTAGCATTTTTTCTTGCTTTGCGTTCATTTTCACGCTGATTAGATGACATATATTTTCAAATCCTTTTAATAATTAACTCTATTCAGATAGAGCCCCTGAGGCGGAGCCGTTTTGCCTGCTTTTTTACGGTTTTTACTTTCAATTATATCTTTTAATTCATCGGCTTTTATTTTGCCCTCATTTATAAAAATTAATGTACCAACCATTATACGCACCATATTGTAAAGAAAGCCGTCAGCCTCAACAGTAAAATATACCATGTCCCCATCTCGGGAAACCTCAAAGTTTTTTACAGTTCTGACAGTGTCTTCAACAGCGGAATTTGAAGAGCAGAAGCCACTGAAATCATATGTTCCGATAAAAGCCTTTGCCTGCGCATTAAGATATTCTGCATTTACAGGATATCTATAATGAAACGCATAATGATTATAAAACGGATTCCTGATTTTCCCGTTATAAAGCTTATAAACATATTCCTTGGACTTCACACTGTATCTTGCGTGGAAATCCTCTGAAACCTCCTTGCAGGATAGAACAGCAATATCTTTCGGAAGGTATGTATTCAGTGCCGTAACAACCTTGTCCTCCGGGATATTTTTATCCGTTTTAAAGCTGACAAAATATGAATTTGCATGAACCCCGCTGTCCGTTCGGCTGCAGCCCTTAATATCCGGCCTTGTGCAGAATATCCTTTCTGCGGCATTCTGAAAAACCTCTTGTATTGTTAACGCATTTTTCTGTATCTGCCAACCATGATAAGCCGAGCCGTCATAGCATAGTTCAACTAAAAGATTTCTCATACAACTGCCACCATAAGCGTATTAAAATAACAAACAAGAGCAATAAGCACAGCAAAAATGATAAACGCAATATAATCTCTTGACTGAAGCTTAGCAACCTTCATTTTGGTTCTTCCCTCTCCGCCTCGATAGCAACGGCATTCCATAGCATCTGCAAGCTCCCTTGCCCTTCTGAACGAAGATATAAACAAAGGAATAATAACAGGAACAAGGGCTTTAATTCTTTTAATAACATTTCCGCTTTCCATATCGGCACCTCTTGATTTCTGAGCAGCTGTTATTTTATCTATTTCTTCAACAAGAGTCGGAATAAATCTTAATGCAATTGTCATTATCATTGCAATGGTATGCACATCTATTTTAATATATTTCAAAGGCTTGAAAAGCCTTTCAATAGCATCTGTAAGTTCTGTCGGTGAGGTTGTATATGTTAACATAGATCCGGCAACAACAAGAAGCGAAATTCTTACAGACATAAAAACTGCTCTGTAAATTCCGTCAAGCGTTACTTTAAATATCCAAAATTCCGCAAGAGGCTCACCTGTGCCGTAGAAAACATTGATTAAAGCCGTCAATATTATAATCATCCAAAGCGGCTTAAGACTTTTTCTGATTGTTTTAAAAGGAATTCTGCTGACTGAGATTATCACAATCAAAGCGGCAACTACAAAAACCAAAGAAATAAAGTTTTCACTTATAAATAAAGCTGCAATAAAAAGGATTACCAGAATTATTTTCATTCTTGCATCCATTTTATGAATAATTGATTTTCCCGGGAAATACTGCCCAATCGTTATTTCGCTCATACCTGTACTCCTTTCTTTGCCGAAAAGAGTCTGTTTATCTCTTTTACACCTTCTTCAACGGTAAAAATATCCGTTCTGCAAGCAACACCGCTTGCTTTAAGCTTTAGGAAAACATCCGTTATCTGCGGAACATTAAGCCCCATTTCTTTCAGCTCTTCGCCATGAGAATACACCTCAGAAACAGAGCCGTACATAGCAACCCTGCCCTTATTCATAACCAGCACCTTGCTGCAAAGCATTGCCACATCTTCCATGGAATGAGAAACCAGAATTACCGTATTACCCATTTCTTTTTGATATGCTTTCACTAAATTAAGAATCACCTTTCTTCCGATAGGATCAAGACCTGCACAAGGCTCATCAAGAATAAGAACCTGCGGCTGCATTGCAATTATAGATGCAATGGCAACCCGCCTTTTCTGACCGCCGGACAAATCAAAAGGAGATTTATTTTCAAAAGAACGGCTTATACCAACAAATTCCATACTTTTATAAACACGGTTTTTAATTTCCTCATCGCTTAAGCCCATTTGCTTAGGTCCGAAAGCAATTTCTTTAAAAACAGTTTCTTCAAATATCTGATATTCGGGATACTGAAAGCAAAGTCCAACTGAAAAACGAGCATTTCTGATATTCTTCTTATTTTCCTTAGACCAGATGTTGTTTCCGTTTAGATAAACCGATCCGCTGTGAGGCTCTAATAGACCGTTACAATGCTGAATCAGCGTAGATTTTCCGCTGCCCGTATGACCGATTATACCGATCAAATCGCCTTTTTCAACTGAAAAATTAACACTTTCAATCGCGGCAGTTTCAAAAGGAGTACCAACGCTGTAAAGATATTCTAAATTTTCACAAACTAAAACTGCCACCATTAATCCTCCAAAGAGCGTTTGATAAATTCAACACAAGCATCAGCATTTAAAATAGTATTATCCGTTTCTAAACCTAATCTGTAAATAAGCTCGGTCGACTGCGGAACATCAAGTCCAAGTGCTTTTACTTCATCAACTCTTGCAAAAACATTTTCAGGGGTATCATCCATTTTGATTTCACCGCTGTCCACAACGATAACCCTATCCGCCTCTACAGCTTCATCCATATAATGCGTTATAAGAACAATCGTTATATTTTCTTCCCTATTCAGCTTTTTAACTGTTTCAATAACCTCTTTTCGTCCGCTTGGATCAAGCATCGCAGTTGGCTCATCAAGAACAATACACTGCGGTTTCATTGCAATAATTCCTGCAACCGCAACACGCTGCTTCTGTCCGCCGGACAGCTTATGAGGCGCTTTTTCACGAAATTCATACATACCAACGGTTTTAAGTGCTTCATCAACTCTTGCTCTGATTTCTGCTGATGGTATGCCAAGATTCTCAACACCGAAAGCAACATCCTCTTCAACAATGGAAGCCACAATCTGATTATCGGGATTTTGAAAAACCATCCCCACATTTTTACGGATTTCAAACACATCATTTTCGTTTTCAGTTGTTATGCCATTCACAGTAACCGTTCCTCTCTGAGGAACAAGAATACCATTTATAAGCTTCGCAATCGTTGATTTTCCGGAGCCGTTATGACCGAGAACAGCAACAAAGCTGCCCTTTTCAATATCAAAGCTTAAATTTTTCAGTACCTCTATTTTAGATGCTGTGTTTTCCTCTTCATCAATTGAATAAGAAAAACTGACATTATCAAATTCGATTAATTTCATTATTTCATCCAGACTGCCGATGCACCGCAGGGAAGAACCCCGCCATTTGATGAAACAGGAAGCCCTATCTCATCGGCATCAACACTGCCGCCCTTTTCTTTAACTATAATATCATCAAGAATATATTTCATAACGGATGCCGAAAGCCCCGTTGTATATGAATTTAAAAGTACCATAAGAGGCGTATCGGAAAGAACTTGCTTAACCAGCCCGACAAAATCATAAAGACTGTCCTCCAAATGCCATATTTCGCCCTTAGGTCCTCTGCCGTAGGACGGAGGATCAAGAATAATAATATCGTATTTATTGCCTCTTCTGATTTCACGCTGTACAAATTTAATGCAATCATCAACAATCCATCTGCATGGTCTGTCCGAAAGCCCCGAAGCCTCAACATTTTCCTTTGCCCAAAGTGTCATTCCCTTTGAAGCATCAACATGAACAACAGAAGCCCCCTCTTTTAGACAGGCTACGGTTGCGCCGCCTGTATAAGCAAAAAGATTAAGCACCTTAACATCATTTCTTCCGCTGTTTCTTATGACCTCTCGGGTTAAATCCCAGTTAACGGCCTGCTCCGGAAAAAGCCCCGTGTGCTTAAAGCCCATTGTTTTAATATTAAAGGTTAAATCTTTATATCTGACCTGCCAGAAAGCAGGCATTTTTTTATAAATATTCCACTGACCGCCGCCTGTTTTAGAGCGTTCATATCGGGCATCCGCCTGATACCATAATCTGTTCTTTCTTTCACTTTTCCAGATAACCTGCGGATCCGGTCTTATCAGCACCTGATTTCCCCAGCGTTCCAGCTTTTCACCGTTTGAGCAGTCAATAAGCTCATAATCATTCCATTCTTTTGTATATCTCATCAGCTAAGTCTTTCTTTAACCACATCGGCAATATCATTGCCGAGCTTTGTTATTTTTTCAAGGTCTTTGCCCTCAAGCATTACACGAACAAGCGGTTCTGTACCCGATACACGAACAAGCACCCTTCCGTCACCATGCAGCTCCATTTCCGCCTCCTGTACGGCTGAAATAATATATTCATCGTTATTATATTTCTGCTTACCCTCGGGTGTAACCCCAACATTGATAAGCACCTGCGGATAAACAGACATTACCTTTGCAAGATTCCCAAGCGTTGTTCCGCTTTTAACAATTGTTTCAATCAGCTTAACACCCGAAAGCTCGCCGTCCCCTGTTGTTGCATAATCAAGGAATATAACATGACCGCTCTGCTCACCGCCGATATTATAGCCTTTTTTCAGCATACGCTCAAGAACATATCTGTCGCCGACAGCAGTTTTTGCACAGTGAATTCCGTTTTCCTCACAGAACTTGAAAAAGCCCATATTGCTCATAACAGTTACAACTGCCGTATCCTTATTCAGCTTTCCCTCCTGCTTCATCTGCATAGAGCAGATTGCAATAATCATATCGCCGTCAATAAGGTAGCCGTTTTCATCAACAGCAAGCATTCTGTCTGCATCGCCGTCAAACGCAAGCCCAAGATCAAGCTTATTTGCCTTAACAAACTTCATAAGTTCTTCGGGATGGGTTGAACCGCAGTTTTTATTTATATTAACACCATCAGGTGTATCTGAAAGCATATGACACTTCGCACCAAGGCGTGTGAAAATTTCCTTTGCACAAACGGATGCCGAACCGTTTGCTGTATCAAGAGCAATATTCAATCCGTCAAATCTTACATCAGAAACAGCAACAACATGCTGAATATAATCCTCAACAGCGGTTTTACAGTACACCCTGTTTCCTACCTCGCCGCCAATTTTAAGTTCGGTTTCCTCCGCATTATCAAGAACAATAGCTTCAATTTCTTCTTCGGTTTCATCAGGAAGTTTATAGCCGTTTCCCTGAAAAATTTTAATCCCATTATACTCACAGGGATTATGAGATGCCGAAATCATAACGCCTGCATCACAATTATACTTTCCGACAAGATAAGCAATCGCAGGAGTAGGCACAATGCCAACTGAAACAACATCCACACCGACAGCACAGAAGCCTGATGTCAAAGCAGCTTCAAGCATATCGCCCGAGGCTCTGGTGTCCTTACCAATCATAACCTTTGGCTTATTGTCTTCATCTTTGTTTTTCATAAGGATTTCTGCAGCTGCCATTCCTATTTTCATAGCAAGCTCATTCGTTAAATCCTTATTTGCAATTCCTCTTACACCATCTGTTCCAAATAATCTTCCCACAGATAAAGCCTCCAAACAAACTTATAAAAGTGACTGCTGACCATCCTGCTCTATACCAAGATGCTTATAGCCTGCAGGTGTTACACATCTTCCTCTTGGGGTTCTGCTTAAAAATCCGATCTGCATAAGATAAGGTTCATAAACATCCTCTATGGTTACTGCCTCTTCTCCGATTGCAGCAGCAATGGTTTCAAGACCTACAGGACCGCCGTTATAATTTTTAATCATAGTTGTAAGCAACCTGCGGTCTATTGAATCAAGCCCCAGCTCATCAATTTCCATTCTGTTCAAAGCATCTGACGAAGCTTCTTCAGTTATAACACCGTCATATTTTACTTCAGCAAAATCACGGCTTCTTTTCAGAAGCCTGTTTGCAATACGGGGTGTTCCTCTTGAACGGGAAGCAATCTGATAGGCGCCTCTTTCATCAATATTAATTCCAAGAATGCCTGCACTTCTTTTAACAATAGATGCAAGCTCGTTGTTTGTATACAACTCTAATCTTAAAATAACACCGAATCTGTCACGAAGAGGAGCAGAAAGCTGACCGGCACGGGTTGTTGCACCGACAAGCGTAAAGTTAGGCAAATCAAGCCTTATCGATCTCGCAGACGGACCCTTTCCGATAATTATATCAAGGGCTCTGTCCTCCATTGCCGGATACAAAACCTCTTCTACACTTCGATTAAGACGATGAATTTCATCTATAAAAAGAACATCACCCTCCTGAAGATTCGTTAAAAGAGCCGCTAAATCACCTTGCTTTTCAATGGCAGGTCCGCTTGTTATTCTGATATTAACGCCCATTTCATTGGCAATTATTCCTGCAAGAGTTGTTTTACCAAGACCCGGAGGTCCATACAGCAAAACATGGTCAAGGGCTTCCCCTCTTCCGCGGGCTGCCTGAATATAAACAGAAAGATTTTCCTTTGCCTTTTCCTGACCGATATAATCAGTTAATTCCTTTGGTCTGAGACTGTTTTCAATATCGGTATCCGCCTCGGAAAACTCGGTTGAAACTATTCTGTTTTCAAAATCCATTTCGTTCATAGTTACTCCTAAAAATCAATTAAAGATTACTTGAAAGCTGCCTTAAACCAAGCCTTATCATTTCATCAGCTGAAAGTGATTTATCCATCTGACCTACCGCAACGGCAGCATCACTTTGGCTGAATCCAAGAGCAACAAGAGCAGCTACAGCCTCTGCCGAAGCACTTTCCTCAACAATGGAGCCTGCAGAAGCAACCGCAGAAAAAATATCCCCCGAAGCAACATTTGCCATTTTATCCTTTAACTCAAGAACAATACGCTCAGCCGTTTTCCTTCCGATACCATTGGCTTTAATAATAGATTTTGTATCACTTGAAGCAATGGCAAGCGCAAGCCTGTCAGGCGTAAACTCAGACAAAACAGCAACGGCTGCCTTCGGCCCGACGCCCGAAACCGTTATCAGCATTTTGAACGCATCAAGCTCCGTAACAGTTGAAAAGCCAAACAAATCCATTGCATCCTCTCTTACGGAAAGATGCGTATAGAGATTAACCTCACTGCCGATTTTGCCGACTGATTTTGATGTGTTCAGCGTTGTAAAGCATTTAAAGCCGACTCCGCCGCATTCAACAACAACAAACTGAGCATCAATATAAGTTAATGTACCTTTAACATTATAAATCATAATAATTACCTCGATAATTATTTTAAGAATTTTCCATAAGCACCAAGAAGGCTTCCGCTTGCATGACCATGGCATATTGCCATTGCAAGGGCATCTGCCGTATCATCAGGCTTTGGTATTTTTTCAAGATTCAGAATAAGCCTTGTCATTTCCTGAACCTGCTTTTTAACGGCTCTGCCGTAGCCTGTAACTGACTGCTTAACCTGAAGCGGTGTATATTCAAAAATTTCCGCATTGTGCATCTGAGCCGAAAGCGTTATAACGCCCCTTGCCTGTGCTACATCAATAACTGTTTTGGCATTATTATTATAAAACAGCTTTTCCATGCTCATAACCTCGGGATGGTATTTATCAAAAATCATATTCATTTCCGTATAAATTGTCTGAAGTCTTAAGGGAAACGGCGTATGCGCTTCAGTAGTGACAGCACCATAATCTATAACACGGAATTTATTTGCTTTATGCTCAAGAACACCCCAGCCTATAATAGCATAACCCGGATCTATGCCAAGAATTATCATTAATATATACTACTCCATTTTAATTTGCATAAATTATATCATAAGAAAAATCTTTATTCAACAATATTATATAAATATTTAATTAACAAACTATATATACCTGCTGTTTTCACGCAAGAAGCTTATGCGTTACATTATTTGATTTATTGTAACCACTTATACTCCATAATCAACCGACTGTTGAAAATCTATTGAAAGAAACCAAAGATTTTCATATAATGACAAACAAGGGAAGGAGAAAAAACATGCAGATTGAAATAAAAATCAATGACTCATATACTGAGCCGAAAGTAGTTATATTAACTGCTGCAATGACAGAAGAAGTAAACAGCATTATGCATAAGCTGTCTGACAACAATTCACGGCATATTACCGGAATAAAGGACGGAAAAATCACAATTATAGACCCTGCCGATCTGTTTAATATATATGCCTCCAACGGCAAAGTATCGGCAGTTACGGACAACGGAGAATATATTTTAAGAATCAGACTCTACGAAGCCGAGGAAAAACTGAATTCCGATCAATTTGTTCGTATTTCCAATTCGGAAATCATCAATCTGAAAAAGGTTAAAAGCTTTGATTTGAATTTTGCAGGTACAATTTATGTAGAGCTGATGAATGGTACAACAACATATGTATCAAGACGATATGTAAAAAAAATCAAGAAAATATTAGGAATGTGAGGTTATAAATATGAAAAAGAAAATCTTTTTTCGCATTTTATCGGGCTTTTTTATCGGGCTGTCAATCGGATACTTAATCACTATAATTCTTTCTCTGATTTGGGGAAAGGGCTATTATTCCCCATGTGTGCCTGAACTGATTGGAATAACGGGAAGCGAAATAAAAGCTGTTTTACTTCAGGCATTTTTATGCGGAATATTGGGTTCCGGCTTCGGAGCATGCTCAATCATCTGGGAAATTGAAAAATGGGGAATTGTAAAACAGACAGGAATTTATTTTTTAATTACTTCGGTAATTATGATGCCGATTGCTTATATCACATATTGGATGGAGCATAGTATTAAAGGAATGATAAGCTATTTCGGAATGTTTGCCTTAATTTTTGCTGCAATATGGGTTGCACAATACATTAAAGCAAAACACAATGTAAAAAGAATGAATAAAGTATTATCAGAACGGCGTCAAAAAGAAAACGAATAATAACATCCTTTCATTCCGCCGTAACTGAATATAATTAAAAAACTATAATTGAGTTATTCAGAATAATATGATATTATATTTTAATATTATAACGGAGGAGCGATTATGAGTAACCTTATTATAAAGCTTTTTATCAAAGACGGCGATGTTAAAGATTTAAAAACAAGAGAAAAATACGGAACCTTATCGGGCGGAACCGGGATTTTCTGCAACCTTATACTCTGCATATTCAAATTCATCGTGGGTGCTCTGTCTAATTCAGTTTCCATAACGGCAGATGCAGTGAACAACCTTTCGGATGCCAGCTCAAATGTTGTTACAATATTCGGGGCAAAAATGGCAGGAAAGCCCGTTGACGAGGATCATCCGTTCGGACACGGAAGAATGGAATATATAAGCGCACTTATCGTATCCTTTTTTATATTTTTAATGGGATTTGAGCTTGGAAAAAGCAGCATAGAAAAAATCATACATCCTGAGGATGTCAAATTCAGTGCCGCAACACTTATTGTTCTTCTTGCTTCGATAGCAGTTAAGCTTTGGATGGCATTTTTCAATAACAGACTTTTCAGAATAACAAACAATGTTAATATGAAAGCAGTTAAGCAGGACAGTCTGAACGACTGCATTGCTACGGCGGCAACTATTGCGGCACTTTTAATTTCTTCATTTACCCCATTTAAAAGAGCAGACGGTATTATCGGCGTTATTGTTGCAATTATTGTTATTATTGCAGGTATAGGAATTGTTAAAGACATTATAAGCAATCTGCTTGGAAAAGCTCCTGACCCTGAGCTGGTTAAGCAGATTGAAGATATAATGCTTGCCGAAAATGATATCGCAGGCGTTCACGATTTAATTGTTCATGACTACGGTCCGGGAAGAATTATTGCTTCTGCCCATGCCGAGGTACCCTGCAATGTTGATGTTCTTAAGCTTCACGATATGATAGACAATGTTGAAAAGCTGATAAGCAGAAGGCTTAACATTATGATTTGCATTCATATGGATCCCGTTGTTGTTGACGACGAAAAAATCAATGAATACAAAACTGTAACTGCTGAAATAATAAAAAAATACGATGAAAACTTTTCTTTCCATGATTTCAGAGTTGTTGAGGGAAAAACACATACAAACTTTATTTTTGACCTTGTTATTCCGCATCAATACAAAAAAGAAAACAGCGTTATACTAAAGGAAATACGAAGTATTTTCAAGGAAAAGAACCCCGATATCAATCTGGTTATCACAATTGAACACAGCTTCGTATGAATATAAACAAAAAAGTCGGTTCATTCAACAGAACCGACTTTTTTGTTTATATTTACAATTAATTTATTTATTAATTTATCATACTGAACAAACTTCTTTATTAAATCTATAACAATTGCAAGAAGCAGAGAAAGGCTGAACAGCACAACATATATTAACATAAAGTTTTTGAAGGAATAAATAAATTCATTCAGATAAGTATATCTTATAAAACTATGTGTTAAAAATAATGTAAAGGAATGCCTGCCAAGAAATTCAAGAATATTTTTTATAACAGGAATGCGGATAATACAATACCTGCAGAAGCAGATAAAGAACACGGGAACAACTGCAAATTTAAGTTCCCACATTTTTGCACCTCTGAAATTAATAAATATAAAATAGGAAAACACAACCGCAATCCCGAAAAACAGGAAATCAATTATATAAGCCACAACCTTGTTTTTTGGCTTTAAGCTGCCTATTTTCTCAAACAGATTATAATCTGCAAATATCATTCCGAATACCATCGGAAGAATAAAGGTATAGGCATTTGTTCCGCCCGGATAACCGACATTAAGCAGTCTCGGAAGACAAATAATCACAAAAACAACCGGAAGATAACTTATTTTTTTTGAAACGAAATAAACAATAGGAACAAGCAATATAAAAATAAACGCAGCACTCATATACCACCAAGTACCAATAAGCGACGGCGTATCAAAAAGATGACTTAACCCCATAAAATCCGCAAAAACATAAATCAGACCCTTTACCTTTGAACCACTGAAATAGGCTTTCATAGGAAGCCCGCTCAAAAGCTGTGTTGTAACAAAAACAATTATATAGACAAAATAAAAGCCGGACATTGTTTTTAAAAGCCTTGTTATATTCCATTTCAAAACAGAACCTCTGTCCAAAGGTGTTTTGGCAATGGATTTCAGCAAGCCGTATCCGGTTATAAAAGCAAAAATGCTTACACATATTTTCATCATAAGACTTACATCAACAATAAAATCCTGTGAAAAAGGAGAAAAATCAATTTCATATTTATCGAATCTGCTTACCTCACAATATAAATGATGAAACAACATTATAATAATTGCTATCCCCTTCATTGCAAGAGAATCTTTTTTTGTTAAGCCATTATTATTCATTTCATTACCTCTGTAACATAAAAATCAATTCATTTTAATTTCAGCTACATTACTTTTTAACTGAAATAATGAGAAGTCGGCCGCTTTTGTCTGAGCCGTAACAGGTTGCAAGTGTAAGCAGCTGCTGCCCGAATTCGGGTACCGCATCTGTTGTATAAACAGCCTTATTCTTAATTTCATCTATATAGCTGCTGAAATTTTTGCTGTTTGGAGCATCAACAAAATTATACCATTCATCATTTTCATCAACCTGTACAACAGCAAAAACCGAATAAACCGCTTTTTCGCTTTCTGTTTCAAATTCTATTTCAGGATGCTTTCGGCTGTATGATTCCTGAACATATCCGCCAAGGGATGAAAACATCGTATCGTTTTTTAGATTGTGACCGTAAACAATTAAATTGTCACTTTTCAGGCTGCACCTTGCATCAAGGAAAGGAACACCCGAAAAGCTGTATTTTTCCTCAAAGCTCAGTCTAAGATATTTCTGAGGATTATCGGGGGTATACATTACAGGATAATCAAGTGTTGTACCCGGGATGGAAACCCAGCCGATACAATCACTGTTTTGCTCTATTAAAAGAGAAATATTTCTGCCGTTTTCATCATCAACAAGCTGATGAATCTTTTCAAAAGCCTTCTTTTCCTGAACACGGGAATACATTTCCTGCCAAATATAATAGCCCGAAGCTGCAAGAACAGCAATTAACAATACTATTATAATACCAAGACGAATTTTTCGTTTTCTTTTCATACCTGAACCTCTTTAAACGAATTAATCAAACAATCCTAAATTATCACGCCCTGCAAGTGAAGCATACCATATGGTATCCTTACTGAGCGGGGCTATTTTATTTTGATCTGCAAAATACTTTTCAATATTTTTATTGAAACTTTTTGCATTAATCTTTTTGTAATCATCAAAAAATGCTTTTGTATCACTGCTGTTTACTATATCACTTAAGCTTCCGTAGTAAACAATTATATCAGCGTTGATTTTCTGCTCTGTTTCAAGAACTTCAACATTTTTTTCCTTACACGAAACACCCGAATTCTCAAGTGCCTCTGCCAAAGCTGAATAAATGCTGTAGGACACGCCCTGATGATCATACGCAATTGTTAAGCTGCTTATATCATTCAGATTCCCTTTTCTGAGCAGAGAATGATAATTCGGCTTTTTCATATATGCCGAAGTTATCCCCTTTGAATACGCACCGCTGTCCTGCGTACTTTCAAAAAATTCTTCGCCTGATACAAGTGAAGAAACAGCTCTTCTGACCGAAAGATTTTCAATATTATATATTAAATAATTTCCTCGGTCCTGCCCGATTTCATAAATATGATAAGCCTTGCTGTCTTTGATTAAATCCGATTGCGTTTCTTTATTAATCAGAAAAATATCATAATCCTGATTTTCATTCAGATTGTCAAGACCATTATAGTTCATAGGGCTGAGAACAACCTTCTCATATTTCTGTTTATCTTTTGAATACTCATTTTCCGAAAGTGTTATATCTCCGTAAAAAACAAGTGATTCAACGGCATAACTGCCTGTTCCGAGCGCAAACTTTGAATTTTCATCAAAATATACAACTGGAATATTAAACACCTTTATATTTTCAAAGCTTGCTTCTTTAAAATGGAAAACAAGAGTTTTATCATCACTCTTTTCAATTGAAGCAACATTGCTCAGCAAATCAGCAAAATCCGTTTCATTTTTCATAAACCATTCATAGGACTTAAGAACTATATCGGCAGAAAGCCTTTCGCCGTTGCTGAAACGAACACTGCTGTCAACAGAAGCATAAGCCTCTGTTCCGCTGTTTTTAAAAATAATTTTGGAAGCATTAACATAATTTAACGCACCGTCATTATTCATCTGCAGAAGCGGCTGATAAACAAGCCTTTGCAGATAAAACATCGCTTCGCTGTTATAAGCATACGGTTTATCATCAGCAACCGCTGATGATAAACCAATATGATAATCCTTTTTTCTTTCCTTGCTTAAGGAAACATTCATGCTTTGACCTCTGAAAACAAGGTTATCCGGCTGATATACAGCGAATCTGAATACCACTGCAGAAACCACACACAAAACAGCAGCAATAAGCACTGCAATAATAATTTTGAATTTTACACTTAATTTCTTAGCCATAGCATTACCTTAAGGGAGGAGTAAAACCTCCCTTAATCTGTTTCCTTTCTTTTTCTGTTTTTTGCTACGATGAATACAAGAATGAGAAGACCAAAGGCCGAAGCAGGAACTGCAATAAGCCAAGGATTTATATTTTCAGTACCTGTGTAGACTTTTTCGCCATCCTCAATACCGCTTAAACCAAGATAAGCATTTGTATGATTATAGCCGTCAAGCTGCCATTTAATATCATAGAAATTTTTATCCGTTCTCGGCACAGCAAGCGTTATAACAGGAGTTGAGCCTAATTTCTCATCCTCCTCATTATCCTGTGAAAGAATATTGAGCTTATCCTCGCCCATTATTTCAAAGGCAAAGACTTTTGTAAAGCTTCTTTCATCAGGCTTGCCCATATGAAGCTTATACTGATACGGTTGATTATTTTCATCCAAAACAGGAAGATTTTCAAATATGAAATAACCGTTTCCATCTGTTTGTGCTTTCATATTCTGATAGTTTTCAAAGCTGCCCTCTGCTGCAACGGAATTTCCGTTTTCATTTTCGTCTTCTTCCGGAGCAACAAAGTAATCAAGATAAACTTCTTCGCCCTCAAATATCAATTCGCCGTCATCGTAAACACCGTTTTCATTTGCATCCTCGAAAACAACACCTGCGATACTGCCTGCACCAAACGGAACAAGACCGGCATCCAAATGTTCAACAGATTCACCGTAAGAAATATTGAAATCATCAACATTATAGCTTGGCTGCGTTGCTTCATCTGCATCATCAGCAAGAACAATGAGTGCCTCGGTATTTTCAAGATAGCCTGTTTTATCATTCAAATCATTATCAAACAATCCGTTTTCTTCAGCATCATCAGCATTCTCTGCTTCTTCAGCTTCCGGCAACTGATTTTTATGATATTCAGTTACTGCATAAAGATTTGGCAATTCTTCAACCTTAACTTTATAACCGCAAACTACTTTGTTTCCGTCAACCTCAGTATAGAGCGGAAGATTATTGAAGGAATAATATCCGTTTTTATCTGTTGCAATGATATCCGGATTTTCTTCATCAGAATCCACATCCGCTTCATCATTCTGAGCGGCAATTTCATTTTTGTCAGTATCTGTTACTACATCTTCTGTATTATCATCCTCTTCCTGAGGAAGCTCGTACCAGTTTCCATCCAAGAGATACAAACGTTCAAGAGTTACATTTACATCGCTCATAAACTGTTCGTCCTCGCTAATTACACCATCTCTGTTTGAATCATTCCAAACATAGCCGCTGATACTGTATTCTCTTACAGGAACAAGACCTGCATTATACTGATCAAGATCTGATTTTTGAACAATATCATAATTTTCAATTATATAAGGTGTATTTCTGATTTCCTCATCACTTACAGGATTAGCAAGAACTATCTTTCCTGCAAGCATTTCGGGAAGATTTGCATCCTTTTTGATAATCTGATTTGTTTCGGCAACAAGAGCACTATCGTTTTCGCCGCCGTTCATCTGATATTTCGTTGCAAATCTGTTTTCTATGATTACATAAAGCTCATATCCATACAGCTTATTTACACCATCTTCGTTTACATAGGTTTCAAGATTTGTAAAGCGATATCCACCATTTTCGTCTGTATCAGCTGTCCGGCAGAATTCTTCATCCTCACTCTGTGCCAAAATCCATTCGCCGTTTTCATAAACAAAGCGTTTTAAACCGATTTGAATATTCGGCAGCATCATATCTTCTTCATCAATAATGCCGTCATAATTCATATCATCAAATACATTACCTGAAATAGAAGCAAATTCCTGAATCTTATAACCGCCGTTGTAATCTGAAATATCATCAGCAAGAACAACATTGTAATTATAGATAATAAAGCTTGCATCCACACCTGATTTATCAGCTGCAGGCTCAGCTACAACAATCTTGCCGTTAAGCATTTCCGGTAACTCTGTATTGGCTTTGATAATCTGACCGTTTACAAGAAGACTGCTGTCATTAACATATTTCGTTACAGCATAACCTTCAGGAGCACCTGTTACCCAAACCTCATAACCATAGAGATAATCAGCCTCTTCATCAGCCACATAGGTGTCAAGATTTTCAAAGCTGTATGCCCCGTTTTTATCTGTTACGGATTTAACATCAAATTCAGTATCCTCTTCCCACTTGCCTTTTACCAATACAAAGCGTTTAAGAGTAACCTCAATATCCGACATAAGTTCGTCTTCGTCGTCCAAATTACCGTCATAATTCTTATCGTCAAATACCTTGCCCGAAATGGAGCCTTTTTCGATTGCCTTATAGCCTGCATTGTATTCGGAAATCGTTTCTGCAAGAACTACATTATAGTTTTCAATAATGAAGCTTGCATCCACACCCGATTTATCAGCAGCAGGCTCAGCTACAACAATTTTACCATCAAGCATTTCCGGAAGCTTGGTATCCGGCTTGATAATCTGACCGTTAAGCAGAACATAGCTGTCATTCTGATATCTTGTTATTGCATAATGTTCCGGAGCACCTGTTACCCATACTTCATAGCCATAGAGATAATTTGTATTCTCATCGCTTACATAAGTATCAAGATTTTCAAAGCTGTATGCTCCGTTTTTATCTGTTATGGATTTAACATCAAACTCGGTATCCTCTTCCCACTTACCATTTAATAATACAAAGCGTTTAAGAGTAACCTCTATATCTGACATAAGTTCGTCTTCATCATCCAAATTACCGTCATAATTCTTATCGTCAAATACCTTGCCCGAAATGGAGCCTTTTTCGATTGCCTTATAGCCTGCATTGTATTCGGAAATCGTTTCTGCAAGAACTACATTATAGTTTTCAATAATGAAGCTTGCATCCACACCCGATTTATCAGCAGCAGGCTCAGCTACAACAATCTTACCATCAAGCATTTCCGGAAGGTCGGTATCCGGCTTGATAATCTGACCGTTAAGAAGAACATAGCTGTTGTTCTGATATCTTGTTATTGCATAATTATCCGGAGCCTCTGTTACCCATACTTCATAGCCGTAAAGATACTTGGCATCCTCATCACTTACATAAGTATCAAGCTCTTCAAAGCTATAATGTCCGTTTTCATCGGTTACGGTTTCAAAGAAGGTATCCTCTTCCCATTCGCCGTTTCTATAGATAAAGCGTTTAAGTGTTATGCCTACATCAGACATCAGTTCTTCGTCTTCATCAAGTACACCGTCATAATTCTTATCATCAAATACAACGCCTGTAATCGTGCCTTTCTGCTCCTTAATATAACCTGCATTATATTCTTCAACAGCAGCGGAAAGAACCGTATGATAGCCTTCTACAATATAGCTTGGATCAATGCCTGCGGTATCATCTGCTGCACCGGCAACTACAATTTTACCGTCAAGCATTTCAGAAAGCTCGGTATCCGGCTTAATAATCTGACCGTTAAGAAGAACATAGCTGTCATTCTGATATCTTGTTATTGCATAATCATCAGGAGCCTCTGTTACCCATACCTCATAGCCGTAAAGATGATTTTTTCCATCAATTGAGAGATATGTATCAAGCTCTTCAAAGCTGTATTTTCCGTTTTCATCGGTTAATACTGAATAGCCCTCAAATTCTTCATCCTCAATCCACTTTCCGTCTATGAATACAAAACGTTTGAGTGAAACCTCAACATCGGACAGAATACCGTCATTTTCATCAAAAGCACCATCATAATTCTTATCATCAAATACAGTGCCTGTAATTGTACCCTTTTCCTCTGCTTTATAACCGGCATTATATTCTTTGAGATGAACAGAGCGAACAATATCATAGCCGTCCACGATATATTTTTTATCAACAATCGTCTGTTCCGGATCTGTTATTTTATTACCTAAAACAAGCTTACCCTTCAGCATCTCATAAAGAGAAGAATCTGATTTGATAATTTGCCCGTTCAAAAGAAGCGCACTGTCATTATCGCCGTTATTCTGCTGATAACGCGTTAAGGCAAAGCCCTCAGGTGCATCAACAACATAAACCTCATAACCATAAAGGTATTTTACATTATCAACCTCTTTATAAAGCGGAAGATTTCTGAAGCTGTAATGCCCGTTTGCACTTGTTGTTACAGTTGAATAATATTCATCATCCGCCGGATCCGGTTTCCAACTTCCGTTTACATAGCTGTATCTCTTAATTCCGAGTTCGATATCCTTAAATGATGAATCCGTTTTATCAATAATACCATTATAATCCTTATCCTCGAAAACAGAGCCCTCTATGCTTCCGGTTTCATAATCGGCAAAGCCAAGATTATATCCGTCTCTGTTTACACCATGTGTTGTATCATATCCGTCTACGATATCCGAAAATTCAGCTGCCGACGAATCGTCAATCTTATTGGCTATAATGATATATCCGTTTTTATGTTCGCCGTTTGCATAGGATTTATTGTCTTTGCTCTTAATAACCTGATTGGTTGAAGCGATAAGAGCACTGTCAAGTAATTCATTATTCTTCTGATAATAAGTTGCAGCAAGCTCCTCCCCGTTATCATCAACCGGCATATTGAGAAGTTCTATTTTATAGCCGTAAAGAAGCGGAATATCCTTATAGCTGCCGCTTGGCTCATGGGTAAGAAGTTCTGCAAAGGTATATCTGCCGTCCTCGCCTGTTACTGTTGTTGCATAGTATTCAGCATCAGGGTCATCCTCATTTGGTGACAGATCCCATTTATCGGTTTTTTCATCCCAGATATATCTCTTGATGCCGACCTCAACACCCTGTAACGGTTCATCCGGCTTACCGGAGTCATATGTTGTGCCGTCTTCATTTTTCCAATCATAAATACCATTATCATTATTATCAATAAAGGCAATACCGTCAATATCCGCTTTCTGCCTTATTGTATAACCGATATTATAGTTGGAAACATCTCGGCTGTCCGCAATATCATAGCCTCTTATAATATTCGGGCTTGAAGCATTATCAGACGGATTTGCAACAATTACATATCCCTCAAGCTCTTCCTTTAACTCGCCGGAATATTCACGGTTCGGATTTGTTTTTGTTAAAAGATATTCAGATGAGCTTACTTTAAGAAGCGCATTCTGAGTTGTATCCTCCCCGTTTGCCATATGCTTTGTAATATGATAATCAAGAGGTATCATATTCACTTTCAGCTTAAAGCCTGCCATATAGTTCTGGCCATTAACCGTATACTTTGTAGGAACAGTTATTTCAAACCGTCCATCTTCACTTTCCGCAGATACGGAAGCTGTATATGTTGCTTCGCTGTCTTCCCCATTCGGACGATATTGCTTCCAGCTCTTATCGCTGCTGTCATAATAGTAGCCTGTTGCCGTTACAATAATTTCATCAAATCTGGAATTGCGAATCGCTTCTTTAAGTTCTTCCGTAAATCCGTCTTCTTTTCCGGTTTCTTCATCCGTGTTTATATATCCGTCATAATTGATGTCATCAAACACTCTTCCGGAAATTTTTGCTTCGTCATATTCATGATAACCGGCATCAATTTCTTCAACTGCCTTTGATGTAATAATATCATAGAATTTATCTCTGTATTTAACAACATAGTATAAATCATTAAGACGAACTGCATCATTGCTTATATTTGCTGCTTCAGTTGAAATATCTTCATCTTTGTTATCACACATATCCGCAACAATTAAATATTCAGCAGAAGCGGTTAAGGAATAATTCTTAAGATCGTTATTTCTTAATCCGTCTTCGGAAGAAACACGATAAAGTGTTGCAGCATAGAACGAATTATCAGGATGCGCTGCTACAAAAGGCTTATAGCCTGCAAGATAATACTTACCGTTCTTATAAACATAAGTTGCAAGATTATCAAAGGAATAATCTCCGTTTTCATCGGATACAGCATTATGGATTTCGTTGTTATAATCAGCATCTTCAATCCAAGAAGCTGCATCGTCAGAACCGGCGCCGCCCTTTTCAAGATAATAACGCTTAAGTGTTATTGTAATATTTTCAATTCCGATTTCGTCATCATCCATCAAGCCGTTATAGTTTTTATCAATCCATACACGACCGGAAACTGAATTACTTTCAAACTCTGTTAAGCCTGCATCAAAGCTGTCATAATTAACAACCTTATTTATATCAAAATAGCCTAATGCATTGTGAATAAGCAATGTATTCTGATTATAAGCATCATCCTTGCCGTATTCCTTATCAACATCAGAGTCTGCTATTTTCTTAGCAGTAATGATATATTCATCTTTCGGATTCAGATATTTGCCGCCGTCGTTATATCTGATAAGACGGCTATCCTCTTTTCCGCCGTTTGCAAGATACTTGGTTGCACCGAGATTCATATTTTCAATATCGGTATTCACCTTAATCTTGTAGCCAACTATACAATGCGCACTGCTGTTTCCTTGTTTAATAACAACTGTTGATTCAACATTTTCAAACTTATAATCGCCGTTTTCATCAGTTATAACCTTTTGAATATAAGCATCATAAGCCGCAGGATCTGTTAAATCCTCTGCATTCAGCAATGACCATTTGTTATTTGCATAAACATACGGAACAAGTTGAAGTTCAATATCGGAAACACCTGTTTCATCAAGCTCAACATCGTTTTCATCAATATAAGAATTCTGACATCCGTCATAATTCTTATCGTTCCAAACAAGTCCGCTGATTTCAGCTTTTTCATCAATGGTCAAACCTGCATCAACATCAAGAACGGTTTGTGAACGAGTAACATTATATATTTGTCCGAAGGCTTCCATTTTGTATTCATCAATAGTATCCTCATCAGCCAACGCAGCAATAATGATAGGATTATCATTGAGATAACGATAATCCGAACCGGCTGTACCTGTTAAAGGAAGGTCGCTGTCTGAATTTCCATTATTGATCTGATACTTTGTAGGAACAAAGCCTTCAGGAACTGTTGACATATCCATCTTTACTTTATAGCCGCAAAGATATCTTTCGCCGTCAACAATATAGGTTGTATCCTTAACAATGAAGGTATAAGCAGAGCCATAACTCTCCTGTGTATCTATATCATCAACATATACCCAGTTATTATCGCTGTCAAGATAATACTGTTCAAGAACCAATGTAACGCCGTTTACACCGGGCTCGGTAATAATCAAGCCGTCTTCATCTATAGATTCATTTCGTACACCGTCATAGTTCTCATCATGGAATACATATTTACCGATTGAACCGATACCGACATCAACAAAACCAAGATTAAGTCGGTTGTAAATACCATACTGTCCGTTTACGCATTCTCCCATAGGATATTCGCTTCTTTGCGGAACAACCGACATAACGGCAGTAGTATTTGCTTTGGCAGATTTGTTATAAGTTAAGTCGTTATCATTTTCATATCTTAACGGATATGTACTTCTGGTAATCGGAGATGGCTCTATAAGCCTGATTAACTCAGATGTATCGGCAATTGCAATATAACTTCGGTATGGATAAAGCGTTGTGCCGTAATGACCGTTTTCATCAGTTACAATAGCCTTGATTTTTTCGCCGTCTGCATTGTATGCAGGACCGAAAGTTTCTTCGCCGTTTTCATCGGTTTTAACCTCATAGAACTGAACACTGACACCCGGAATACGCTCTTCATTGTCATTAATATAACCATCCGTACCGCCCTGGCCGTCTACTCTTTCTCCGTTATCCATAAATGCGAAGCCGCCGTATTTAAAGGACGGAGCAACACCAAGATCATATGTTGTCATCTTAGCATCGTATTCTTCATACTTGCTTGTATCTTTTCCAATTGCATCAATTCTGATTGAATCCTTGGTCTGAACAACAAAAGTATTTACTTTACCGCAATCGCTTGGCTCATCGCCGGCACCCTTGTTTCCGAGATCCGGAAGAGTTTCTCCCTTTCTGTATACCTCAACAGGCGTATTTGTAACACCTAAAAATCTTGTTGTTAAAGCGTATTCATCATACTTTCCGTTTTCAGGGAAGATATATCTTAACTTATAGTTGCCCGGAGTAATGTTTGAAATGATGAAATAACCATTATGTCCGTAAACATCCTTTTCGGTTGTATAAGATACCGGACCGGCTGTTGTAAAGGTAGGATTACCGGTTGTATCATAAGCAAACTCGCCGGTAGCTTCATCAATAAGATAATACTTACCATCAATATCAACAACAGGCTCACCGAAGCGGTTTACAGGATATCCGCTTTCCGAAAGAAGTTCAACCTTAACATTGTTGATACCCGGATCGTCTATCTCGCCGTCATAATCAACATCCTTGGATGGCTTTTTAAGAATCCATCTGCCGCCCTGTTTAATATAATCGCCTTCATCGGTAAAGTCAGCATTATAATTTTCATCAAGCCATACATAATGACCGATATAACCCTTATCAGACGGAGTTGCAAGATAAACACCTGCATAAGCAGATTCTGTTACAACCTCATCACCTGTCTGAGCGGCAAAACTGTTCCAAGAGTCAAAATTCTGAACCTTATTTTTTAGATCGGGATCTGCTTCATCAACCAGTCCCGTATAAAGCGGAATATTCAAAGGTGCTTTCATATCATATGAAAGTGAAAGCTTTGTACTTCCGCCAAGATAATAATCCTCAAGAGGCTCAACATAGATTGCCTGTGTATGGCGTTCTATTTCATCGTATCTTTCGGAATCCTTATCTTTAAGAGCAAGTATATCTCTTAAGCGAACAAAGTATTTTTTCTTTTCATTGACCTGAGATAATCCCTCACCTCTTATGGATTTAAAGAATTCCTTATCACTTGTTAAATCAACATTCGGAAGATTTTCCATAGGAATATCAATGATATTTCCTCTTGCGTCATAATTAAAAGGACCTATCCAGATATTTGCATTAACTCCGTCTTTTAGCTCCTCGGTTCCGACACCTGCTTTATCCGACTTAACATAAATAGAATCAAGCCTGATATATCCTCTCCAGTTTGTTCCTCTTTGAGCAACATTTCCCTGTTCGTCTATCTTGATAAGAGAAATATCATCCTCATAAGGTAAAACATCATAGATAATAGGCTGATCATATCCCCTATTTCCACCGTCATCAGGAGATGTATCCGGGTTTACAAGAGAAGATATGAATGAATACTTAGTACCCTCAGGCACTACAGATGGTCTTAAGCTGTCATTACCCGAAACATTAAGACCTGTTCCGTATTCCGAGAACGAAACCTTTGTTCTGTTGAATACTCTTGTTGAACTGAAGGAAATACCGCCGAGGTTTTTCGTGATGGTATTTTCCGAATTCATCATATTATTGTTATTGACATCACGCTTATCAATCTCAAAAGCGTAGGTTTCCGTTCCGTTATCTGTTGACGGAATATACGGAATATACGCACCCGGCTTAAAACCGTAAGCCTTACAGGAAAGTAAGTTTGAACTGCCTACACCGTTATCCGTTGTAACAGGAACCATAAAGTCAATTACCAGTCTTTGCCCCGGTCTTAATATACCGGCTGAAGTAAATGTAAGAACTCTTCTCTGAAGTGTATTGGTAAGTTCGGTAATCTTATCATACATTTGGAGCGTTACACTTGTAATTTCGGGAACAGAAACCCATTCTCCTTCTTCATTTTCAACATGCCAGCACCATTTTGAATCCTCAGCATAAAGCTGAGCAGATGATACATTATCAGGAGCAATTGTATTCTGCCACTCTTCACTGTTATACGAAACCTGCTTATAGAATTTATATTCATTCGGATCATCATCCGAAACAGATTTATCAATATTCTGGATAAACGGAAGAACCGTTGAAATCTGAACATCTGTTGCAGCATCCTGTTCAACATCACCGAGATTTGTATCAGCAATACTGTCATCGGAAAGATTTTTCATCGATGCAGTGTACTTCAGCATTTTACTGCTGTCACTGATCATTACATCATCGCTCCAGCTATATTCATATTTGCCCGTTTCATCATTCTTTGCACGTTTGAAATATTTTGCTTTTAAATCAACCTCAAGAACAGGCATTTCACGGGTAATGAAATAACCGGCACGTGATCGGTTTGCTATAACACCATACTGCTCATCATCATAACGCGCCCAGGCATTAACAAAATGATTTACGTGGCGTCTTGTTGCATTCTGATGGCTCATTGCCGCAATAACAAATGCTGCATTGCCCATCTGGCAATTATCTACATCAAGTTCTCCGGATTCAAGGAATTTTATATCTGAGGTTACTGATTCCGGAAGCGGATTTAAGTTTTCATGCTCCGGATCTATATCGTCCATATTCTGAACACCGTCTGTATCCGGATCGGCATCAATTGCCAATCTGAAATTCTGAGGAACAAGATAAGCAGGATCATCAGATGAAATTACAAAACGAAGCTGATAAAGCCTGTTAACCATAGTTGAATTGCCGATAAGAGCATTTGAAATACTTGTAATATCAAGAACCGTATTCTTATCAATCGGAACTCCGCTTTGTCCGGCATTACCGCTTAAGCTGTTATGTACCGAAGTAAGATCTACCCATTTACCCTTGCCATAATCGTTTACGTTTTCATAAACAGAATTATCTTCAAATGGAAGCTTTCCATGCTCGGAACTGTCATCACTATCGCTATAGAGACCATAAACCTTTACGGAAAGATGGTTTTTAAGAGCTTCTCTGTACTCTTCATCTCCGGCAGTTTCGGGGATTTCCCAAACACCTGTACCGACAGCGTACACATTACCCTTAACTGAATCCTCAGAAGCAGCAGCTTCATCTCTTGTTGACTCATATGTTCCTCTGAACGGAACTCTGTAATCAAGAACAAATTCAGGTACCTTTGCACCGTCGTTTATTGCACGGTCAATATAGAGAGTCATTTTTGTTGCACCCTTAACTGCAGGGTCTTCAACAACTCGAACGGAACCCCCTGTAAGGTCGGGGTTAATAATCGGTATTCTTTGCTCTGACGTATCGAGACGCACAATGGCATGAGGCTTAAGAAGTGTTATAGCTGCTGACACATCATGAGAAAATCTTTCCTTAGGATCATCATCATAATCTATATCTATTCCGTTTTCCTTATTTTCAGCGGATTCTCTCTCATACGCAATCTTACTTTCGTCACGGTCTGAAAGCTTTTCAAAGCCTTCGCCCGGATATTGCTGTTTGAGATATTCTCCATCGATATCCTCCAATGTTGCATAACTGTCTGCTTTATATTCATTATCCCAGAAATCTTCACCGCTGAGAATATCGGAATTATCCTCCATATTATTATGAATCGTTGTTTTAAATCCTACAACCATTTTATCGCTGTAGCTGAACCATCCCGGAAGATGCTTTCCTGCAACATAATCAATATAATTAGGCGTTTCATCATCCGTAAAGTCACCCGGAGTCAGAACCTCCAGAATAAGCAGTTGTCTGCCGTTATCATCAATTTTTTCTTCAAATTTGATTTCATAGCCTGCATCTTCAAGTTCAGCAAAAGTATATTTGTTAACCGTGCCGTCTTCCGTCTTATGAATAAGATACATTGCATCATCAATGCTATTACCGTCTTTATCATAATTGCCTACAAATCTGACAATATCCGGAAGAGCAAGAACTACCTTAAGCTTTGCATGAAGCACATTTCCGTGGTGGAAATGGTCATCCTCAGTTGCACCATTTGATACCTTAACATTGTAATAAAGAGTATCACCGTACTGAAGAGCCTGTGACTTATCGGAAGCATTCGGATAATATACATATTCACCCTCTGTTCCCTGAGGAGAACGAACTCCCAGATTTTCAATACCTTCCGCAGGTTTATCGGTAAGATAAGCATTGCTTTCGATATCAGGCCAGCGAACACGGATTCTGTTTGTAGTATGAACACCGATATTGGTTGAATCATTGCCGGCATCAAAATCAACATATTCGGACTGAATTGTTAATCCGTGCCTTAAATCGGTATAGTCCTCCATCTGAAGTTCGGTAATTTTACTCTTATCAAAATTATCTCTGAGCGTAATCTTACCGTCTTCCTCAAAGTAGCGTTTATTACCGCCCTCATCGGTACCATCTATTGCTGCATTTGTACCAAGATTCTGCGTTAATACAGGACAATCCGGAAAATTACCGGAATTTCCGCCTGCTCGGTTTGTTATACGGGCAGAATCCTTACGAACATCACTGATTGTTGCATCATTCGGTCTGTTCGGAGGCGCATACCAGTTTCTGTAGCTCTCAACATATCGGCTGCCTACATAATAAGGATTTTCAGCCTGATTATTCTGAACTTCGGAGTCAATCAGAAATCGGAAGTTTTCAAGCTGACTTGAAACAAAGGTATGATTTTTTTGGAATACATCAAGAAGATCGTTGTTAAGTTCGTCATCCTTTGTTATACCGCTTGGCGCAGCAAGGGTATAAATCTTGAACTGGAATACTCTTGCATCCTCTGAAGAAATCTTAAGCTTATCCGCATTTGCAGTTGACAAATCGTCTGATTTCTGCTTAAAGGTTATCTTATATCTTCCCTCTGTGCTTCCGTCTTCGCAATCAAGAAGAATATATTCAACCTTAGCCTCATAAAGCTCTTTTTCCTGTTCAAACTTTTCATAATCCGTTGAGGTATTTCCGCTGTAGCTGTAATTATAAAGCGACCAATCAAGCTGCTTTTTGGCATTTTCGTCATTATCCTCCGTAAACAATCTGCCGTTGACATCTTTCGGAACAATACCTGCCGGAAGAATATTTGTTACAACAGGATAATACAAAGTACCCTTATTACCGCCGTCTGTTGAATACGTATGCTTAATTCTGTTATATTCACTGGATTCGGTATAATAACCTCTTCCGCCACTTCCGGTTGAAACCCAGCCGTAGTAATGCTGATCAACAGCCATTGTATTCAGCCAGTATTTGTTTTCAACATGGATATTGAGTGTGGATGTATCACCTTGTGAATCAAGATAATATCCATGTGTATCTGTACCGCTGATATTATCCTGACCTACTGTTGTCCAGGTTCTTATGAGCGGTTTTCTCATATGGGCACGCGTACCCGTACTTGCATAGGTATTGCGCACGCCGCTTTCAAAGTTTTCCTTTCCGCTGTCATCAAGAACATCCTGCGCCGATACTTCACGGTTTGAAATATTCATACCGTTAATATAAGGCATATTCGGAGAGGCACTTACATAATAGCAGTTTCCGTTTGGTCCCTGTGTTGCACCGCTTCCACTGCCGCCGTAATAGTGATAGAAGCTGTTCCACAGATAATCCATTCCGCCGTACTGTGTGCTTAATCTTGAGCCGGCAGCAAGCTTTGTTAAATCATTATGACCCCAAAGTGAGGTAGTATCATAAATCTGATAATAAAGGCTATCCTGATGAGAGGTATCAACAGGTTTAACCATAACCTCATCATACCAATATTCACTTTCAGGCGTTTCATACACATGAGAAGGAATATCGACATACATCATATAACCATATGCCGAACCACGGTTAAACCATTTATTAAGAGACTGATTAACGGTTATTCTAAGTACCCATGATGTTGCATCATCCGCAGAATAATACTGATTCTCATCAACATAGCTGTGACCCGTTTTATTCATTGTTTCGGAACTCAAAACAGGATCCTGCATAATATTCGGCGTTTTATAGCCGGCTGCACTTCCCGGTTTCTGAAGCACCTGAACACTGACTAAATCATCAGAAATACTTTCATATTTCGGAGCGTTAGAAGTACCGCTGCTCATAATATAAGCTTTTATTTTATCAACATTAACGGAGCCGTCCTCATTAAATTCAGGCTCAATTCCCTTTGGCATTACATAAGTAAATTCAATACCGCTGGTCAAATCCCAGTCTCCGTAGTTATAAGCACTTACACGGGAAGTAAAATACTGGTCATATTCAATTGCCGGAACATTATCATCATTATAAAGACGAACAGCCGTATTCAGGCCTGTATTATAGCCATAAACACCGGATGAACCGTTTGCCCATGTTGGATGAGCATAATTGAATGCAGGATCAAGCCTTAAGCCATTATAATTTGTCGGCAAATATTCTGTTGATTCGGATTTATCGGCAGAGCCGATAATCTGGGAGCCTGCAGCAAGCCAAGCTGTTTGAAGATGAATTCTTGATTCAGCCCAGATAACAGCATCCTCATGCTTCTCCTGCCAATTTGCAGACCTGTTTCTGTAAACAAGCATCTTATTGAACCAATCTCTGTCTCTGCCGCTTGTAGGACCAACATATTTTTCACTTGCGGGAAGCTGATCCAGCATATTGGCTGTTAAGGTAGGAACATAAGTGGTTTTCTGCTGGTTTTTATCAATATTAACATCATAGTCCTTCAAATATCCGTTTGATCCACCATAATTAATCAATTGATAACGATAAGTGTTGTTAATCCATCCGTCATTAATTTCATCGCCCTCATATCCCGGCATATAAACGTTTGAATCCTTAAGATATTCATACTTATCAATATTCTTATTTCTGAGTCCGCTGACGCCAAGATCATGATATAGATAATTCATATCCATCATACTGTTGGCGTTCATAAACTGTGTAAGAGAACCGCAGTAATTTGTTGTTAATCCGGCATTGCCGTAAAGATTCTGACCTGACATCACACCGATATACGGATAGGATCTGGTAAGCCACTGATAAATTGTTGTGTGATATGTATCCGCACCTGACGAAACAGAATAATATTCGCCGTACTTCGGATAATAATCCACAAAGGTTTTGGCATTATCTCCCGTTCCTCTTTGTGTGTAAGACAACGGAAGATTTTCCATTCTCACAGTTGCTGAATAATAAACCTCTATATGCTCGCCGATTTCAAGACGTGTACCATCCTTAAACTTAATCTGATAAAGATTAAAGGTTATAGGTGTTGAAACCGTATTTCCGTTTTCACCGAGCGTAATATCGGCAAAAGCTCTGTGGGTATTAAAGTTCGTGCCGTCTGTATCGCTCTTGGTTGTAACCGTATCACCGAGATAATCAGGAACATCCTCAAACTGCGTTTTCGTTACTGTAAATTCAGGAATATCAGTTTTAACCGTACCGTCCCTGTTGTACCATACAACCCTGATATTATCGGTATTTCCTGTTTGAACAGCACTTTCAAGTCCGCTTGCAGAAATATATTCCGGAATTTTATCAAAGAATACAGGGTTAAGAAGTACACCCTGCGGGGCATCAGGACCCTTTTGAAGATTCTGAACCGTGTCCTTAAACCAAACTGTATCTCCCGGACGATATCCCTTTACCTGAGCAGCATTTGAATTATAAACAGCTTCCGCTTCTGCCTCGTTCTTGAATATCTGTGTGTGAAGATTTAAGATAGGACGCTCTCTTACAATGCTTTTTGTTATAACACCTGTGCCGTAAAGAGAAACAGGCTCAGTAAACTGCATTGCAGAGGAATCGGATGAACCTGCAAGTGTATTATCAATAGATTCATCGTGCTTGTGCTTAAGTTCAACATGCCCATCCATTTTAAATGTGAAGTAATCATCAGCCGCAGTTGTTTTCTTTTGCGCATCTGTTCTGATATCACGATATCTGCCTACACCGATTAATTCAAACGGATTGGCAGGAGTTGCGAACACAATCGGATTTGCAGCCGTACCTGCAGGAATATCAGAGTAAGTCCATCTGATTCTGACTGCATCCTTAAGCAGCATAAAGCCGTTTGCAATCTGCTCTTCGGTTAAGCTGTCTGCAGCAATGACCTTATCCTCCGATATCCAGATTTGAGTATCGGGAGCATTGGTTTCGTAAATACCCTCATCTGTTCCGATAACATCACCGGAGGCATCTACAAAATAGCAATACTCAACCTTTGCATTTTCGTCCTTATGCTTAGTAACACTGTCAGGATAAGGAAATGCTTTCTTTTCAGTTAAATCAAAGCCCTTAAACAGCTTGCCGTTTGCTGTCTGCAGGAAGGAAACAGTATAAACTGCTCTTTCAAGACTATGCAGCGTATCATTTTCCGCATTGGCTGCAGTTGCATTATTTGTGCCTGTACCGCCTGTCATTGTAAACTTCATCGGCATTCCGTCATAATGGAATTCCGGATCCGTATAATTTACATCCAGCTTGAGATTACGGCTGTCATAAAATGTCGTACTTGTTCTGATATCGGACATATAAGTCAGCTCATTATTAAGCTCGCCGTAATAAGATGTTGTTGTATATCTCCAGTATTCAGCTGATTCAGCAGAATCATCATAATAATGCTGATAAGTATAATGCGGAGCATCATTCGAAATATTTCTAATTTTGTATTGAGAATAAGTATGCTGAGGATGAGCAGCAGCATAAATTCCCGGGTTGATTGTTTTACCCTCAAATGTGCTAAGCTCGTCAGTAAGCTGTGTTATAACGGAAACAACAATCTTTTTGCCCTTAGCAAGCTGATTTAAAGATTCCTCTTTACTTAAATCACCTGCCGATATATCCAGGCGTCTGTAATAGGTTTCCTCATTTCCGTCAGTACCCTCAACAAGGCTGTAATAAGCCTTCTTATCAATCGGGCTTGCTGTAATTGCCGTGTTGGAACCTGTTGATGCTGTACTGAGTTTACCTGTAATATCATCATCCGGAATATCAGATGTATTTTCAATGATATACCAGCCAACAACTCTCTGCCCTGTCGGAGCAACAAAGCGTATATCAGGATGATAAACCGGAATCATACTGTCAGCCGAAGCCGCAACAGTTAACTGATATTCAATATAATCATCCGGAAGAAGATGATTTTTATCTACTTTAAGATATGTATTTGACCCTTCCGAATAATCAATATCATATGCAAAGGTCTTGGAGCCATCATCCATAGTTGTAACACGCTGCGCCTTCACATTCATATTGGCTACAAGATTTTTAATATTATAATAATCGCGTCTGTCACCATTTCCGTAACCATCATTCTGGCTGGAGCCATTCAGATTCTTATATGCTTCTGCGTTCTTTTCCGAAGAAGTAAATACGGTATCTGCGTAGTTATAATAATCTGTAGAACTTGAATATTCATGGTTGCCGTTCGGACCATGCCAAATGGTAGGTCTTGATTTCTTTGTCCATGTATTTGCAGTAATATCTTCAACTGTTCTGTCCACATAAACACCATCATATGAAAATGTAGGCAAAGCAGAATTTTCTATTCCGCCTCTGTTTGCAGTTTGCTTTTGCCTTTCCGAGTTAAGGAATTCTCCGCCTTTCAGAACACCGGCTCCATCACTCTGCTTAGCATTAACGGCAGAAAGCTTGATAACAAAGGAATGAATCCATTCGCTAATATAAACATCGCCGTTTTCATAGTTGTTCGGATTAAACTTGGCAAACTCATCTATATGATCCTTAATAAACGGATTTAAATCAAATATATATTGATGATTTGCCGCATCCTTGGTTAAATAACCGCTGTCTTTGAGCTGTTTTAAATTAAAGGTTGCTGTATGTGAATTACTGCTGCCATATGTTAATTTTAAGCTTTCAACATTAAACCAATCGCCATCAATAAATGCTTCGGGTATGTAGATATGCTTCAAACGATAAATACTGTTCATCGTATTGGTAACTGTTGCCGTATCTATATATGCCGATCTGCCGGTCTGCTGGTCAGTATCTATTCTGTTCCAAATTTTTACATCAAAGCTTCCTATATTCGGCTCAACATTCTGACGATTATCATTTTCTTCATGGTAATCATATATTGCACGACCCTTTTTGTTTGTTGAAATAAGCTTCCATGCTGCCTGAAACGGAATTCGGTAACCCATCAGAAGACCCGTATCATTCATCGTGTAATACTGACTGGTAGCATATTCTGACTTCTCAGCGTTCCACATGTAATGATATGAGGTTGAGGTCATCTTATTATAATCCGTGGCAGGCGGATTTGTTTCTCTTACACGGTAAACCTCACCGCCTACAAAAATATCAGGCGTTGCGTTTGTATTATGCTCTGAAGGCTTCATTAAATCCAAGCCGTCAAGTTCCTTGGTATAATCTCCGTTACCCGGAAGATTTTTCAAATGAACAGCATATCCGTCAAGGAATTCATTCTTTCCGAGGATAATGGAATTATCGGCAGCTTCTGCCTTATCCTCAGGATAGTAAACATTGATTTCATAGAAACCTTCATGGGTAACACCTTCATCTGTTCCTACAATCGTAGGATCGGTAACCGTTGTTCCATCATTTACAAACAGCTTCAGATCATCACTTTTAAGAATAATTTTATCCTTATCAATTGTCTCGGTTGAAGTACCGTCATCCTTAACTGTTACTGTTTTCTTTGTAAATTCAATATAATCAATAAACGGATAAAGCTGAGGAGAAATATAAATCTTCTGCGTTAAATATCCGTAATAGTCGGTTTCAGCATCAGGTTTTATCAAAGGAAGCTTATCCTCCAGCACAAGCCGATCTGTAAAACCATGCTTTTTATCCCAATCAAACCGATCCTGATAAACCCATCGTGATCCTGCTCCGCCGTTAGCATAATCATTAGCACTTCCGAAAGTATTCTGGAAAAAAGAAACCGAAAACTCATTATACATTCCAAAGGTACAATTCAAATCCTGCGTTGTTGCAGGATAATTATGAACGCCCTTTAAAATCTGGTTTTGTTCATTGTAAACATAGGTCTTCGCCGTTGAAAATAAATCCGCAGCATCATAATAAGCATCAGCATGATACCAGCCATAATTATTCCAATAATAGCGGTACTGATTTTTAAACGACCAATCTGTTTTTTGATTAAGAACCCCCTGGGTGCTTCTGTCCTTAGCCTGTGCATAGGGTCTTTCAACGATATTACCGATTTCCATATCGGTTTTAACAGTTGCCGTAGCCGGACCTGCTTTATAAAATCTTCCGGCTACTTCAAACATATATCTGGAATTATCATTGAAATAATCAAACCATGTTCCGTAATCCGGATTTGATGCCTTATTATCCACAGCTTCGGTTTTATTGATATTCAGACTGATAACAACTGATGTAACCGGATTTTCTGCCTTGTAATCAACAGGCGTTTTATAAATGCCTAAATCTTCACTTTCAGCTGACTGAAGCAAATCAATTCTGAAAAATTTGTCAAGACTATTGCCTGCTGTATCAACAGCAGTTTCAACGGAATTATTTTCCCATTCGCTTTTATCAATAATGGTTTCCGTTCCATCCTTACGGGTTATCTTAATACTTTCAAGATAATCCTTAGCCATTGGATGAACTTTCAGATACGAAGCGTCAAAGCTTTCGTCCGGAAGCGTAATATTCAAATCAACATTCGCAGCAGTATTGAAAGAGCGGGTATAAACATAATTCATACCCTGATGTTCCTGCCATATCAAACCTGCTTTAGTCGTATTCGGATATTGAGGATTGCCCGGATTATTCGTATTGGTATTCGTATTGGCATTCAAATACTGCCTGAAATCAACAAGGAAAGAACCCATTGCTTTATAGCCGATATCAAGCTCTGAATTATCCTCCCAATAAGCCGTATAGCTGGTAGTGTACCTTTCCATTCTTATATGCTCATTCGAGGATGAAACCGCATCAAAACGGCCGGTGGTTTCCGAATCCTTATATGCAGCAACAATCGTTGAATCAAAATACATTTTGCTGATATAAGCTGTTGCACCGTCTGTTGAAACAGCTTTGGTATCATTCTCAGCACGGATGCAGTCAAAATAATTTACCGCTGTAACACCAAGTCTTTTACTGGTTCCGAAGCTGCTGTCTGCAAAACCGCTGAAATCAAAATAGTTTTGATCTTCATAATCCACATTAGCTGCAAAATTCTTACCGGTTACAACAACCTTACTAAGATTTTCAATTCCCCAATCTACAAAGATTGTTTTTTCATCAATAGAAATATTACCATCTGCATCAACAACATTATAAATTGTTCCGTCTTCAGCGGTAAAAGTTCCGTTTTCCTTATCAAAATCGAATTTGTATGCTGTATCAGGATCTGAAGCATCAAAGAAAGTGAAATATTCCAAAACCTTATAATTGTCTATAAGATTTTTACTCATGAACATTCCTGTTGTATGGAAACCGGTATAATCACTGCCCTCAGCAGACAACGGAAGATCAAGTGTGATTTCAAAATCATCAAGCTTTGAAACATAGGGGTTTCCGACTTTAACACTATAATGGAAATTACGGTCGTACGGTACACCCAAGGTATACTCGTTTTTATCAGAGTTAACTGTAGAATTAAGCGCAGAACCCGATAAATCGTAATAATCAATAAATGCGTGAATTTCAGCATATGGCTTTAAAACTCTTAAACGGTTGGTAAGAGTAATAATACGATTTGCCATCGATGTGTTTTCCGGAGTAAAGGTTAATGCAGCATCCAAATCGCCGTACCAATCCGAATAGCCATCAAGTCTGATATTCATTTTATCAGGTTCATCTTTTTCCGAACCATAGAATTCAGAACAGGAAAGAACAATATTCTTTACATAGCCGATATCCTTAAGAACATCCTCGCCGATAACAACCTTACCATCCGTAACGGTAAGAGAACTGAACGGAATGGTTACATTCGGCTCATCTGTAGCAGGATTTTTATTCCAGTCATAAATTTTAACTGAGTCAACATCTGCAACCTTGCTGAAATCGGAAATCGTTATTTTCTGGGTTAAAAAGCCTTTAACAGTAGGATTTTTACCATTCGGAGTTTTATTCCCAACACTGCTTGACAAATCAATTGAAATGTCAACAGCACCCGACGGAGAAATGGCATCATTGCAAATGGACCATTCATAACCTACATTTTTCTGCTTATTCGGAATTTCAATATGGTTAATGGTAGTTTGCTTTGACTGCCCGCTTGCAGTATTTTCATTTGATTTCTTTGTATCCGTATCATCAAAACTAAAACCTGTAATAATCGGATTGATTGTATTTACAATCATTGTTGCAGGATCTGTTACTGCTTTATCCAGAGCAGAATCCTTATAATCCGTTGTAAATGTACCTGTTACAACAAGCGGATCGGCAGCAGGCTTAACAACATTTGTATAACCGGCAAACTGAACATAAATATCATCGGAAAGTGCAATATTGGCACCAAACGATTTAAAGTTTACATAGCCCTCATAGCATTCACCGACAGATTTCCATGCAGAGGATTCTATATAATAATTTCCGTCTTCATCAACCGAGAAATCGCTGAAAGGAATTTTCACAGCCTTTGTGGCAGCATTTTTACCCTTAAAACAATATATCGTAACGGAATCAACCTCAGCAATATCCATTAATGCTTTGGACAGTATAATTTTATTCGTTACAAAGCCAAGCGGCTTGCTCTGATTTATATCCAGCAGCGTACCGGACTTAAGAATGCCGGGAATCACCTTGGAACGGCTGTTGTTTCCGAGCTTATAACGGAATCCCGTTCCGGAAACATTTATCGGAACATACATGGAATCCGCCGCTGTAAGCTTATCATCTACAACACGTGTTACATCTGTTACCAACTTAGGATCGGCAGGTGTTGCAAAGATTGTTGCAGTACTTACAGATGTTGAATTCTGCTCTTTATAGTAATCTGCTTCATCAACAACGGCAGATTTATTAACCCACTGCCATGTTTCATAATTCGTTACAAGCTTATTCTCGTATTTAATACCCTTATCAACAACACCCTGAACGCCGATTTTTCCGTCAAACGCTTCATTCGGAGCAATTCTGTGTTTAAAATTAACACGGAATTTATTAGTATATTTAACATTTTTATTAAGAAGAGCCTGAGATTTAATATAATCATCAATAAGTGTACCGACTTCAAGAGTAAACACTTTTGATTCATCGGAAGATTTATCAGCATTATAAACCATTGAACCGAGCGGAACGAAAGAGGTAACAGCATTTCCGTCTTCATCAACTTCATCTGTGCTGAATTCAAATTCAACCGTTCCTTCCTCTTTAAACCAATCTTCAAGCTGAGGATCGTAATCTTCATCCTCATCACTGTAATTCATATACGCATTAATTCGTTTAAGAGCAAAATCCTTTGGAGCAGTATCAACTGCATTTGCCTCAAAGGCAGGAACATTACTTGTATTTTGAAAATATCCGAGGTAGTATTCAACTTCATCACCGATTGATGCAGTTTTTTCTGATTTCTCAGCATCTTCATCAAGGACATACTTTTTATGCGTAAAACCCGTTTTGGTTTCATCAAAGCCGTGAGTTGCAAGTCCGCTTTGTTTAGTCCATGTATAGTCCGATCCGAAAACAATTGTATTATAAACATGGGCATTAATCATTTCTTTCTGCGAATCCGGAATATCCGTTGACATCGGAAGCGCAATGTAAAACTCTTTTGAAGAAACAGATTCGCCTGTTGCATCATTATCAACATATTCCTGTGCATAAATATTTTCATATAAACTGAAATAAACACTGGAACTTGCTGTATATGTATACGGAAGAGGAACAAGCGGATCGCCATTCTGATCTACAGCATTAGCAAATGTAATCAGATTCCATTCATCACGAACTTCCTGAGGAATTCCTGTTACATCATAGATAAGAGCACCGCCCTGCCCCGGAACACCGACATAAAGTTCTTCACGATCTTCAAGTTCAAAGCTCGTTTGCTCTATGGGATTTCCATTGTTATACAGGAAATGCATCGCTTCTTTCATATGAAGACCATAGCCGTCATTTCCTTCCGTCGGAACCTCAACATTTGCACTGAAAGCCTTAATATGACTGGCAGGATCTTCCGAAGTGTTGCTTACCGTAATTTTATAAACGAGGTAATTGAATTTATCCCACAACGCATTTCTGGGATTAACAGCCTGAATATCTGCTTCCCAACGAAGATTTGAACAAATAAATTCATAGATACCATTTTTGCTTGCCATTTCAGGCGTTGCAGACCAACCGTCTGAAGTTGCACCCTGATATGCGTATGTTTCATAACCACCGCCGAGATAAATAAGAGCACTTGTGTTTTCAGGAACGGCACCTTTAAAATATATAAGAAGCGTTAACGCAATCTGCTGACCCTGTCTTACAGTTCTTGCACTTTGAAAATGAACCGTACCTCTATACTCGGTAGTTTTATCAACTTCCCAATCCTCATTATCCCCTACAACCTTAACAGCAAGACACATCGGATCCGCTTTCTGATCAGCAGGAATATCGGCAAAATCATAGGTTGTAGCAAGATTACCGGTGGAATCTTTGTAGAAATAAGGAAGCCTCAAATCAAAGTAAGCATTTCTTCCCTCACCTACACCCGAACGGAAATCACCTATCATATTAATCCTTGCACCATTCGTTTCGCCATGACCAATCATTACCTGGCGAGACGGCTGATGACCGGGAAGGGGTTCTGACACATTACCGCCGCTGAGATATGTTATGGACAAATCCATAGAAGGACCGGCTTCTGCCGAATAAACATCAAACAGCCCAAAGGACAAACCAAGCGGCTGAATAAAGCTTGTGGCAAACATAAGCAGTGCCATAAACACACCCAATATTCGTTTCCATTTTCGTTTCATAAAAACTACCTCTTTTCTAATAAAGCAACTCTATTAACTAAATTGTAACAATAAATACAAAAGGGCATAATACACCCATACTTATTACTAATTACAGTAATTATATACTTATTATAAAAAGATGTCAACACCATTTTGTAATATTTTGTAACAATTTTGTATGAATTAAAATTTTTTAAGGTTTCATGCGCAATTTAATCGTATTTTTCCATAATTTAGCAATGAATTTTTTTATAAGCCGGGCATTTTATGCCAATAATAATGACATACATAATTTTTGGAATGGTGGTTATGTATGGTTTATAACAAAGTTGAGATATGCGGTATAAACACAAATGACATAAAGGTGCTTAAAGAAAAAGAAAAAATGGAGCTTCTCAGAAAAGCAAGAAGCGGAGATATGAAAGCAAGAGAAGAGCTTATAAACTGCAATTTAAGACTTGTTTTATCAGTAATTCAGCGATTTCAGAACAGGGGCGAATCAATGGACGATTTGTTTCAGGTCGGAGTTATTGGGCTGATTAAAGCAATCGACAACTTCAACCTTGATCTGGATGTAAAATTTTCAACCTACGCTGTTCCTATGTGTATCGGAGAGATACGCCGCTTTTTGCGGGATGACAATCCCGTCAGAGTCAGCCGAAGCATGAGAGATACAGCTTATAAAGCAATGCAGGTAAAGGAAAAGCTGATAAACAAAAACCAAAAAGAGCCTACAGTTGAAGAGATTGCAAAAGAGCTTGGAATGAAAAAAAGCGATGTTGTGCTTGCGCTTGAAGCAATCGTTGAGCCTGTTTCACTTTATGAGCCTGTTTACAGTGACGGCGGAGATACCATTTATGTTATGGATCAGGTTGGCGACTGTAATTGCGACACAGACTGGATTGACGAAATCATGATAAAAGATGAAATACGCCGACTGGATAACAGAGAGCGAAACATTATGTATCTTCGCTTTATGCAGGGTAAAACGCAAATGGAGGTTGCAAAAGAGGTTGGAATATCACAGGCACAGGTAAGCCGACTTGAAAAGAACGCCTTGAAAAGAATAAAAAATCACAAATAAATATACAATTTGTATAAAAAAAGAGAACAGACTGAAATTTCAGTCTGTTCTCTTTTTTATCATAATATCTCATTTTGAAGATCAGGAAAAATCTCAAGACTTCGCTTTAAAATTCCATTCATATAAGCAATTGCTGTTCCGTAATTTGTAAACGGAACCTGCTGAGCTTCGGCACATTTTTGTCTGTAACGCATTTCCTTTTCATTGAGCATACAGCCTCCGCAATGAACAACAAGTGCATATTCTTTTAAATTTTCGGGAAACTCTCCGCCGGATGTAAATTTAAATTCAAGCTCTTTTCCTGTATACTTTCCAAGCCAGCTCGGAAGCTTAACCGTTCCTATATCCTCGCACTGCCTGTGATGCGTACAGCCCTCTGAAATCAGCACAGTATCGCCGTTTTTCAGCTTTTCTATACTTGCTGCACCCCGAATTGCAGTATTCAGAAATCCTTTAAAATCAGCCATAAGTATTGAAAACGAAGTCAACAAAACATCATTCGGAACCAGCGCATTCATTCGTTTGAAAACCTGACTGTCTGTTACAACAAGCTTTGGCTTCTTTTTTAAATTATCAAGAACAAAAGAAAGCTGTTCAGGCTGAACCGTGATACACACAGCATTTGCATCAAGTATATCTCTAATCGTTTGCACCTGCGGCAAAATCATCCTTCCCTTTGGTGCGGAGCCATCTATCGGAGTAACAAGAATAACCAAATCATCCTTTTTTAACTTGTCACGAATTATACATTTAGTATTTATTTTCTTTGCTCCGAAAAGAGCAATTTTATCTTTCAAAGCATTAATATTTTCCCCTGTTTTGGCACTGACAGAGATTTCATTGTCAGCAAGATAATCCATACTTTTTAAATCCGATTTATTATAAACCGCTATGTAAGGAACTTCTTTCGCATTAAAAAGCGCAATCAGCTCTTCATCACAATTTGATTTTCCTGTTACACTGTCAATAACCAAAACGGCAATGTCCGCCTTATTAAGCATCTGTTTTGTTTTTTGTACTCTAAGCTCACCGATTTTACCGCTGTCATCCATTCCGGGCGTATCAATAATGACTACGGGACCTACAGGCAAAAGCTCCATAGCCTTTGAAACAGGATCTGTAGTCGTTCCCGGAACATCGGATACAATCGACAGATTCTGCCCTGTAACAGCATTTACAACGCTTGATTTCCCCGCATTCCTTTTGCCGAAAAAAGCAATATGCACTCTGTTTGCATCAGGTGTTTCGTTAAGATTATTCGCCATAAATATTACTCTCCGTTAATTTCTTTATAATCTCCTCTGCTTACAACAACCTCATATCCCATGCTTTGCATCCTGCGCTTCATACATAAAATACACTCTGCCGCTTCATCACCTGTGCATATTTTATTATCATAAAGAAGATATTTTTTACGCACATTCTTTGGTGAAAGATTGGGCATAACTACATTTGCGCCCGCAAGAATCCCCTTTTCCCTGCCTTCGGAATCTATTGTCCCAAGTGCAGTTGTAGCAGGAAGAAGAACATTGGGAAGCATTAATCTGATAATGCTTAAAAGCCTTAAGGTTAGCTTCAATCCTCCCTGTTTATAATCCTTGAACGGGGTTGAGCTATGCGGAATAAAAGGTCCGATTCCTACCATATGCGGTTTCAGTTCTTTAGCAAACTTCAAATCTTCAATTATACTCTCTGTTGTTTGATAAGGAGAGCCAACCATAAATCCGCATCCAACCTGATAGCCGATTTTCTTTAAATCATAAAGGCATTGCATTCTGTTTTCAAGCGAAAGATTGCCTGGATGAAGCCGTCTGTAATGCTCCGAATCAGCCGTTTCGTGCCGAAGCAGATATCTGTCTGCTCCGGCAGCAAAAAACGCTTTATAACTGTCGTGAGTTCTTTCCCCTATCGAAAGTGTAACCGCACAATCGGGATAGATTTCTTTTATTTTTTTTATGATTCCGACAATTTTTTCATCTGAAAAAAAGCCATCCTCTCCGCCCTGTAAAACAAAGGTTCTAAAACCGAGCTTATAGCCTGTTTCACAGCAATCCAAAATCTGCTCGTCTGTAAGGCGATAGCGTTCAGTATTACAATTGCTTCTGCGTATTCCGCAGTAATAGCAATCGTTTCTGCAATAATTTGTAAATTCAATCAATCCCCTTATATAAACCTTGTTACCATAAGTTCTTTTACTTACATATGCGGCTCTTTCATTGAGAAAGCTTAAAACTTCATCACTTTCATCTTCAAGCAATAGCTTGAATTCTTCATCAGTTAAAAAATGATTTTGTTCCAGTTGTAATACTAAATCTTTCATATTATTTATCTAACAATGGCTTCAAATATTTTGCAGTGTATGATTTTTTTGATTTGACTACCTCTTCGGGCGTACCCTTGGCAATAATAGTTCCGCCGCCTTTGCCGCCTTCCGGACCTAAATCTATAATATAATCAGCTGTTTTTATAACATCAAGATTATGCTCTATGACCAGGATTGTATTACCCTTGTCAACCAGTGCATTAAGAACATGAACAAGCCTGTGTACATCGGCTGTGTGCAGCCCTGTAGTAGGTTCGTCGAGGATGTAAATGGTTTTTCCCGTTGAACGCTTCATAAGCTCTGTAGCAAGCTTTACACGCTGTGCTTCACCACCCGAAAGGGTGGTTGCAGGCTGACCGATTTTAATATAACCGAGTCCGACATCCGAAAGGGTTTTAAGCTTTCGGTAAATCTTAGGCTGCTGCTTGAAAAATTCAATCCCTTCATCAACAGTCATTTCCAGCACTTCAAATATGCTTTTTCCTTTGAACTTAACCTCAAGCGTTTCCCTGTTATATCGCTGACCGCCGCACACATCACAAGGAACATAGATATCAGCAAGAAAGTGCATTTCAATCTTAACAATACCATCGCCCTGACAGGCTTCACATCTGCCGCCTTTTACATTAAACGAAAAGCGATTTGACTTATAACCTCTTATTTTAGCATCCGGAGTTTCCGCAAACAAATCACGGATATCATTGAAAACGCCTGTATATGTTGCAGGATTGGAACGAGGTGTTCTTCCTATCGGGGATTGATCGATATCAATAACCTTATCAAGAAATTCCGTACCCTTTATTGCTTTAAATGCGCCGGGTCGCTTTTTGGCTTTATTAAGCTCATTCGCAAGGTGCTTATAAATAATTTCGTTAACAAGACTGGATTTACCGGAACCTGACACGCCCGTTACAGCAACAAACTGCCCAAGAGGAATTTCAACATTTATATTTTTAAGGTTATTTTCCTTTGCACCTACAACGGTTAATTTATGACCATTGCCTTTTCTTCTTTTTTCAGGAACAGGGATTTGTTTTTTACCGCTTAAATACTGACCCGTTATTGAATTTTCACAATTTATTATATCATTAACTGCACCTGCTGCAATCAGTTCTCCTCCGTGAACACCTGCACCGGGACCGATGTCAACAACATAATCAGCAGCCCGCATTGTATCCTCATCATGTTCTACAACGATAAGTGTATTTCCCAAGTCACGAAGATGCCTTAAGGTGCCAAGCAGCTTTTCATTATCTCTTTGATGAAGACCGATAGACGGCTCATCAAGAATATACAGAACACCCGTTAAAGAAGAGCCAATCTGAGTGGCAAGACGGATACGCTGTGCCTCTCCGCCCGAAAGCGTTGCGGCCTCACGGGAAAGAGAAAGATAATCAAGTCCTACCGCATTAAGGAAATTGAGCCTTTCTTTAATTTCTCTTATAATCAGTCTTCCTATCATCTGTTCCTTTTCGGTTAATTCCAGATTGTCAATAAAACTGATTTCCTCTGAAATGGACATCCGGCAGAATTCATAAATATTTTTCCCTCCTACCGTAACTGCAAGACTTATAGGAGAAAGCCTTGCCCCCTTACAATCAGGGCATATGGAAGAAACCATAACCGTTTCAATCTCAGCCCTTGAATATTCGGAGCTTGTTTCTTCGTATCTGCGCTTCAGATTATTAACAACGCCTTCAAAATCATTCACATATGTTCCGCTGCCATAAGAGGTTACGCGCTTCATCTTTATTTTTTTACCCTTTGTACCGTGAAGAATTACATCTATGGCTTCTTTTGAAAGCATTTCAACAGGCATATCCAAGGAAAAATTATATTCGGCAGCAAGTGCTTCAAAGTACATTCTTGCAATAGAAGAACCATCGGCAACATTCCAGCCGCTTGCTTTGATTGCGCCCTGATTTACGGAAAGCTTTCTGTTCGGAATAATCAGATCCTCGTCAATCTCCATAAAGGTCCCAAGACCTGAGCAGCGCTTACAGGCGCCGTAGGGATTATTAAATGAAAACATACGAGGACTCATCTCTTCAATAGACACACCATGCTCAGGACAGGCATAATCAAGAGAAAAGAGCTCTTCGAAACCATCTATAACATCGCAAAGCACTAAACCCTTTGAAAGTCGGGTTGCCGTTTCAATACTGTCTGTTAAACGGCTTCTGATACTTTCGGAAACAACAAGACGATCCACAACAACCTCAATATTATGCTTCTTGTTTTTTTCCATTTTAATTTCTTCAGACAAATCATAAATACTGCCGTCTACACGAACACGAACAAAGCCGCTTCTTCTTGCATCATCAAGCTCTTTTACATATTCACCCTTACGGCCACGCACTATAGGAGCCATAATCTGAATTTTTGTTTTTTCAGGATAGGAAAGAATACTGTCAACAATCTGGTCTATTGTCTGCTGTGTAATTTCTCTGCCGCATATCGGACAATGCGGAATACCTATCCGGGCATACAACAACCTTAAATAGTCATAAATTTCGGTTACCGTACCAACTGTTGAACGGGGATTTTTAGAGGTTGTTTTCTGATCAATTGAAATAGCAGGACTGAGTCCCTCTATATAATCAACATCGGGCTTCTCCATCTGACCTAAAAACTGTCTTGCATACGACGAAAGGCTTTCAACATATCTTCTTTGACCCTCGGCATAAATCGTATCGAAAGCAAGGCTTGATTTACCCGAACCCGAAAGACCTGTAAACACAACAAGACTGTCCCTCGGAATTTCCACATCTATATTTTTTAAATTGTGCTCTCTGGCACCCTTGACAACTAAATTCTTTATCATTTTTCATCACCGGATTTGATTTTATTTAACTTATACTCTTCAAAAGCCTTTCTGCCCTCTTCTGTTACAGGATTAATCCATTTCTTAGAACGATAATGGCGAAGACATAGGAAGGTTTTGACATAGTCTTCAAAAACATACATAACGCCATAGGCAACAACAAACGGAACTTTTATTATATGAACTGCAATAAGCGTTGCAGGAATGGAAAGAAGCCATAAACAGCTCAAATCATACTTAACACCCGTTACGGTATCTCCGCCTGAACGGAATATTCCGACTACCTGAATATACGGAATCATTCTTATCGGAAGCTCACAGGCATAAATCGTCATAATAATAACAGCTGACTGAAGCGTTACCTCGCTGATATTATTGCCCATATTGAAAATACCGACAAGCTGATATCTGAGCGAAATAATAACGATTGAAACCAGCACTGCAAGAGACGGAACAAGAACGGCAAAACGCTTTGAATCCTTTACTCCCTCTTCAATTCTGCCCTTACCGATTGACTTGCCGACCATAACACTGCAGGCACTGCAAAGACCGATAAAAAATACAAAGGCTATATTTTCAAAGCTTCTGTGTATGGTTACGGCAGCAAAATACTCATATCCCATATTTGCATAAATCAGATTGAAGGTAAATGTTCCTGCTCCCCACATACCTTCATTAAATACAACGGGTGTTGTTTTTTTATAGAATTCTTTCATCTCTGCTTTACTAAAGCCAAACATCTCCTTCAGCGGAGCAATAATGATCGTTTTACGGATAACAGAAACAACAATGATTACTGCAACACCGGCCCACGCGGAAACAGAGGTAGCAAGCGCAGCGCCCTTTATTCCCATTTCGGCAAAGCCGCATTTTCCGAAAATCATACAGTAATCCAGAAAAATATTGAGTACTGTTGTAAATCCCGAAACATACATAGGAAGCCTTACCTCTTCCGTTGAACGAAGAACGGTTGAAAGAACATTCGTTATGGCAACAGCAAAATACGAAAAGGCAACAACACTTAAATATTTGCTTCCTTCAGCAATAATTGCAGGATCCGAATTAAACATTCTTAAAACATACTGAGGAACTGCCAAGCTTATAACCGTAAATATACCGGAAACAACAAGTACGGAAACAAGTGCTATTCCGCAGGTTGAGTGAATTCTTTTTTTATTTCCTGCACCCCAGAACTGAGAAACAAATACGGTAGTGCCTGAGCAGAAGCCGAAAATAAACATAGTCATAAGCCAGCCCCACTGACCGACCATTCCTACAGAGGAAAGTGCAACATCGCCCAGCCTGCTTACAAGCAGAGTATCTGCAAGTGTAAACGAGCTTGTAAGCATATTCTGAAGTGCAACAGGAATTGCAAGCGTTAATGCACCTTTCCAGAATCTTTTATCTTTAAATAACTGAAACATTTCTCCTACTCCGATTTCAATTCATTTATTTTATCTCTTAAATATGCTGCATGCTCAAATTCAAGCATCTTGGCAGCTTCCTTCATTTCTTTAGTCAGGCTATGGATAAGGGCTTCCTTTTCGCTTTTTGACATACGCTTTTTACGCTTGCCTTCAAGCTTTTCCTTGGATGTAATTTCAAGCACCTGACGGACATCCTTTTTGATTGTCTGCGGAACAATTCCGTGTTCTTCATTATACTGCTCCTGAAGCTTACGGCGGCGAAGTGTTTCCGTGATAGCCCGTTCCATAGACGGCGTTACACTGTCAGCATACATAATTACCTCGCCGTTTGCATTTCTTGCAGCTCGTCCGATAGTCTGAACAAGAGAGGTTTCCGAACGGAGAAAGCCCTCCTTATCGGCATCAATGATTGCTACGAGCGAAACCTCAGGGATATCAAGACCCTCACGAAGCAGATTAATACCAACAAGAACATCAAATGCACCCAGTCTCAAATCACGGATAATTTCCATTCTTTCAATTGTATCAACATCATGGTGCATATATCGGACTTGAATATCAAAGCCCTCAAGATAAGAGGTTAAATCCTCTGCCATCGCTTTGGTAAGCGTTGTTACAAGAACCCTTTCCCCTCGCCCAACTCTGATGTTGATTTCTGATACCAAATCGTCCATCTGATCCTCTGTCGGTTTAACGGTAATAACAGGATCCAAAAGACCTGTAGGGCGGATAATCTGCTCTACAATCTGTGTTGAATTGGATTTTTCAAATTCGCCGGGGGTAGCAGAGGTAAACACAACCTGATTAACCTTTTTATAGAATTCGTCAAACTGAAGAGGTCTGTTATCAAAGGCAGACGGTAAACGAAAGCCGAATTCTATAAGACTTGCCTTTCTGCTGTGATCTCCGCCATACATTCCCCTTACCTGGGGAAGCATAACATGGCTTTCATCACAAAAAAGAAGAAAATCATCAGGAAAATAATCAAGCAGAGTAAACGGAGCCTCACCGGGTTTTCTGTTGCTCATTACGGCAGAATAGTTTTCGATGCCCTTGCAAAAACCTGTTTCCTGAAGCATTTCGATATCATTCATCGTTCTTTCTTTAATTCGCTGTGCCTCCAGAAGCTTTCCTTTGCTTTCAAAATATGCAACACGCTCAACCATTTCATTATAGATTTTATCAAGAGCCGCTTTCATTTTTTCCTGACCTACAACATAGTGTGAGGCCGGATAAATACAGGCATGAGAAAGTATACCCTCAACCTTGCCCGTTAACGGATTGATTTCGCAGATTCTGTCTATCTCATCACCGAAAAACTCTACTCTTATTGCATTGCCGCTTGAACCTGCAGGAAAAATTTCAAGGGTGTCACCGCGGACTCTGAATTTATTTCTTACAAAATTTATGTCATTTCTTTCATACTGAATGGAAACAAGCTTTAAAATCAAATCATCCCTGCTGTATTCCATGCCCGAACGAAGAGAGATAACCATATTACGGTAATCAATAGGATCGCCGATAGAATAAATGCAGGAAACAGATGCAACGATAATGACATCTCTTCTTTCGGAAAGAGCGGCAGTGGCACTGTGCCGGAGCTTGTCTATCTCTTCGTTGACTGCACTGTCCTTTTCAATATAGGTGTCCGTAGTAGGCACATATGCCTCCGGCTGATAATAATCATAATAGGACACAAAATATTCAACAGCATTTTCAGGAAAAAACTCCTTAAATTCAGAGCAAAGCTGTGCTGCAAGTGTTTTATTATGCGCAAGCACAAGTGTAGGCTTATTAACCTTTTCAATAATATTTGCCATTGTAAAGGTTTTTCCCGAGCCTGTTACGCCCATTAAGGTTTGCTCCCGATCTCCCCTTTTAATACCATTTACAAGAGCTTCTATAGCCTGTGGCTGATCGCCTGTCGGCTTATATTCACTTACCAGTTTGAAATGATCCATACAAAACGAATTCCTTTTTATCGCATAATCGTAGTCAGTATAGCATAGATATTTACTTTTTGCAATTTATAATATATAATTCTTGTATGAAAAGTTTTACCATATCTAAGAATGATTCGGGACAAAGAGTTGATAAGTTTATTTTAAAAACCTTTCCGAAGCTTCCGAAATCATTGATGTTTAAGGAAATAAGAAAAAAAAATATAAAAGTTAATAGAAAAAAAACAGATGCGTCAGCCATTTTAAATGAGGGCGACAGGATTGAATTATATCTGAATGACGAAGTGCTTGAAGAAAAAATAAAGCATTATGATTTTATGGGTGCGTCAAAACAGCTTGATATCATTTATGAGGACGATAATATCATTCTGATTGATAAAAAGGTTGGATTACTCTGCCATCCGGATGGTAATGAATATGTAGACACCTTGATTTCAAGAGTTAAGCGTTATCTTTACGAAAAGGGCGAATGGAATCCTGAGGACAGCAGCACCTTTTCCCCCTCTCTTGCCAACAGAATAGACAGAAACACAGGCGGTATTGTTATTGCCGCTAAAAACGCAGAAGCTCTGCGAATTCTTAATGACAAAATAAAAAACAGAGAAATTGAAAAATATTATCTGACTGTCGTTCGCGGAAAAATGGAAAGGGAAAGCGATACGCTTACAGCTTATCTCACAAAGGACACAAAAAAGAACAAGGTAACAGTTTCAGACAAGGAAACGGACAAATCAAAAAAGATTGTTACAAAATATACTGTACTTGATTATCAAAACGGAAATTCCCTGCTTGAAATTGATTTGAAAACAGGAAGAACACATCAAATCAGAGCACATATGGCTTATATCGGGCATCCGCTTTTAAATGACGGAAAATACGGAAAAGAGCAAGGCAGATACAGGCAGGCATTGTATAGCTACAAGCTTGTTTTCAATATGAAAGATGCAGGAGTATTAAGCTATCTTGACGGCAAAGAATTTAAAATAAAAAACTGTGGATTCATAAACAGCTTTAAGGAGAACAAACACATATGAAAAAGAAATTCATAAGAATACTATCGCCTATTACTCTGATTGTTATCGCGTTGCTTGATATCGCCGTAATCAGCTTTGCCGTTTTCTCTGTAAAAAAAATAATAGAAGTTCAGAATTTATACTCCATTTTCTTTGCAGCTATAGAAATACTTGCAATTATTGTTGCTGTTTTGGTTACCAAAGAAACAATCGGAAACGGAATTGTTTTTTATAAGGACAGATTGGAATTTACGGGCATTGACGATAAAAATGTTTTTCTTTACAGCGATATTGCCGAGGTTGAAACCTATCGAGATACAAAGGCAAGCCTGAAAAAGAATTTTATAGACAGACATTCCCTGATAATCATTACACGGAATGATGAAACTGTTACAACAGTGGATATCGGACTAACCTCAAAAAAGGTTTTAATCGAGTTCAAAAAGGAATTGGCAGAACATATAAGAGAGGACAAAATTAAGAATTAACTAATTTAATACAACAAAATGTTATTTACTAAGTCATTTGTATAATATCACAAAAAATGTGTTACCTCTTTCAATAATTAAACACTATATATAATTGAGAAGACAATTTCTTTGTAAAGCCTTCTCAGCATAAATTATGAAAGAGGTGTTTCCGATGGTTAGATTTTTGTAAGTTTGAAGTTTAAACAATTTTGAAATGTAAAAATGAAAGGAAAAAATTTATGAAATATACAAAGAAATTCTTGTCAATACTTCTAACATTTTTATTGATAGCCATAGGAACCACTAATATGAATGTGTATGCCGAAAACATTTCAACAAGCGAAGCAAAAAATACAAATGATATAATTTTGTCAGAAGAAGATGTATTTGAAGCCTTAGCATATACTTTTGGTGATCAAGTATTAAAAAAATCCATAAAAGCAAAAAAAGTATTAAGTCCCTCAGGTGCACTAATTGATAGTTTTGATTCAGAATCATATTCAAATTACACAAATAATGAATATGGTGGAATGTATCTTAATGATGATGGTGTTCTTGTTCTTTGTTATGTTGCTGATAGTAATACATTAAAATCATCACAAAAAATTAGTAAAATCAAATCATCAAAATTAGGTCAGACGCTAATAAATCCAGAAAATGAAGCTATTTGTAACTATACTTTTAAAGAAGTACAATATAGTGAAAAGGAGTTACTGGAGGCTTACGACACAATCAATGAATTAGCTATAAAAAACAATAATATAATAAAAACTGTAAATGTTGATATATTAAGAAATAGAATTATAATCGGATTAACAGATGCTTCTGATATTTCATTAATAAACAACGAAATTTCTATTGACAATGGAATATATGCATTTGAAATATTGGATAAAGATTTTGAAATAAATGATATTGCAACAATTAGCGGTACTTCAGCAATAAATAATGGTAAAATTTCATCCACTCCGGCAGGAAAAATATACAGTTCTGTTTTAAAGAAATATGGCGTTGTTACTTGTGGGCATGGATGGTCTGTTGGAGATGCTGTTTACTCTGGATCAACAAAAATCGGTTCAATAAAATACAGATATTATAATGGAACAAATGACAGTTCTTTTATTCTACTTAACAATGGACACAACTATAGTGATTCACATTATGATGAATTTGATATAAGCGTTCCCGTTGTTGGTTCTTCAATTACATTACGGGGCTATAGATCTGGCAAAATCAGTGGTGTAAAAGTAACACATACCAATTCTACTATAGTTACCAGTGGCGTAACATTTACCGGACTGATAGAATGTAATAAACAAGTACAGCCCGGAGATAGCGGTGGCGGTGCAATTGGAAAAATTATTGATGGAGGACGAACAGCAACCATTATAGGAATAAACAAAGCTGCCGGCAACGGTTATACATATTTGGTAAAAGGAAAAGTAATTTATAATGCTTACGAAAAATAATTTTTACGGTGGATACAATGAAAATGACTAAGATTTTATGCATAATACTGCTCATTCCGTGTTTATGCCTGACGGGGGCCTGCTCATCCGGCCATGCAACAGCCGGGAATACAGAGGCAAATTCCGCTTCGGATACAAATTATCCCAACGAATCAGCCTTCCAATTTGAAGTAAGCAGGGAAAGCTTTGATATCAAAAAAGGCGAAATGCTGAAGATTGACTGCAGCCTGAAAAATATTTCAGACGAAGACTATCATATTGAACACGGAGCGGAAGCCATTACCTATTCCTATAATGGTTTCGGCGAAGCAATAGATTCCATTGCTGTGCTGGAGCAGTTCAAAAGCAATTCCGAAATAAGCCGGACTCTGAACATCAGAGCGGATTATTCAGGCACCGTAACAGTTACGGCATCCATAGATATCAAGCCCTCTAAGCACAGTGATCAATATAAAACATACACATTCAAAAAGGATATAGCCGTTCACATAATCCATTAGAAGTTTATCGGAAACAGTATAAAAAGAATGCAAAAAAGAGAGTAAACAATCTGTTTGCAGAGTTACATCAGGAATGAAACAGTAATACTTGATGGTATTGTATACAAGCATGCCAACGGCAAAGAAATTACCCACATACTTAGTTGAACTGATAATACAGCAAATATATCCTTTAAATTATTAAGCAAAAAGTAAGATAAACCAGGTGATATTATGAATAAAAAGAAATTTTATATAATTACTACTTGTTGCTTGATAGCAGCTATAATAGCATTTCAAATTGTTATGTATTATATTGTGGGAGAGGAAACACTTTTAAAAAATGGAAAAATACGTTCCCTTTGGCTTTCTTTCCCAATTGTTTTCCTGTGTTTGTCTTTCCTGCGGGATTTTATTATCAAAAAAAATATAACAGTATTGATAATGAAGATAAAAAGAAATAGATTCAATGAACATAATAATAATTCTTAATACTCTCACGGGATGATTCTATGATTGACGGAAACAGGACCTACATCCGTATTATACCTTTTCATCCAATATAATATTTATATAACGGAATCTTTTTTCTGAGGATAATTTTTAGTTTACAGGAATTGATGATAAAAATGTTTTTTCCTACAGCGATATTGCCGGGGTTGAAACCTATCGAGATACAAAGGCAAGCCTGAAAAAGAATTTTATAGACAGACATTCTCTGATAATCATTACACGGAATGATGAAACTGTTACAACAGTGGATATCGGGCTAACCTCAAAAAAGGTTTTAATCAATTTCAAAAAGGAATTGGCAGAATATATTGGCAGGGAAAATATAAAAAACTAAAATAAAAATATATAAATAGAATATTTTAAGGAGTACATATATGAAATTGTCTTTTATATTAAAAGCTTTGAAAATATTACTTATCGGCATTTCTGTTTTTGCAGTCGGTCATATTATTTATACGACAGTAGATTATAAGAATATGTTGACATCTTTCCCCTTACATACAATGATCATTTTTGAAATTCTGTTTTGGCTTGTTATCATCTTAATTGTAACTGCAATTTATTTTTTAATTTTGAAATTTTCTCATAAATAATGGAGATATATCAGGATAAATCTATCAAAACTTATTGTGGCTAAAAAAATATTTCAAGTGAAAACTCAATACGCAATAGAACTAATGTGTATTAGTAATTTCGTTTTCTTGGTGCAGATAGAAAGGGCAATTATGAGAAAAAATAAGTATATGATCGTTGTTTCAGCTATTATTGCTGTAGCAGTAATAGTAGCTACAGCAGTTATAGGAAAAAATGTATACGCTAAAAGTCTTCAGAAAAATGTCGATATATATATTTCATCTGTATCGCTTGTTAAAAATCCCGATAATCCTAATGATGAGGAAGTATTTGGATTATTAAAACAATATTTTAATCAGACGGTCAGAGATATTTGTGTGTATTATGATATTCATGATACCGACAAAGAATTTTCCGAAGCTGAAAAAAGCATGAAATTTGATTTGAGTAAATTTAATATATATAAAATTAAAATTGCCTGTGATAAGAAAAATGCGGCAAAAAATAAGTTTGTTTTTGCAAGAATAACGGATTTTTGCCAAGAGTCAAAATATATGTATGTGCCGTGTAATGTATCATCTGACATATGTGCTGAAAATACGCTTTATTATTTTGTATCAAAAGAATACAGTGAAGAGGACGTTAAACAATATCTGAAAAACACAGGCAGCTCTATATATGTATGTATAGGAAAAGATGAATTACGCCCTATCGTAAATTATGACAAAACAATATTTTATGAGCCTGAAAAAAGAATTTCATAGACAGACGATTATGCCGCTTATTCTCATACATTAATGGATGGGAAAATAGAATTTCGTATGGATTGGACCTTTAGACCAAACACCGGAGATAAATATGGTCCATATAGCAAATATATCCTTTAAATTATTAAGCAAAATAAGATAAACCGGGTGATATTATGAACAAAAAGAAATTTTATATAATTACTACTTGTTGCTTAGTAGCAGCTATAATAGCATTTCAAATTGTTATGTATTATATTGTGGGAGAGGAAACACTTTTAAAAAATGGAAAAATACGATCCCTTTGGCTTTCTTTCCCCATTGTTTTCCTGTGTTTGTCTTTCCTGCGGGATTTTATTATCAAAAAATACAGCAGTATGGATAATGAAGATAAGAAGAAATAGATTCAACAAACATACACGCATAGGACTGTTCTATGATTGACAGAAACAGCACTTGCATCCATGTTATACTTTTTCCTTCTATATAGTGCTTATAATCCACTACGCAGAAATTCTATTTGAATTAATAATATATTTATACAGGCAAAGAAAACCGGCAGGTTAACACCTGCCGGTTTCCTTTTTGAGTTATTAATCCTTTTTATGGCAAATTTCCGATGCAGCGCAATTCTCACATCCGCAGCCGCAGGAGGATTTACCTTTTTTCTTATCTTTAATCATTTTTGTAATAATCGCAGCCAAAATTCCGATAACAATTACCGCAATAATAATTGTTGCCAGGTTTTCAGTTAAAAAAGTAAGCATTATAGCGCCTCCGTTATTTTGTAACTGTTTCTTTTTCTTTCTTCTTGGAAGTTTTTACATTTACTTTAAGTGAATTATCCTCTTTATAAGGCTTAACAAGCATATAAATCATAAATGCAATGATGATTGCTGCAACGATTGTACCGATAACACTGCCGCTGCCTGTAAAGAGCATACCGAGCTGATATACAATAAGTGAAATTGCATAAGCAAACAGGCACTGATAGCCGATTGCAAACCAAGTCCATTTTGCGCTGTTCATTTCTCTCTTAATTGCACCGATTGCTGCAAAGCAAGGAGCACAAAGAAGATTGAAGATAAGGAAGGAATAGCCTGCAAGCCTTGTCATACCCTCAAAATCAAGAACACCGAATACGCCTACAACCTCTTCTTTAGCAACAAGACCCATTACGGTTGCAACAGTTGCCTTTATTGTACCAAATCCGATTGGCTTGAATATCCAGCAGACAGCACTGCCTATCATACCAAGAATACTTGACTCAAGCTCCATTTCAGGATCAAATGTAAATGAACCGTCTACAACACCGAAGGCAGAAGCCGCCCAGATGAATACGGATGAAAGAAGAATAATTGTACCCGCCTTTTTAATAAAGGATGAGCCTCTTTCCCACATAGAACGAAGTACATTGCCGACAGTCGGCCAATGGTAAGCGGGAAGCTCCATAACAAACGGAGCAGGATCACCTGCGAACATCTTTGTTTTCTTCAGCATTATACCGGAAACTACGATTGCCGCAATACCGAGGAAATATGCACTTGGGGCAACCCACCAAGCCTTGTTAAATAAAGCTGCTGCAATCATTGCAATAATCGGAAGCTTAGCACCGCAGGGAATAAAGGTTGTTGTCATTATCGTCATCTTACGATCTCTGTCGTTCTCAATGGTTCTTGAAGCCATTATACCGGGAACGCCGCAGCCTGTTCCGATAAGCATAGGAATAAAGGATTTACCGCTTAAGCCGAACTTACGGAAAATTCTGTCAAGCACAAAGGCAATTCGAGCCATATATCCGCAGCTTTCAAGAAATGCAAGCATAATAAAGAGCACAAGCATCTGCGGAACGAAACCGAGAACCGCACCGACACCGCCGATAATACCATCAACAAGAAGGCTTGAAAGCCATTCTGCGCAATTTATTTTATCCAAACCATCCTGAACGAGAACAGGAATACCTCTCCACCAGACACCGAAGTCCTCTGTTGCCGGAGCTTCATCTGCTTCAAGAGCCGCATCAACCGTTTCCGAAATATCAAAGCCTGCTTCTGCAAGAGAGTCGCCATAGCTTCCATACGCCTCTTCAAAAGCCCCGAAATCCTCTTCGCCGATTGCTTCCTGAATATCTTCTGCACCGATAACATCTGCTTTTACAGCAGCGTCAACGGCAGAAACCACATCCTCTGTCCAAACATTTTCAATGGCATATTCTGTCATTGCATCATCATAATCGCTTGTACCTATTCCAAGCGGATGGAAGCCGTCACCGAACAGACCGTCATTCGTCCAATCCGTTACAAACCCACCGATTGTTGAAACAGAAATATAATAAACAAGGAACATGATAACAGCAAAAATAGGAAGCGCTGCAAAACGGTTTGTAACAACCTTATCAATTTTATCGGATGTTGATAATTTATTCTGATTTTTCTTTTTATAGCAGCCTTTTATGATTGAAGCTATGTAAATATATCTTTCGTTTGTAATAATGCTCTCCGCATCATCATCAAGCTCATTTTCAGCAGCCTCAATATCTTTTTCAATATGATTAAGAACATCCCGATCAAGCTTAAGCTGAGAGAGAACTTTTTCATCTCTTTCAAAAATCTTAATTGCATACCAGCGCTGCTGTTCTTCCGGCATATCGTGAACCGTTACCTCTTCAATATGCGCAAGAGCGTGTTCTACAGAGCCGCTGAAGCTATGCTGCGGAATTGTTTTTTTACCGTTTGCTGCATTTATTGCTTCTTCGGCAGCTTCCATAATTCCTGTTCCTTTAAGTGCCGAAATTTCAACAACCTTACAGCCTATAGCTCTTGATAATTCGGCAACATTGATTTTGTCGCCGTTTTTCTTAACAACATCCATCATATTAACTGCAACAACAACAGGAATACCAAGTTCTGTCAACTGAGTTGTTAAATAAAGGTTTCTCTCAAGGTTTGTTCCGTCTACTATATTAAGAATAGCATCAGGACGCTCGGAAATCAAATAATTTCTTGCAACAACCTCCTCCAATGTATACGGAGAAAGAGAATAGATACCCGGCAAATCAGTAATAATTACATCACTGTGCTTTTTCAATTTTCCTTCTTTTTTCTCAACAGTTACACCGGGCCAGTTACCAACAAACTGATTTGAGCCTGTAAGTGCATTAAAAAGAGTGGTTTTTCCGCAGTTCGGATTACCTGCAAGGGCAATTTTAATACTCATATTCTTAAGTCCTTTCATTGATTAGTATTGACTAACTCGCGTTTTAATATATAGGGCAAGAATAAATCTTGCCCAAAAGCTATATATTTTCTACCTCAATCATTTCGGCATCAGCCTTTCTTAAGGAAAGCTCATAGCCGCGAACCGTGATTTCAACAGGATCTCCAAGCGGGGCTACCTTACGGATATGAACCTCAACACCCCTTGTTATTCCCATATCCATTATACGGCGCTTAACTGCTCCCTCGCCGTGGAGCTTAACAACCTTTAAGGTTTCTCCAACCTTTGCTTCTTTTAAAGTTTTCATATGTATAACCTCCTATACCATAATTTTACTTGCCATTTCCCTGCTTATTGCAACACGGGAATCTTTTACATTTACAATCAGATTTCCGCCGATTGAAGAAACAATGCTTACGGTTCCGCCTACAACAAAGCCAAGATTTTCAAGATGCTGTTTTACTTCCGGCTTACCGCCGATTTTTTTGATAATATTTACCTCACCTGCATCTGCAAAAGCTAAAGGCATAAATATCACTCCGTTCCTTTTCAGGCAATGAAGAATAATCCGAGCCATGGTTTAATTTATTTTTCCATTGCCTTGATAGTTTTAACTAACTCGAAGTTTTAAAAAAGCAGTTAGAATTTCCTAACCGAGGTATATATTAGCAAAGACTAACCAACTTGTCAATAGCAAATCAAAACTTTTTCAAGAAAAAATTGAAAAAGATAAAAAACTGTGCTATATTATTAATCAACGAAGAAGGATTCTTTGTTTTAAAACAGATTTAAGGGCGGTAGAAATGATTATGAAAATTCAAGAATCAGCAGAAAATTATCTTGAAACCATCTTAATTATCAAGAACAGAAAAGGCGTTGTTCGCTCTATTGATATTGTTAATGAGCTTGAATTTTCCAAACCGAGTGTCAGCGTTGCAATGAAAAATCTGCGCGAAAACGGATACATTGATGTTGACGATAACGGCTATATTTCCCTGCTTGCAAAGGGAATGGAAATTGCAGAAACCATGTATGAAAGGCATATTGCAATTTCAAGCTGGCTTATAGCTATCGGTGTTAATCCCGAAACGGCAGTTGAAGATGCCTGCAAAATTGAGCATGTTATAAGCGCTGAAAGCTTTGAAGCTGTTAAAAACTATTTAACGGATATTAATAAATCAGAATGATGGCTATAAAAAAGCAGACGATTGCGAGGATTTCCGCAATCGTCTGCTTTTTATTTAACACATCAATCAAAATCGGTTGAAATAACACCTATTTCCAATTTAGGCTTTGCAAATTCAACAACGGCATGCTGCGGCTCATCGCCGGTACCTGCATTGGCACGAAGGCAGACGGTTAATCCGTTGAAATCCTCTTTCTTCGGCAATTTTGCTGTTAAAGAAATCCTTTGCCAATCCGCATTTGCGAAAGATTTACTCTTATAAAATTCCCCTTGATTATACGAATCGCTGTTAATAAAGGCAATCGTGCCCCCCAAATTTTCAACATTACTCGGATGCAGAACACGGGTCAAAACCGAAAAGGTCACTGTTGTATCACATAATTCCTCAGCGTATTTTACTGTCTGAATCACATTCATCTGTGCTTTTGAAGCATTTCCGGCATGTTGTATCACAATTGAATTATCCTTAAGAATAACACAAGTACTGTTATTTACTACTTTCCAATCATCATTGATATAAGCACCATTGCCAAATAAGCCCTTAACACAATCATCTGATTTAACATATCCTTTTAAAATTCTTGAATACGGTAAATCAAAATCAAGAACATTTAAGCTTTCATGAAGCGTTCCGACTGGATTTTTACATTCGGAATCCTTATAATACAGAGCATCCTTAACTGCAATATATCTGTTCCCTGAAGCTGATAAATCTTCATTAAGATACTGTTTTCCGACAAGACTGCTTCTGATAAAGCCATTCAGTTTTTTATAAAGCAACAGCGAATACTGTTCTCTAAGCTGCGCAATTTTTTCATCACAGGAAAACAAATCTTCTGCTATTGCATCAACACATTTGTATAAATATTCATAGACCTCATGGCAGTAGTGCTGATCTGTTAAAGACCACTTATGATTTGAATCGGCATAAGCAACAACAGGCATCTTAACGGCATGGCAGCCCTTGCATTTTTCTTTAAAAGCTTCATACATATCTGCCACTATACCATTAACCTTATCACGGGTAGCCTCAGGAAAACAATAAAGTTTTCCCTTATGTGTATAATACGGTGTTCTGTTATCTTCAATCAGAATAATCTGCTCTTCCTTATAACCAAGCCCTTTAATCCATTTGATAAGATTGTCCAATATCGTATCATAGCCGTATTCTTTTAAAACATCAAAACGGTTTAACAATTCCAGCTTACTATCTTTAAAATATTCATTTAAACCTTTTTTGAAAGCCTTGCTGAACCAAGATGAATTTGTAAAATAATGCTCCGTGCCGTCTTTGGATATTTCTTTCATCAGATTTGTGTTCGCAATATTAATCAAATCAAGAATAAAAAAATCCGACATTTTTGTATAATAATCAACAAGCGTTTTATTATAATCGTTGATTATACATTTTTTCTCAAAATTCGGCATAGAAATATTTTCAAAGTCATCAAAGGTTAATTGCTTTTTCGGCTTTGTATTAAAAAGAAAATTAACGGTTTGTGATGATGACTGCAAAAAATGTATTACCTCGTGTGTATTATTAGGAACAAGGCTGAATAAATCTCTGCATATACAGCAGCCGTAAATATTAAATGTAGCCATTTTATCTCCTTTATTAATCCTGTTTTATAATATCATATCCAAAAGAATTTACGAAAACGGAAATTTTCTCAGAAAAACAAAAAATTGCAACGACACATACCTTAAAGCTATTCAAATTCTATATTTATATTTGCTTCTTTGAATTGAAGAGATTTATAGGAATAATCATCCCTTTGAAGCAAAGTAAAGCTGCCAAGAGCCGTTTTGCCATCATATCTGAATCCATCGGCTGTTTTGGAGGCATTATCCGGAAAGCCCTCTTTAATCACTGCAAATGCTTCATAAACAGCTTTTGCAGGATTGGTATCATCTATCTTATCGGAAACGATTTCATATTCCATATCAAGATATTTGAAATTTGCCGATTTACCATTATATGCAATACACATACCGTTTGCATTCGTAGAGGTTGCCGTTACGGATACAGAATTTTCCGCCATTGAAATTTCACAGGTATACGAAAATTCCCCCGCCTCAACTGAAGCATTCTGGCTGAAATCTTTAATTTCAGGGGTATAGGCTTCAACACTGCAGCCGGCAAACAAAACACAAATCAAGATTATAATCAGCACAATTCTTTTCAAATGCTATCATTCCATTACTCAAATTCAATCATTAAAGCACCCAGAAGCTCAAGCATATCGTCTACAGTCATTCCGCGCTGACTTAATTCCCTTGCAGCTATATCACCGCAAAGACCATGAATATATACAGCCGAAGCAGCAGCATGGAACGGAGCTGCTCCCTGTGCAATAAACGAAGCAATCATACCTGTAAGCATATCTCCTGTTCCGCCCATTGCCATACCGGCATTGCCTGTTGTGTTAACAAAAACATTTACACCATCTGTTACAATCGTATTTGCACCCTTAAGAACAACAATACAGCCATATTCCATTGCAAAGGCTTTTGCACATTTGATTCTGTTTTTCTGAACAAAGGAAATATCCTTGCCTATAAGCCTTGCCATTTCCCCCGGATGCGGAGTTAAAACAACAGGAGCTTTAGAGTCCTTCAAAACATCTATATTCACGGATACGGAATTTATGCCGTCTGCATCTATAACAACAGGCACTTCGCTTTCTTTTACAATCTGATTAATTAACAACTGCGTATCATCATTAACGCCGATACCGCAGCCAACCGCAATACTGTCTGCCCATTTGATTTCTTTAAGAATATCTGTTAATGCGCCCATAGACAGCGTTTTATCCTCGTTTTCGCTTAAAGGCACAAAAACGGGCTGTGTTAAATGCGCTGTCAGAGCACCGTAAATTGACTTCGGAAACGCACATTTTAATAAACCTACACCGGTTTTAAGCGCTGATTCAGCACAGATAACAGAAGCACCCGGCATAGAATAGCTTCCGCAGATATTAAGCTGTTTACCAAAATCGCCTTTATTTGAATTAAGCCTTCTTTTTTCAAATATACTTTTTACATAGGTTTTGGTTATGGTTAAAGCGCTTTCGCTGTAACAATCATTAGGAATGCCGATATTCACAGCTGTAATTTTTCCGCAATACGCATTGGCAGGCGGCAAAATATGGCAATATTTATAGGCTGATATCGCAACCGTTAAATCGGCATGGACAGCATGGATTACCGAACCGTCCGACGCATCCGTGCCGCTTGGTATATCCACGGACACAACGATAGCATTGCTTTCATTAATGGCATTGAAAACGGAATTGAACGGCTCTTTCGGCTCGCCGTGAAATCCGATTCCGAAAACACAGTCTACAATCAAAGCACAATCCAGATTGCAATCTGTAAACCTTGTTACTTTAACACCGTTTTCAACAGCTTCATCAAAATACTTTTTGGGTGCAGGCAGGGTTGGCTCTTTATCGCAAAGTACGATTTCGGCATGATTGCCGAACTGGCAAAGTCGCTTTGCAATCACAAAACCATCGCCTGCATTTTTACCGTTTCCGCAGAAAACGAGAACTCGTTTTCCGTCTATCTCTCTGCCGTAAAACTTAACAATTTTATCTACACATTTTTTTCCTGCTCTGTTCATTAATTCAGCCTCGGAAAAATATTTATTAATTGCTTCTTCCTCGGCTTTTTTTATTTCATCTGCTGTTAGTATTCTCATACCTTTACTTACTCCCATAAAATAACTGATGCTATGGCATAATCGCCATCATGGCTGATTGAAACATCCGCGTGTTCAACCCCGCTGATATATGGCTTCCCCTTTTCATCATGATTAATTTCTATTGAATTAAGTCTTTGATTAATTCCTGTTCTCTTTGCTTTGAAATACGCCTCTTTTGCGGCAAAAATCCCTGCAAAGGTTTCGGCTTTTTTTGAATAAAGAATTTCATTGTCCGTAAAAACGGATAGCTTAAAGCTTTCTTTTTCAAGGCTTTTTTCTATTCTTGAAATCCTTATAATATCTGTTCCTATTCTAAACATTCTGATTTCCTATCGGCTTAACAGTAAAGCTGTTTTCATATTCGCTGACAATTGTCTTTTTATGTTCATCAAACGGAGCAGGACCACAGGCATTTGAGCCTGCACCAAGCATATATCCGTCAATATGAACAGCTGTTGTTTCATACTCCTTCAAATCTTCGGCATGCGCTGCTTTTGCCCATTGACTGACATTGAAGTGATTTGCATCAAACACAAAGGATTTCTCACTTTCAAAACGAAGTCCTGCACCGTCAGCATCAGTAAGCTCTGCCCAATAGGTATTATATCTCATTCCGCTTTCCTGAGGCTTAACATAAACCTCGTGCATATCGGAAACCTTAAGTTCTGAAACCGCAAAAACAGAATGCTCTTTAAAATCAGAGAGGGTAAGCATATCATAGCCGAAATATTTAACATCTGAAAAGTTTTTCGGCATTTCAAGCGTAATGCCAAGCCTTGGAACATTGCGCACCTTAAGATTTCTATAGCAATAATCAACCTGAATTTCTCCGTTGCCGTGAATCTTATATGTTACAAGGAGCTTTCCAAGCCGTCTGCATTTTGGCGAAACAAGCTTATATTCGGCATTTAAAACAACTGCATTATCTTCTATATGATAATATTCCTTCTGCTTTTTACTTTCAAAGGCAAGCTTATCAATGCCTTTTTTATGCCAATTTCTGCACAAATACATATCATTATCCAGAGGCGCTCTGTAAAGCTCAGGATTAAATCCCTTTTCGGAGCCGAGAGGATTTTGATTAAAAAGCTGTTTACCATTATAAATATAGCTTTCCAATACACAGTTTGCCGTATTATAAACAATTTCAAACTTATCTGTGCTGATAAAAAGCTTTCGTTCACTATTGGAAACCTTTGGTGCTTCGCTTTCGGATATCGGCTCAGCTTTATACGCATCGCTGAGGACAATCTGCTCTCTTGCAATGTGCTTTTCGCCGTCAAAGTAATTGAAAACGATAACTGTATGCGCATGAACAGAATACTCAATTTCTTTTGCAACTGTTCTTGTAGGTTCAATTTCAAGCTCAAATTCGCCATTTTCAGCTTCAATTCCATTATTTAAAACAGAATACTTTACAACACATTTCTGCGTTTTAAAATAGCTTTTGCTTGTAAATTCAAATCTATGATTCTCTTTATGCTTTGCTCTTACCGGACGATAGCAATTTTTCATCTGAACAGCACCTGCATGCGGTGTTCTGTCTGCATTAAACAGACCATCAACACAGAAATTACCATCATGCTTCCACTCGCCATGATCGCCGCCATAGGTATATTTATAATCGCCGTTTTCGTGGTATACTGCATGATCGGCAAATTCCCAGATACATCCGCCCATCATAATATCACTTGAATAAAATGCCTTGACATAACGCTCCAGATCGCCTGCGCCAACACCCATTGCATGGGCATATTCACAAAGGAAAAATGGCTTTTCATAATACTTTGCGCTAAGCCCTCTGCCTGCTGCAACCTTTTCGCATTTTGGCTGAGCCGGATACATTTCGGAATGAACATCATAAGAAAAGCGGCGTGTTCTTGTTGCTCCCTCATAATGAATCGGTATTGCTGTTAATTCCTTTAAATTCTTATAGCAATAGTCCTGACATTTAATGCCGCCTGCTTCATTTCCAAGCGACCACATTGTAATACTCGGGCTGTTTTTATCACGCTGGAACATTCGGTTTACCCTATCCCAGTAATGCTCTTTCCACTGCAGATTATTACTGATTAGATTTGGTCTGTACGGACCGTCACAGCAGACACCGTGAGCCTCTATATCAGCCTCATCAACAACATAGATACCATATTCATCGCAAAGTTCAATGAATGCAGGATCGGGAGGATAATGAGATGTACGAACGCAGTTTACATTGTACTCTTTGAATATTTTAATATCTTTTTCAAGATCTTCCATCGTCATAACATAGCCTGCTTTTGCAGTTGTATCATGATGATTAACACCGAGAAGCTTAATTCTTTTATTATTGAAATAGAAAATATTCTTTCTGATTTCAACATGCCTGAAGCCGATTTTCTTTCTTATAATCTCTTCTGTTTCATCGCTGTCTGAAAGCGATATATATAAATCATAAAGCTTTGGTATTTCAGCGCTCCATTCTTCAACATCAAGCACATCAAAGGTTATTTTATCCGTTTTACCCGGGCAGACACTGATTGTTTTTTCAGCAACAATCTTATCATTATCCTTGATAACGGCATTAAAAGACACCTCTGATTTAAGCTTAAGCTGCGGAATAACATCAAGCATATATGAGCCATCCTGATTGTATGTAATGTTCGCTTCGAAATCATATATTGAATTATCGCCGGTTCTGTAAATAAGAACATCACGGAAAATCCCGTTGCTTCTGAACATATCCTGTGCTTCAATATAAGTTCCGTTGCACCACTTATGAACAATGGCAGCAATTTCATTTTCGCCGTCTGCAAGATAAGGAGTTATATCAAATTCGGCGGTATTATGACTGCCCTCACTATAGCCGACATAATTGCCGTTTACAAAAACATCAAGGCTTCCTGCAACGCCAAGAAAGGCAACGCTGAAATTGCCTGTTGTATCGCTTATAATAAACTTTTTTGAATAAACAGCAACCGGGCAGTCTTCCGGAAAATTAGGAGGATCAACATTAAACTGATAACGCTGATTTACATAATACGGTCTTTCATAGCCTGTATACTGCCACATAGACGGAACCTGCACCGTATCCATATCCTCATTGTCCGTATCAAATTCATCAGGCATTTCAGATACCTTTGAATAATATTTAAAATTCCATTCTCCTGATAAAACAGCAACTCTTGAAGAATTATACCTTTCCGTTCTTATATCCGTTTTATCAAGCTCTTCGCTATCGGAAAAAGGAATAAAATATGCACGCGGGGTTAAAAGATTTTCAGCAAAAACATTGAAATTCTTATAATTATCTTTTTTTAATTTGTAAATCATAATAAGACTCCGTTCATATTATTTTAAAATCATTTCAAGGTGGGTTTTCTGTGGCTTCAAACCGCATTTTTCATAAAACTTCATAGCTGAATCATTGCAGTTCCATACATTAAGGGTTAGATTATAGCAGCCGTTTTCCTTTGCAAAGGAAACTACATAATCATAAAGCTGCTTTCCGATATGCTTACCTCTAAGGCTTTCATCAACACACAAATCATCAATATAAAGCGTTTTAACATCTGTCAGGATATTGTCATTAATATGCCGCTCAAATATGCAGAAGACATAGCCTAAAACCGTATTATCCTCATCAACAGCAACAAATACAGGCTTTTCATCATCAGAAATAATTTGAATAAGCTCTTCATCTGCATATTTTTGTGCCCCGTATTTAAACAAATCGGGTCTTCCGTTATGATGAACAAGACAAACCTGCCTTAATAAATCATTAATTTTAGGAATATCAATATTTTCCGCTCTGCGAATAAGCATAATATCCTCCTGTATTTAAATTAAGTTATATATAATATTAACATAAAACCTAACAGAAATCTACCATTTATTCACTGCATTTTTTGTAATATTTTTCCTCATACGAAAATATATATTATCAAGGACGGTGAAACACTTGAACGGTAATGTTGAAAAAAGATGCGTTGAAATCGGAGAATACATAAGGGATACAGGAGCTACCGTAAGACAGGCGGGAGCAGTTTTCGGAATAAGCAAATCCACTGTACATATTGATGTTACAAAAAGGCTTTATGAAATAGATAAAACACTTTATGAGGAAGTTTCAAAGGTTTTGCAGGAAAACAAAGCAGAGCGCCACATAAGAGGCGGTAATGCAACAAAAAAGAAATACAGCAATTACAAAAAGAATTGATATTTTTCCTTCTGCGTGGTAGTATATATCTAAGAATGAATACACACAGGAGGATTTATTATGACCATCGGATTTATCGGCTGCGGCAATATGGGAGCAGCAATTATAAAAGGCATTACAGAAGCAGGCGTTGTTGAAAAAAGCAAGGTTTTCGCCTTTGACCCATATGAACCAAGCATTGACAGGGCTGTTAAAGATTACGGAATTACAAAATGCAGCAATGCAAAAGAAATTGTTATGAATTCAGATTTTGTTATTCTGGCTGTTAAGCCCAATATGATTACTGCTGTTCTTGAGGAAATCAATTTCGAGCTTGAAAAAAAGGACATTGTCGTCATTTCAATTGCAGCAGGAAAAACGCTTGAATTTTTAAGGGACAACCTTACACATGACTGCAAACTTGTTCGCATTATGCCGAATATTAACGCAAAGGTTGCTGCTGCCTGCAGCGCTTACTGCACAAACAATCTTGTTACGGACGAAGAGAAGAAAGAAATTGAAAAAATCTTCGGTGCGGTAGGAACAATTCTTGCACTTCCGGAAAGCAGTTTTTCACTTTTCGGTGTACTTGCAGGATGCTCCCCTGCTTTCGTTTATATGTTTATTGATGCACTTGCAAGAGCAGGCGTTAAAAACGGAATGAAGAAGGATGTTGCACTTAAAATTGCAGCACAGTCTGTTTTAGGCAGTGCAAAACTGATTTCAGAGAGCGACACGCATCCGTTTGATCTGATTGACCAAGTATGCTCCCCGGGCGGAACTACTATTGAGGGGGTAACCTCTCTTCAGGCAGACGGCTTTGAAGCAGCAATCCATAATGCAGTTGATAAAGCAATTGATAAGGACAGTAAATTATAAAAACATAAAAAAGCACCTCAAAGACATTCAAACTTTGAGGTGCTTTTTTATGGATATCATTAACTTTAATCTGTCATAATCTTTTTCAGCGAAATATGTTTTATTTTTTCTGAACAGAAGAGCATAACAGCTTCATAGAAAATAACAAAGGTTACAATTGCGATAACAAAAGCTTTGAAATTGAAACTAAATTCAGCTATATCAGCAACATTCCCGAACACAACATTTACCATCAGCTTAAGAAGTCCGTATTGGTATCCAGTTCCAACCGCAAAACCGATATAAGCAAACGGTCTGTATCCGCCGAGAACGGCATTACTGCACGAACGGTATTTATATCCAAAAGCATTCATCAGTGAAATATTTACGCAATTGAACTTAACAACAGATGATACAGCAAGAAATAAGGTTATACACGAAAACAAAATTCCGATTGCAACCATAAGAACGCTCATCATAATATCGGCATATTCCTTCATACTAAAGGACATCTGCATAGTTGAAGAATATGAAAATGCAGAAAGAAAAATAAATATTATAAGAGAAATTCTTTGGCGGATTACGCCCCGCTTCATCTCATCAATAAACGGCAAATCTGCATTTTTATTTTTATAGTGCTTCACTCTGCTTTGCTTGCCTTTAATAAGATTTATTACCGGAACTTTCAGTTTTAACAGACTGTAAAGCACGGAAGCAGCAGAAAAGAACACTGACGGTAAAAGAACAAGATAAATCGGGATAGACAAATGAAAGCAGACATCTATATCCGGAAAAAGATGATCGGCATTCTGCACCGTATAAAATTTCGGCATTAAACAAAATGCCGATAAAAAGCCTGCTGCTGTTCCGATAAAAACATTAAATCCAAAAACAGAAAAACCCTTTGCCAATCTGAAATCCGAAAAACCAAGCGCCTTAAGAATGCCGAGCTCTTTTCTATGATTATCAATATAGTTTTTTATATAAAAGCACAGAAGAACAATGCTTGTAACAAGCATACATCCGCCTGATACACCGCATACTACCTTACTTGTCATAAGCTGTGCATCAAACATAACCTTTGACATTTCATCAACCATCTGCGCCTCTGATGAAGATAAATCTATACTATAATTCATAAAAAGTGTACATATAAATATGGCACAAAATGAAATAACACTTATCCCTATAAACTTAATACTGTTTTTTAATCCGATAACCATTGTTATTACCAGCCAATCTCATAGGCAGTTTTCTGAAGTTTATTCGAATAAAAATCAACAACTCTGCCGCTGTTCATTTTTATTACTGTTTCAGCCATTTCCGATATATTCTCATTATGCGTAACCATTACAACAGTAAAGCCATATTCCTTTTGCAGCTTGCTTATATAATCAAGCACCAATCTGCCTGTTTCTTCATCCAGCGCACCTGTCGGCTCATCAAGAAAAAGCATGGCAGGCTTTTTTGCCAATGCTCTTGCGAGCGAAACACGCTGCTGTTCCCCTCCGCTCAGCTCACTTGGATATTTTTTGATTTCATCCTTTAATCCAACTGCTTCAATAATCTTTTTGTAATCACGGTTTCCTGCCAGATCAGCACACATTTTAACATTTCTGTCTACATTCATATTTGAAAGCAGATAATATTGCTGAAAAACAAAGCCGGTATTATCTTTTCTGAAAGCGGTCAATTCGCTGTCAGTTAACTCAGTTATATCTAGATTATCATAAAGGACCCTGCCTTTATCCGCTCTTTCAATCCCCGAAATAATATTAAGCAGCGTTGATTTTCCGGAGCCGGAGGCACCTAAAATAACAACAAAATCTTTATCTTTAATATCAAAAGAAATTCCCTTAAGCACCTTTACGGGCGCTTCCTTTGTTCCGTATGATTTTTCTATATTTTTAATTGAAATCACAATGAATTATCCCCTTTCATATTATTGACAAGGCTTTTGAATACCTCTGTCATCATTTCTCCGATTTCCTCTGCCGTAAAACAGCAGACATCCGTTGCAATCAGAGAAGCTATTCCATGAGTATATATCCATAAATGCTTATAAAGCTTTTTTGCTTCAAACTCTGAAAGTGAATCATACATCTGAACAGAAAGAAGAATCTCTTTGTAATTATCATCAATATCAGGCAATGTACTCAAAACATCCGAAGCCTCACCGCAATGGTTCATAAAAAGCAGCTTGAAAAAATTCGGTTCATTTTTTGCAAACAATATATATTGCGTACCAACACCCTTAAACGGCAAATCGGAGGAAAGACCGATTACTATATATTGATTATATATATTTTTTATTGCCTTTACCGTTTCGTGCATAACCTCGTCCATATTTCTGAACAGGCTGAAAATAGGTTTGGAAGAAGAGCCAAGCCTTTCGGCAAGCGCTCTTGCAGTTATACTTTCCGTTCCGCTTTCTCTTATCATATTCAACGAAGCTTCAATAATCTCTTCTTTTGTAAACTTATATTTCGGAGGCAAATAATCACTCTTTTCATTTTATAAGCAACATCTGTTGCGTAACATTTGTTTTTTATTATAAACCTAAACATACACATTGTCAACAAGGAATAAATTTTATCACAAAAAGCAGCAGCCGAAAGGCTGCTGCTTGCATTTACATAACATCTGTATCTTCAAGGCGTTTATTAAAGAATGAGATTGGTTTTTTAAACGGTATTCTGATTACAAGCCCGATTACAAGAGCAATTACAATATAAGCCGAAAGCTTGAGCAAATCAAGCCAGTAATCATTGCTGAAGGTACCGCAGACACATTCACGCATTGCATTTACAACATAGGTAAACGGAAGATACGGATGAATCGTACGGAAAAATTTCGGGGTAACATCTATCGGAAATGTTCCGCCTGATCCCCCTATCTGAATAACAAGAAGAATTACGGCTATCGCCTTTCCGATATCACCGAAGGATACCGTTAAGGAATAAATCAAAAAGCTGTAAACAACCGAAGCAAAGCAGCCTGCAAGAACAAACAGAAACGGATGATAACACTGAATACCCAGAAACAGCAAATCGCCCAGACAGATAATTAATCCCTGAATAAAAGCAAGAGATACAAAAAGCAGACCTCTGCCGAAGTATTCCTGATACGGCTTTACATTCCCCAGCTCGTTTTTATGCTTAACATTTGTTTTAAAGATTGCTACAAGCACAACTCCACCTACCCAAACAGCCAATGTACTGTAAAAAGGAGCCATAGCCGAGCCGTAATTTTCCACCTCATAAACCTTATCCGTTTCAATTGTTACAGGGCAGGCCATAAATGCACCGAATTCGCCCGAATTACTTCTTATAATATTCAAAAAAGCATTAAAGGATTCGTTATTGCTTAAATTTGTTATATTTTTTGAAAGCACATCAAGCTCCGCCGAAACACCGGCTAAAAGAGCCTGAAACGAATCTGCACTGACTGAGCCGGCTGTTGTTGCAGCTTCAAGAGATTTTAAAATTGCAGCCATTTTTTCTTTATCACTGTCAATCAGGGAAATCATATTTGAAGCATTGCCGAGAGCTGCCGTTAAAGACGATACTGCACTGTTGATTTGCGGAACCGCAGTTTTCTTATAATCATTGGCAACCGAATTCATTTTTGAAGAAATACTGCTGAGCTTTGAGGTTATATTTTTAAAATCAACAGGCTTGTTATTTTTTAGTGCCTTATCAAGATCAGCTGCAGCCGTATTTGAAAGATCCGCAATACTGTCCAGCTTTGCAACCAGCTCATCAACCTTACTTATCGGAAGCGGAAGACTTGAATTTATTTTTGAAAGAATTTCGGAAGCGGAAGATGCCTGAGCCGAAATAACTGTTAATTTATCATAGATATCCTTAAGCGTTGTATTGATTGTTTCATCATTTTTAACAGCATTGATTTTATCCTGTGCTTCATTAACGGAAGCAATTACAATGTCTATCTCTCTATCTAAACTATTTATTAACACACCTGCCGAATCCGCTACACTGAGAAGTGAATTTTCAACAAATTTAACAGCATCCTGTGTATTATCAACGGCAGCGCCTGCATCAATGCCTAATGAAGAAAACTCCGAGTTATTAAGCTCTTTGCCGAGTTCTTTAATAAGCCCTGCAGTTTCAGAAAAGCCCGAAACCGTTTTTTCAAGACTGTTTATACTTGTTTTGGCAGCATCTATCTGATTTGAAAGTTGTTCAAAGAGATGTTCATCCTTAACCGATACATCATCGGAGATAATTCCGAAAACCTCGCTCAAAACATCTACAACCGTTGTTACAAAGGATTCATTAACCTGAGTCTGAACAGTTGCAACAACCTTATCGGTTATCTTTGTTGCAATCGCATTTTTCTTTTCATTTGCATAATAAGTAATTTTTGGCTGAACGAAATCGGATTTTACTATACTTGTTAACGATTCGCTGAAATTTTCCGGAATTTCAACGGCAGCATAATATTTTCCGGATTTAACACCGTACATCGCTTCCTCTTTGGAAACAAATTTCCAATCTATCGAATCATTTGCTTTAAGATTTGTTACAATCTGATTGCCGACACAAATACTGAGATTTTCAATTTCGGCTCCTTCATCAGCATTGATAACGGCAACCTGCATATTGCCCGTACTTCCATAAGGGTCCCAGTTTGCATAAATATTAAACCATGCATAAAGAGAGGGCAGAACAGCAACACCTACAATAAGAATAATTGCCATTGAATTTGTAAAAATCTTTTTTAAATCACGCCTGAATATTTTCAGAATTGTTTTCATCTTCATCCTCCTCTTCTGCATAATCATCAAAATTGATCTCTTTAAATTCTGTTTCCTCAACATCCTCTATAAAATCGGTTAAATTCCTGAGGAAGACATTTTTAAAATAATCTAAAACAACAAATACAAAAACAAAAATAAATATCAACGCAATCCAAATGGAAAACCAAAGCATTTTGCTTCCATGGCTATGTCCCATATAAATTGCAAAGTCTGTAAATATTAAAAAGAAAGCGATTGCAATTCCTTTAAGAGCATTTACCGTATCTATGTACTTTCTGCCCCTTGATAATAATTTTTCACTCAGAATGAAATACTTTTTAACAATATGGCCTTCAAATTTATCAGCAGAATGATTTTTGGAAAAATCCTTTAACTGAGTTTCGGCAATATCATGTGCAGTATATTTTATTTTGATTTTATTGTCTTCTGCCATAGCTCACACCTATTTCTTCAAATTATACATTTCATTATAATTTGTAATGCGTTCATACGAAAGACATATTACAAATTGTTTATTATTTATTTACAATTTGTATTACACCACACTTAACCTGTAAAAAGGACTTGCTCAAAACTGAACAAGTCCATAAAAATCAATATTCATTTCTGCTCCACAAAAGCTGATTATCAACAAATGAAACGGTAACCTTTCCATTGTCCTTAAGCCACGCAAGATAGGAACGCACCGTACTTCCGACAAGAACATACTGTTCAAAATTCATTTTGAGATTATATTCATCAAAAATACATTTTAAAAGAGTCTCACTGTTCATCGGAGTTTCCAGTAATCCTGTTATTCTATCCGCAATTTCATAAACCATCTGCTGATTGAATTCTGCCAGCTCTCTGATATCTGTTGCTGCTTCTGAATGAGCAGGTACAAAAATATCCGCCTTAAGCTCTTTTACCATATCAAGGGTTTTAAGATATTCAGCAACATCATAGATAAAAAAAATCCGGTATTTTTCAAGCGTTTCCCTGCTGCTTAAACAATCTGCAAGAAAAACAACATTATCAGGCGTACGAAAGCCTGTCATATCAAAAAAATGACCCTTTAAAGGTATTATTTCTATTTCATCGGGAAAATCCTTATCACAGAAAGGCACTGCACTGCTTGGCTTTGCAAAAAGAAATTTGCGTCTTAAATCCCTAGGAGGAAAACCGCCGTAAAGAAAAGATGGCTCTAAAACAGGATATTCCGTAAACGCTTTTTCAATACCATCTGCAAATACTTTACACCCGGTTTGCTGCTGAAGATATTGATTTCCGCCGATATGATCGGCATTGGAATGTGTATTCATAATACCTTTCAGCTTCCAGCCGTTTTCATCAAGAATTCTGCGAACCTTTCTGCCAGCATCCCTATCATTTCCGCTGTCTATTAAATAGACCTCATTTTCGCTTTGCTTGTAAATACCGATTTTTGCAGGGCAGTTTATATAATAGCATTTTTCGCTTATTTTAATTAATTCAAACATAAAACCTTGCACCTTCAAGAAGATAAGGAGAGAAAAATTCCCTCCTTACAAACAATTACATATACTTTTTTATTTTCTCAGTCATATCGGTTTTTTCCCATGAAACACCAAGATCTTCTCTGCCCATATGACCATAAGCAGCAACATTCTTATAGATTGGCTTTCTTAAATCAAGATGGTCTATAATAGCTGACGGTCTTAAATCAAACACCTTATTGATAATTTCACCGATTTCTTCATCTGATTTAATACCTGTACCAAAAGTATCAACCATAATTGAAACAGGCTTTGCAACACCGATTGCATAAGCAAGCTCAACTTCACATCTTTTGGCAAGACCTGCTGCAACAATATTTTTAGCAACCCAGCGGGAAGCATAAGCAGCGCTGCGGTCTACCTTAGTCGGGTCCTTACCGCTGAACGCACCGCCGCCGTGGCGGGCATAGCCGCCGTATGTATCAACGATAATTTTTCTGCCTGTAAGTCCGCTGTCTCCCTGAGGACCGCCGATAACAAATCTTCCTGTAGGATTAACATAAATAACCGTTTCATCATCCATAAGCTCAGCAGGAATGGTTGTTTTAATAACCTTATCAATAATATCTTTTCTTAATGCTTCAAGAGAAACATCGGCACTGTGCTGACTTGAAACAACAACAGCAGTTACCTTAACCGGCTTTCCATCCTCATACTGAACAGTAACCTGTGTTTTACCATCGGCATAAAGATATGGAAGTGTTCCGTTCTCACGAACCTCCGTTAACTTAAGTGAAAGCTTATGGGCAAGGCTGATAGGCATAGGCATAAGTTCTTCTGTTTCGTCACAGGCATAACCGAACATCATACCCTGATCACCTGCGCCATTAAGATTATACGCATCATCCTCATCATTTTTAAGTTCAAAGGATTTATCAACACCCATAGCAATATCCGTACTCTGCTTATCAAGGGCAACAAGCACTGCGCAGGTATTGCCGTTAAAGCCCTTTTCATCACTGTCGTATCCGATATCACAAACTGTTTTTCTGACAATAGACGGTATATCAACCTGAGCATTTGATGTAATTTCGCCCATAACCAGCACCTGACCTGTTGTGCAGGCGGTTTCACAGGCAACACGACTCATAGGATCCTGCTCAATCATAGCATCAAGAATCGCATCCGAAATCTGATCACAAATTTTATCAGGATGCCCTTTCGTAACGGATTCACTTGTAAATAAATATTTAGACATAAGAATTCTCCTTTCATAAAAAAAGCACACTCCGGCGAGTGTGTTCAGTAAACTCATCACTCGGTTTAATCATTAAAATTAAATCATACCGCAGGAATTAGCACCTTGCCGAAAAAGCAGGTTGCTGTGGCATCACAAGGCCTGTCCTTCCGCCACTCTTGATAAGGTATTATTAACTTTGCAACTATGATAACGCAACACAGCAAAATTGTCAATACATATTTTAATGTAAAGTTAAATCAGAGCAATTAAAAAAATGTTCATTATTTATACAAAGTTTGGTTATTGAAATAAATTTATATTTTGTATATAATTAGTTTAGAATTAGTTTAGAATTTAGAGGTGTTTGGAATGGCAAGAAAAACAGTATTTATAACAGGCGGAACAGGAACTATGGGCTGGTCTGCAATTAAATATATGTTAAAAAAGCCGACAAAAATCAACTTGAAAATATTGGCAAGAAAAAGCACAAAGAATATGGAACTCCTTACTCCGTATATGGCAAAGCCGAACGTTAAGATTATATGGGGAGATTTTCTTGATTATGATGCTATTCTTGAAGGCGTTACAGGCAGCGATTATATTCTTCATATAGGCGGAATGGTTTCCCCTGTTGCAGACTGGAAACCTTATTTAACACAAAAAACCAACATCGGTGCTGCAGAAAACATTTGCAAGGCAGTGCTTGCTCAGCCCAACCCCGATGCAATTAAGGTTTGCTATATCGGTTCTGTAGCACAGACGGGCGGAAGAAACTATCCGATTCACTGGGGCAGATGCGGAGATCCGATTAAAATTTCTATTTATGATCACTATGCTATTTCAAAAACAGTTGCGGAACGCATTTTTGTTGAAAGCGGAATTAAAAACTGGGTTGTTCTCAGACAGACGGGAATACTTTATCCAAGCATTCTTAACAATCTTGATCCGATTATGTACCATGTTCCTCTTAACGGTGTGCTTGAATGGTGCACCGTTGAAGATGCAGGCAGAGTAATGTGCAACCTTGTTCTTGAAGATATGGCAGGAAATCTCGGCAAAGATTTCTGGAATCATTTTTATAACATAGGCTCGGGAGAAGAATACAGAATTTCAAATTATGAATTTATGTGCATATTGCTTGAAACACTCGGTCTTGCCTCCCCTGAAAAACTTTTCGCACCAAATTGGTTTATAACAAAAAATTTCCACGGACATTTCTTTGCAGACAGCGATAAGCTTGATGATTATCTTCATTTCCGCGGAAATATGCCAATTAAAAATTATTTTAAATACCTTGCAAGTCAGCTTGAATTTGAATATAAGCTGGCAAAAAGAATATCAAAGGATGTTGTTGCATTTTTCGTTAAACCCTTTATGAAGAAAATTGCATTAACTGCAGATTTCGGAACACTGGATTGGATTGAGAAAAACAACACAACTAGAATCAATGCCTTTTTCGGCTCTAAGGAAGCTTGGGAAAACATTCCGAAAAAATGGGCCGACTTTAAAATAATGAAGTTTGAGAAAAACACAAGCATTTCCGAACGCTTTAAGCTTGATCACGGATATGATGAAGATAAGTCCGAAGGCGAGCTTGATATTGAGGATATGAAAATGGCCGCCAAATTCAGAGGCGGCGACTGCTTATCCGAAAACATGAAAAAGGGCAACCTATCCGAAAAGCTGAAATGGAAATGCGGACACTGCGGTGCAGAATTTGAAGCAAGCCCTGCTCTTATACTGCTTGGCGGACATTGGTGCCCCGAATGCTTTATTCCGCAAAAAAAATGGGACTATAATTCCATTGCAAAAACAAATCCTTTCTTTGCACAAGTATGGTATCCAAGCCATTCAAAAAGCGAAACCGATGTTTATTATTTTGATGATTTATTCCATATAAACGGAGTTAAATGGGACGATATAAAAAAATAAACGTATTACAAAAGGATATACATTGTTTATTATAGAAGTTATTTTCAAAAAACGGCAATTCTTACTGAATTTGCCGTTTTTATTTAATTAAATCAGTCCAAGTTTACAAGCAAATACATTTATGATATAATAACTTCACGAAACAATCAAAATCTTTGATTGTTTCGGAGAACATTGCATCTTCAATTTAAACTGCCGCCCATACACGGCTTTGCCGTGTACTGCACTTTATGCAGTACTTGTGGTATAATAAAAAAATCCTCATTAAGAAAGGAGTTTTTTCTTGAAAAAATACAAACGCTTAACTGCATCCTTTATGACTTTGCTGCTTCTTTTTTCGGCTTTACTGCCGATTCAGGCTTTCTCTGCCACAGACGACCCACTCTCGCTGACAGTTTCATATGATGCAAAGTGCGGAGAACCTTCCGTCTTTACGCTCAATGCTACAGGAGGTTCAGGCAACTATTTATATCTTCTAAACAATGTTACAAGAGATGGCGAAGACGGTCAGTATTTTATAATGGATCCCAGCCGTCTTCCGGGATATAAAACAGACAATACATTTGAAATAACATTTTATGCATCAGGTGTCTATTATCTTCATTTTTATGTAATGGATAAGGATTCCCGTCCTATTGTAACAAAAAGAAAAATTGTAAAGGTCACTCTGAATGACCCGGAATACCCAACCGTTGAAGCAGTTGCAGATCAGATTGCATCTGAGTGTGCGGCAGTCTGCAAAACAGATTACGAGCGTGCCTTGTGGCTGCATGACTGGTTAGTAGATCACTGTGAATACGATTACTCTTACCTTTACTGCAATCCCGAGGGTGCGCTTGTAAGAGGAACCGGTACCTGCGAGGCATATCACCGTGCATATACAATGCTTCTCAGACGTGTTGGAATTGCCAGCGGACGAATCGAAGGAAACGGTCATGTCTGGACAGCTGTATATATTGACGGAAACTGGTATCAGGTTGATGTCACATGGGACGACAACGGCTACTCCGATCATACATATGAAAACTATCTGTATTTCGGTCTGAATGACACAATTATGAATATGGTACATTCCGATCACGCTCCGAATAATGGATATATATCAAATTCACTTGCCTGCAACTATTTTATTAAAAGCGGGTTGATTCATAACTGGTCTGACGCATTGGAAGACTCTATACAAACAAACCTTCAAACAGGAGCAGAATCTTTTGATATCCCCGTTACTTCCAATATGCCTGCCGGCTATCAGGACGTCATTTACAATCTTGCAGCATATCAGCTTTCAACACAAGAATGGGAAAATGAAACACATACCGTTAAGATTAACGCAAGCTATTCTGCGGGACAAATGAAAATTAACGCCACATATACACCCATCCATACGCATTCTTGGGACAACGGAACAATTACGAAAGAGCCTACTGTTTCATCAGACGGAATCAAAACCTATACCTGTACTATTTGCGGAGCAACTAAAACCGAAACCATTACCATAACCAGATTGCAGACCCCAACGGCAAAAGCGGTCGTAAATGCAAACGGCGGATTTACCATTTCATGGAATACAGTTACAGGTGCAGATAAATATGATGTATATATTGATAACGGAACAGGTTATAAGCTTCTTCGTACAGTTACAGGAACATCAACCACAACAGGTACGGCGCATTACGGCAAGAAATACTCTTATAAGGTAAGAGCGGTCAACAGCAGGAACAGTGCAATAACATCGGCATTCAGTTCAACCGTATCAGCAATCAACAATAAAAGACTTGTAACACCAACAGCAAAAACAGTTGTAAATGCAAACGGCGGATTTACCATTTCATGGAATACAGTTACAGGTGCAGATAAATATGATGTATATATTGATAACGGAACAGGTTATAAGCTTCTTCGTACAGTTACAGGAACATCAACTACAACGGGTACGGCGCATTACGGCAAGAAATACTCTTATAAGGTAAGAGCAGTCAACAGCAGGAACAGTGCAATAACATCGGCATTCAGTTCAGCCGTATCAGCAATCAATAATAAAAGACTTGTAACACCGATTCCGAAAATAAAGGTAAATACAAACGCATCCTTTACGCTTTCATGGAATACGGTTATCGGGGCAGATACATACGAAATTTATCTTAAAACTGCAAACGGCTCTTATCGATTACTGAAAACTGTAAATACTAATTCAGCAACAATCGGCGGTGCTGTTAAAGGAAAAACATATACTTATAAAGTCAGAGCGGTAAACAGTAAAAACAGCACTGTCACATCCGCTTTCAGCAATGAGTTAAGCGGTATTTATTAAAAAGGCAAATAAGAAAAACCGGTCACATTTTAGCTGAAGTGCCGTAACGAAAGTTTTGAAATTAAGTAAAAACAATCGTTACGGCGTTTTGCATGGTACAACAAAAATAAATTAAGATCGTTTTAAATTTGAAAAAAAAGCGCAATGAAATCAATAGCTGAAAAAAACAGCGAATAATCCTTTAAATTCGTCGAGAAAATAATTATTAAACTTATACACATTCTATAAAAAAGGCACTTGAAAAAATCCGCCGGAGTACTGAAAAGACACAATCAAATAGAAGGACAAAAGAAAACTGCTATGCATTAGATAAACCTTTTACATAGCAGTTTTTCTTTTTTTATTTACTGACATGAGTCATAAGTTTGGTTATGTTTCCTTATGGGCTACCGCCCTTCTCCGCTCCCTTTCATTTATTCTGACCATAATAAGCATTTTTGCCGTGTTTTCTTTGATAATGCTTATCAAGAAGATACTGTTCTATACCGATATTTGAATTTTCACTCATTGCGGCTATACGCTCTGTTCGTGAAGCCATTTTGGAAACCTCTTCAAGTATAAGTGCATTTTCCACCGCTTTAAAAGGGTCCGTTCCCCATGTAAACGGACCATGGCGGTGAACAAGAACAGCAGGACATTCTTCTGCCTTTATTCCTCTTTTCACAAACTCTTCAACAATTACCTTGCCCGTGTTCAGCTCATACTCTCCGGCAACCTCAGCTTCAGTAAGCCCTCTTGCGCAAGGCACTGCACCATTTGCAAAATCAGCATGGGTTGTTCCGTAAGCAGGTATATCTCTGCCTGCCTGTGCCCACGAGCATGCCCAGCTTGAATGTGTATGCACAATGCCGCCGATATCGTTAAAGCTTCTGTAAAGTTCAAGATGAGTCGGCGTATCTGATGATGGATTAAGCCTACCCTCAACCTTATTTCCGTTTAAATCCATAACAACCATATCGTCTGCAGTCATTGCACTGTAAGGCACACCGGATGGTTTGATAACAAACAAACCTGTTGCTCTGTCTATCGCAGAAACATTTCCCCAGGTAAGCACAACCAGACCATATTCAACAAGCTGAAGATTAGCTTTATAAACCTTTTTTTTAAGTTCTTCCAACATAGTTTATTCCTCACATACCAAGCTTATAGGCAACATCATTATAGAAAAGCTCTTTTCTGAATTCGTTTATCTCAGTATTTTCATTGATATGAACAAATTCAATACCCATAATCTCTGCAAAATCACGCATAGTATCGGCAGTTAAGCTGTATGAAAGCACACTGTGATGTGCTCCGCCCGCATAAATCCATGCCTCAGCAGAGGTCTGAAGGCAGGGAAGCGGCTTCCAAAGCACACCTGCAACCGGAAGCTTCGGCATATCGTTTGTCTGTTCTTTACATTCAACATCATTGCAGATAAGGCGAAGTCTATCGCCCATATCAACAAGCGTTACAACAATGCCCTTTCCTGTCTGGGCTTTAAACACAAGCCTTGCAGGATCCTCTCTGTCCCCGATACCAAGCGGATGAACCTGAATTTTAGCCTTTTCTGCTGCACAGCTTGGGTCAACCTCAAGCATATGAGAACCAAGAAGCATTTCATTATCAGGATCAAAGTGATAAGTATAATCCTCCATAAACACAGTGCCGCCGTTAAGCCCCTCTGCCATTGATTTCATAACCCGCAGCATTGCAGCAACCTTCCAGTCGCCCTCAGCGCCGAAACCATAGCCCTGACGCATTAAATCCTGAGCCGCAAGACCGGGAAGCTGGAGAAGCCCCTGCAAATCCTCGAAATTCGTATGAAAAGCATTAAAATCATATCTTTCAAGAAATTTCTTAATAGCAACCTCTTCTCTTGCCTGATAACGAACAGCATCCATATTATCTGTATCCATAATATAATGCTCTTCATATTCTGCCATCTGCGCATCAATTTCAGCTTCCGTTACCGCTTCAACCTCTTTGATAATATCCCCTACACCGAAATGATCAACCTGCCAGCCAAGTCTAATCTGGGCTTCAATCTTATCGCCGTCTGTTACGGCAACATTTCTCATATTATCTGAAATACGAAGCACATGGGTTTTTCTTGATTCGGCAGCACCCACTGCTGCACGCATCCAGATTTCCATTTTTTTCTGAAATGCTTCGTCCTGCCAATATCCTGCTATAACCTTTCTTTTAAGCCGCATACGGGCTGCGATAAAGCCATGCTCTCTATCTCCGTGGGCAGATTGATTCAGATTCATAAAATCCATATCAATATCATTCCACGGAATATCCCTGTTAAACTGCGTATTCACATGAAGATACGGCTTCTGCAGTGCATTGAAGCCTGCGATCCAAGCTTTTGACGGAGAAAAGGTGTGCATCCATGTTATAACGCCTGCACACTTTTCATCGCAGTTTGCAGCCTGCATTACATCAAGGATTTCCTTTGAGGTTTTAACACACGGCTTTGCAACGATTCTGCATGGGAGCTTGCTGCTCCATTCACTGCACATTTCCTTGGAATGTTCATTAATCGTTTCAAAAATATCTTCTCCGTAAAGAAACTGCGTCCCTACAACAAACCAAAATTCATAATTCTTAATTGACATAACTTTTACCTCTTTATTTATAAAATATCGGCTGCTGATTTCTGAACAGCAAGACCTTTTTTGTACAATCTCATATATTCCTTAAAGCCGCTGACATCTTCGGCATAAGGCTCAATTACCGAGCTTTTGTATTTACTGAAAACCTGTTCATCGAGATAATCTTCAAGTGGTTTTCCGTTATTATGGGCTGCATATTCCGCAAGCACGGCAATCCCCCATGCTCCGCCTTCACCTGCTGTTTCCATAACGGCAACCGGCGTATTCATAGCACCTGCCATAAGCCTTTGACCTACAACTGCTGTTTTAAATAAACCGCCGTGCCCCATAAGGCAATCCAGCTGAACATTTTCCTTTTCAAGAATTTCCATGCCTATTTTAAGAGTTGCCATAGTTGAATAAATCTGTGCCCTCATAAAATTAGCAAGATTAAAGGCTGCGTTCAGTGTTCTTGCAAAAAGGGGTCTGCCATTCTGAAGATGAGCAACAGGCTCACCCGAAAAATAATTATAATTAACGATTCCGCCGCAATCTGCATCTGCTTCAAGTGCTTTGTTATAAAGCAAATCATATATCTGCGGCTTAGTTAATCCACTGCCCGAGGCCTTTGCAAATTCACTGAAAACGGACACCCAATAGTCAAGATCCGTACAGCAGTTATTACAGTGTACCATAGCAACAGGTCTTCCTGTTGGCGTGGTTACCATATCTATTTCTTCATATACCTGAGAAAGCTGATTCTGAAGAACAACCATTGCAAAAATTGAAGTGCCTGCAGAAACATTGCCTGTTTTAACCGAAACACTGTTTGTTGCAACCATTCCTGTGCCTGCATCTCCCTCGGGAGGGCACATAAGGGCACCCGCTTCAAGATTTCCGCTTGGGTCTAAAAGAAGCGCTCCCTCTTTTGTAAGAAATCCAGCGTTATCCCCTGCAAGAAGAACTCTCGGCAAAATTTCTTTTACTTCCCATTTATACTGTTTAACAGCTTCGATACCCGAAAATTTATCAAGCATTTCCGCATTATAATCATTCATTTCACTGTCTATTGGAAACATACCTGATGCTTCGCCTATTCCCATTACTTTCTCGCCCGATAATTTCCAATGCACATAGCCTGCCAGCGTTGTCAAATAAGAAATATCTTTAACATGCTCCTCTTTATTTAAAATTGCCTGATAAAGATGGGCAATACTCCATCTCTGCGGAATATTAAAATTGAACAGTTTTGTTAATTCCGATGAGGCTTCAGCTGTAGTTGTATTTCTCCATGTTCTGAATTCAGCAAGCTGATTTCCGTTTTTGTCGAAAGGAAGATAACCGTGCATCATCGCCGAAAAGCCTATTGAAGAAAGCTTTTTTATTATTGATCCGAATTTTTCAGAGGTATCCCTATTCAGCTCGGCAAAAGCATCCTGCAGACCTTTCCAAACATCATCAAGGCTGTATGTCCAATATCCGTTCTCATATTTATTCTCCCAAGTATGACTGCCTGAGGCAATCGGATTACAGTTTTCATCAATCAACACTGCTTTGATTCTTGTTGAGCCAAGCTCAATTCCAAGCGATTCCTTACCGCTGAGTGAATAGCTTTCCATAGCAATCCTCCATATATTAATTAATTTGATTTTACTATATATAAAAAGAATATTCAATAAATAACAAATAAAATTTTCATAAAATCCGATTAGAAAAAGAAATCAAATAGACAAAATTAAAACAACAAAAAAGGAGCGGATATGATCCGCCCCTATGATTTATTGTTTCGAAGTAACAACCAGGCTCCGGCTTGCGAAGCAAAACTGGTTCTTATTTTCTCTTTACACTTACAACATTGCTATAGTTTGAGGTTGCATTCTTGTTCTTGCTTGTTACCGCTCTTATCTTGCAGCAGTGATAAAAATATTGAACATATTCTTATACTTATTTTTTGTTTCATTTTTCTTCTCCTTAAAAAATTAATATATATAAACTTTTGGAAACCAAAAGGAATTTCCGCTCTGTGCAATAAAACCGAATAATATCATAAAAAGCATTTGCACATCCGCTGTCTTTTTTCAGCTTATTATAAATTATGATTTCTATACTCTAACAAAGTATACGCTATTTCCAACAACAGAAAAAACAGCCTTACTCACAATGAGCAAGGCTGAAAATTCACATATTTAATACCTATGATTTAACAATTACAGAAGCTTTTTCAACTGTATGATTTACAACATTTAAAACATTTATTATAAGCTTATCGGTTTCAAGAGAAAACGAGGTATTATCCTCCGGAATCGTACAGTAAATGCCGAAAACATAGCCGCTGAAGGTTTCATATTCATCAACGGGAAGCTGAACCTTAAGATTTCTTTCCACATCATCAAGCGAAGCACAACCCTGAATCGTCCATTCATTTTCATTTATCTGTTTGATATCAGGTTCTTTAACCTCGGCATTTTCCTCATTCTCCAGATCACCTACTATTTCTTCAAGTAAATCATTCATCGTAATGATGCCGACTGTGCCGCCGTATTCATCAAGAACAACCGAAAAATGATTTCTGCTTTTCTGCATATTCTCAAAAAGCACATCAATTTTCATATTTTCAGGAACAAAAACAGGCTGAGAAACTGCATTTTGATTTACAAACTCTTTGCTTTTCTCCCTTAAACGGAAATACTTTTTAGAATCAAGCACACCGATAATATTATCAATATTTTCTTTATATACCGGATAAACACTGTGGCTTGAATTTGTTACAATCCTATCCCATTCTTCAATGGACTCATCGGCATCAAGCCCGACAACATCCGTTCTGTGGGTTGAAATTTCGCCGCATTCTTTATCATCAAAATCAAAAATATTGGAAATCATGATTCTTTCATCTTTATCAATTATGCCCTTTTCGGAGCCTACTTCAACAAGCATCCGTATTTCCTCTTCGCTGATTTCCTCCTCTTGCGCATTCGGATCTATTCCAAGACAGCGAAGAACAAGATTTGTGGACACCGTAAGAAGCCATACAAGCGGAGCAAAAATTTTGGAAATTACTGAAATAAGACCTGAAACACCCAATGCAAGACCTTCGGTTTTTCGCATGGCAATACGCTTCGGCACAAGCTCACCGAACACAAGTGTTAAATACGACAGAATCATTGTTATAACAATAACAGCAATTGTATCAAGCGTTGAGCGTGAAATGTTTACACCTGTTTTCATAATCAAATCAACAAGAATTTCCGAAAAATTATCTGCCGCAAAGGCTGAACCGAGAAATCCGGAAAGCGTTATCGCAACCTGAATTGTTGCAAGAAAGGAAGCGGGCTTTGAAGTCAGTTTAACAAGGCGTTTGGCTTTTTTATTTCCCTGTTCTGCCAGCTTTTCCAGCTTAACATCATTCATTGAAACGATTGCGATTTCCGCACTTGCAAAAACTGCATTTATCATTATAAGTACAAACTGCAAAAGCAGTTGTGCCCATATAGGCATTTGTAAATCACTCCTAATAAAAATTAATGTTAATTATAATCCAGAAAATACTTTTTTACAATAAGCCCTCTGTAAATATTACAAATATTTAATAATTGTAAACTCAGTTTCAAAAAAGCATTACAAAAGAAATATTTTCCTAAAATCATTATAAATATTGACTATATCATAATTTTTAAGTAAAATAGCTATAACAATATAGTATAATCAAGGAGATTACCATGAATTTAACCGAAGCAATAAACCTTGCAAAGCAAGGCAGAAGTGTTGGTTGGGGTATTATAATTAAAACTACATATAACAGAAAAAGATTTATCACATCCAAATATCTGGCTTCCTCGTTAGATAAAGTTCTGAACGATTCCTATGTAAAAGCATTATCAAGCATAAATCTTTTACATAATCCTGAAGTTTTTACAAGCTGGCTCGGCATTATTATTGCAAGCATAAGCGCAGCAGGATTACGAAATGCAGGCAAAGAATTTTTTTCGGAAAACGAGCCTTATGCAAATGAAACACTGTATATGGATATTGTGAACGAAGGCAAGAATCCTGTGCCTGATACAAATGATTTTACGGAAAGTGAAATAAATAATTTTTCAAAAAAACTTCTTAAATCGCTCAATGTAGAGCAAAGAATGTGCTTTCTATATCATTATATTGAAGGATTTTCGGTAAAAGAAATAGCAAGAGCGCTTCACTGTTCCGAAAATGATATTATATCATCGCTGAATGCGGGCGTAAAACGAATGAATGAAATCTGCGATGAATTAAAAAAGAGCCACCCAAAGCTGGCTGTTTTTTCAAATCCGCTTCAACTCTTTACTTTCGTTTTGGAAACCGAATACAGCTATACGCAAAACAATGAGGTTCCGACAGAAGTATTAAATAAAATCATCGAAGATACAGCAGCAATCGTTGCCGAAAAAGAAATTGTTAACGAAAAAGAAACTGAAGAAGAGTTTGAAGAAGACGAAGAGGAAATTAATTCCGGATTTTTAAAAGGCAATAAAAAGATGATTGTTTTAATTATCATTATTGTTGCAATTGCCGCAGGGCTAACAATCCACTTTGTTAATAATGGCAAAACCCCATCTGAGCCTGTCAACAACACGGACAAGCCTTCCGAAAGCGAATCGGTTTCCGATACTGAAACTACAATGGACTTAACCGGCGAAAGCTCATCTGAAAGCACATCCGAAAGCACATCGGGCGAAACTTCATCAAGCAGTGTACCTGTTACCAATCAAAGGCCAAATCCAACTCAGCAACAACCTTCACAGAATCGCAGGCCACAAAGCAACAGCAGTACTTCAAATTCAGGCAGTTCTCAAACAAGCAGACCGCAAACAAGTTCAACGAAACCGGCAGCCAATACTACTGCAAAACCAACACAACCATCCACACAGCCTTCGTCTGCTCCGACACAGCCTGTTACAGAGCCTTCAACTGATCCAATCGTTTCAGAACCCGATTTTGAAATACCTGACATAGAATAATTTAAAATCGTATCTTCTGAATATTTCGGATATACAAACAAAATGGTTACCTTGCGGTAACCATTTTGTTTTATCTAACTAATATAAAAAATCTTACGCCAATCGTAATCAATAAACAAGCCCTTAAAACTATCAATATCTGATTCTAATTCGTGCAACGAATTCTGATGACAAACATAAAACATCACTCATCTGTGTTAATACGGGTACATGGTAACTTCCTGCATCAAGCCTTGGCATTTGCGTGTTCCTTGATTTCATAGGTGTTTTTATCTAAATCTATCGTAATACAGGTTGCGTTTTGCTTTTGATAACAGCCTAAATAATTCATGCTTAACCATTTCTTTGTTATAAAGTTTTGCTTGTAAAGCTGACAACGGTTTAACTCTTTCTATCTCTGCTTTCATCTGCGAGCATATCCGCATAGACAGAACGAGGGTCACTGACAAGTTTCATATTCTTTTCAATATAGGCATGGAAATACAGCATTCCCGTATTCAATGCACAGCGCAAATCACCGTTTTCGCCCTTAGAGAGTCCCCCATTGCCTCACCATTTACCTGCGGTCTAAGTGATGAACAAGTGCAAGATTATTCAAAAGCTGTATAGCAGGCTTTCCGAAGACATAACAAGTTCTTTTACATTGAGATAATCAAAACAGCTTGCACGGTGCTGAGTGCTTCCATTATAATTTTGTAAGAATAATTTCATCCTTTATCAAGATTCTAATGTGAAAAATATGAATACAGACACTAAGATTCCAGAAGAAAGCGACAGAGATTTAACTCTCTGCCGCTGTATTGCCTATGTGTAAATAAATTTCTTGTTCAAAACCTACCTCGCATAAGCCCTTATATTATTCACTCTATCTGTCCATTCTAACGCATCTTCATCTTTTAACTGTTCCGTTATACCTTGTACCTGCCGCTTGCGAGAAGATTGGTGTATGTAACCCTGCGGTGCTGCTTCAAAAATCTAAGTGCCGTCATCCCCGAATGCATCTATGGAATTGAATGTTAGAATTTCGCCTCTTAATATGCAAAAAACCCCGATATAATCGGGGTTTCACGGACTGACATCTATTTTGTAGTCCTAATATGGCAGGGGCAGAAGGACTTGAACCCTCGGCACGCGGTTTTGGAGACCGCTGCTCTACCAACTGAGCTATACCCCTAGATTTGGTGGGCCATCAGGGACTCGAACCCCGGACCGACCGGTTATGAGCCGGGAGCTCTGACCAACTGAGCTAATGGCCCAAATCTCGTTAATGCTTTAGTATAATACCATTATATTATTAAATAGTCAATACCCAAATTTGAAAAGTTGAAATATTTTTATCCGATACAATGCAACAAAATACAGATTATAACAGCTTATTTTATATTAAATAAGAGTGCTTTATACATATATTCGTAAAATTCAAATATATCACTCTCAAATTGCTGCATTACACCCTTGTGTCACTTTTAAACTTCTGTAAATCAAAAAGACAAAATCCATTGTTATTATTCATAAAATATTCACATGTTTTTTTACAAAATAACCAAAAATATAAAAAATCATTAAATTGAATATTTAGATATTGAGAATTAATTAACAAAATGTTAAAATAATATACAAAACATAATACATAGGTGCGTGAACATGGACGAAGTAAAAATAATAGAAATAAAACAAAGTGTTTTCAAAAACAATGATGAGCAGGCAGAGCATTTAAGAGAGAGCCTAAAAGAAAAAGGTGTATTTTTACTCAATTTAATGTCCTCTCCCGGTTCGGGAAAAACAACAACACTTAAGGCTACAATCAACACTCTGAAAGACAAGATTAAAATAGGTGTTATGGAAGCTGATATCGACAGCGATGTTGATGCTAAAAAAATAGCTGAAACAGGAGTAAAAGCAATACAGCTTCATACAGGCGGTATGTGCCATCTTGATGCTGAAATGACAAGGCAGGGGCTGGAGGCGCTGAATACGGAAGATGTAGATTTAGCTATCCTGGAGAATGTCGGCAACCTTGTTTGCCCTGCGGAATTTGACACAGGCGCCGTTAAAAATGCAATGATTCTTTCTGTTCCCGAGGGTGATGACAAACCGCTTAAGTATCCGCTTATGTTTTCAATAAGTGATGTTGTTCTGATAAACAAAATGGATGTACTTCCCTATTTTGATTTCGATGTTGAAAAATGTAAGAAATACATTCACGAAAGAAATCCGAAAGCCAAAGTATTTACCATTTGTGCTAAAAGCGGAGAAGGCATAGAAGAATGGGCTGAATGGCTTAACAGCGAAGTTAAGAAATGGAAAAAATAAACTTTCTCATTTTAAATAATACCCAATAAAATTCAAAAGGGGGATTTATATGTATGAATATAAATTTGATAAGATAAAAGGCAAATCTTATCCGAGTGCAGAACGCATTATGCACTACTATGAAAACCACAGCGATGAACCGCCGAGAAAATTAATTTTAAAGCTTGGCAAAAAAATTACGGACAGAATTCTCTATAAACTGCCATGGCTTCCAAAGGTCGGCGAAACAATGACAGTTAACGACCCTGAATATTGGGGACTTGCGGCAATGGTTTCCGATGAAATGGCAGAGGTTGCACTGAAAATGAAGGTTCACAAAGGCATGAAAATGCCTGAAATTATCAAAGCAACCGGCAGGGACGAAGCCTATCTTGAGAAAATTCTTGACGAAATGGCTCAGATTGGTTTAATTGAATACAACTGGGAAAACCCCGAACACGAAAAGCAGTATGTACTTCCCATGTTTGTTCCGGGAAGTGCCGAATTCTTTAATATGAAATGGGAAAATATTGTTGAACATCCCGAGGTTGCCAGCTTCTTTGAAAGAATGACCCAGCTTCCTCTTGAAGTTATTACACCTATGGTTCCCCCGGGAGGAGCAGGAATCGGTATGCATGTTATTCCGGTTGAAAAAGCAATAGAAATGGAAAATAAATCCGTTCCCGTTGAGCATATTTCACACTGGCTTGATAAATATGACGGAAAGTATGCAGCAGGTCCATGCTCATGCCGTTATTCAAGAGCGATATTGGGCGAAGGCTGTGCTGATGATCCTGAGGATTGGTGCATAGGTGTCGGCGATATGGCTGATTATCTTGTTGAAACCAACAAGGGTCATTATATTACTCGTGAAAAGGTTATGGAAATCCTTCAGCGTGCCGAGGACAACGGTTTTGTTCATCAGATAACAAACATTGACGGGGAAAACAAAATTTTTGCTATCTGTAACTGTCAGGTTAAAGTTTGTAATGCACTTCGCACCTCACAGTTATTCAACACACCGAACATGAGCCGTTCCGCTTATGTTGCAAGAGTTGAAGCCAAGGATTGCGTTGCTTGCGGACGCTGTGTGGAATACTGCCCTGCAGGTGCTGTTAAGCTTGGACAGAAGCTTTGCAAAAAAGACGGAAGCGAGGTTACATATCCGAAGCAGGAGCTTCCGGATGCAGTTAAATGGGGCAAAGACAAATGGAGTCCCGATTACAGAGATAAAAACAGAATCAACTGTTATGATACAGGCACAGCGCCATGCAAAACTGCCTGCCCTGCTCACATTGCTGTTCAGGGATATATTAAAATGGCTGCACAGGGCAGATATACTGATGCTCTGGCTCTTATCAAAAAAGAAAATCCATTTCCTGCTGTTTGCGGAAGAGTATGTAACAGACGATGCGAGGATGCCTGCACAAGAGGAACTATTGACGAGGCAGTTGCAATTGACGAGGTTAAAAGATTCATAGCACAAAAGGATCTTGATGCAGAAACAAGATATATTCCCGAAAAGATTATTCCATCAAACCGCGGCGAATTTAATAATAAGATAGCAATTATAGGCGGAGGTCCTGCGGGACTTTCCTGTGCTTATTACCTTGCAACAACAGGATACAGACCAACCGTTTTTGAAAAGAATGAAAAAGCGGGCGGTATGCTTACCTATGGTATTCCTTCCTACAAGCTTGAGAAAGATGTTGTTGAGGCTGAGATTGATATCATCCGCCAGCTTGGCGTTGAAATCAAATGCGGCGTTGAAGTAGGAAAGGACATTACACTTGACGAATTAAGAAAACAGGGCTACGAAGCATTTTACATTGCTATCGGTTGCCAGGGCAGCCGAAAGGCAGGTATTGCAGGCGAAGACGCTGACGGTGTTATGAGCGCTGTTGATATTCTTCATAAAATTGCAGAAAACCATGAATTAGACCTTAACGGCAAAAAAACAGTTGTTATCGGCGGCGGCAATGTAGCAGTTGATGTTGCAAGATCTTCAAAACGCTGCGGTGCGGATGTTTTAGGAATGTACTGCCTTGAAAACAGAGAAGAAATGCCTGCTTCTGACGAAGAGATATTTGAAACAGAGGATGAAGGCATTGAAATATTCAATGGCTGGGGTCCTAAGGAAATCCTTACCGAAAACGGAAAGGTTAAAGGCATTGTACTTAAAAAGTGCGTAGCTGTTAAGGATGCTGACGGCAAATTCAATCCTCAGTATGATGAAAACGACACGAAAACGATTGAATGCGATAATGTATATCTTTCAATCGGTCAAAGCATTGTGTGGGGCAATCTTCTTGAAAAAGAAAGTGTTGAACTCGGAACAGCAAATTCCCCTGTTGCAGACAGTCTTACATATCAGACAGCACAAGAGGATATTTTCGTAGGAGGCGATGTTTACACCGGTCCTAAATTTGCTATTGATGCTATTGCAGCAGGTAAGGAAGGCGCCGAGTCAATCCATCGCTTTGTTCATTACAATGCAAGCCTTACAATCGGCAGAAACAGAAGAGATTTCATTGAGCTGAACAAGAATGATATCCGCATTGAAAGCTACGATAATTCATCAAGACAAATTCCTGAAACGGATAAAAGCATTGACCACAAAAAGTCCTTCAAAGATGCTCACAAGGCATTAACTGAAGCTCAGGTTAAGATTGAAACTGCTCGCTGCCTTGGATGCGGCGCTTCGGTTGTTGATGAAAACAAGTGTATCGGCTGCGGTGTCTGCACTACGAAATGTGAATTTGATGCAATCAAGCTTCATCGTGAAAACCCCGAATGCAGCACTATGGTTAATTCAGATGACAAAATGAAAGCAATTCTGCCATATATGCTTAAAAGACAAATCAAAATTAAGCGTGCTAAAAAAGGCTGATAACTATGCATGAGCTTGGAATTGTTTTTCACATAATAAAAAGCGTTGAAGATGTTGCATCCCAAAACAAGCTGAAAAAAGTCAATTCTGTTACGATTGAGCTTGGAGAGGTTTCGGGTGTTCTTCATAATTATCTTGATGACTGCTGGAGCTGGGCATGTGCAAAAAAAGAGCTTATGAACGGTGCGAAGCTTGTTATTGAGGTTATTCCTGCGGTAACCTATTGCGAAGGCTGCAAAGACACTTATAAAACAGTTGAACACGGCAAAATATGCCCGAACTGCAAATCTGAAAGCACTTACCTTATTTCCGGAAATGAAATTAATATAAAGGAAATAGAGGCTGTTTAATCAACATCAGCCAAAACAGTTAAGCTAAGGTTCACTTTTCTTGAGCCTATATAATACATATTTTTAAGGGAGGATTACTATGTTATTCCAAATTTATGGCGATAACGCACTTTATCAGCTTTTAGGCTGGGTGCTTGTTTTCGCTGCTCTCGTTATTTTTAACGAGATTGCTCGCCGTACTAAAGCAGGCGGTATTGCATTATTCTTTGTATTACCGGCAGCTTTAACGGTTTACTTTGTTGCTGTTGCTATCGGCGCTAAATTAGGTGCTGAATGGGCAGTAAACAATCAAACACACATTTATATGAACGGTTGGTTCCACTATGCTAAGTTATATGCTGCAACAGCAGGCTGTATCGGCTTTATGATGCTAAAATACAAGTGGAACATCGGAAAAAAAGACTGGTTTAAGATTTTTCCGTTTTTAATCGTTGCAATCAACATTCTTATTGCAGTTGCTTCAGACTTTGAATCAGCTATCAAAGGCGGCTTCACAGGCGGCTGGTGGTTCTCATCAGAGAATGTTTGGATCTACGGCGGTTGGTGGAACTGGCTCAATGGTTTTGCCGGAATCATCAATATCCTTTGTATGACAGGCTGGTGGGGTATCTATACCTCAAAGAATAAGCAGGATATGCTTTGGCCTGACATGACATGGTGCTACATTCTTGCATATGATATCTGGAACTTTGAGTATACTTATCTTAACCTTCCAAATCACTCATGGTACTGCGGTCTTGCTCTTCTTCTTGCTCCTACATTTGCAAACGCATTCTGGAACAAAGGCGGTTGGATTCAGAACAGAGCAAACACACTGGCACTTTGGTGTATGTTCGCTCAGGTATTCCCAATCTTCCTTGACAGAAGCAAATTCTCCGTTATCACATCCGTTTATCCGGAAGGATATGTAATGGGTGATGCAACTGCAATGCCTACAAGCGCAAATCCAAAAGCACAGGCTATTATAGCTATCCTCGCTCTTGGCATTAATGTCTGCGTTCTTACCGCAATTATTATGCGTGCTAAGAAGCAGAAGAAAAATCCATATAAAAATGAGATTTTCACTGATCAGAAAGATTATAAGCTTGCTCTTGAAAGAGCGGCTAAGGCAAACAAAACTGCTTGATTATCTGATTAAACAACATAAAAAGCCCATTGCTTCGGTGATGGGCTTTTGTATTTTTGGATTAAACGGAAAGATAGATTTAAAGAATCTGTTGCTTTAATTGATAAAAAACGAATAATCATACATATTATAAAAGCCGACTTGTAACAAGTCGGCTTTTATTTGCTTTAAACTTTATGATAAACAAATACGGTCTGATTCATCAGACCGTATTTATATTTAATGGATTACGCTTCTTTTTCTTTCTTTTTATTCTTCATCATTAAAACAAGAATGAGGAAAGCAGCAACAATTGATATTGCAGTGTACATAATCATTCTGAACATATCCGATGAACCTGTATCTACAGCACCGATAATATTCTTATCTGCTATACCATCGCCATTTGTATCAATATTTGCATCTGCAATGCCATCGCCATCTAAATCAAGATTGATATCGGCTTTACCGTCATCATCTGTATCAATATTAATATCAGCCTTACTGTCGCCGTCTGTATCTATATTGATATCAGGCTTTCCGTCGCCGTCTGTATCTATATTGATATCAGGCTTTCCATCGCCGTCTGTATCTATATTGATATCCGGCTTTCCATCACCGTCTGTATCTATATTGACATCAGGCTTTCCGTCCTTATCTGTATCTATATTGACATCCGGCTTTCCGTCGCCATCCGTATCTATATTGACATCAGGCTTTCCGTCCTTATCTGTATCTATATTGACATCCGGCTTTCCGTCCTTATCTGTATCTATATCGATATCAGGCTTTCCATCACCATCTGTATCTATATTAACATCAGGCTTTCCGTCCTTATCTGTATCTATATTAACATCAGGCTTTCCGTCTTTATCTGTATCTATATTGATATCTGGCTTTCCATCCTTATCAGGATCTATATTAATATCCGGTTTACCGTCGCCATCCGTATCTATATTAAGAACTTTCTTATAGGTATAAACAACAAGAATATCTTCCTCTGTCATTTCGCCGGAGGTATTATTTGTTGATGAAATCAAGGAATACTCATAAATATTCTTTGCAGATGTACTGTAGCTATCAAATACCTTACCACTAACAATATCACTTTCTGCAATTTCATTGCCGTCTTCATCAACATAGTTAATGATAATCTTTGAATCCTTAAGTCTGTAAACATAATTTACAGTTATCAATTCTTCTGTAAGCTCTCCTTCTGCATTCTCAGGAACAGCAACTAATTCATAGCCCTTAATTTCCTTTGCGGAGGTAGAGTATTCATCAAAAACATTTCCGTATTGTGCAACGCTTTCTGCGAGTTTATTGCCTGCTTCATCAACATAGTTTGCAATAACACCTGAGCCTTTAAGAGCATAAACATAATTTACAACCTGCTGATTTTCAGCAAATGTACCATTAGCATTTCCCGGAAGCATAGTTAACTGATAACCGTTAATCTGTTTAGCTTCTGTTTTATATTCTTCAAATACCTTTCCGTTTAAGGTTTCGCTTTCTGCAATTTCTTTGCCGTTTATATCAACATAATTAACAACAACGGTAGAAGCCTTAAGCTTATAGGTATAATAAACATGAATTACATCTTCTTCTCTTGTGCCTTCGGCATTGTCAGAAGCAGCAATTAATTCATAGCCTAAAACAGTCTTTGGATAGGTTGTATATTTCTCAAAATACTTGCCTGTTGTTGATTCGGAAGCAGCAATTTCTTTGCCGTTTTCATCAACATAATTTATAATTACCGAAGAATCCTTAAGCGCATATACAAATGTAACAACTGTTTCATCAGCATCTATCTTGCCTGCTGCATTAACAGGAGTTTCCTTTAATTCATAGCCTTTAATTTCTTTTGCTTCAGTAGTATAGTCCGCAAAATATTTTGTTTCCTGTGTTTCACTGTCTGCAAGTTTATTGCCGTTTTCGTCAACATAATCAGAAACAACTGAAGCATCTCTCAAATCATAAATATAATTTATGATAACAACATTTTCCTGCATTTCACCCGAAACATCATCTAAAGCTTTATCAGCAAATAATGCTTTCGCTACAGAACGGAAAAAGCTTTGAACTTTTGTTTCGGTTTCCATATTATTATTAACATCTACAAGATTATAACCTTTGATATCCTTGCGGTGTGTTTCAAATTCATCAAACACTTTTCCGTTAATAACCTCAGTATCAGCAACAGGATTATTGTTTGTATCAATATAATTTACAATAACCTTTGCAGATTTGAGAACATAATAATAATCAACATGGATAGGCTTATCCGTCATAACACCTTTAACATTTTCCGGAACTTCAACAAGCTGATATCCATAAAAATCATCTCTTGTATATTCTGCTGTTGAATAAACATCTCCCATATAGCCGTCTATTACCACTTCATCGGCAAGCTTTCTTCCGCTTCCATCCTGAATATAATAATTAACTGTTACGGTTGTTGCAGGAGGTGTAATTTTAAAGGTTGTTGTAAGAACGCCTTCATAGTTGCCTTTACCGGTAATAATAACCTCAGCAGTTCCGACATCTATATTATTCTTGAATTCAACAGTATAATCTACATCTTTGATAAGAACTCTGTTTCCATCTCTTACAACAGGAAAATCTTCAATTTCGCTTCCGGTCCAAATATGATCAGGAATAGAATCAATCGTTATAATTGAATCATCATCCGGGTCTTCTCCGCCGGGTTTCGTTGTATCTTCTCCATCAGGGTTGGTTGTATTTTCTCCGCCCGGTTTAGTCGTTTCCTCGCCGTCCGGTTTAGTTGTTTCCTCGCCGTCCG
>CAJTZJ010000001.1:144917-149410 GCA_910583925.1 uncultured Eubacterium sp. | reverse complement strand
GTTTGGTCGTTTCCTCGCCGTCCGGTTTGGTCGTTTCCTCGCCGTCCGGTTTGGTCGTTTCCTCGCCGTCCGGTTTGGTTGTTTCCTCACCGTCCGGTTTTGAGATAGACTTTATCTTAATTGATGCTTCATCAATTAAAACAATACTGTTGCCTTCGCTTCCATCATCCTGTTTGAAGAAATAAAGTGCAGCCATATCCTTATCAAGCGTAAAGGTTGCAAAAGCATCAGGATACAGACCTACATTTGAATCAGGAAATTCTGCAACGCCCTTAAGAGCTGCCTTAACCTTTTCTTCATCGCCTGAAACAACACCCTTGATTACAACCGAATTTGGATCATATTTGGCGTTTGTTAAGCCATTATAGTATTTATCTAAAATATCAACAGCAGTAATGGATAATTCCTTTTTCTTAGCTGTAATTTTAATTTCCTGTGACTGATTATTATAAGCGCCGTTACCCGGACGAGTTGCCGTTATAACTGCTTCACCAACACCAACGATCTTTACATTTCCATCTTTATCCACAATTGCAACATCAGGGTTGCTGCTTACATAAACAGGCGTTTCATCTGTATCTCCGCCTTCAAGAGTAAGAGTGAATTTATCGCCGTAAATTTTTTCAAGCTGGCTGTTATCAGCAGGAATAACCTCTCCGCTGGTATTATCCGTTACTTCAATTGGCTTACCGCCGTTATCTTCATTACCCTGATCAACAGTTTTTATATTAAATTTAACAGAATCTGCTTGGCTTTTATTATAATTATCCTTATCCTGAACAATATATTTAGCGTATATTTCCTGTGTACCCGCAACAGCATACTTACCGCCATTCTGAGTCGGAGTCCAGTTTATTTTAGCAACGCTCTGCTTACGACCTGCTGCATTCACATCTTCAGCACCGTTACAATCTTCAAGACTTACAGGATCTCCATAAGGCTTGCCGTTAATATAAAACTGAACCTTGCCTGTAGGAGCCTCACAGGTTGCAGCCTCTGTATCAGCAGGAGAAACATATGCTGTCAGCTGCATTGCTGTATCTGCATCATAAGTACCTGTTGCCTCAACATCTTCTGAAACAGGAGCAGCCGAAACAATGGTTTTACTTTCTGCAGGAGTAATTTCTGCATATTTATAATAGCATCTATGACCCCAGAACGCATCTTTGAAGCCGGCAGTATTAGCATACTGATCCGATGTAATTGTAAGCTGATATTTACCAACATTTGCATTTGTTCCGCTGGTAATTGATTCATTGTCATCAACCTCAAGATTAGCATTTAATCTTTGAGATTGTATAGACATCTGATTAATATTTGTTAAAAGCTGACCGGCAGGAGCAGTTACTGCAATACCATCCTTAACAACAGCGGTAAGGAATGCCTCCTGCTGCGCATCTGAGAAAGCCAAGCCATCATATTTTTTTCTTAAACGATTATCATCCGTTATAAGAGATTCATCAATACTGAAAACAACATACTGTTTAAGCACTGAACCCTGTGTAGCATTGGTAATAAAGAATGGCTCTGTAACTACATCCTTTCCATCATTATCTTTTAAATCAAGGTCTACTCTTATCTCAGGTGCCGTTCCGTCATTCGGAAGCCAGAAATAAAGGTTGCCGCTTTCATCCGTATAGGAAGGCATACCATATTCACTTGGTATACCGTTTACAGTAATTTTCATTCCGTCTACAAGCATATTCGGCTTTTTGTATGCGGACATATTTATAGTAGTCATAAATACCTTGATTGTTTTATCAAGATCTCCCCAAGCAACGCCGCCGTTACTTTGGAATTTTGCAGCACTTCCGTCTGTCAAGCGAACAGAACCGCCCGTTACAATAACATCACCGCCTGCGCCGCCGATATCATACCAACCCGGAACAGAACTCGGAAGAAGTGTTCCGCCCGTAATGGTTATTGTTTTACCGGTGTTCGTTCCGCCACAAGCCTGTCCGAAAGCATTAGAATGTGTGCAACCTTGAGATTTAATAAATCCACCATTAATATTGATATCACCGGCAATTGTGCTAAGAGGATACTGTGATAAATATCCATCTGTAAGTGCATATGTAACTGTAGCGCTGCTCATACCGCCGCCGTATGTACAGCCGCCGCCGATACCTGCACCATGATAAGAGCCACAGGCATCGATATTACCGCCGTTAAAGGTCATAACTGTACCGCATCCTGCATGACCGCCGCCGATACCTGCACCGGCACCATAATTTGAAAGACTGTCAGGAACACCGTAAGCACGAACAACAATATTACCGCCGTTAAAGGTCATATCACCGCTTGTTTCAAGAGCAGAGCCACCGATTGCCGATGATCTGTATCCGCCATTAACATTAAGCTGACCCGGATTTTCACTGTCAAGAAGAGTAAGACGATCGCCCTCTTTTACAACCGTACCATCCTGAAGAACAGCATCCCTTGAAATTCTGCCCTGTTCAGGAGCAACAAAAACGCCATCTGTATCAATGTTTCTTCTGCTGTCATCAATCGTAAGCTTTGAGCCTTCGCCGCAGCGAATGCCCGGAAATTGATATGTATAGCTTGTTAATAATGCAGTCAGCGTATTTACACTTCCGTCAGCAATTGTTAAATGAAGCGATGTTGGATCTTCAAGATAATCAAGAACGCCGTCTCCGTCTGAATCTACGCCTTCAATAAGATTTCCGCTTTCATCAACAGGACGTCCATATGATGTAGTTGCCTTCTTATTAGGAATAATATTTACAGGGATGTAAGCGTTGATTGTAACACCATCAAAGGTTAAATCCGCCTGAACATTCTTTTCAATCTGAATGCCTGCGCTGCTTGTTCCGTTTGTTGAAATCGTCAACGGAGTAGATGTTTTAATTTTCAAAACATCCATTGCTACATTTACTACACCACCTGATTTAGGTGTACTGGCAGTGGAATTAACGCCCTCGTTAGTTCCATATCCCTGAATCTGAATAGGGCTTGTACCTGTAACATACTCATAGTCCACGCCGTATGTGCCGCCATAGATAACAAAGTTACCGTGCGTTTCGCCTTCCGCTGCGAACAATTTATACATTGGCGCTGCCGTAAACAAAGATGAAACCAACAGAACAGCAGCCAGTAAAAACGCAGTGGCTTTTTTTGATACTTTCATAATACTCTCTCCTTTTTAGTATTTATGGTATTGCCCAAAATAATTAATAACTATATTATAAAAAATATAATTATATATAGGTTAAGTATAACACTATGTATAAACGAGTGCAATAGATACCCCCCCCCTAATTTATAAACTTTTTATAAACTATTTTAGAGACAGGGATATTTTAGTATACAGATTGGATATAAACAGCAAAAAGGCTCCCCCTTGGAAGCCTTTTTACCTATTCAGATTATTGATTTAATAGAACAGCATGAATGATATATCTTTCGTTTTTATTATAATTCGTACAGGTTGAAAGCGTCAGTATTGATGAAATATCAGCCTCTTCAACATCAAACTTAAGATAATTGTTCTGTTTAACCAATGATAAAAATCCATTCTTATCCATAATACCTGTATTATAAAAAGCATCATTATTTACTGCATCAATTTTATGGAACGAAACAACCTTGTATTCAAATACGCTTCCATCCGGAAAATAAACATAAACGATATTGTTTTCATCCGCAAAAGCCTGTTTGGAATACTTTTTCAGTTCAGAAAACATACTGCTGTTCATAAGATTATGACCATAAACAACCGTATTATAATCATAAAACGGATTCAGATTGGTGGCATCAACAAATATTGAACCCTTTTTTGAATACACCTTATCCAGATTACGCCGCAAATACTCGTCGTTATCCTTACCCTGAACAACAGGATAGCTGATATTCGTACCCGGAATATCTATCCATGCAATCACATCACTGTTTTTTTCAAGCAGTTCTGTCCATTTAATCTCAAGCCCGCCTTCGCTGACATCTTCATCAACAATAAACTCAGCCTGAACCTGCTTCAATTCTCTGTTCATATCGTTAAAATCTTTAGCAAGAGCTGCTGCATTATACAAACTGTAAGCAAAAACAGCAAGTAATATTATTATAACGAAATATCTTAAGATTTTTTTTGTTTTCATATGTATCACCTTACGAAATATTATAGCATTAAAATAATTTAATGCAACAATTATAAGTAATTTAATAAAAGACAAAAAACGGGACCTGCCGTTAAGCAAGCCCCGCCGCATAAATCAGTTTAACCAAAAAACATATTCAATTAACTGTAATGAATTATGCCTCAGCTTCGTCCTCTTTTTTGCTTTTCTTTATTAAAAGTAATACAAGAAGAACAGAAGCAATTGCAGCTGCAACATAAGCATACATTGCAAACATATCAGCTGAACCTGTATCTACAGGAGTTTCTGCACCGATAATGTTTGTATCAGCAATGCCATCGCCATCTGCATCGATGTTAGCATCAGCTTTGCCGTCACCGTCTGTATCGATGTTGATAT
>CAJTZJ010000001.1:0-144817 GCA_910583925.1 uncultured Eubacterium sp. | reverse complement strand
CAGCTTTGCCGTCATTATCTGTATCGATGTTGATATCAGCTTTGCCGTCATTATCTGTATCGATGTTGATATCAGCTTTGCCGTCATTATCCGTATCGATGTTGATATCAGCTTTGCCGTCACCATCTGTATCAATATTGATATCAGGCTCTCTATCGCCGTCTGTATCAATATTTATATCCGGTGTGCCATCGCCGTCTGTATCAATATTTATATCCGGTGTGCCATCGCCGTCTGTATCAATATTAATGTCCGGTTCGCCGTCACCATCTGTATCGATATTAATATCCGGTTCACCGTCACCATCTGTATCAATATTAATGTCCGGTTCACCATCACCATCTGTATCAATGTTGATACCCGGTTTTTCAGGATCAACCGGTGGTTTCGGATCATCAGGATCGTCAGGATCAACCGGTGGTTTCGGATCTACAGGTTCGTCAGGATCAACCGGAGGCTTCGGATCATCAGGATCGTCAGGATCAACCGGTGGTTTCGGATCTACAGGTTCATTAGAATCATCTGTATAGAAATAAGTAACGATAACATCGCCCTTAACTATACCCGAAGCAGTACCAATAACTCTGGATACCTTATAACCATCAATTTCAGCAGCGTTTACTTCATATTCTGAATTATACTTATAAGTTGTTACTTTATCATCAGCAAGTTTATTACCTGCTAAATCAAAGTACTGAACTGTAACCTTAAATTCTTTTGCTTCGTAGATGTATGTAACAGTGATTGTGTTTTCCTGCATCTGTCCGTCAAAATCGTTAAGATTCTGAGCTGCTCTTGTTTTGAGTCCTTCTATCTGAACATCAACCCAATCATAGCCTTCAATATCATGATGCTTTGTTTTGAATTCGTCAAATACTCTGCCATCAATGGTTATAGACTGCGCAAGCTCATTGCCATCTCTATCAATATACTTGATAATTACAGAGGTTGCCTTACGGCTGTATAAGTAAACTACATCAGCATTTTCTTCTCCGAGTTTACCTTCAGCATTTGAAGGTGTATTCTGTAATTCATAACCGTAGATTGATTTTGCATCTGTACTATACTTATCAAATACTTTACCGGCTTTGGTATCAGTATCTAAAACCTCTCCTGTTTCAGCATCTTTATAGATAACATTAACAGAAGCATCCTTGAGCTTGTAAACAAATGTTACTACTATTTCTTCGTCATCAATAGTACCTGTTGCATTTTCAGGATACTTATCCATGTCTAATTCATAGCCGTAAATATCGTTATCAGGCTCAACCTCATAGGTTTCAAAATATTCTTTATCAATTGTAACTACTTCCTTGCCCGGGATAGGATTACCGTCTTCATCAACAAAGTTTACAATAATCTTTGAATCCTTCGGAGCAAATGTATAAGTTACAGTAATTGGATCAGCAGTCATCGTGCCTTCAGCATTTTCAGAAGCAACTAACTTCCAGCCATCTAACTTGCCGGAATCAAGTGCGTTCTGAAGTGCCTCAGCAGCTTCAAGTGAATAATCCTCGAAAACTTTGCCATTGATAACTGCTGTATCAAGACCTTCTATTGCATTGCCGTCTTCATCAACGAATTCAACATTAACAACTGCGGCCTTTGGAGTGTATACATAAGTAATCTGTGTATCCTCGTAAATCATTTTTCCGCTTGGAATACCGATTACCTCAACAAAATCATACTCATCAAGAAGAAGCTGATCTGTTGTATACTCATCACCCTTATCCTTCTTCTCTCTGTAGATTGAAGGAGTTCCGGGAATTTCTTCGCCTGTTAATTCATTAATATATCTAACAGTAAGATAGGTGTCTACCTTGCCATAGCCCGGATCGCCCGGCTTATCTTCATCGATTTCTCTGTCAGGTATACCATCGCCGTCATCATCAATGTTGATATCCGGCTCGCCGTCGCCGTCAATATCAATATCTGTATCCGGCTCACCATCGCCATCTGTATCGATGTTGATATCCGGTGTGCCATCGCCGTCTGTATCTACATTGGTAGGTGTTTTCTCTTTCTCATCAACAACTACTACAACTGAATGATTATCATCAAGATCATCAAATGTAATACTTCCTGCAGAAATAAGATCATTACGCACCTTACCATCAACGATAATATATTTAACTTCAAAATCACGGGTTTCTTTTATCTTATTATCATCATGAATAAGCGGCTTGGTCGTATCCGGTTTACCGCTTCCGTTATCAATATTATAATCAGCAACATTATCGCCATTTAAATCAATGTTTAATTCAGGATAGCCGTCGCCGTCTATATCAATATTGAGATCAGGTACACCATCGCCATCTACATCATAATCAAGTCTGCCGTGTTTAATTACACCTGTAGCAGCATCAAACTCATCTGCAAGGCTATCATGATACTCTTTATACTCAGGCTTATCAAAGATACTGCCTGTAGCAGTTACAACAGGAACCACTTTCCATGTAATTGTAGCGGAACCGCCCTCATTGTATTTAGCAGAAGGCGTAATTTCGCCCTTGCCGCCTACAACGCCGGTATCAACGGTAAACTGTGTATCAACATCGCCCTTTACAGGAACATCTGTTGTATTATCATCTGTTTTAGAAAGATTAACTACAACATGCTTGTCAGAAGTAATATCCGTAAGAGAAACAGAATTGCCTTCAACAGCCATCACTTTGCCGTCAACTGTTACAAATTCAACCTCATAGCCTTCAGGAACATCCCAAGAAACGGTAGCATTACCATTATCTTCAACAATTCCCTGTCCTTTGATTTCAGCACCTGCAACATTTGTAATATCAGCAGTTACCTTATGTGTAACGGCAGGTGCAGGAGTTGGATCGCCTGTTTCAGGATTATTTGGTGTGAAGTAATATTCAACATCATGATCTCTATTCAGATTAGAAATATCAAGTGCAAACTTTGAAGCTGTATTATCATCTTTAACAGTAATTACATCATCGCCGTCAGCCCGAGGAGAAATTGCTTCTCTGAGCATTGAGAAGAATGAAGCAGTTTCAGGTTCATCTGTTACAGGATTGAAGAAGTCATAATAAATCACGCCGTCTACTACAACCTTAACAAGTGTGTATCCGTTGCCTGAAATTTCTTCACCTGAAAGATCAACATAAGACTGTGCCTTATAATAAGTTTTTGATTCAGTTGTTTTACCAAAACCATATCTATAAACATTTACATTATAGAGAACAGGTTTGATATTTACAACAACCTCGGTATCTTCTGTAATCTCTCGATTCAGTGAACCGCTTTCATATTCATCAACTGAAACTTCTTCGCCGTTAATTGTAACGCTTTCAACTTCATAGTATGAATACTTCGGATCAGTAGGATCGGTTACAGTGTTGATATCCCATGTAATCGTCTGATTCTTATTGTCTTCGCCGATGTAACCACCGCCGGTGATTGTACCGGGACCACCAACAATCTGCGTATTAAGCTTATTAAAGCTATCCTTATCATAAGTAGGATTCTCTGTAGGAGCATCCTCCTTGGTTAAGTAAATATCAACAACATGGTTAGCATCTATTTTAGAGAATGTTGTACTGCCGTTATTGAGGTCTTTGAAATCTGCTGATTTGTTTACACCATCAATATAAACAGAAGCAACATTGTAAACAGATGAACCCTGTGCCCATTTAACCTGAACATTTTCGCCTGCAGCTGAAACCTGAGACGGAGAAACAGTGTATTTACCGTCGCCGCCGTAAGTATTAACAGTTACAGTATAGTTACCCTGCGTTGAACCGCCGCCGAGTGTCGGAAGCTTTTCAACATTTACGATAACCTGATGATCCTGAGCAATCTTTCTGAAGCGGATAAATTCTCCGTTAAAATACTGAGGACCAGCCTGAATATAGTTTGGATTAATATCAGGATACTTTTCTTTGTAAGCCTCAACGGCTTCCTCATTTGGAAGATAGATGGTCTGATCCATCTGAATGCTTACAATACTATAGTTTTCAGGAATATTCCAATCAATTAAAATTGAATCTCTTCCTGCAACATATCTACCTGATGGTGTTATTGAGCAAGTGCCATCATAGCAACCTTCAATCTTGGTTACAACAGAATAATAATCCTTCGCAGCCGGATTAACGGGAGCTTCGCCGGCATCAAATCTTACACGGAAATAATAGTCCTTATGAATATCCTCTTCAAAGGTATATTCATTCTTAGCTAAAAGCCCATCACGAATTCTGTTATCAAGTATGATATTCGCTGTATGATAGCCTTCAGCAGGTGCCCATGTAATTGTTGGACGCTCGCCTTCCTTAACACGAATAACGGAAGAAACAGTACCTGTTTCTTCTCCGCTTAATACAACACCGTTAACATTAAAGAATCTATCATAATAGAGTTTAAGTTCAAGCGGTGTACCACCTGTTACAACACCGGTGCGTTCTTCAGGGTGGATTTCATCATTGAGCCAGTAATCTCTTGAAACAGCATATTCATCTGAAGATGCAAGCAATTCATTGTATTTATCAAGAATTTCCTGAGGTACTGAAACAGTATCTTCTGTTGTTGCAAGGAAAGACTGGGTAAGGTTATTTGCTCTTACATATCTGTAATTGCCGTTTTCATCCCTAACACCGCTGTTCAGATAAAATGCAACATTAACTCTTGTATCTGTTGCCGGACTCCATTCAGCAGTAAGCGTGTGACCCTTATCCGGAGTAGGTGTTTTATTTGTGTAATATGCCGGCATTGTGCTGCCTGATAGTTCAACTTTTTCTTTTACTGTTTCACCATCAGCACCCGGATATTCAACATACCATCCTTCAAAAACATAACCGGATTTGGTTGGTTTCTGAAGATTTCCGTAAGCCTTGTCAGTTGAAGCATAAGGTTTATCGGCAATTATATTACCGCCCTTGGTGTCAAAGCTTACTACAAACTTACTTGTATCAATTGTCCACTGTGCATAAAGTGTATAATCGGAAGCAGGCATTGTAGCTGAGCCGATTGGCTGATTGCCTTCCTTATCCAATGTCCATTCTTTAAAGTTATAACCCGGTCTTTCAGGGTTTTCATTTGCTTTAACATTTAATGGACTGTTTGGATTATTGATTTCACTTAACGGAGTTCCATATGTAACATCAGATTTAACTCTGATACCCGAAGAACCGCCGCCGTTATGATCAAAATGAAGATCATAGGAAGCAATTTCCCATTTAGCATAAACAATTGTATCTGTAGCAGCAATTTGATCCTTAACAGCAGTTGTGCAGGCAGCATCAAGATACCAACCCACAAAATTGTAGCCTTCGCGAACAGGAACTACACCCTGCGCTCTAATCTTAGCAGCAAGATCTGAATTTTCAGTAATCTGAACAGATGTTGTTGCACTTGGATTACCATCTTCATCTTCAGCGTCTTCAATATAAGCATCTGCAGCATTCGCATTATAAGTAAGATTTACTTTATGATCAGTATATGAAGGTCTGATTGTAATAGTAGGCTCATCATCATCAGGATCAACAGGAATTTCCTTACCCTCTGTTATAGGATCACCGCCGCCCGGAGGATTATCTCCCGGAGGAACAATTTCCCAGTTACTGAATCCGAAATCCGGATCCGGATGCTTAGGAACATCATCAGGAAGAACGATAACCGGCGTTTCACCGATGATATAATAATCATCAATCGGATTTCCTTCCGGATCTTCAACTACAACATGAACAGGTTTAAATACAGCGATATTACCGGCGTTTCTGCATTCATCCATATAATAAACAACAAGCTTCTTGCCGGCACCTGTGTAATTTGTTAAATCAACATCAAAAGAATATTCATGGATAGGCTCATCAAGATAAATCCAAAGATCCGGATTCTCCAATGGACTGTCATTCTTAGATTCTTCATCAGTTATATAATAAGCATATACACCTGAACCTCTGTTGTCCTTAAGGAAAGTAATACCGTCATCATCAATACCCTGACCTGTATCAGTTAAGGTAATTGTTGCGTGATTTTTGGTTGTGTTTTTACCAACAGCAATAGGTTCTACATCATCATCGAATACTGTAAAGTATGTACTTGTAATACCGGATCTGTTCCCTTTATCATCCGTTACCTCCATCTGGAATGTATAACGGCCCGGCTTTGAATTCTTATCAACCGTGTATTCGGGGAAGGTTACATTACCCTCTGCATCAGGTGTAATTGTTACTCTGTTTAAACCTGTAACGGGGTTGCCGTCCGGATCAAGAAGTGTAACCTCATATTTGGTAAATTTAGTACCTGCAGCTTCCGTATTACCTAATTTTGATTTATCGTAAATACTAACCTGCAGTGATGAACTGTTATTGATCAAATGTCTCTGGTGTACCGTCAACAACTGAGAGCCATCAATCTGACCATTACTGTCTTTTGTTGTATTAATGATATAGAAGTCTGAAAGAGGATCTGTCCTGTCAGCAGGATTTACATGTGTAAACTCTTTCTTATCTTCATAGTTTTTAGCTATCTGCCCTGCAAGCTCACTAATGAAATCAGATTCGGTTGATGTAATATAGGTATTATCAGCACCGATACCGTCGTTATCTGTACCTACACGACCATCATCCTTATTACTGATATAAAAGATTTCATTTTCATCCATACGGGTAATACCATCAATATAACCCTGTGAGTCTTTTTCAGGATCAGGTATACCTGTTCCCTTCTCACCTGCGATGTTTATAAAATACTTCTGCGGAGCGCTCTGAACATACTGAACTTCCTTAAGAGCATCAAATGCGGTTGCATCGTATGTCATGGCAAGGTCGCCGAACTGGAAGTAGGTCATAGATGCGCAGCCATGGCTGCTGTATGATACGATAGGACCGAAACCATTTCCTGCAGCTGCAAGAATCGGAATGGAATAATTGTTAAACCAGGTTTCTTCAGCGCCCATCTGATTTCCGGTGTATTTTCTTGATGTTACTGTTACAGAATCTCTGTTCAGAACAACTTTGATACGAAGCTTAGTACCGGTAGCCATAGAAGGCATTGCTATAGAGGTAACAACTGTACCCGGAACACTTTCTATAGTAGCTGCAGCATTCTGAATTTTGCGAAGCTCAATTTTATTACTTGACCAGTTGATAAAAAAGCTGTAACCATTTAAGCTGCCGTTAGTAATTGCAGCATTAAGAAGGAAACCTGCACCAATGAGAGTGTGTGTATCAATAGCACCGCAGTCAAGGTCGAACTCTATCGTTCTTCTTGAATCACTTGTAGCAGGATAGAACATATAGTCGGTTAAAGCCTTTGTACCGTAGCCTGCAAACATCATATTTGCTCGTCCGTTTTCTTCCCATGAATATGTATGCTGATTGAACGGATAAAGTTTTGTGCCCGGGGTGCCCCAACGTTTAGCAACGAAAACATCCTGAATCAAGCATGGTGTCGGTACACCGCTTTTACCATGAGAAGTCATACAGGTATTATCAGCAGCTCTGTATGGCTGTTTCTTCTGCTGTTCAGCTGATAATTTGAGAGCATTATAAGCATTTGCATTATAATAATGATCATATACATACCAACCATCAAGGTTTGTTGTATCAATCTTAACAGCCGTATCCGTTATACGGAAGCTTGAAGGATCCATGCCCTGCGCAATTAAAGCCGCAGTTAATTCAGCCTTGAAATCATCAAAGGTTCCCGGATAATCTGCCGGAATAGAAACGGCAATATCTACTTGTGGAGTAGGGTTTTTACCATAATCTATAGAAGCAGAAACACCGAAAGCGTTCACAGCACCAAACGAAAGAAAACTAAGCAGCATAGCTAAGCAAAGAACAGAACTAAGAACTTTTTTCCAAAGTTTTCTCATTAATTTTTCTCCTTTCCAAAAAATTTGTTTAGCCCTTTTACCCTGTGGGTTATCAGTAAAATACTGATAGATTGCAGTGCAAAACAAAATCCGCACAGCTGAACCTTATTATGTTCTTAATAAAGTCTGCTGTGCGGGGGATTGACGGTATTACTAAAATTTTGCGCTAATCGACCGTATTATAAATAAAACAGCAAAGAAGAACAAGGTATCAGTATTTATGCTCATATTATATGACAGCGTTGCGGAACTTGTCAACGAGTTTTAATTTGGTTAATAATTTTTTAACAAATTTGTACAAATCAGTGTTAATACTGTGTTACTTTTATTGCATTTTGTACAACAGCAAACCCATATATTATTGATTTTAGCAGTATTTATACAAGATATTTGTACACTAAATACCAACCTATGTGCTGCATTATAATAGGAATATATTATAAATATTTTGGCATATTTACAAGCATATAAGCAGCAAAAGCATATGTAAAGTATAAGACTTTACATATGCTTTTCAAGAGAAACCGAATGTAAGGTAAACTTGCTTTACAGGCAATATGTCAATTCAAAAAATCCAATCGCCTTTCTTTTATTACATTAATATATACAATAATAAAAGAAAAGCCTTTCATTAAGCAATAAACTTTTTCCATTTTTTTCATCCATTTTCCGCAGAGTGCGGAAGCCCAACCCTGTGCAGTGCTTGTTTCCTGCTGAAAGCCCTTATCTCCGCCGACATATGTAATATAAACACCGCCTGTTTTTTTCAGCAAATTGACTGCACTGTAATTAAAATCATCATTTCCGCCACTTATCTTTTCACTTTCACTTTTTATAAGATATTTCATTGCATCGCCGCGGCAGCCGTCCCATCCAATAAAAATGCATTTAGGTACTTTTTCCGCCTTTTTAAAATGCTTTAAAACAAGCTGATTAACAATTGTCTGGGGATATCTTTTATCATATGTATTACTGAAGATCCCCTTAGTGTTAACAATATCTATATACTTTTTACTTTTATTAAAAAACATAAATAAATCCCCTGCCATTAATTTAATCCATTTTAAGCTGAATTAAAATTCAACCCATTTGGCATACAATAATTATACGAAAAAACACATTTTATTGCAAAATAATTCATTAGGAATTAGCCAAGTTAAAAGAACATAGTATTAATCGGTGATGAAAATGTTTTCTGCTTTATTGTCTATTCTGGGTGCAAATCTTCTTTACTTTATTCTGCACATCAACAACACATCAAGCTTTCCGAAGCCATTAAATCCCAAGGAGGAGGCATCAGCACTAGAGCGTTTAAAAAACGGCGACAAAGATGCACGAGCCTTGCTTATTGAGCGGAATTTAAGACTTGTAAGCCACATTGTAAAAAAATACTATTCCAAAACAAACGACACTGATGATTTAATATCCATCGGCACAATCGGACTTATAAAAGCAATAGACAGCTTCAATCCTGACAAGTGCATCCGCCTTGCCACCTATGCCAGTAGATGTATAGAAAATGAAATATTGATGTATTTCCGCAACATAAGGAAAAATGCAACTGATGTTTACCTTGGAGATTCCTTAGAAATGGATAAAGACGGCAATCCACTTACCATTCAGGAAACAATAAGCGACAGCAGGGATTTGGCAGAGGATTTGGAAACAAAAATAAAATGGGAAAAGGTTTCTAAAATCATTGAAAATATGGAGGACGAAAGAGAACGGGAAATCATTATTCTAAGATATGGATTGGATAACAAAAAACCGCTGACGCAGCGTGAGGTTGCGCAGCGGCTTGACATAAGCAGAAGCTATGTTTCAAGAATTGAGAAAAAAGTACTTAATGATATAAAAGATAAAGTTGATAAAAATAAAGAATAAAAACCAGCCACGCATCAAGTGCTTGGTTTTGGTATACAAAAAAACGGAGGAAAGATTTCCTCCGTTTTTTATCTTTCAAAAATATTTCCACCTGAACAATCTACAGCAACTGTTAATGGAAAATCTTCAAACATTAACTCTTTAACAGATTCACAGCCAAGATCATCATAGGCAATTACATGACAGCTTTTTATACATTTTGAAGCAAGGGCACCTGCACCGCCGATTGCACAAAGATAAACAGCCTTATTCCTTACGATTGCATCACATACAGCCTTATTCCTTTCACCTTTGCCTACCATTGCTGCAACGCCCTTATCAAGAAGTAACGGAGCAAAAACATCCATACGGCTTGAGGTTGTAGGTCCGCAGGAGCCTACCGCCAGACCTTTAGGAGCAGGCGTAGGACCGGCATAATATATGACAGCATCCTTTAAATCATAAGGAAGCTCGGTTCCGTTTTCCATAGCCTCAACAATTCTTTTATGCGCTGCATCACGAGAGGTATACACCTTTCCGGAAAGAACGACTCTATCCCCTGCTTTCAGCCTTTTTGAATATTCACGAAGCTGATTTACATTAAGATTATATTCCATTTTTACATTCCTGCAATTTCTTTTTTAATTCTTCATTTTCCTCTTCAAGAGCTTGCAGCACGGAAATATTCTGATTAAGTTCCCTTGTTGCTTCCTTAAGCTGAAAATCAAGATTTGAATTGATTATTTCAAGTCTTTGACATTCAAAATTAACATCCTCAAGCGCTGCCATAAGCCTTGAAATTTTTTCTTTTAATAATTCTACATCCGTAGCGTTATAATTGTTCATTTAATTCCTCTTAAACAATAATACTCAAAAGAGGCCGCAAAGAATGCAGCCTCCTTGAAATAATTATCTGTCTATATCAGTATCAATTTCAAAATAACGTGAACCAAACCAGTTAACCTTTGCATTATACTCTTCTTCAAGCTGATCTGTTTTTAAAACAGTTTCACTTTCTTCAAGCTGTGATATTGCAAAAGATTTCCAAACAGGTGTTTTTGATTCTGAATCCAAATACATAATGTGATAGCCTGATTCAGACTGAACAATTCCAGTATCCCCTGCTTTTCTGCCATCAGCAAAGCACCAGTTATTAAAGGTAGAAACCATCTCACCGGGAGCAACATCTGAATAAAGACCGCCGTTTTCCTTTGAACCCGGATCTACTGTATATTCTTTAGCAAGCGCTGCAAAATCATCAGCAGTTTTCTTGCCGTCATTAAACTTGTCAAGAATCTCCTCTGCCTGCTTCTTTGCAGCTGCCCAATCCTTAGCAGAAGCTTCCGTTGCAGATGACGGCTCATCTTTAGGAGAAACAAGAATATGGCGAATATTTATGGCATTACCCTTCGGCTCGGCAGCAGGAGAAAGCACATAAACAATCGTATTAGAGAACTGTTTTATATCACCTGATTTTCTATCAGAGCTGAAGAGCCAATCAAGACCCTCATAGGTTTTGTCTTCATCATCCTTGCCGGCATCATCCGGATTTGCAATTGAATAAGCACTTTTTAAAAAGTAATCTCTTGTTCCGTAAAGCTGCGTTGTAGCACTGTCATCAGCATAATATTCTTTATTGAAATCACTGTCTTCCGCATACTTAACTGCAAGCTCTGTAAAGTTTGAAGCATCCTTGCTTAATTCAGCAGCAAAAGCTTTTGCATCCTTTTCATTTTGAGCTTCAAAAATTCTTACATTTACAGTTTTTAACTTATCAGCATTTTCTTCTTTGTACTTATCATAATCTTCATCGGTATGCTCAACCGTAGTTTTTTCTGAACTGATTTCAGATTTGTAATTATCTGCGATATATGAGCGAATCGCTTCACGGCGGAATACCTGCTCTGTTACACCTTTACCCATTACTGCAACAAGATAAGCAGAAAGCGTATAGCCGTATTTTTCAGCTGCTTCTCTGTAATCGGAAATTGTGCCCTCAAGCTCAGATTTCTGCGTAGTTGTAATTTCAGGTTCTTCTCCGTCATTAGCCTTGACAGCAGCAAGATAATATGTGTATGTTTCCTCAATCGCATCAATTACTTCATCATAAACATATTTCTGCCATGTAATGGTATCGCCGTCATCATTTGTTGTTGTCTGCTTAGAAAGGGGCTTGGTAAAATCAGCATCAATAGGCTCCTGAAGCAAGCCGAGAATTTCTAATACCGCACTGTTTTCACTGTCAGGATCATTAGCAGCCTCCTGACGCTGCTTAAGATTATTATAGGTTAAAGCATAATAATAATTGTAAGTTGATACAGGAACACTGATTTTATCACCGTCATCATTCTTGATTGTAACAGCTGTTAAATATGTTGTCCACTGAAGCGTTGAATGAACAAAGCCTTTTCTTACAAGACCGGTTGCAACATAGGTTACCAGAAGAGCCACCACAATAACAACTGCAACTACAGATTTCAGCAACTTTGCCGTGTTAGCAGAAATACCCTTCTTTGATTTTTTGCCCTTTTTGGACTTTTTTTCTTTTTTGGATTTTTTGCCGCTTTCTGAAATAGAAGCACCGGCAAACAAATCATCATTTAATTCTTTTTTTGCCATAACTTTATCTTCCTCAATTTTTGTAAAAAAATTTGTTACTAAGACATTCTACACCAAAATGAATGATTTTACAAGAACAAATTAACAAATTACCGTTTACTGCGTATTTTCAGTTGTATTTTCATCGGTTTCTTCAGATTCAGCAGCGGTTGTCGGCTCTGCAACAGTTGTTTTCCTGAAAGCAAAATGCTCTTTATATTCAACCGAATCAATCATTTCAGTGCCTTTTTTATTTAACGCATCATCCATTAAATTGAAAATATAGGTTGGACCATCATAAATAAAATACATAATGTGATAGCCATATTCACTTTTAACAATTTCAACATCACCATGTTTTCTTGATTTATCGGTTGCCCAACCTTCAAACTCGGGAACCATTTCGCCAAGCTTTGTTTTTTTGATTTCGCCGCCATACAAACCGGCATTACCGGCAGATGTTGTATTTGTATCTGCACTGTATTTTTCAGCAAGCTCTGCAAATGCAAATTCGGATTTATCACTTTTGCTGTATTCATCATAAACCTGTTCTGCTTTCAAAAGTGCAGCAGACCATTCTGCATCCGTTGCATCGGCAACCTTTGTGGGATCATCCTTTGGCGAAATCAAAATATGCCTTACAGAATAAAGCTCTGTTTCATCCGGCTTAGCCTCTGATGTATAAAGGAAAATGCAGGCATAGCCATAATCTTCATTTATATAGAAAGTAGTATCTCCGTCTTTCCTTTCGGAGGATTTGAGCCAGTTCAGAATATCCTCTCCGAAATTTGAAGCTACGGTATCTGCTTTATAGGTAACAACGGCAGAATCCTTTAATGTTTCAATCGCAGTTTTTTCATCAGAAAAATATCCCTGCGAAATTGCAGTTTTAACAAGACCTGCACAGGCTTCCGGAATAAGTTCTTTAAGATCATCTAATGTTTTGATTTTATCACAGTATTCCTGAACCTTTTTCTTGACATCTTCAATATTGGCCGCATCTTCATCAGAGCCATCAAGCGTAAACTGATTTTCAATATAAGCGAATGTTAAATAATCATCCTTATTTTCTTCATAATACTTTAATGCTTCCTCTTCCGAAACTGCAAGCTTAATCTGCATTTTATTATAATAATTCTCACAGATATTTCTTTGCTCATAGAACTTTTCTATAGTTGCAACTCCGCAGTGTTCGCCATAATTTTTTTCAAGATATTCGCTGAGGCTTACACCTTCTTCCGAAGCAGAGGTTTTAAGATTGTCTACAGCACTTTGTATATTCTCTTTCTGCTCATCAGTAACAGTTACACCATCTTCAATTGCCGGCTCATAATAAGCTGAAATATACTGAAGCTGCTTAATTGTATCAAGCTTAAATACTTCCTCCCATGTAATTTCCTCATTGTTTTCGCCAACTGTTTTCTGTTCGGAGAAGTCCTTGGTAAAATCAATGTTATAATAGCCCTGAGCCGCATACTGTTCATAGTTGCTGACAACAAGATTATAATAAAGATTGTACATGCCGACAGATACCTTCATATCGCCAACCGTTAAAGCAACATTACCGGGATTCATTTTCTCCTTGCTGTTCGGAAGTGCAAAATAATCAATACCAAAGAAAAGAACAACTGCTGCCAGAATGGCCGAAACTATTGAAATTAAAGCAATTTTCAGATTTCTTTTATTTATAACAATATCCTGTGATTTTTCTTTCTTTTCTTTGGATTTTGGCTTATCCACAGCCTTTGCCTCAAGCTCAAAGCCGTTACTCAGTGCTATATTATCATCAAGCGTAGGGGCTTCGGCTTCAAACTTCCAATTATCATTTTCTTCAAACTTAACATCCGATTCCTTATTTTCCTCTGCAGTTTCAGAGGAAACGGCTTCTTCGGAAAGCTTTTTTTCTTTTTCGTTTTCGTTCATAACAAAACTCCGTTCCGTAAAATAGATTTACCATAGAATTATACAATAACGATGCACATTTTTCAACTGTATTTAATGTAAACTGTTTATTAATTAAGTATTAATACAAATAATTAGCTTTAATACTATTGAAATGATAATGATTTTGTAGTATTATGAAATGACGAGTAATAAATGAGAGGGATATATATGAAAGAAAAAATCCACGCCTTTCGGATTAAATATCAAAACAATCCGGGCTGGTACTGGCTGATTGCCATTATATTTTTATTTCCCATACTTCCCGAATACATAAGTCCGTTTATACTGTTTATTGGCTTTATCGTGTTCAAAAGGCAATGGACTAAAGAGGGCAGAAAAGCAAAGGTAGGAACCCTTGGCAAGCTTGAAATTGTTTTTATGTGCCTTGCCCTTTTAAGTGCACTTTGGTCTGACAGCAAGCTTGATACTCTTGGCTCGGCAGGCTTATGGTGGGGAATGTTCCTGATACAGGTAATGATTTATAATCTTGTTAAAACAAGAGAAAGAATAGACAAGGTATTTAAAACCATAACTCTGAGTGCGGCTGCAAACGGAATAACGGGAACTTTTCAGATAATTACATATATGCTTTATGATTTAGGATATATAAGCGAAAAATTTGTTTTTGTAACACCGTTTTATAAAAATCTTGACTATGCAGTGTATTCATGGCTTCCCTTCAGCATAAATACAAACACATTTGACGACAGGGCAAGCGGTTTTTATTCAAATCCCAATCTGCTTTGCACATCAATGCTTGTTGCTTATCCGATTTCGATTTATTTATTCTTAAATGGCAAAAACAAAAAAGAGAAGATTTTTTATTTTGCAGCAAATCTGCTTATCAGTGCAGGAATAAGCTCTACCTTAACAAGAGCAGGCTGCGTAATTGCATTGCTTGGCTGGGTATTTATGTTTATTATACTCGCCAAAAGGCACGCAAAAGAGCTTTTAACAATTTTTATTCCGACAGTTGCCGTAATTGTTCCCTCTATTTTAACGAGATACGGATTAATCTTTTCCAGCAAATCCGTTGTTACGGACACTGCGGCAGCTAAAACAAATAATATAGTAAGCAACTACATAGCAAATTATACAAACACGGAGAACTTCATAACAGCCAAAAGATCGACAGATGCTCATCTTGAAATCTGGCAAAGTGTCTGGGATTATATTTCAAGCCATATCAATGTTTTCATCGGCGGACTTGGCTTCGGATGCGAAAGCACGGGCGCTTTTCTTTATGAAACATACAATTTAAACAAGCCGCATGCCCATAACTTTGTTTTTGAAATCTGGGCTGAGCTTGGTATCATAGGTATACTGCTTTTATTGGCAATTATACTTTGCACATTCGGAAAACTGATTGAAATAAATGCAAACAACGGAAAGAAATTCGATTTGGTATTTTGCGTATTTACAAGCCTGATGCTGTTTCTTCTTTTCGGACTCAGCGATTATATTTTCAATTCGCCGAAGCAAATTATATTATTTATGATTATACTGGGGCTTACACAGGCAATAAGCCAGTGCTACGAAAAAACGCTTATTAAATCAACAGATGATTTAGTTAAAGCAACATCAAAAACTTTTAAAGAAATAACAAAACTAAAAAAATAATACTATAAACAGATTCGTGCGAAAATTACACGAATTCCAATGTTATTGTCACGCCTTGCCCGGCTACAGCAAGGAAATCGTGATTTTCAACTATATTATTGTAGCCGGAAAGGCTATGTGAATTAAATGGCAGAGGAAACAAAAATCAAATCTTCCCTTTTTGGATATTCAAAGAAGGCAGTTGAAGAAGCATTAGAAAAAATCAATACCGAAAACAACACCAAAATTACCGAGTTTGAAGCAAAACTGTTACAGGAACAGAAAAAAAATGCAATGCTGCAGATGGAAATAAAAATGCTTCAGGAATGCAACAGGGAGCTTGAAAATAAATTCAGCAAAACGGAGGAAAGCATTGAAGCAATCGGAACGGAAAATGCAGAGCTTAAAGAAACAATAAAGCATCAGACTGAGAAGGTAGACAATGCGCTCAGAGAGCTTGAAAAAGCACAGTCAGTTATCAGCGAAAAAGAAATTGTTATCAATTCAATCAGAAACGAAAAAGACAAATTGGATTCTGATTACACAGGCATTCTTAACACCTTTAATAATCTTAAGGCAGATATAACACGCAGCAGAATTATTATTGACGAGAAAGACAAGCAGATTGAAATGCTGAACTCAAAGCTTGGCAAATATCAGATAAGACATAATGAGATTATGAAAAAATCCGATGAAATCTCACGCAATATAATTCATTCCGGCAGTGAATTTGACAAAAAGATTTCCGAATTAAGGGAATGCACAAATCAAATGAAGCTACTTATTGCCGAGGCTGAATACACATTTAATGAAACATCAATGAATGTTTCAAGCTTTATCAGCATTGCTTCAAACGAAGCAGCAGCCTCTGTAAAGGATGAGGAAAAGCCAAAGAAAGAACCAACGGAAATACATATTTCATAACACGGATACAAAAAAGACTTGTTCAAATGAACAAGTCTTTTTTGCTGTTTTATTGACCTTTTGCAAACGAACGCACACGAAACTTCGCACCGCAGCTTTCGCAGATTTTTCTTGAGGCTTCAATATCTTCCTCAGGAATAACATCTACAACCGTCATACGAACATCCTTGCAATATTTAACACATTCCTTTGTAAACTCAAGCATTACATCAAAGGCAATACCCGGATAGATATTTCTTGTTATCTTATCATACTTTTCGGATGTTGTATCATTAAGAGAAACTGAAATGCTGTCAAGCACGGAGCATAGTTCTTCTGCTGTAGGCTTTTCATTAATCAAATCCGAAAGACCATTGGTGTTTAACCTGATTTTTATATCCGGGTGTATTTCTCTCATATATTTTGCTGTTGCAAGAAGATGATCATAAGCATTGGTCGGTTCTCCATAGCCGCAGAAAACCACCTCTTCAACACCACTGAAATCAAATGTATCAATTGCTGCTTTAATTTCATCAAGCGTTGGCTCCGTATCAAACCAGAGCCTTTCAGCATCACCCACGGCTTCTCCCTGTGAACGAATGCAGAAAGCGCATCGGCACGGGCACTTATTTGTTATATTAAGATAAACACCTTCTCCGAGTCTGTAAACAATATCTGTTTTCATACGACATTACTCCTTTTTCTGATTGGTAATTGAGATGTAACTTTCTTCTTGAAACCTATTCTGTCAAGAGCAGCAGCCAGAATAAGAAAAACTGCAAGGCTTCCGCCCGGTTGGAGCCAACCGCCTGTAAAAGCAGACACCAAAGCAAACTCCTGACCGAATAAAATATAATCGGCAATAAGATAGCCAAAGATTGTTACAAGCGTTGTCGGAACAAGCATAAGGCATATCTGCCAATTCAGTATTTTAACATCTTTTTTCTTCTTTTTCAAGTAAACACGCATTAATACAAACGGAAGCGCATTTAATGCTTTTATAACAGCCGTTGCAGGAGCATAGATTGCAAAGCCGGTTGCAAGATCTGCCGCAGCAGCACCGACTGATGCAGCAAATATTGCACAGGGCCCCGGCAATATGCACGAAGCAAGATAAATTATTGAATCTCCGAAATGTGCATAGCCGTTTCCTACAGGAATTTGAATTACCGCCGTTCCTACAGTTACCAGGGCAGTAAACAGTGCCGTTGTCGTTAATAGCAGTATTTTATTTTTTTTCATTATTATCACAACCTAATCTGTATAAATATTTCTCAAAATCAACACCATCGTTTCGATTTTTAACATCTGAATTCTTAATTACAAGAGAAATAAATTCCGTTGCCGTTTTAACAGCAGTAAAAACATCATTACCCGAAAGCACCTTGCCCATAACAATTGAAGCAAGCATATCCCCTGTGCCCGAATAGCTGATACCCTCAGAATAATCAGAATAAAATTCCCTGCAGCCTTCCTTTTCAAAAACAGCATTTCCAATCTTATTGCCTTTTTTTATTCCTGTTACAACAACAGATTTAACACCGGTTGCGAGCAGAATTTCAGCGCCTTTCTGAATATCTCTTTCCCCTGTTAACAAATACAGCTCCGTAACATTAGGAGTTATAATATCAGCTGAAAAAGCAAGCGCCTTAATTTTTTCACAAAGAGAATCCGTAAAGCCATCATATCTTTGCCCATCATCGCCCATAACAGGATCAACCAGAAGAAGCGCATTTGAATTTCGGGCAAAATCAGCCGCTGCTTTAACCTGCTCTTCTGCAGAAAAATAACCTGTTAAAACTCCATCAAATTCAAATCCAAGCTTGTTCCATTCATTAAAAAACAATGGCATATATTCAGTTAAATCAACCTTTTTATAACTGCTGTATCCGGTTTGAGCAGAAAGAACTGCTGTAGGCATCGGATGGGCTTCTATTCCCAAAACAGAAATAATCGGAATCCCAACGCCGAGGGAGCATTTTCCGAAACCTGATAAATCATTTATTAATGCGCATTTTTTCATATGATTCAATTCCTTGTTGATTAATTGATGAGATTATTATATAATACTATCGGCATTGATTATATACGCAATTTTAACTATTTTTTAGAGTACAGTTTATGAGTAAATATGATGAATTATATAATAGAATAAGAAAAGAAATCATTTCCGAACAATGGCTGCCGGGAGCGAAGCTTCCCTCTATAAGAAAAGCAGCAGCCATTTACGGAGTCAGCCGAACAACTATTCAGAATGCTTATTTTGCTCTTGCGGCAGACGGCTTTATTATCAGCGAGCCGCAAAGCGGATATTACATTGCATATAAAAAAGCAAAAAAAGCAGACAAAACCAAGCATACAGGCAAAAGCAATATCATATACGATTTAAAAAGCGGCGGAGCAGATAAAAACAGTTTTGAATTCAGCCTTTGGCGAAAATATATGAAAAACGCATTAAGGCAGGATGAAAAGCTTTTAAGCTACGGCGAAGCACAGGGAGAATATGAACTTAGGAATGTTCTTTCCGACTATATAAGAGAAAAGCGGAATGTTATATCTTCGCCTGACAGAATCGTTATCGGAGCAGGTCACCAAAGCTTGCTTGGCATTCTATGCTCACTTATAGATGATAAGGATACGGTTTCATTCCCTGATAAAAGCTTTGTTCAGGGAGCAAGCCTTTTTAATGATTACGGTTTTGATGTCAGATACAGATTCAAGGATGCCGGAATTATTTATGTTTCGCCGTCACATATGAATGACAGAGGCGATGTTATGCCCAATAAGCGAAGAATTGAGCTTGTAGATTATTCATCAAAAAATAATAGCCTAATAATAGAGGATGATTATGAAAGCGATTTTCAGTACAACAGCACGCCAACCCCTTCACTTCACGCTCTTGCAGGAGGAGAGAATGTTGTTTACATAAGCTCCTTTTCAAATTTACTGTTACCCTCTATTAGAATAAGCTTTATGGTGCTGACCGAGGAGCTTGCCGAAAAATATGAAAAACAGATATATAAATATAATCAAACAGCCGGAAAAACAGAGCAGATTGCCCTTTCACAATATATAAGAGATGGTCATCTTAAGGCACAGATACGAAAAACCAGAAGATTCTATACAGCAAAAACGAAGGCTTTTGCAGAACTGCTTTCTGAAGAATTTAAAAATGCGGAAATAGAAATAAGCGAAAATGCGCTTAAAATAATTATGAGCGTTCCTTTCAGCAAAACAACGGATATATTTGAAAAAAGCGGAATATCGGTTCTGCTTGAAAGCTATGAAAACGCAACACTGAAAATTATTTTAAATACAAGTACAATTCCGCAGAATATGTTTCAATCTGCTATAAAAGCATTAAAAAAGGAAATATTTTAAAAAATTTTCATTTTTATAGTCCATTATTTTGGACTATGCCCTTTGCAGCTATTGCAATCGAAATTCCTTTTGATAAAATGATATTGTAATCAATAAAGTGAAATTCAAGGAGGAATTCAAATGAAAAAGTTTTTAAGCAATGCAATCATCTCAATAGCAGCAATAGCAGTAGGATACGGAGCAATGGCACTTCCGTTTCATCTTTTCGACAATTTAACCGGCATACAAATGAGAATCATATTTATTGCAGAAATATTAATTTATTTTGCTATCTTTTCTGCCTTTTTTCTTATCAGGGAGCACAAGGAGAATTGCCGAAAAAAGGAACAGAATTTTCAAAAAAGACATAACGAACGAATAAACAAAAGAAACAAAACTGTTAAAGGAATACGAATAAGTAATTATGATTTAGCAGCATAAAAAGCAGCAGCCACCTCAGATAATCTGAGGTGGCTTTCATTTGATGTAATATTTACTTTACGGTCTGCTTTATGATATAATTTATTTTATATAAACGGAGGTTGCGATATGAAATATTCTAAGCCGGTTTTAAATAGTAAAGTTAAAATAACAGATAAATTCTGGAAAGAAAAGGCTGAAATTGTAAGAACAGAGGTTATACCTTATCAATGGAATGCGCTGAACGATAAAATAGAAAATGCAGAGCCAAGCTATTCAATAAGAAACCTTCGCCTTGCGGCAGAATGTATTGAAAAAAGAAAGAAAGGAATTAACACATCGACCTTTCCGACAAATGAATGGCACTATACGCCAAACAGAAAAAATGAAAACTCATTTTATGGCTGGATTTTTCAGGATTCGGACTTATATAAATGGCTTGAAGCTGTTTCCTATTCACTCCGGAATACTGCCGACAATCAGCTTGAAACGCTGGCGGATGAAGCAATCGAACTAATTTGCAATGCTCAAGCCGAAAACGGATACATAAATTCCTTTTATACGATAAACAACCCCGAAAAAGCCTTTACCAACTTAAGAGATCATCACGAACTTTACTGCTTTGGTCATCTTGCAGAAGCTGCCGTTGCTTATTATAATACAACAGGCAAAAGCAGGCTTCTGAATGCTGCCTGCCGATTTGCAGACCTGCTTTGCGAGGAATTCGGGGAAAACGGCAAACCGGGTTACGGCGGACACGAAATTGCGGAAATGGCACTTATAAAACTATATGAAGCGACAAGTGAAGAAAAATATTTAAATCTTGCAAAGCTTTTTATAGACAGAAGAGGAACAAAACCATATTATTTTGATATAGAGCATAATCAAAACAGCGGCAGCAAACTGAATTATTTTTATAATCAGGCGCATCTTCCGGTAAGAGAGCAGAGAGAGGCGGCAGGGCATGCAGTAAGAGCCGTTTATCTTTACAGCGGAATGGCTGACACTGCAAGATACACAGATGATAAAGAGCTTTTCAATACCTGCCAAACAATTTTTAATGATATTACCGAAAGGAAAATGTATATAACAGGCGGAATCGGCTCAACCAAAGACGGCGAAGCCTTTACCTTTGCTTACGATTTGCCGAATGACCTTGTCTATTCCGAAACCTGCGCTTCAATAGGGCTTGTTTTCTTTGCAAGAAGAATGCTTCAGGCTGATTATGATTCAAAATATGCAGATATTATGGAACGCTGTTTTTATAACAGTATACTCTCGGGAATGGCAGAGGACGGAAAATCATTTTTCTATGTTAATCCGCTTGAGGTCAATCCCAAAGCATGCAAAGAAGATTCACGAAAAAGCCATATTAAGCCTGTTCGTCAAAAATGGTTTGACTGTGCCTGCTGCCCGCCGAACCTTGCAAGAATTATTTCCGATTACGGAGAATACTGCTTTACCGAAACGGAAAGCACGCTTTTTGTTAACCTTTATCAAGGCACAAAGCTTGAAACAGACAAGGCGGATATAGAAATCGTTTCCGATTATCTGCAAAGCGGAAAGGTTTCCTTTAAAATAAAAACAAAAAGACCTTTTAAAATTGCCCTTCGTGTTCCATACTGGAGCAGTAATTTTAAATTTAACAGAGAAAATCCATTCATCAAAAAGGGCTATGCTTATTTTGATATTGAAAATGATGCAGAAATAACAGCTGAATTCAACCCGGAAATAAAAATGATGAAATGTAATTCAAATGTAAGAGAAAATATCGGAAAGATTGCTGTTACAAGAGGACCGATTGTTTACTGCCTTGAGGAAAAGGACAACGGCAAAAATCTTCACTTATTAAGGCTTTCAAAGCACCCCAAATTCATTTTTGACGGTGAATTTTTAACAGCAAACGGTTACAAAGAAGAAATTGTATCAAAAAAACTCTATTTTGAATATAAGGAGCCTTCAGAAAAGGCTGTTCGACTTAAATTCATTCCCTATTATCAATGGGCAAACAGAGGCGAAAATGAAATGAGCGTTTATATAAGATATTAGAAAGTTAAACCGGCTGCGGAAATACCACAGCCGGTTAAATTATTACTGCTTATTACTCTTTATTGTTACTGTTTTATCTCCTACAGAAAAAATATATTCAATATAGCTCAAATTTTCTTCCATACCCTCATTCGGATAATACATGGAACTGTTATATTCTAAGTGAGATTTACATAAAACACCATTATCAAGCTTTACTTCAACATAAATATCAAATTTCTTAGGCTCTTTCAAATCCTTAATATAAAAGGTCGGCAAATCTATTTCATAAAACGAATCAAAAATCTCATTGGTTTCATCATACTTTAATTCTGATTTTTTCAGAGCCTGCCTGTAAACCTCTTTGCCGTCAGCAGCAACAACCAAATCGGCAGAATTTAATTTTGTATACCTTGAATTATTCCATACATATGTTTCCGAAAATGTGTTTGTAAAAAGAAATTCATTCTTGGTTTTTTCATTTATTCCATATGTGATATCGCTATTAACAGTACCTAAAACATCTTCAATATCAAGATAAACCTCCTGCTTAATGACATTCTCGCCATCATCAAGTACAAAATAAACCGGCTTATCAAGGCTTAAATCAATATCAGCTTCTGCAATAAATTCGCCATTATTTTCCTGTGCTGAAAGACGGTCAACACCACCGCCTTTTTTGGGAAGAAGATAATAAATCTTGGAATTCTTCGGATAGCTTGACGGCGCATATTTTAATTCAGCCTGAACAATATACGGCGTTTCGGAATAAGTTTTAAGAATAGTAACCTCAATATCATAATAGTCATCGCCGTCATAATTCTGACTGCCATCACTGTTTATTCGTTCCGAAAGATAAGCATAAGAAGCATTAAGCCCGTTTATCTGATTTTCAAGAGAACTGATCTTACCTGAAAAAGAAATAACAGAAATAACAAACGCAATGGAAACTACAGCTAAAAATATTGATAATACCTTTGTTTTACTGTCAATTTGATTATGGGCAGAATGAATCAACTCATTTGTATATCTGTTTGCCAGAATTGCTTCGGCCTCATTATAATCATTACAAGAACCCGAATCAATGTTACTGTCCGGATTTATTGTTTTATAATCCAAACCAAGCAAATCATCCATTGATACTTCAAAAAAATCTGCAAGCTCAATAAGCTTTTTTAAGTCCGGCATTGCCGTGCCGTTTTCCCATTTGGATATAGTCTGGCGGGTAACCCCTAATTTTTCCGCAAGATATTCCTGAGAATAATCTTTTTCTTTACGAAGATTTCTTAAATTTTCATCAAATCTCATAAAGCCACCGTCCTTTCAAGCTAATCATAGCACAAAAATTCAGTAAATAACAATCGAAAATCAGTATTCAAAATGTAAATTTACAGTTGCGCAGCTTAAAAAATCCCCAAATTCAAAAAGAACTCGGGGATGATTTTCAAATCACAGAAGTTTTTCAAATCCCTCTGTTGTATATGCCTCATCGTTTCGCTTTTTCTTAAGCTGAGCCATAAGCGCATTTACTCTTTTTCTTGTCATAGGATAAAGAAAGGCAAAGAGAACAGAAACTGCAAGAAGCGCAGCAGGAATAATCGTTGAAATATTTTCCATACCATTAATAATTTTCGGATCGGTTACAACAGCAAACAAAGCTTCATTTCCTGCAACATCGGCAGAGGAATCATATCCATAAAGCGAAAGGAGCTGACCTGCCATTAAAATACCGAAGGCAGAGCCGAATTTCTGAATAAGCTGAGGAAGCGCAGTAATCGTTGATTCCCTTCTTTCTCCTGTTTTGAATTCATCCAGCTCAACAAGATCATAGCCCATTGAATAGAACAAGGTCCAGAAAGTACCTACACCAAGACCGAGCACAGCCGGAGCAATTATACACATAACTTTGAAACCGCCGATTGTTGCATCAAGCCCGATTATTTTAAGAAGAATCTCACCTGCAGTTGCTATTGAAAGAAAAAGAATTGCGGCAAAGCGTCTGTCCTTAGCCTTTGCAACAGCCTCAACAATCGGAACAGCTATCGCCATTGAAACAACAAGAGAAAGAATAACAAAAACAATTCCCGTATCGTAATCCATACCGATACAATCAATAACCATATAGGTTAAATTAGCCTGAATCATTGAGGAAGCAGCAAGAAAGAAGAAAACAAACAGAAGGAAGAACTTAGCAGGCTTCATTCTGATAATTTCGCCAAAGGCTTTCATTGTTGTTTTTAAGGTTGTTTTCTGAACAGGCTGATTCAAAAGCACCTTTTTAGGCTCGTAAACGCCGTTTAAGGATTTACAGCAAACAAAGCCTAAAACAACAGCCATAACACTTATAATAGCTGCAACAACAGCATAGGCATTGCTTTCATACTTTTCAGTTAAAAGAAGCGCAACAGTCGGCACAAGAGCCGGAAGAATATTTCCAAGCCCAACAGCTATTGCATTGAGAAGAGAGGAAAAAGAGCGTATCTGCGTTCTTTCATCATAATCTTCGGTAATTTCGGCAACAACGGCATAGTATGGAATTGTATACATTGTATAGAAAACCCAGATTGCCATTGAAATCACTGTGTAAAGCAAAATTTTCAGGAACTGTGAATCAAGCGCTGCACCGATATTGGTCCATGCAACAATAAAGATGATGCCAAGCGGAAACAGAGCCTTTTTCATTACTTTGCGTTTATCAATCCCTGCCCTGTCTGTATAGTTTCCAATCATAGGATCGGTAACAGCATCCCATGCAATGGAAACAAAAATAATTATTGAACTGTACTTCGGCTGGATTCCCACAATTTCATTCAAAAAGGTTAAATAATATGTATAAAACATATTGTAGATAAGAGATTCCGTAAATATACCAAAAGCATAACCGGTTTTCTTTTTTTTCGTCAAAACACTTTTCTGTGCCATAAATACCACCTCCACAGTATAATTTTATCTTACTACAATATTTTACAATTAGCAAGAAATATAAAACAAAAATATAGTAATTGTAAAAAGATATGCTACGATGTAAGCAGGAAAAATAAAAAATGAAAGTAAAGCCGTATGGAAAATCATTTCAGCAATTGTTGCTGTTGCCTTCATTTCAATCTGTTCAAAGATTCCGAAAAAGATATTAAACCGGCTTAAGCCTCTTGCTGTTACTGGTATCAGAAAGGAAACGGTGGAGCAATGGCGAACGGCTTTGAACCAAGCGGAGGAAGCAGCCCCGGCGGACATATAATCAGCGGATGCTTTTCACTTCTTTTTCCGCTTTCTGTAAGCCGATTTGAAAGAACAAAAAAATTCACAATTCTCGCCTGTATCATTTCATTTCTTTACATAGCTTTTCTTGGATTTACAAGAATGATACGGGGCGCACATTTCTTATCAGACATTGCCTTAGGCGCAATCGTCGGCATGATATTCTTCCTTGCGGCTTTCGGTCTATTAAAGCTATTTGAAAAGAAATGTATTTTACCGGCAAGAAAACTTCAATAATTACAGAAAAGGCGTGACCTGCTGTCTGCAAGTCACGCCTTTTCTATTTACTTTGACTGAACATCCATCCACACCAATCTTCTCTCAGATAAAAACGACCTGCCATACCATGCCCGTATTTATCCCAGCGTGTATATCTTATATCTGCACCAAGCGCTTTCAGCTTTGATACAGCGAAATCATCATATTCAACACCCACGATTTTATCATCGGCTGAATGCGCAGCCCAAATAGGAAGATGCACAATTCTTTCAAAATCCGTATACGGCGAGCCTTCAATTTTCAAATCAAATCTGCCCACAACGGGAACGGCACAGGCACACAAATCCGGATAATTATATATCAGCCTCCATGTACAGCAGCCGCCAAGTGAAGTGCCGAACGCATAAATCCTGTTGGTATCAATATTTTCCCTATTGATTAATTCACTTACCAAATTATTAATCGAAGCAATATAAGCATCAAACTTAGAATTAAAGTCCTCATAACTCTTGTTATAATTAATATTCGTAAGCGGCTGAGGTATCAATAGATTGCATTTTTGCTTATTCAGCTTGCCGAGCATAGGTATACATTCTATAAACGGCTTCATATTATCAAGCCCTACCGAGCCTGCTCCACAGAAAAAGATTACCAATGGCCGCTTTTCTTTACCCTTGCATTTTTTTAAGCGAAACGAATAGGCAAGCTTATTTTCCTTATCAATAAAATGATAGGATTTAAACGCACCTAAAGAAATACCCTGCTTTATAACTGCAGTTTTATCATAACTGTTCAGCTTAGTCTGAACCTTCCGCTCTTCATGATGAAGATTTTTGTATATGACACAGAATTTTTTATACCAGTTTTTTGGTGATAACTTAAATCTATCATCTATCCGCACAAACTTTTTATCTTCAATTCTGTAATAACCTTTATGTGCATCAATAAATATTAAATCATCAGCAATATTAATAATATCATCAAGATCATAATCCTCAAAGGAAATTAAAAATACATCCTTTGTTTCATTTTGCTTAACGACATATTTTTCAAGCCCGGAAATTATGCTTCCGCTTATAGTAGTATAATATCTCATTACTCATTCTCTGCCCTATCCATTTCAGTCTGCCGCTCTGCCTGTTTTCTTCTTTCAATAAGTTCTGCCGAAACCTTTGCTCTTTCCTTCGGACCATATCTTACGAAAAGAAGAGGAATAATATAAAGCACACTGGCAACAGCAGGAGTCAGCACAACAAGGGGCCATATCCATTTATCAAATGCGGCGGACTGTGTGCCGATATAAACCTCGGCATTATCAATAGCATTATATTTCAGAAGCGAAAGTGCAAGCGTTGCAAGACCGGCAGTTATACCGCTTGCAATCTTTGTAAATGAGGTCTGCATTGAAAAGGTTATACCCTCAGTTCTTTTACCTGTTTTCCATTCCATATAATCAATACTATCGCAAAAAAGAGAGGTCTGGGCAATGCTGTTTGCACCGGTAGGTATAGACGCAATACCCATAATAATCATAGATATCCAAAGTTTTTTGCCTTCAAATCCAACCATAAACGCAACAATTCTTAACGCACAGTTAAAAAGCTGCATAAAAATAAGCACATTAATATAGCTGTTTCTGAAAAGCTTTTTCATTTTATCGGCAAACACCATACCGATAAATGCCGGAGCACCTGTAATAACATAATACAAGGTAGAAAGACCAAGCGCACCGATTATTCCGTTTCCGAGGAAGCTGGTTGGAATTTCATATTTAAAGAAATAGGTTACAAGATTTACACCGAATCCAAGCGATCCGATAAGATTTGCCAAAGTTACAAGCATTAAAATTCTGTTTTTAAAAAGAAGAGAAAAGCTTTCCGCAAGGCTTGCCTGCTTTGTTTCCTGAATAACTCTTACCCTTTCATTTGTTTTATCTGCTCTTTTGGAAATCATTGCACCGCCAAGTCCGAAAATAACAGCAAAAACAAGTGTTATAAACTGCCATGACTGACCTGTTGCTTGAACAACCATTTCAAGCAACATAGGAATCATTGTGCTGAAAACAGCATAGACAACAGAGCCGATTGTTCTTGCCCACTGAACAAATTTATCTCTTTCATCTGCATTCGGTGTAACCATTGCCGTTATGCCCCAGATGGAAACATCCTGAACGGTATAAGCAAGATCCCAGCAAATATACATAATTACAAAATACGCTACACGCAGCCAAAGCAAATTTTCATCCGTTGAAAATACAAGAAAGAGAAGGACCGAAAATATGCCGACAGGAAGCGGAGTATATCTTAAAAACGGCTTCATTTTTTCGCCGTTTTTAAAAGTATGCTTATCAATAAATGAACCTACAATCGGATCATTGATACCATCCCATACCTTCATAATGATAAGAAGCGCCGAAACTATGATTGCGGGAAAAAGTGCAATATCCGTCATAAAATATGTAAAAAATGACGCGCCGATAAGAGAGTAAACAAGATTTTGTCCAGAAAGCCCGACACAGTAATTGATTTTTTCGCTTTTAGTAATATAATTTTGCATTTAATCCAACAGCCTTTCTTTGTAATAAATTCTAACCCCATAAATTATTCAGCAAAAAATTTGGCTGAATATAATTTATAGTATACACTTTAATTTGAACAAAAGCAACCATTTTGTAAAACAATGAATTCTGTTTTTTGTTAAGCATTGTGCTTTTATATCTGCCTTTACAAAAAACTGCTTATATGATATAATCTATAAAATAATTGATTATAATATTAAGATTTATATAACCCAAGGAGTTAAATTACTGATAATGAAAAAAGTTGCAGATATAAGCGTTATTGTTCCAATATATAATGTTGAAGAATATTTGGCAGAATGCCTTGACTCAATCGTATGTCAAACCAAACAAGATTTTGAAGTCATTATGGTTGACGACGGCTCAACGGATTCAAGCGGAGAAATTGCAAAATCATATGCAGAAAAATACCCGAATTTTTATTATTTATATAAAGAAAACAATGGACTCGGCTGTGCAAGAAACTATGGCGTTGCACATTCAGACAGCAAATATATTATTTTCATGGATTCGGATGATAAAATTTCCGAAGACTTATATGAAAAAATGTTTAACGCTGCTGAGAAAAACAACAGCGATTTAACGATATGCAATGTTGTAAGATGCAATTCAAAAAAATCATGGAGTTCAAGTCTTCACAAAAAGGTATTCATCGATATTGAATCCAATACGCATATAACAAAAAATCCAAATCTTTTTTATGATACTACCTCATGGAACAAGCTTATTCTGCGTTCTTTTTACGAAGAAAACAATTTTGCTTTTCCCGAAAATATTTTATATGAGGATATCCCAGTTACCATTCCGATGCACTTCAGAGCAAACAATGTTTCTGTTGTTGAAAGCGCATATTATTATTGGAGAGTGCGTGACGGCGTAACAAAATCCATTACACAGAACACGGATGATTTTACCAATCTTTATGACAGACTCAGCGTTATGAAAATGGTAAACAAATTTTTCGTTGAAAACAATATTAATCACGAGCTGTTCAAAGAATGGCAAAAAAAGGAACTTCAGATTGACTTAATGATTTTTATCAACAACTGCAAATCACTTCCTGAAGATACTTTTAAAAAAACACTTGAAATTATTAATGAATACATTGATGAAAATATTGATGAAAGTATTTTTTCTTTGCTGCCACTTATTAATCAGCAAAAATACGAGCATGCAAGAAAATATGAAACTGAAAAGCTAATTGAATTAATCAAATATCAGAATAAAGATTATTACAATGCAAAAATCGAAGAATCAAACGGAAGATTTATCGCAACGCTTCCGAAGGAATATTTTACTATTGAAAGCCGAGATATAACAGATGAATTAGCTTCAAACGAAATAAAAAAGAATATTTCTGATATATCATTAGGTACAGACAGTATTGAAATCTCAGCCTATATTTATAAAAGCAGAATTAATATTGAGAATTTTTCCGATCAGAAAATATCCCTTTATCTAAAAAATGAAAAAACAAATCATTTAACTCCGCTTGATATTACTCCGCTTAATAATAAAGAGCTGACTGACATAAAGGGGTCTTTATTTGACACCTCAACCAATACAGAATCAAGCTACAACTATGACGGAACCGGCTTCAAATTCAGCATTAATCTAAACGAATTTGATATCAATGAAAATAACAAGGGCTACAACCGTGTTCTTGTTTGCTATGAAAACAGAGTTTGCAGCGGAACAGTAAGGCTGGGCTGCTGGCGCAAGGTTTCTCCGAACAGTGCTGTAGTTTCAGGCAACAAGCATATAAGAGTTATGTACGATGATGTAAATGAACTCAGACTTTACATCAATAACGAAAAGAATTTTGCAAGCAAGGTTAATATTGCAGACAACAAAATATCCGTAACGCTTGAAACTGAAGCGAAAAGCATTTACGCTGTCAGCGAGGAAGACGAAACAATTGAATTCAGCACGAAAGACAACAAGGTGTTTACTGCTGATTGCAGCAATATCAACAGAGGTATTACCTATTCCCTTTTCATTAAGGATTTTGAAGATACTGACAGTGTTCTTCTTTACAGAAGCAAACGGGTTATAATTAAAAACAACAGCTATCCGTCTGCTGTTTTTATGACGAACAAGAATCACCAGATTCGCTTTACTGTAAACGAAAGCGTTACTTCGCTCAGAAATATGTATAAGCTGCAGAATTTTATCTTTATGGATACCGTAGCTCCTTGCAGCAAAAATGAGCTTTCAAAGGCAAAGAAAGCTGTTTTATATGTTAACGATAATGTTGCAGGCGAAAGAGTTGTTTTTGCAAAATCAAAATGTATTATTAAAAACGGCAGGCTTCACTGTGCATTTTTAATTAATTTCAATAGCAATAAAATCACAAAAAATCTTTACGCAAGTACGCGTGATCTTTATATTGCATATGAAAATAAAGACGGTGAGATTGAAAACCACATCATTTACAGCTTGAAATACTATAAAAGAATTGTTAAATTTGAAACGCTTGAACTTAACTGCTACAGAGGCGTTAACTGCAGCATAAGAATGAAAATCTCACAGCTTTGGAAAGAAAGCGAAAACACTGCAAACAAAAGAAAGGCTCTTACTGCAAAGAATTATCCGAAATACTGCACACAGAAGCTTGATGATAAATGCATTGTTTTTGAATCTATGTGGGGCAGTAAATATAGCTGTAATCCACAGCATCTTTATGAATACATTGATAAAAACTATCCCGAATACAAATGTGTATGGTCACTTAAAGATGCGAGAATGCCGATTAAGGGTAATGGTATCAGAGTTCGCAGAGGCTCACAGGAATACTTTAAGTATCTTGCAGCAGCAAAATACTTAGTAAACAATGTTAACTTTGAAGATGCTTATATTAAGCGTGACGGACAAATTGAAATTCAGACCATGCACGGAACACCTCTTAAAACTTTAGGACTTGATGTTCCGGGAGATTTTCCTAACGAAAGCAGCAGAAAGCTTTATATTGAAAAAAATCATAGATGGGATTATCTTCTTGTACAGGGAAAATTTATGAAAGACAAAGCATACGACTGCTTCAATTACAATAAGGAAATTCTTGATTGCGGCTACCCACGCACAGATGTTTTATTTAATACAAATAAAAATAAACTTGACGAAACCAAGAAAAACTTAGGACTTCCACTTGATAAAAAGATTATCCTTTACACACCTACATGGCGAAAAAAAGGCTTCTTTGATATGCAGCTTGATCTTGATAAAATGAAAGAGCGTCTTGGCGATGAATATGTCATTCTTGTAAGACTTCATCATTTTTGCGGTCAGAGCGAGTACTTTACTGCAGACAACAAATTTGTGTTGAATTTGCGTTCTTACAGAACAGTTGAGGATTTGTACCTGATTTCAGATATGCTTATTACAGACTATTCATCTGTTATGTTTGACTATGCTCTGCTTGATAAGCCTATGCTGTTTTTCACATTTGATTTGGAGGATTACCGCGATAATCTCAGAGGCATGTATGTTGATATTGAGGAAGAGGCTCCGGGGCCGCTTGTTTTCAACACAGAAGAGGTTATTAATGCAATCCTCAATATAGATGAGGAAATGAAAAAATACGGCGAAAAAATATCTGCATTCAAAAACAAATACTTAACCTATGAAAACGGCAATTCCTGCCAAACCATTATAGATACTGTTATAAAGCCGAAAAAATAAAAATTTAAAGCCGTTGGTTTTATCCCAGCGGCTTTATTCTTTTAAAATATCACATTAATCAAAGCACATACAATAAAGCCTAGAAGCAAAGGAACGGCAACAGATAAAGCAGTCCATTTTACACTCTTTGTTTCTTTCCATATTGTAAGCAGAGTTGTTGAACACGGAAAATGGAACATAGAAAAAATGCAGGTGCATATTGCTGTTGTTGCAGTCCATCCATTATCAACAAGAATTGTTTTCAGACCTTCAAGAGAGGAATAATCACTCAATTCTCCTGTTGAAAGATATGTCATCAGAATGATTGGAATAACAATTTCATTTGCAGGAAAGCCCAGAATGAATGCAAGAAGAATTACACCGTCAAGCCCCATAAAGCTGCCGAGCGGATCAAGAAAATCGGCAATAACATTAAGAAGCATTGAATTGCCTACCTTTATGTTTGCAAGCACCCATATTACAAGCCCTGCCGGAGCGGCAACTGCAACCGCACGAAGCAGAACAAAAAAAACTTTTTCCTTTACTGTCTGCCATATTATTTTTAAAAACTGCGGTTTTCTGTATGGCGGCAGCTCAAGAACAAAGGAGGATGCATCACCCTTCAGGATAGTTTTTGTTAAAGCAAATGAGGACAGCATCGTTGCTGCCATAGACGAAGCAATAAAGCTGAGCAACACCAAAGCTGATAGTAAACTGTTCTTCGTAAAGAACATAGCAGTAATTGCTATTAACAAAGGAAATACGCCACCAACATTGCGGCAACTTTTGTGTGCTTTTCGGTGAATAAACGGCTGAAATTCTCTTATTCACCGTAGATAAAAATATGTAAATCTGTTCCGTCCCATTCGATTTTCTGAATGAGCAGTCTTATAATCTGCCGTTTGTCATAAATGGATAAATCATCAAATATATTCTTAAAGGATTTAACACTTTCGATTAACGCATCTGTATCAAAATCAATGTTATCATCAGTTTGATTTTGCCCTGCAAGTTCGCTTTCCAGAGTGTGCAGATATTCAGTTTGCTCAACGATTTTTTTATCAATCGCACTGATTGACACATCACTTAAAGTAGTATCAGTCAAACGATTTACAAGGGTATTGATTTCATTTTGCGTGTTTTCAATATCTTTTTTTATTTTATCTGTTTTATCGTTATTCTGCTCTTTTTCATATTCTCTTTTCAGATTTTCAAGTGCAGATGTAAAGGTATCAAAATTATCTAACTCGCCTTTGATATAGTCGACTACTAAATCGTCAGTCTGCTGACCTGTGAGGTTGGGGCAATCGCAAAGTGCGTTGTTACCTTTCAGCTTGCTTGAACAGATATAACTGAAATTGTCACTTGTTGCCTTATGCTTTTTTGAGAACATCTTTTCTCCGCATTTTGTGCAGTAAATCAAGCCGGAAAGCAAGCCGACTTCACTGTGATTAACAACCTTTTCTTTATGGTTATTATGAAAGTATTTTTGAATGGATACCCAATCCTTACCGCTGATAATTCCCTCGTGCCTGCCAATTGCAACAATCCATTCACTGAGTGCATTTCTCGGTGCACCTGAACGACTGTAATCCCTTTTGTTGTAGGTTGAAACACCGTTCTCACCGTTCCATAATTCAGCATTCTGACAAATGTCAGAGCCGTTTTCGGCAAAATAATTGTAAGCATTTTCATCCGCAATGCAGTAAACAGGATTTTGCAGAATATCACGAATACCAAGCGTAGAAAAATACTTGCCTGTAGTCTTTGATTTAATCTTTTTAGCAATGAGATATTTGCTCACGGCAGATACCGAATGTGTTTCAAGAAAGTGATTATACATCAGTTTAACCGTTTCGATTTCATCACTGAAAATCAATTTATGTGAACTCTTGACCTTACCATCAACAATAACCTCGCTTTCCTCTGCGCCCTGATAGCCTGTAGGAGGCGTACCGCCGAGCCAGCGACCTGTGCGAGCCAAAAGGTGCATATTGTCACGAACACGTTCGGCAATCGTTTCACGCTCAAGCTGAGCAAAAACAGAGGTGATATACATCATAGCCTTGCCCATCGGGGAGGAGGTGTCAAAATGCTCTTTAATGCAAATCAGATTTACACCCTTGTTGTTGAGCAGTTCAATTAAGCCTGAAAAATCGCTGACATTACGGCTTAATCTATCCAAACGGTAGCAGACGATATACTCAAACTTGTATGTATCAAGATCTTTCATCATCTGCTGAAACTGCGGACGTTTCAAATCCTTAGCAGAATAGCCTTCGTCCTCGTAGATGAATATATCCTCATCAGCAACTTCAACATCTACCATTGAAAATTTGATGTATTGCTTACACATCTCAATCTGATTTTCAACACTCTCGCCCTTGCCCGTAAACAAAGACTTTCGACTGTAAATTGCCACCGTCATATAATCAACCTCCTTGAAAATTATATTCTGTTTGACTATAACATACCAACACAATATGTCAAGTCAATATAAAAATATTCTTTATATTATTCTTACAATATGATAAAATAAAAGCGGTGATAATATATGAATAATTCAACAAGTAATAACATTGATAAATTAATAAACAAAATTGAAGAAGGCAGGCTATCAGGTGAACAACAAGGCTGGCTATCTGAACATGATATAAAAAACCATTTAAAAAGCAAGATAAATAAAGCCACATCAAATTTAAGACTTGATAATACAAAGTTATTTGTTGAAAACAGCAGATGAATATCTTAGCGACAAATTGAACTAAAGCACTTGCTATTGATTAGCAGGTGCTTTTACCTTTAATCAGTTTGTATTATTCTCAACGCTTCAATTTCTGTAAGTTCATTATTAAGATACAAATTTTTAGCATAGATTGCTTTATTTAGCCAATCCACATATTCATCATAAGAAATAGACTTAGGTGTTTCGCCGAATGATTGTGTTCTTTCCATTCGCTTGTACATTTTGTTTTTCTCTTTTTCAAATGTCTGTAAAACCAAATCATTTTCTACAAGTGTTTTATATTTCTGCGTAGGACCAATCTGCTTGCATGTCTTACCATCCTTAAAAACTCTGTCACAGTACAGGGTTTTCTTTTTTGTCTTTGGAACAAATAATCCATTACAATTCTCACATTCGCAAACTGTTTCATCTCTTAAATAAAAGGTAAAAATCAAATATTCGTAATAAGATTGGGGATTATCAAAAAATAAAATTTCTTCACCGCTTCTTGTTTTGGTAACTTTGTATTCGACTGTATCGTGCATATTAACTTCCAAAACACCTGCAAGAATTTCTTTGTGCCTCATACACATCAAAAGCCTATACACTCGCTCTTTCATATATGGCAGCAGCTTCATTCTGACGCTTACTGTTTCTAATTTTCTTTTAAGTTCTTCTGGCGTTGTAATATCTTTAATCAGTTTTCTGTGAACAAGATATTTATCAATATCCGCCTTGAGTAATATGCCTAAGACAATATTGTCTTTTAAAATTCCATCAGCAAAATCATATGCCGACTCAACAGTATAATTATCAATTATCTTCGGCAACTCATAGTCATAAAGGGCAATGAGTTCATTTCTGTAATCAATCGGTTCTAATTTGGTTATATCTAAATCATCAACTGCAACTCTCTCCATAATATTCCTGTTTCTAAATTTTATATATAACCCTGTTCTTGAATAAATGCTTCTGTCCATAATCAATCTTTCTCAAAAAATTCAATTTTCAATTACGCATAGTTTTAAGGTTTTACTCCCGCTAAAATCATAACATAAATAGAAATTCTTAACAAGAAGATATATTTAAATTCAATAGAAAGGAGGAAAGCCTTATGGAAAAAGAAATCAAATTGCTTGAAGTAGTTGACGGTGAAACGCTAATGGATATACAGTTTCCGAAATCAAGATTTTGTATTCAGTCCTTGTTACCGCAAGGTGTTTCAATTCTCGGCGGTGCACCTAAGATCGGTAAGTCATGGATGGTGCTTGATTGGTGTGTAAGAATTGCTAAAGGTGAAGATGTCTGGAATCTGCCTACTGAAAAAGGCACAGTTCTTTATCTCTGTCTGGAAGATAGCCTTGCAAGGATTCAGGACAGGCTGAATTATATAACTGATGAAGTGCCGAACAATCTTTATGTCGCTACCAAGTCTGAAAGTATTGAAACAGGATTGATTCAGCAGATACAGAATTTTATCATTACACATACGGATACAACACTGATTGTCATTGATACATTTCAGATGATAAGGAACAATTCCGAATTATCATACGCAAATGATTACAATGAAATTGGAAAATTAAAACAATATACTGATGAAATGTCAATATCTATTCTGCTCGTTCATCATCTTCGTAAACAAGGCGACAGTGATCCGCTGAATAAGTTATCAGGCACAACAGGTATCAGTGGTGCAGTTGATGCGGTGTTTGTTTTGGACAAGGATAAACGAAATGAAAACAAAGCCAACTTGCTTTGTATAGGCAGAGATATTGAACAGAGAGAATTTCAATTATCATTCAATAAAGAAAACTGTACTTGGGATTTGATAAATGATAGTCTTGAAAATCCTGTTCCGTCAATGCCACAAGAGATGGTTGACTTTATTGAGTTTATGAAATCACTAAAACATTTCAAAGGCAGTAATACGGATTTGGTTGATAACTTCAATTCAATAAAAGGATATTCATTATCTGCAAAATCATTAAAGCAGATGATGAACAAATTCAGATATGAACTTGAAGACAATTTTGTTCAATTCACAAGCCACAGAAGTAACGGTCAAAGACTTGTTGAAGTGTCTTATCAAGCTAAGAGTGACTCAAGTGTCGCAAGTGACGAAGAAAGTGTTAGTGTCAAAACTTCCGTTCCTTTCGTTCCTTGCGACCCTGTCGGCGAAATCTGGGCAGATAAAAGAAAAACAGGATAACTGCTCAAATTAAAATTTAAAAGCCGTATATCGGCACACAGGCAAAAGATCAAATGAAAGGTGTATCGGTTTAGAGTGTTTATTGCCGGTTTCGCATTTGTATTACGCCACGGCGAAAAACAAACGCAATCGGGCTAAGCCCATACCCATATTAGAAAGGACAAAGGTGATAATATAAGTAAAAACCGAACAGAAGTCTTAACCTTCAGAGTAACACCTGAAGAGAAAGAATTAATTGAAACTAAGGCACTTTCATCATACAGACTTGTAAGTATGTACCTCCGTGACTGTGCTTTGGATAAAGAAATCATTGTAATTGATGGAGTAAAAGATGTTGCCACTGAACTAAGACGCATTGGAAACAACCTCAATCAGATTACAAAAGCAGTCAACAGCGGAGTATATGCTGTTGACTTGAGCGAAACAAAAAAGGAGGTGCAAAAGGTTTGGCAATCGTTAAATTCGTTACCTCAGGCAGTCCGATGAATAATATCTTTCCATATATTATGAAAGAAGAAAAGACGGAACAAAAATTAATTAGCGGTATCAACTGCATGCCCGAAATAGCAATGGAAGAATTCATAAATGTGAAAAAGCAATTCGGTAAAACAGACGGCAGACAGTATTATCACATAGTGCAATCTTTCAGTCCAGAGGATAACATTTCACCTGAAACGGCACACGAAATAGGACTAAGATTTGCAGAATATTTTGAAAATTATCAAATGGTAATCGCCACGCATACGGACAGAAAACATATTCATAATCACATCGTTTTCAACTCTGTTAACTTTGAAAACGGCAAAAAGTTTCACCAATCCAGAGATGAAATGATACAGGCAAAAGAGTATTCAAACAGAATTTGTCGGGAATACGGATTAATTCTGACAGAGACAAAAGCTACAAGATACAATATGCCGAAATGGAAAAGAAAACTCAAAAGCAAGCTTGATTATGCGATGAAACACAGCAGCAGTAAAGAAGAATTCATTTATCTTCTTGAACGATTAGGTGTATCCGTTAACTGGCAGGAAAACAGAAAATATATTACTTTCACCACGGATGACAAGCATAAGTGCAGGGATAACAAATTATTCGATGAGCGTTTCTTAAAAGAAAATCTTGAAATCTATTTTGAACTTGGCGGTTGTGACAGTATAATTTCAGAAGAATATCAGGAATATGAAACACCGCAAACAGGAATTATCTCAGATGATTTATTCAATCTGATTGGCAATCTTTTTAATTTGAAAATGCAGAATAACTCAAAGCGCAAATGGATGCCACATCACAGTAAGAAAGAAATTGAAAAGCTCATCGCTCAGGGTCAGAAAATCACGAATGAAGATTATGACGATGAATACGATGAGTATCACGGTATCGGAATGTCTATGTAAAGGAGTGAAACGGAAAATAGCTAAAGTGTTGTGGTTTTATGCCACAGCAAAATTCAAAAAGGAATAGGTCAAGCATCTTCAAAAATATATTTTACCGAGGTGTTTGCAGATGAAAAAGAGCAGAATTCAAAACATCTGTATCCACCGAGTAAAAATATCTCGTGAAGAACAAAACGAAATTTTAGAAAAATTGACCTATTACCATACAAAAGCTATGAAACAAAAATTAGATAACACATATTTATCAGCTAAAGATAAATTAAAAATCTTATCTGATAAATAGTAAAAAGGGCAGTGGCACATGAATTCAATTCTGCACCACTGCCTTAAATATTAATCAAAATTTTTATTAAAACAGGTTATTTTCTATTGTTATAATCCTCGTTAATACTATCGCTCCAGTCGGCGGAGATTGGCATTGAGGAACGGATATAGCAAACTGTATCTGCAACGGTATCATAAACAACGCTTGTGCCCTGACTGTCAGCATGGTAGTTTACGGCTCTGTCCTCATTTATGCCGAAATGCCTTGCCGTTTCAACAGCATCAATATTCGCAGCGATGAAAAGAAATTCCCAACCGTACTTTTCTTTTTCGTGTTCAATCATTGCTTTAACTCTGTCGCTTGTGTAAATATGGCTTGCATTTTCATAGCCGTCAGTCATAATCACAAACATTGTGTGTTCAGGTACATCCTCAGGTCTTGCGTATTTATGAATATTTGCAATGTGATGAATTGCACCGCCGATTGCATCGATGAGCGCTGTGCACCCGCGGACATAGTAATCCTTATCCGTCATAGGTTTGATACTTTCCAGTTCTGCTCTGTCATGAATAACCTCACTGAAATTATCAAAAAGAACCGTTGAAACATAGCACTTGCCGTCCTGCTTCTTCTGCTTTTCAATCAGTGAGTTAAAACCGCCGATTGTATCACTTTCAAGTCCGCCCATTGAGCCTGAACGGTCAAGAATAAATACCAATTCCGTAATGTTGTTATTAGTTTTTTTCATAATAAAAACCTCCGTAAAATGAATTTGTGTTTTGGTTTTTCAACCTTACAAGTTCATTATACAGAGGTTTTATTTATTTTTGGTCGCCTGTTATGCGACTAATTAACAGATCCTAAAAGACTTTGGTCAAAAGCAAAGAGTGCTTCGTTGATTTCAAAGATATTATAATTGTTCTGCTTTATGAAATATTCAACGATAATATCAAACTTATTGCTGTGGGAGAGGGCAAAGCCTGCTTTCATCAGCATTTCGTTTGTTTGAACAAGCGGCAATTCAAGTGCAATGCAAAAGGCAAGAACCGTTGGCTTGCTCGGTTTATAATCAAGATTTGAACGAATTTTAGAGAATAAGCGCTTATCTATATTTGCCTTTTTATAACACTCACTGTCTTTCATACCTCGCTCGTCAATCAGCCTTAAAAGCATTTCGGAAAAACTTTCATCAATCATTTTATCAATTACGCTTTCAAGACTGTCCTCACTTTTGAAAAAATTTGTTATGGAATCAAAAGTATCTTTACTCTGTGCCCAAGCAGATTCAAGAACCGCACTTTCCTGCAAATCCTCATCAGGCAAAAACCTTGTCATCGGCAGAGGCATACTTTCGTCAGAATTATTTAATCTTCTGCTATCATACGGCGAATATTTGGCAACATAATTATCATCTATATACTGTGCAATGTCAGTGAATAACTTACTGCCTACAGCAAGCGCATTTTTGTTATAGACAACAATGTACACGAGCATATCGTTGTACATTAAAAATTCTGCTACAGTATCAACAGCAACCTTGAACGCCTCATTCATCGGATAGCCGTAAACACCGCTTGAAATCAGAGGAAATGCTACAGATTCACAATTATTTTCTTTGGCAAGGGCAAGTGAGTTTTTATAGCAGTTCTCGAGCAATTCTTTCTCACCGCTATTACCGCCTTTCCATTTTGGACCGACAGTATGGATAACATATTTGCAGGGCAGATTATAGCCCTTTGTGATTTTAGCCTGACCAACTTTACATCTGCCAAGTTTCATACATTCGAGCAGAAGTCCCCTGCCTGCGGCTTTATGTATTGCACCGTCAACACCTCCGCCACCAAGCAGTGTACTATTAGCAGCGTTAACGATGGCATCGCATTCCACTTTTGTTATATCGTTTCTTATAATTTGTAATGGCATAAGCATAACCTCAAATTTTAATTACAAAAATATAATATACTTATTTTGCAACTTTGTCAAAATCATAACCACCAGTTGAACTGGTGGTTATGATTTTTAATGAATTTCGGTTTTTTCTTCGTTTTTTACAGTTTCTTGGTAATCAGTTATGCTTTTTCTTCATTGTTTTTATTTTTCTTTTTCTTAGCCAGAACAATCCAAATAATTATACCAATAACAACAAATACTCCTGCAACTGTGCACCAAAATGCAACTGTCATATGATAGAAATCTTGTAATTCAGCAAGCATATTAACAAAGAAACTTGAAGAAATTCTAACATTAAATGTATTTTTATCGTTTTCTGAAACATTAGAACGTCCTGCAGCATCGGTAATTTTAACCTCTAACCTACGACCAGATGCATCTGAAAGAGATGTTGCTCCATCAACTTTCAATGAATATGTAGTTTTGTTTTTATATACTTTTGTTTCATATGTTTCAACTGGTTTTCCGTCAAAAGTAATTTCATAGGACGCAACACCACTTGTATCATCCATGATATCTATTAACAAGTCTTTTGAACTTGCATTAATATTTTCACTTTCAATATAATTATTTACCTCAAAATATGGATTTGTTGTATCAACAGTGAAAGAAATCTCTTGTTTATTCGCATCATTAATATTTGTTGAAACTCTGCCTTTTGAATCCATTGATGATAATTTAACTGAATAAACATCATCTGTTTCAAAAGTATCAGACGGAATTGCATATAAATAGCTATACCAGTTTTTCTCAGTAGCCTCCTGAGTTTGAATATTAATATCCTTTGAAGAAAGTGTTTTAGTCATACCACTTGTATTTGTAACAGTAATATAAGTTTCTTCATTATCGAAGTCAAGTGGATTAACATTAATCTCTTCAATTTGAATAACTGGTTTCTCAATATAATACTGATTAAGTTTATAACTATAAGTTGAACCATATCTATTTACAGAGAATATTACCTTTTTGGAATCTGTTGTATTTCCTGCTTTATCAATAGTCGATGCTTCAAGAACATAAATGTTATCATATATTCTTTGATTGCCATCTTCACCTTTAAAATTGTTATAATCATAAGTCATACCATTTTCAAAGTCAGCATTCTTTGAAATAATCTTTGAATCATAACCAAGGTTTGTACCTTCTTTAACAACAACAGGTGTTAAAGTAACTTTGGTTTCCGTTTGATTGAAATTCGTATCTTCAATAACTACCTGCGGAACAACATCACCAATATAACCCTCTTTTGAGCCATTTTCAATTTCTTTTTCATTAATAGTAATTTTAATGGTTGGAGAAGTTTTGTCTACAACAAAATCAGAAACTTTATATTGAGTAGCTGCCTTACCTGATAAATCAATAGAATCTACCGTGAATGAATATGTGCCGTCCTTTGAAAATGTAATTTCACATGTTTGTTCATATTTTTCATTTTGTTTTGACCAATTAGAATGAACGGGCACATCTTTGTTTTCAAATGCATTGCCATTATCAGCGGCATTTACAACAACTGAAGTTGTATCAGGATTAAAATATCTATCCGTTACTGTAATAGTTGCCTTTCTGTCAGAAGAATAGTAGTTACCATTCTTCGTGTCTTCGTTATCAAATACAACAGTAATATATGGTGTTACTGTATCAACTGAGAATACATCTGTACGATTATAAGTATCCTTATTGCCTGCGTTATCAGTAGAAGCTACCGTAATGCTATAATCGCCTTGTACTGTTCCTGGAAGTTCAAATACAAACTCATAGTATTCTGTTTGTTTACCATCTTCACCCTTTGTCTTATGATATTTTTTTAAATTCTTTGTATCATATGTATGCTTAATTAATTCTTCAAGTTCATATTGACTCGGAGCAATATCTTCACCATCACGAGTAGCAGTTACTACAATCTGAGATGGATTAACAAGATTCCGTTCTCTAATTGTAACAGTAGCAACTCTTTCATTTTGATAATAGTCTTTACCGTTAATTGTATTTTTAACGTTATTATTATATGTAACCTCTATTTCCGGTGCAGATTTATCAAGACTAAATGTATAATCTTTAACAGACACATTTCCAGCTCTATCAGTAAGAGTTACTGTTATTACAATATCATTACTATCATTTGTAATATTAATTGTATTTGACATCTTGGTGGCAATGTTTTCTTCGGTTGAAACTATCGCCCAATCAAGTTCTCTGCCGTTATCTTCATTATATGTTAATGCGTTTTCTGCTTTTGCATTATCGCCAACCATAACAATATGATTATAATTCTCATCAGTATTGTAAGGAGCATCAACATCAACCTGAATTGACTTAATACCAGAATATGTATCTTCTACTACTAATTCAACATTAATACCTTCGTTCTTCGCATCACTATATAAAGGTGTTCCGTTATAATCAGTTTTGCTTGTTTCTGGTGCATTTATTTCAATACTATATGATTCTTTATGCTTTGTTTCATTTTCAATAATACTTCCATTGGGCTTTTGATAACCATTATCATCAAATGAAATATCTTCTCCTATGATTTCTGTTGCGTTAGTAGGAGTAGAACCATTTTTTACATTAACTAATGTATTACCTGCATTATCAATAGACATAGCATATATTTGACCTTTGAAGTTTTTGTCTACAGTAAATGTAACTGTACCAACAGAGTTTCCATTGCCATCTATTTTTGAATCAATAGTGATTTCTTTGATTTGATTAATATCAGTAATCTTATTACCATTTTCATCAAGATCCGTTATCTTTTTATCTTTGCTAACTCGGTAAATTTTATTATTTATATCCTTAAGATAAATTTTTGCGGTTGATAATCCAGACAAGAGTTCGTTTGATTCAATACAATCAACGAAAGTTACCGTAACATTTGCTTCATTTTTGAAATAGAATCCATACTCTGTCATTGTTACACTATGTGGAATATTGGAATCATCAGATGTACCAGTTTTACCAACAATATCAAATGACTTAACAATAGGCGCATGACGATCAACATAAATAGTTTCCGATTTTTTCGCAATATTACCTGCAGCATCAGCAACAGTAACCATTAAAATATATGAACCATCGCTATTAGCGATAACATCTTGCGTTGATACAGTATAACTGTAATCATTTTTCATTTCTGTATATGGACCGACTGAAAAATCTTTAACAGTATCTCCTGTTTCATTTACCAATTTTATTTCTGAATAATATAATCCTGAATCAGTATCACTTACGGTAAATGAAAACTCAACATCACCTGAATATACATTTTTTTCATTATTTGTATACTCTGTTGGTCTGCTTAAATCAATAGGCTTAATTGAAATATCACTAATATTTGGTGCTTCATTTTCAATCATAATAAAGCAATCATTATTAAGAATATTTGATTTGTTTTCGTCTCTAACAACAAGTTCACTACCATTGTTATTAAAATTTTTATTTCCTGCCTTATCCGTAATAGTAACAAATGCCTGTCCTTTTATAGAATCTGCTGAGTTTGAAATGATAAATTTACCCTCTTCGTTTGTAAAAGGATATTTATTGATTCCATCATCTAAAACAAGTTCAACATTATCAACTTTTGAAAGTTCATCACTTGAAGTTATTTCTGTAACTATCTTTTTATTAAAAAATGTACCAAAAGTTAATGTTCTACCGATAGATGCAAGAAAATTATCATTTTCAACATCGAATTTAACATAGTCAGCTTTCGGACAAACAGTATCAATACCAAATGATACTGTTAACTCTGATTTTGTTCCGGCAATTTTTCCGGTTGCTTTTTCTTTTAAATAGTAACGATAATTGTCATATTTACCATCTTCACTTATTGTAATTGAATCTTTCCAGTCAGAACCTATAAGTCTATTTGGCTTTGTGCTTACAAGATATCCTTCAGGTGCTTCAATTGTTACAGCAGAATTTTCTGAAATATATTTCAAATTAAACCAATATCCATAATTTGCTTTTTCAATATCTTTTACTGCAGCAACTGCTGTTGTTTCAAAGTCGATTATTGAAAGTTCTCTTGATGAATCAAAAGCTAAGCTGTAATTTTTGTTGACATCATCAGAAGTAAAATTAATTGTACCTTGTGTAATTAAAAACTTATCATCAACATTTTCTTCTTTATCAGCATTTTCATAAGAAAGAGCACCTGTAAGAATTACCTTTTCTGAATTTTGTTCTCCCTCAACTATATAAGTCAATGGGTGACTATCAAGTGTTTCACCTATTACTTTAGTTTGATTATCAGGCACAATTGTTACTGTAGCTTTTGCTATCTCAACAGTGGCAGTTTCCTCCTCGTGGTTATTATCGCTAACTGTAACAGTATATATTCCAGCATTTTTCGCTTCATTAATTTGGTTACCTTGATTATCATGGATAACAATATCAAGAGTTTCCGTATCAATATCAGCATCGGATTTTGGTGTTATTAAATTCTGTGCTAAACCATTATAAACTAAATTATTTGCCACATCAAACTCATTTATAAAATCATTTTTCTTTGTAATCGTAACAGTACAAGTAGTGGTCTTCGGAGCATAACCGCCTTCTTTATCATAACCTATATGTGCGGTTATTATAGCAGTTTCTCCTGCTTTACCTTTAGCAGTTAAATTACCATTTCCATCAACTGTTACTATACTTTCATTAGAAGAACTATATGTAATATTTCCATTGCTATTTTCAACTGTAACAGGATTTTCATTGTCTTCACTTTTATATTTTATACTTGGATTTGTTTCAAATTTAAAATCAAAATCAGTATATGCTTCTACAATTTTAGTTCCATTGCATTCATTACAGATTATTGTTTTATTTCCATTACAATTAGAACATTCAACATTATTTTCAATATAACCAGTACCCAAACAATCTGTACATTCTTCTTTAATTGTACCATTACCATTACAAATTGCACAGGTGTTACTATCTACACCATTACATTCGGGGCAAACTAGAGTTACTTGTCCATCGGTACAACTTGGGCAAATAATTGTTTTAGTTATTTTTCCAGTGCCATTACATGTTGTACATGTTATTTCACCAACACCATTGCATGTCCTACATTTTGCGGCATAAGCCATCTCAACAACAGCATTTGCATCAGTCTTTGTGAATGTACCCTCTTTTGAAATCATATCATCAGCAGAAACGGTATAATAATACACATCCATTTCTTCTAATTCAAGTTCAAGAATACCTGTTTCATTAGTCTTCTTACTAATAATTTCGTCATTTTTATCAATGTCAGAATACACAAAAACTTTTGCGTTATTTATAGGAACACCTATAGTATCTACTACTGTTATTGTTGCGGTTACTACTGTTTCTTCTGCAGCTGCAACATCTATTGCTCCACATGTAAATGGCAATCCTGAGAAAAACATAAAAATCGCCAAAACAAAGGATAATAGTTTAACTGAAATTTTATAATTTTTTGACTTAATCATATTATTTCCCTCCGTTATTCTATAATTTCATCAGAATGAATCAATACCGTTTCATCTAATGTATCATACTTTTTATCAACTGCTTTTATCTTTTCCATAACTACAGTATGATGTTGCTTTTTAGGTCCATTTCTTGAATGGCTTTTATCCATAACAGTCGTCTGACGTCTATTTGATGAAAGGGTCGTTTCATGTCTTTTTGAAGCTTTTACATCATCTTTTTGAATCGTATCGCTTCTTTTTCTCTTTTCTTCTTTCCGAGAACCTAAATTATCTACCGATTCATATTTGACTTCTAAAACTTGCTTGTCATCTGAATGCTTATTTGATGTCATTTCAGCTAATTGTTTTTGCTTTTTCTTACCGGATACCTCTGAAATAACATTTGGTATTTTATATTTAAAAAACAACACAATTGCAACAACAAGACAAACTGCAGCAATGATAAGAAATACTATTTCAAACGAAGTTAAAATGCTTACCGTCTTCTGTAATTGCTCATAATCACTCATTATTTCCCACCTCCGGATAAGCATCATAAAGTGCTTTTTCAGCCCTTTTAAGACTTCCGATATTACCATCAACACCAACAATATTTTGCTTTAATTGTGTTACCAATTTATTGTCAAGTATATCATTGTTATTAATATCGTTAACAACTGTATTAACAGTTGCTAAAGCTTCCATAATTTCTCCAGCACTTATACCAGCATTTTTATATCTATAAACATTAGTTTCTATTGAAGAAACAACTTGTGAGCACATTTTTAAACGAACAATTGGTTCTACTCCCTTATCTATAGAGGTAATAAGTTTATGTAAGGACTTCCATCCTTCTATCAAAACTTCATCTGTAGTCTGTTGTCCACTCTTTTGTGATTTAGCAGTAGATTGAATATAATTATTCCAAGCAATGTATGCATTAGCATCATCTAAAAAACCACTATCGTCTGATGCATTACTGATAACATTATTAAAGAACGGGTCAACTGCTTTACTGCTTTTTGTCGCATCGTTTACTATTTTGCCTTCTTCAATTTCATTATCAGTTCCGCCATAATTAAACCAAACGTCTTGTCCGATTTGATAATTCAATTTAGCGAAATCATTTTTTGATTGAAAATCTGATTGATTTTCAACAATCAACTTGTTTATAACCGCCATCTCAGTAGAAGAAATACAATAGTCAGATTCATTATACATAGTCCATAACGCATAGTATCCTTCTGGTTCTCCGGGTTTTATCGCTATTGCATCAATGCATTCTTCAGGTGTAGTAGCAGTTTTAACAATCAAAGAATAGTTTTTTGATTTAGCACCTGATATTGATAAACTGAAAATTCCACTTATAAAAGCACAAACTAAACATAAAGAAGCAAATATGATAAATAAGTTTAATTTTTTTCTCTGTTGTGCAATATATAAATCTTCATTTTCTCTATAATGCTCTAAATCATACAACAGTTCTAATGCTGTTTGATATCGTTCTCCCGGCTCTTCTTTAATACACTTAAGAATGATTTTTTCCAATCCGGTTGATAAATTCGCATCAATCTCTGTAATCGGTTTAACTTTATACGTTTCATCAGGATACAGACCTGTAAGTAAGGTATACATAGTTAATCCTAAAGAGTAAATGTCAGTTCTTGCATCACTCGCAGAGATTTGATTTTTTTGTTCAGGTGCTGCGAAAGCCTCAGTTAAAAATGCTACTGTGTCTCTTGTCTTTCCTTTTTTATATACACGTCCAGCGCCAAAATCAATTAAAGTTATATGTCCCTCATTTTCAGAAGATGGTGCCCACATAATATTTCCTGGCTTTATATCTCTGTGTATAACGTTTTGATTATGTAAGTAATACAAAACATTACACATTTGTTTCATCCATTCAACTACAGTTTCTTGCGGAAATTGTTTTTCTTCCTCAAGTTTTTGTTCTAACGAAATACCCTGAATAAATTCTTGAACGACAAAAATATTTACACCATCATCGATAATATCTATAATACGAGGTATATGACTATTGTTAAGTCCTTTTAATAAATTAACCTCCGTCATCGATGTTTCAGCGATTAATTCATTACCAGACTCTTTTTTTATTTCCTTAATAGCATAATAAATATTAAGTTTTTGGTCTCTTGCTCTGTAAACAGTAGACATTCCACCCTGTCCAACAATTTCAACAAGCTCATATCTACCACTAATAACTGATCCTATAGCAGCCATCTTTTACCTCAATCTAACATATTTTTATAACAACAGCGGTAATATTATCTTCTTCTTTTCGTTGCTCAGCTCTTTCAATTAAACGTGCAATATTCACCTGTATATCATTACTGCTATTATTATTTTCCGATTTAAGCGTATTCAACATTTCGTCTTTAGTAATTTCATGTCTAAAACCATCCGAACACAATAAAAATATATTATCGTTTTCAACAGTTCCATATTTAAATTGTGGGGATATGCGTCTTAATTTTCCAATACATTGTGTTAAAACATTTCTCTCATCATCAGTTTCAAGTTCATCTTCACTTATTTCTTTCCTTGCAATTTTTTGCGCAACAAGAGTGTGATCTTCAGTAAGTTGAACAATTTTATTGTTGAAAATCTTGTAAATTCTTGAATCACCTATATGTCCAACAAAAAACTTGTTTTTCATAATAAGTATCATAGATAGTGTTGTCCCCAAACCTGTTTTAGGGCAATGAATTCGTCCGTAACTAATTATTTTTTCATTCATTGATTGAATTATATAGTTCCATTGATTAGTTATATCTTCAAAAGTAAAGTCTTCTCCTAAAGAAGGGAAGTCATTGTCAAACCATTTGATCATAGCATTTGTCATACTTGCACTCGCTACTTCGCCCTTTTCGTATCCACCCATACCATCACAAACAATCGCAAAAACTACTTTTCCAAAACTTGTATCAACAGTTTTTACAGCAACTGCATCTTGATTGGTATCTTTTATAATACCTACATCACTTTGCAAACCATATATATAATTCATTAATTGTTTCCTCTCAAAACAAATTCTTCATCAGCCAAAGTTATTTTGTCACCATAATTTAACAACATCTTTTTTCCATAGGGAATTTCTTCATCATTAATATAAGTACCATTTGTTGAATGATTATCAATAATATAAATATTCTCATTAATTAATAATATTTTTGCATGATGTCCACTAATTAAATCATTATCTTGAAATGAATAATCACAATCATTATCATATCCCATAAGAAATTCTGACTTATTTATTTCAATTTCTTCATTATTATAAATACGAAGTAATGATGGATAGACTACATCTTCCTTTTTTATCATTATCTTAGTTTGTCTATTCTTTTTTGATGGTATAGATGTTAATGGAATCTCTTTATCAGCTGTTTCCGTATTTCCTCTAATTGGTGTTAAATTTTCACCACACTCAGCACAATATTTAGTACCTAAAGCATATTCAATATTACATTTTGAACAAATACATTTATTGAAAATTTCATTATCCTGGCTGTCATACTTTGGAACATCATCAAAAGGATTAAACACCATTCGACCAGAATAATGATGCCTTTTATGAGGTTTCTTTTTATCATCAACAGAAATACCTTTTGACATTAACTCAATTTTCCGCTCAAAATCAACTAAAGCAAAATATTTTAATGAATCAGCATATTTTCTAAAATCTATAATAAAATCAATGTTTCCATTCTTTGAACCATTGACATAACTTGAAACCTGTTGAATAAATTTTACAATTATTTCTTCAGATTCATATGTTTCAACCGGATAATAAACAAAAAGTAATTGTTCCGTAATATAATCAACAAAAACATAATCACAATCCAATATAAGTTTTTCATAAGACATTCCATATTCTTCACAAGTTCGCATTACATTGGATATTTGTTGAAGAACATTGATAAAACGTTCTTTAGTTTGTGGTTTTGAAAGATAATTTTTTAAGGTTACAACATTTGTTTTGTCATATATAAGTGTTTTAGCAGCCCTTTTACCTTCACAAATAAGAGGTAAAAAGCCTTCTAATTTTCCACCTAATAATCTTTCAATTTCTCCTGTATTAATTTTATCCTTTGAACTTAATTTAGTAATCAAAAGTTCTTTATCTTTTTTATTTTTTTCTTTGAACTTTATCATGTCTTGACTATTTCCAATCGTTAATTCTTCGTGCTTTAGCCTTAACTGAATCATCAGCAGCTATGTAAATATCGGTACATTTATTAACAGTTCTATATAATTCTTGTATTGAATTTTCTATTTTTGCTGATTCTCTGTAAATATTATCTAATGAATTTGCGACATTAAATCTTGCCTTAACATTTGATTGAACATTATTTCTAACCGAATTGATACCATTTTTAACATTATTAACTTTCAATTTTGCCGAAGGCAATTTAGAATTAGCATTTTTTACTGAAGTTATCCTGATTTTTATTTTTACTGCCATCTTATTTACCCATAATCTTCTTATAATATTTTTCAAGCTCGTCGGCTGTTATACCATTTTCTTTTGACTTAGCAATAAGCTTATTCTTTTTCGTTTTATTCGATACCTTATTAATTTTATCCATTACTTCTTTCATTGCAGCTTCTTCTTTGGCTTTAGCATTAGCAAGAGCCTGCTGCTGAGCAAATTGCTCAGCAGCTTTTCTTCTTTCCTCTTCAAGCCTTTTTTTCCTGGCGATTTCAGCCTGTCTGCGCTGCTCCGCTTGTATTTCTTCCTGACGAATTTGATTTGCAGAATTAATGATATTATTCGCAGTCAAATTTATATTTTGTTGAAGATTTTGAATTCTGCGATTGATTTTATCAATAGCATTATCAATAAATTTAACTTCATCACCTTGCCAATTTGTATCAATTGAGGATTTATAATTTTTAAGACTATCTAATACACTATTTAGTTGCGATAAATAATTACGTAATTGATTAGCTTGATAATTAGCTAAATTAACATCTACTAACATATAAATCACCTTAATCAAATATAACAATATTCATATACTTTTGAATAATTGTTTTCAATTGAAAGATTTTGCAATACATATACCACACATTCAGTGTAATATTTTTTATCTTTTGTGCTTATTTTTATTATCGCATTACCTGACGATTTTCCTGTAATCGTACCATCATTTGCAACGGTCGCAATACTATTATCTGACGATTCAAAAATAATATCTTTATTTGAATATCCTTTTGGTAAAGAAGTAAACTCTATTTTTTTCGTTGCACCCTCATTCAGTGAATATGAAATATTTTCAGTTGCAAAACCCTTGTTACTGCCAAATTCTTCTGTATTTGATTCTGTTGACATTTCATCTGACTGATCAAACGGCTTATACTTCAATGTACAAGAATCTTGGTTTGCTGCTTTTCCAAAAGTTGCGGATGCTTTGTCCCAATTACCATTTTCAACATGCACATTAAGAAATTTAGCATTTTTGCTACCTAATATTTCCCAAGACGTAGTTATTTTTCCACCTAATATATCAGCAGCATAAGATGTATCTGTCAATTCTATTTTTAGAATTACATAAGCAGATACATCAAAGCATCGATCTAAATGTAATTTAACATCTCCACTTGTTTCTGTACTATATGTACATCCTTGGGATTCTGCAATTTCCTTTATAGCATTTGCATCAGCAATGAGATTTTGTTGTGCTAATTCATCTAACACTTCAGGTGGATAGCCATTAAACGATTTCGATTCTTCTAACAAATGATTTTCCGTATCTGCTAAATGCAAAGTCACTCCTACCGTAACTCCAAGCCCGCATTTAATTTGAGCTCCAATAATTGCTTTCTTTAATCCAACTACATAAAGGGCTGGACCTATACCAACAGTACCTTCTATTTTTGCTTTAAGTTGCACATCAACATCTTTATCACTTATATTTATTTGTCTCAAATTACCGTTCTTATATTGAAGTCCTTTTGAACCATGTTCAGTAATTACTACAGAAACGGAGCCATCAAATTTTATCTGCAAATTAACGTCTAAACATAATCTACAAACACCTATTGACCATACATCCAAACTACAAATTTTTATCGTTTTTGCACCAGAATCCGTATCCTTATCTTTCAGAACTGATTTCTTCAAATTTGACAGAAATTTGCCATTACCATTACTCATTTTTGGAGCAACAGTTTCTGATTTTTTATTAGAATATGCAACTTTGAATTCAGTATCTGTTTTATAATCAACTTTCATAGTTGCTTCTTTTAACTTAAACCAACTATAATCTACTTTTTGTGTAACGTCCAAATCACTTACACCTACAGCGAATGAGCCCTGTACTGATGAACGTTCCATAAAATCTTTTTTTGTAGCAATAGTTGTTTTCAAATCGAATTTACCATTTAAATCGTATTCCAAAGTAATGGAAAAATCATCTATTTCGAACTTATGAGATACTTTTGTAGCACAAGATGTAACTTCTGGACTATTAGACACCCCCAAGGGAACAATCTCAGGTTTCTTATTAACATTTACATCAGTTGTACTTACAACATTTGTTCCTGAAGAAACAACTTGTCCATTACCATCATAAACAATTGTATTTTCCATAGATGGAGAAAATGTTTCTTCAACCTTAATATTTTGTGCAACATCATACAAATCAAGTTCTTCATCCGAGTTAGAAATATAAATATTATCTTTATCTTCTGTCACATTTTCAGCCTTATATGCATTTGTACCTATTACTTCGCCATTTGAAGGAAGTATATAAATATCTCCTTTTTTAATATCTGCACCTTTGTCTATATTTGATTTTTTAGGAATTACAATTGTCCCATCTTCTAAAGATTTATAATTGCTTATTTTACTATCCTCCACTGAGAAATCTTTTACACCTTCAGCATATGATATTTCTTCAACTGGAGTTAAATACTTATGGTTTACCCATAGATTTTTAGCACAATTAATTAAATCAACTGCTTCCTCTTGATTAACTTTATTGTCTAAATCTTTCTTTTTTATTTCTCTATCAAAATTATCAATAGCATATGTAATTTTTTCTTCATCACTATTTGTTGCATCCGTCATATCTATACAATTTACCAATGTAATCAAAGCATATGATACAATTAATTTATCATCAATATTTAATGGTTCATTTTTATCAATTACGTTCCATTCACAAGCAATTTGAATTGTATCAAAATACTTATTATTTGAATCTATTTCTTCTATATACGGAGTTTTTTCATTATAAGATACCATTCCAAAAGATTCATTAACCATAGATAGCCATTCACCATTTGTAATATACATGTCATTTTGTTTAGCACAACTTGAAAGAAATCCCGTTTGCACAAATATAATTGTAAATGCTATAAATAAGCATAATAATTTTTTTAAGTATTTCATAATATATTTCTCTCCCAAACTATTCTTCACATTTTTCAACGGTATTTTCTGGCTTTGCATGATAACAACTTACTCTATTTAGCAGTTCATCATCAAGATTATATATAGAAGTATCTTTAATGATGGTTTCTTTGTCTAATATATTGAAAACATAGCATTTTGAACCTATTTTTAAACTATTCCATTCATTACGAGGAAGCAATCCTTTATTATGTTTTAAGATGACTCGATATACAGTATTTGAATAAGCATTTGTTGATAAATTATCCTTATCTATTACTTCATCTATTTCAATATTAAATAAATCAGAATTAATAAATCTAACTATTTTCACACTTTTCAATATCAATCTCAAACCAATAAAACAAGTGAATACCAACAATATAAACAAATCAATTACTAAATTTCCAATTGTGTTTTTCTTTGAAACAATATTTGAATTGAAATATAAAATGAGATCAATAATAACATATACCAACGGGACAAACGAAAAAATACCTCCAATTCCCACTCTAAAAGGTATTTTTAATTCCTTGAAAAGTTCTTTCTTTGAAAATATTTTCTTTTTCATTTGATAAACCTCTCTGTGCAATAAATAAAGTTATGATTTTATAGTAAAACTATTTTATTTATGAAAATATCATATAAATTTTCTAATTTATCCCCCTGCCACAAAAGTGGCAGGGTTTGATTGTTATTTCCAATCACTAACATTTCTCGCCTGACTTACTACTGCTGTCTCAGTATTGTCATAGCCACTTATTGTATTTCCAAGAAAAATTGTATAATCTTCAATTACCTTATGTATCTCATTAAATTTAGGATAAAGATTATCAAATTTTGTCTGAATAGCAGTTGCGCCTTCAGAACTCCATACTTCCGTTCCCTTTAATGCATCCATTGATGACTTAACATTATTAAGTTCTCCAATCAAATTTTGATTGTAAGTTTCTAAAGAAGACTTTGCTGATGTCATTTCAGGAATGGAAATTTTTACTCCGTTAACAGTTGACATATTTTATCTCCTTATACTTTTGATGTTAAACTATTTGCTGCACTAGTAACATTTGTTTGTGCATTTTTATAGGCTTCAGCTGAATTATTCAAAAAATTAATATATTCCTGTAAAACACTTTCCATTTGAGCAAAAGTATTTTTGAATGTATTAACCTTTTGTGCAAAAGCTTCAGCATCAGTACCGCCCCAAGAGGTTGTTGTTAGATTATTTGCTTTAGTGATAATATCATTGTAATTTTCTATATAATTACTACGATAAGAAGTAACATTACTTGCAGCAGTTGACAACTCTGAAGGTTGTACTCTAATAATTCTTTCTGACACAAAGTTCCCTCCTTTCTGATATTTTATATTAACATCAACTGTGAGCCATTTCTTAAACCCAACTCAGCAATTGACATGTTAATATTGAAAATAATTCCGCTTTGTTTGTCACATAGAGTTGACTTGCTCTTTTTTAGCAATTCAACATCAACTTCCGATGATATAACATCAAAAATCATAGATCTTAATTGATACATTAAAAGACTTCTAGAAGCTTTAATATCGAACGTTTTATTCTCCGACGGAATATAAATTTGTAAATAAATATCCTTCATATTACTCCTCACTATCATTTATCAATTTAACAAGAGTAGCTTTTCCTCTATTAATAACAAAACCATACTCATTATCAACATCAATAGAAAGATCCTTTATTCTCTTAGTAATAGGGAATGCATACTGATCTGTAACGCCATCACCAACCCAAATTCCTGATCCATTAACTTGTCTTTTATACCAGTCTTCGTGAGAATAGCTTGCTGTATCGACATTATTATCAAATATAAAAAATTTAACATTGTAGTTTGATTGAAGTTTATCAAACATAATTTTGATATTATTTTTCATCTCAACTGACAATGATTGAATGAATTTTGAAAGTCCAAAAAACATGCAAAATACTTGGTGCATATCCAAATCTTTTGGCACAATCCCATTATTAGACTTTATTGAATTATTTCTTTCATAAACATAGTTATAAACTTGATTAAACTGATTTTCCAAATCTTCAGAAATAATATTAATACCATCTATTTCTTCTAATAATTTTGATGAATCAAAGACAAAAACCTCCGCATCTTCATAACTACATGCATATTTTGAAATTGCCAAACAAAAATCCACACAATCTTCTTTATCATAAGTCAAAATTGCTTGCACAGGTTGTTTATCCAAATTAACCGTAGCTATTTTCAATGAATTGTAATCTACACCTATTGCAAAACTTGAAATGTTCCTTGGGAACGAATCTAAATATTTCAAATTTACATTTTCTGGCAATACAGGTATTTTGTCTGCAAATTCTGATGAATTCATATATAACTCATTAGAAAAAGCTGAAATGCTTTGAACCAAATCATCGGTATAAAAGGCTCTGGCTGTTTGAAACTCAAGAATTCTTTTGTTATCAGACAATAATCCTCTCCCAACATATTTGGCCGGATACATTCCACCTGTTGGACCTAAAATAATTGCATATTCATTAGTGTCATTTTGTTGTAAAACAAATTGCTGATTGAAATTTTGAATGATACGATATCTCATTTCGTTGAAATTATTCGCTGTAACTACAAAATAAATTCCATACTTACTGCCTTCTCTTAAAAGGTGCATCAATGATTCATCATATTCTTCATAATTTTCATAGAATGGAACAAAATTATTAACCATCACTACAATATTCGGTAATATGCTGTTCGCATGAGAAATATATTCCTTATATGTTCCACCATAATCTGCAAACAATTTCTTTCTTGTTGACATTTGATTCAACAATAATTTAAATAAATTTTTAATTTTTTCATGTTCTGTAGAAAAAACAACATCAGCAACTTGCGGTGCTTTACTAAATGCGCCAAAAATTTCTGAACCAAAATCTATAATATACACATTCAGTTCACTAGCGCTATAATCTTTCAACAAAGAATACAGCATAGTTGTTAAAAACATGGACTTGCCGCTTCCAATTGAACCAAACAATAATAAATTACCTTCGTTTCCAAACGAATATATTAATGCCCTTTGTTTTTGATTTGAAGGATCATCAATTTCACCTAACAAAACTGATAAATTAAATAAGTTATCTTTATTGTAATTATATTTTTCACATAATTCATCGACATAAATATCAGCTGGAATTGGCGGAAGCCAAAGGGCTCTCGAAAAAGCATTTTCTTCTTGAGCAAGATTATAAATATATTTATTTATTTCAACGACCTGATTTAAAGTAACATCTCCTGCTAATGTTTCATCATTATTTAATTTAACCTTATTTGTCTCACGTCCAAGATTATCTAACAATGAAACTTTTTTTAATTCTGCTGTTTCTATAGAGGTTTCTTTTTCTATATACGGAGCACCACTCCAAGCAGACTGACCCAATTCAAAGAGTTCATTAAAACCAACTTGCAAATAAAATCTACCAGTTTGTGATATTTCAGCAGCATCAGCACGCTTAATCATATCCATACTGTCGCTTTTATCCTGAACTTTTAAGCAAACTCTAAATCTTGTGTTTGACCATATTTGATCATCAACAACACCACTTGGCTTTTGAGTCGCCAAAATCAAGTGAACACCCAAACTACGACCTATTCTCGCAGTTGAAATAAGTTGGTCCATAAATTCCGGCTGCTGAGCTTTTAATTCAGCAAACTCATCGGATATTATAAATAAATGAGGAAGTGGTTCTCTTACAACACCATTTCTATACAATTTTTGATATTTATAAATATCCATAGTGCCTTCGTTTGACACTCGTCTTGCCTCATTAAAAATAGTTTGACGTCTTCTAAGTTCTGATTCTATTGACAGCAAAGAACGTTTAATCGAACTTCCGTCCAAATTTGTTATTGTGCCTGCAAGATGAGGAAGCACATAATCGTCACTTTCAAATGCGCCTGTGAGTCCTCCGCCTTTGTAATCAATCAAAATAAATGACACTTCATCAGGATGATAATTAAGTGCTAATGATAGAATAAAAGAAATTATAAATTCCGACTTACCGGAACCAGTCATACCTGCAATCAAACCATGTGGACCATGTACTTTTTCATGCAGGTCAAGCATAAATAATTCGCCATTAGTATCAATACCTACCGGAGCTTGTAATGACAAAACCGGATTATTTTCCTTCCATCTTGTTAACGCATTCAAATGCTCTATCTTTCCAACACCAAACATATCCAAAAATGATAACATTGCAGGCAACTCATAACTGGACGATGTCAAATCTAAAGATATATTCGATAACTCTTTGGCAATTTGTAAAGCAATTTCGTTTGAAATAGTTTCTATTTCAAAGGTTTGCTTAAAACCAGCCAAATCATCTTTATCATATATAGTCGAGATTGAATTATTAATTTCAATTACAGTTGAACATTCTTTAGGTAAGTCTTTCATCTCACCATAGGCAAAAATCAAACTAAATCCGCATTCTTCATCGCAATTTATTATCTTGGATATAAATTCAGCCTTACGAGATAATTCTTTATCAGCAGCAATGATGACATAATGAGGTTCTAACTTATCTTTATCATCATTGTCTTTTTCTAATCTTTTATCGAATTCTTTATTTATAAAATTTGAAAGTTCTTTAATCTCATCAATTGAAGAAGCCAAAAACCTCATACTTTTCTCATTATTCCAAAAATGAGGTATCCATTTGAGATATTGAAATTCTTCAATGTCTTTTGAATTACCAATCAACACAATCTTCAGTTCATCATAACTTTGAAACATCGTCATCTGAAGTATAAGATTATTTATAAATAAAAGAGTTCTATTTCTTACTACACTTGCTATACCCGTAATTTTATTATTATAAATTGAATGAGTAACAGGAACATTTTTTAGAGAATAATCATTTGAAGCCATTTTTTGAACTTCATCAATCAAATCATCATCATCAAGAGAGAATGATTTTTCAGGAAACTTAATATCAGAATCGAACCCAATATTACCATTACCTATACGTACATTCAAAAAGTCACGCTGCCCATATTGCCTTGACCATAAATCGTGATCCCAAAATTCTCTATTTGCAGCAATCTGTTCAATTGACGGATTATTTTCTAATAAAATTTGTTTTTGAGCATCACTGGCTTTTTGAATTGTTTCTCTACAATCATTTAAATATGCAACATATTTCTTTTTTCTGCCTTTTTCTCTTGCTGCTTTATTTTTCTTTTCAACTTTTTTTGTAAGTATTGGCCAAAGAATAGTTCCCGCAAGCATACCTATTGCCATTGCTATTGTTGGTAATATAGATAAAAAATTTCTATCTAAAGGGTCTTGTCCTATGTAATTTATAATAGAGGACATTGCAGTAAATATTGATGCAATACCCAGAGTCATCGACGGACCTATCACAAATGCAAGAGGCATCTCTTCTTGCTTTTCCTTTTGAGGCGGCGAATCAATTTTCATTTTAAAAGTTTCTATATTTCGTTGAAACTTAGGCGAACGAAAATAGAAACTGTTTTCCACATTATCATCAGTTTCCAATTCAGTTATATTAATTTTTTGTTCAGGTAAATTAACCAAATTTGAACTATTGATTTTTACCTTTTCATCTGGATTGTTAACAGCAATAAATTGTCCACCAATTACAATTTTTAAACCAAGAATGAAAATTATATCTCCGGATTCTAAATCAACTTTGCCAGTTACTTTTTTCTCATTCACATATGTTCCATTGGAACTATCTTCATCTATTATCGACCACGAATCAACTCCATCAAATAATAAAGTAGCATGACGTGATGAAACACATCCATTATCATAAATAATTTTATTTTTTATATCTCTGCCAATGGTTAATTTTGATTTTCCTTTAGCCAAATACTTAGTGAATATAAACCTATCATCAGTATCGGGTTCAGTATAAATGTATTCTTCAGTATAATCACGGACAGAAGATAATTTATAAAACCTCAATTCTTCGAGTTTAATTTCGGAAATACATTCTTTAGAACTGTTAACAATTTTAGTATATTTATTTGATTTTATATACCAGTCATTATCTATAGCTTCAATTCCTATAATTTTTATATTGTTTCCTTTTTCATCTAAATCTTCTAACCAATATTGGCCATTAATTCTTTGAGGCAAATGTATTGTTATATGTCTATTTTTTCTAAAAAGGGAAACAATCATATTAAACCATCCTTTTCTCACAAATATATATGCTATATTATTGCGTAGAACTGCGAGTTCTATAACAAAATGACGGAAGTCCTTGAAATATAGGACTTCCGTTAAATTTTGACCAGAATTTTTGACCAGAAATAAAAAATGGTTAGGCTATTAAGTTATTAAGTTTTTCAATCTGCATTTTCTTTAATTCTATAGATGAATGGACATAGGTATTCAGTGTAACCGATACATTAGAATGCCCCATAAATTCACTAAGTGATTTTATATCGACACCACACTCAACACATCTGGTAGCGAAGGAATGTCTTATTGCATGGTAATTAATATCTCTGACGCCGGCATTTTTCAAAACTTTGTGATAGCGATATTCATAGGTTCTTTTATTAACAAAACCCATTTTTTCTGAAATAACAAATGGTGAATTGCTTGTTTTTTTCATTTTCAAAAGCGGAATAAAAAGCTTATTATATATCGGAATATCTCTGATTGACGCATCAGTTTTTGCCGGTCCGATTTCATCATAGCTTTTGCCATTAGCACTCTTAACTCTAATTACAGTTGATCTGACTTTTATTACACGATTCTCAAAATCAATGTCACTCCAACGCAAAGCACACACCTCACCGATACGCAGTCCGGCATAAAGAGAAATGTATATTCCGAGTGTTGTAAAATCAAGATTATTCAGAATATATTGCTCCAGCAAATTTTGTTCTGTATTTGATAAAACCTGTAATTCTTGTTTTGTTTGTTTTGGTAAATGAACATCTAAATTAGGCATAAAAATGAACCGTTCTTTTATTCCGAGTTCTAACGCAGACTTCATAATAATTGCCATGGTTCTGACATACGAATTTGACAAGCTCTTAATTTTGCTGTCTATAAACTTATTAATCATTGCTGACGAAATCTTGCTAAGTTTAACCATTCCCAATGCAGGTGCAATATGTTTTTCAATAAGAAATTCATATTTATCCTGTGTAGTTTGCTTATTTTTAGGACTATTGAATTCAAGCCAGTAATAAAGCAAATCTCCGAAAGTATTTACCATATTCGATTTTTGAAGAATTGAATTATTGTTCTTAGCAACCTCAAGTTTCCGTCTGATATCAGAATAAGTCTTACTGTAAACCGATTTATATATTGCTTTCCCATTTTCATTATAGGAAGAAATATATCTACCCTCCCATCTGCCATCCTTTCTTTTAAAAATGTTTTCGCCATGTCTTGGCATATATTTCACACTCCTTTATGTAATATCCGTTGAAATGGCGACCACATTTTTGACCAGAAATAGCTATGCGGTCTTGTCAGTATTCAATATTTTGTCAATTTATTACCGAATTGTTACTAAAAAATGACTAAGTCTTATTGACATATTATATAATTATATGATAGAATACGACAGAATAGAGAGAAATTGTATACGTTTAGAACTCGCAGTTCTACGCAATACTACACAATATATAAGTTTCAGATTTGTTGAACAGTAATTTGAAAAAGTTGAAAATTCAAGTCATTTTACAAAAGAGTATATTTTATTAACAAAAATGCAGTACATTCAAGGTGAATGCACTGCATTTTTGTTTTTTTACATCTAATTTAACACTTTTCAAAAGATTTTGTTATTGAAAAAATACACTTTTCAAAAACTATCATTTTCATAATCCCTCATAAACAGCAATAGTTTTCTCCAATATTTATAATGTGGTCTGGCTTGTCCGAGTTCCCAAAGCTGGAGGGCATTTATTGATATGCTTGTGAGGGTTGAGAGTTCGGTTCTTGTTAAATGATGCTTTTTTCTGAAATTTTTGATTTTGGTCGGATTGTACAAATTAATTGTTAGATTTATGGTTACTTTGACGAAGTTTTTGCTGTTTTCAGCCATAGGAGTTGCCATAGTGTTGGTGGAGGTAATCTGCCGTTACATGGGGAAAGGCTATTGGTTATTATGGCAATTTTTCGTTCCCTTGGGCTGTCTATGATTCTGGCACCTGTTACACCAACCGCATTGCAGCCATATCCCATACAAGTAGTCAGAGCCTGTTTGCCGCATGCACCGCAGGATTTAAAGCACGGATCCAGATTAAATGCAATTCTTGGTAAAACACCGAAATCCTCCAAAATTGCAAAAAGAGGAAAGAAAATTGCCATAGGCGGAAGCATAACGGCAACAACCCATAAAAGAACTCGGAGAACACCATTTACAACAAGGCTTATTACTGTTTGAGAAATACCGACATTAGTCATAACATCTGCAAGCCATATCTCAAAATGGTCGAAAACACCGCGCAGAAAATCAGACGGATAATTGGAGCCCGCAATCGTAATCCACAAAACCACTGCAAAAATAAGAAGCATACATGGAATAGCCGTATACTTGCCCATAAGAATCTTATCAAGAATTTTTTCTCTTTTTTCAAGCTTTGACGGTAACGCCTCGGATACTGTTTTACTTATCAGATCAGATTTCTGAAAAACAGACAGCGTTCTGCTTTCAATGAAATGATCTCCGCTTACATTAAACCGTTCAAGAATACCCTGAGCCTTCATATATGCTGCTTTAAGCTTCAAATCATCCGGTTCTTTTCCATCTTCAAGCATTCTTAACGCTTTATATCTTTCCACACCTGCCCTTTCAAGAACACCTGCTGCCTGCTCAATGGGGCTTATATATGTAATTCCCTTGGGCTTTGGCTTTTCATTGCCTGTTATCACATTATGCACAGCTTCAAGAAGATGATTTATTCCACGACCGCTTCGTGCGGTTGCTTTTACAACAGGAACGCCAAGCATTTCCGAAAGCTTTTCACAATTAATCTTTATATTTCTTTTTTTTGCTTCATCACAAAGATTAAGAAGAACAACAATTCTGTCTGTTATTTCTGAAATCTGTAAAACAAGATTAAGATTTCTTTCAAGATTTGTTGCATCAACAACACAGACTATACATTCATAATCAAGACTCTCAATAAAATCTCTTGCAACCTCTTCCTCCTTAGAGGATATTACAAGGCTGTATGTACCCGGAAGATCATACAGCTTGTAATCATTAAATTTGTAGTAGTAGCAGCCCTCCGCAAGGTCAACAGTTTTACCTGTCCAGTTACCTGTATGCTGATTACTGCCTGTCAGCTCATTAAAAACCGTGCTTTTGCCCACATTCGGATTACCTGCAAGGGCTATTTTTCTTTCTGTTTTCATAAGACTACTCCCACCTTTTGTGCATCATTTTTTCTTAAAGCAACAACCGAGCCTTCAATTTTATAGGCTATAGGCGAGCCAAGAAAATTTCTGCGCACACAACTGATTTCATTTCCCTTTATAAATCCCATATCATAAAGACGCCGTTTTATTTCGCATTCATTGTTGATATACAAAATAATTCCGCTGTCGTTTTCTTTCATATCTGCAAGAGTCAAAACAACACCCCTTTTTTAATATGATTTAAAATTCGATCTCGTTTTAAATCATACACACTATCCTATGTATATTGATAACATAAAGTGATAAAAAGGACATAACTATTGAATTCATAAATACAAAATGATAGAATATATTTGAATAAAATTATTCAAGTGAGGTAAAATTTATGGAAAAGCTTAAATACTTTGTTAACGGAGAATTCAAAGATTCCAAAACAGATATCTGGTATGATCTTCATAATCCGTCAACAGGTAAAATTACAGGTCAGGCACCCTGCTGTACAAATGATGAGGTGTCGGAAGCAATTGAAGCTGCAAAGGCTGCTTATCCTGCATGGAGAGCAACCCCGGCAAGAAAAAGATCTCAGATTCTTTTCAAAATCCGCGAGCTTCTTTTAAAATATAATGATGAGCTTACAAGAATTGTCTGCGAGGAAAACGGAAAAGCATGGGACGAGGCAGTCGGCGATGTAGGAAAAGCAATTGAGGGAACAGAGCTCGCTATTCAGGCACCGTCGCTTATGATGGGTGAAAGTATTATGGATGCTTCATCCGGCTTTGACACGGTAAAATATCGTGAGCCTATGGGTGTTTTTGCAGGCATTGTTCCTGTTAACTTCCCTGCAATGATTCCGTTTGGCTGGATGGCTCCTGTTTGCGTTGCATGTGGCAACACTATGGTGCTTAAGGCTGCTTCTCTTACTCCGAGAACCGCAATGAGAATTGCAGAGATTTACAAGGAGGCAGGAATTCCTGACGGCGTAATCAACATTGTTACCTGCTCAAGAAACGAGGTTAACACAATTCTTGATCATCCTGATGTTCAGGGAATTACTTTTGTAGGCTCAACGCCTGTCGGTCTTAAGGTTTATGAAAGAGCCGCTGCAGCCGGAAAAAGAGTTCAGGCCCTCTGCCAGGCTAAGAATCACGCTCTTATTATGGAAGATTGCGCACTTGAAAGAACTGTTGCAGGTGTTATCAACTCTGCATATGGCTGTGCAGGTCAAAGGTGTATGGCTCTTTCCGTTTGTGTTGTTCAGGAATCCATTGCAGACAAATTTGTTGCGGAGCTAAAAAAACAGGCTATAGATATCAACTGCGGACCTGCCTGGGACAAGGCAACCCGCTTAGGTCCTATCACATACAAAAAGCATTATGATGAGGTTGTTGCTGATATTCAGAAAGGCATTGACGAGGGTGCAACGCTTGTTCTTGACGGAAGAAATCCAGCGGTGCCTGATGGCTATGAAAACGGATATTTTGTAGGACCGACAATTTTTGACCATGTTACTGAGGATATGACTATCGGCAGTGACGAAGTATTCGGTCCTGTTCTCTGCATTAAGAGATGCAAGGATTTTGAAGACGGACTTGCAATTATGAATGCAAATCCATATGCAAACGGCTCTGTTATTTATACCCAAAGCGGATACTATGCCCGCCAGTTTGCAAGATATACAGACGGCGGTCAGGTTGGTATCAATGTTGGTATCCCTGTTCCTGTTGGATTTATCCCATTCAGCGGACATAAAAAGAGCTTCTTCGGCGATCTTCACTGCCTTGGCAAAGATGCTTACCGCTTCTTTACGGAAAGTAAATCTGTAACGCAGCATTGGTTCGATGAGGAAGAGATGAAGGCAAAAGAGGTAGATACATGGGACGGTCTGCTTTAATTAAAAATCAAGCAAAAACACACCTTTTGAAAGGTGTGTTTTTTATTGTTTAGCTATTGACATTTCTTATTTTTATTATAAAATATATAATAATATTGCGGTAAAAGAGGTATGAAAAATGGGATTTCAGTTTATAATGCCGGGTAAAATCGTTTACGGCGAAAGAGCAATTGAAAATGCCAAACCTTTGCTTAAGGATTTCGGCAAAAAAGCACTTATAGTTACAGACAGATTTATGGTTCGTTTCGGAAATGTTAAGCTTGTTACAGACAGGCTTGAAGAGCTTGACATAGCATACAGCATTTATGACAATGTAAATTCCGAGCCAACAGATATTATCATAGACAAGGGCATTAAGCAATACAGAAATGAAAAATGTGATTTTCTTATTGCAATCGGCGGCGGCTCCCCTATTGATGCTATGAAAGCAATAGGCGCAGTGGCAACAAACGGCGGCGAAATTAACGATTACTACGGAAAGATTATTAACATTCCCACACCGCCTATGGTTGCTGTTCCAACAACCAGCGGAACAGGCTCTGAAGCAACACAATTTACAATTATAACAAACACTAAAGAAAACATTAAAATGCTTCTTAAAGGTCCTGTTTTAATGCCTACACTGGCGATTGACGACCCTGCATTTACCCTTACGGCTCCGCCGTCTGTTACATCAGCGACAGGGCTTGATGCTCTTTGCCACGCCGCTGAGGCATACACATCAAAAAAGGCACAGCCGTTAACAGATGATTTGGCAATCAGTGCTGTTAAGAGGATATTTAAAAACCTTCCTATCGTTTACAAGGAGCCTAAGAACATTGAAGCAAGAGCTGAAATGAGCCTTGCGGCACTTGAAGCAGGCGTTGCATTTAACAACGCATCTGTTACGATTATACATGGTATGAGCCGTCCTATCGGAGCATTATTCCATGTTCCGCACGGACTTTCAAACGCTATGCTTATAAACGAATGCTTCCGTTTTGCACTTGACGGAGCATATAACAGATTTGCAGATTTGGGCAGAGCAATCAAAGTTGCACACACAGCAGACGATGACCAAACAGCTGCCGAGGCTTTTTTGAATGCCTGTAAAGAATTATGTGAAACCTGTGAGGTTCCTACTCTTAAAGAATTCGGAGTGGAAAAAGAGCGTTTCTTTGAGGTTGTGGATAAAATGGCAGAGGATGCACTTGATTCGGGTTCTCCTGCAAATACAATTAAAAAGGTTACGAAAAAAGACATCTTAAAAATTTATAAAAATCTTTGGAAATAAGAACTCTGCTTTTACGTTTAAAATCATAACTATTGGCAGAAACAACAAAAAACAAACCCTGTTGATTTACTCAACAGGGTTTGTTTTACTGTTTAACTAAATCGGAAATGATTTGCTTCATTTCCTCCATATGTTTTTCCATATCAGCAACAAGCGCAAACTGATCTTTAGCACGAACCAGATTATGCTCCGGATATGCAGTTTTGAAATATGTATCTCCATTAAGATAATCTGTTAAAAATCGCATTCCGCATTCAAAGGTCATAAGAAGGGAAGCAAAGGCAAGATTATCTATTTCATATTGATTCAGACTTTCGCCTGCCTGAGAAAGGAAACCATCTGCATAAGCCTTGAAATAATCAAGATTAATGCTTACCTTAGACAAATCCTTTTCATCCTCAACAGCAGTATTAGCACCAAAACGGATAGAATCGCCGAAATCATAAAGAGCAAGACCGGGCATAACCGTATCAAGATCAATTACACATATCGCCTGATCGCTTTCCTTATCAAAAATAACATTATTCAGCTTTGTATCATTATGAGTAACTCTGAGAGGGAGCTTACCCTCGTTAATTAAATCTACAAGGCGTGAACAATAAGCCTTTCTATCAGTAACAAAATCAATTTCCGCTTTGCAGGTTTCTTTTCTGCCCGAAAGATTATTATTTACGGCAGGAATAAATTCCGTATCAAATCTATGCTTGGTATTATGAAATTCAGGAAGCGTTTCATAAAGAGTATCCGCCGGAAAATCAGCAAGAATCCTTTGGAATTTGCCGAAAGCAACACCGCTTTGTTTAAACAGCTCTGCATTATCAACACTGTTATAGCTTACAGAATCCGAAACAAAAATATACGCCCTGTAGCAGCTTCCATCCTCTGATACATAAAACTTATCGCCGTTAACTGTTTTAATAAAATGAAGCGTTTCACGATTTTCATCGCCGCCTGCCTTACGGATTTTTTCACGAAGATAAGAAGTTACAGCAAAGATATTATCCATAAGCTTTTCAATATTTTTAAAAACATTAGGATTAATTTTCTGAACAATATATTTTTCCTCTTTGCCGTTGTTATTATAAACAGCAAGATATGTTACATTTATATGACCGGAGCCATAAACCGAGCAATCAATTAAATCGCCTTTAAATTTAAAATTTTCAAGAATCACATTAATATTTTCCATAACACCCTCCATTAGTATAATAACTATATCATAATTACATATTTTTGTAAATAAAAAAACAAAAAAAGCGGCTTTCGATTTTGAAAACCGCTGAAACTTCGTTTGATAATTACTCCCGCCTTAATGCTTCAATAGGACTAAGCATAGCAGCTTTTCTAGCAGGATAAATTCCGAAGAATAAACCAACACCGCTTGAGAACAGCAAGGCAATCAGAATAATCCACCATGTTATTTTAGGCGAAATGCCAACTATTGCGCATGCCCCATACGCACCTAAGATACCCAGCGCCAGACCGATTAATCCGCCTATAATACATATGATTATGGATTCGGTAAGAAACTGAAGTGTAATCGTGCTTGTTTTTGCGCCAAGAGATTTTCTGATACCGATTTCCCTTGTTCGCTCTGTTACGGAAACAAGCATAATATTCATAACACCTATACCGCCGACAATAAGAGAAATTGCACCGATACAGGCAATGAATGCCGTAAGCACCTGCATAACAATATCCACAATGGCTATATATGTTGCCATATCCTGTGCCATATAAACACTGTTTGAATAATTTCCGTGCGCCGCTTTTAAATAATTCACTGTTGCATTACCGACAGCTTCATTATTTGCACCCTCTTCTGCCATAACCATTGCCATATTGATTTTAGCATCCGTTCCCGTAATCTGCGTTAAAGTGGTACAGGGAACAAATAAAACCATCATAGGTGAATCTTCATTTTGCTGAAACATGGAAGAAATCATCGAGGAATTTCCGCCAACAGAGCCTGCAAGCTGATCAATATTTGCAACTCCGCAGATTCTTACCTTCATGGCTTTTCCGCTTGAACGAACAGTAACTGTTTCTCCTGTTACATCTTCATAACCATAAACCGTTGTTGCACTGGCGCTTCCCATTATAGCAATAGGGGCGGACGAAGCATATTCATCCTCCCCGAAAAATCTGCCATAGCTGCAGCCTTCGGGAAGACTTAAATAAATATCTGTATTGACACCAATCATCATTACAGTTGCTTCTGCTCCTCTTGAATCAATTGTTGCCTTACCGACACCGATAAGCATAGGAGAACAGCTTTCAACACCATCCACCTTATTCTTTATATTTTCAACATCATCAAGAGTTAAATAATCATTATCATTTGCCTGCGTAGTATCAACGCTTATCATAATTGCATTGGCGCCCATTTCCTCTATAAGCGAAACAATATAATCGCGTGCGCCTGTACCGGCACCGACAATCATAATAACGGAGCTGATACCAATTATAATTCCAAGCATTGTAAGAAGCGAACGCATCCAGTTTGCTCTGATGCACTTAATGGCAATTTTAAAGCTTTCTGTTATATTCACGAAAGACTCTCCTTACTATTATGCATCTTCTTTTACTCTTGCCTCAAAGCTGTCTTCAAAAGTGGACTGAGGAGCAAGAACAATTCTGTCACCGACTTTAACACCGCTTAAAATCTCATATTCGGAAACAGAGCTTGCACCTGTTTCAATAAGAGTTTTTGTTACGGTTTTTTCTTCTTCATCATAAACAAAAACATAAGACCCTGTTTTATCAAGCACCATTGCCTGACTTGGAACAGTTGTTATTCCATGATATTCGCCGACTGCTATTTCTACTTCCGCATCAAATCCGATAACAATATACTCATCAGGATTATCAACTGTTATCTGAACCTCAACACCGGCACCTGCCTGTGTTAAGCTGGACAAACCGCTGATACCCATACTTGAACCTACTGAATCCATAAGTGAGCTTGCAGAGCCGCCCGATGCAACAGGAGCCTTGCTGATAACCTTACCTGTATATTCACCATAAGCGGTTTTTACCTTAACCGGCATATCAACCTTGACCTTATGTATATCATACTCGCCAAGTGAGATGGTTATAATTTTATTATTCATATTCTGAAGCGTAATTCCATTTGCAAGAAGAGATGTCTGCTCATCTGGGAAAATATTGCATTCCGTAATTGTTCCGTCAAATGCAGCTTTCCAGCCGGCAGCCATTTCCTGCTTTGCTTCCTGAAGAGAATTCAGAGCACTCTTTGTAGTATTCATCAAATCCTTCTTGGAGGATATAAGCGTATCTGAAGCTAATGAGGAATACATCTGCTCCTGCGCATAATAAGCAGCAAGCATAAGCTCATTGGCAGCCAGCTTTGATTCGCTTGAAGATACAGCAGCCATAACAGCATCCATATCATTAATATCAATACCTGCTATAACATCCGGATCTATCTGAATATTACCACTGCCTATACTTGATGTAGGAATATCAGACGGAAGATTGGACGGAAGATTTGATGGCAAATTTGAAGGAAGATTTGATGGAAGCGTTAACGATACCGATGGAGCCGTACCAGCAGCAGAACTTGGCTGTGTAGCAGACGGAACCGTTACTGACGGACGCGTGGTTGAAGGACGAGCAGTTGTTGTTGAAGGAGATTTTGAAGCTTTTGTTGTACTTGCACTTTTCTTAAGCTTTTCATTTTCCTTTTCAAGCTCAGCAACCTTTTTCTGAACATCAGCAAGGTTTTTCTTTGCTTCCTTCTGGGCTGTAAGCGAATCATTATAGCCTGCTTTTGCCTGATTATAGGAATTCTGAAGCTGAGCAATCTGGGCATCAAAGCCGGATGTATCAAAAGTTGCAAGCAAATCACCTTTTTTTACCTCATCGCCTACTTTTACATTAACCTCTTTAACTGTTGCAACAGCACCTACCTTATATTCCTTTACGGCACCTGAGGACACCTTGCCCGTTGCACTTACGGTTTCATAAATATCGCTTGTTCCGACGCTGTACAACGAAACCTCCGGAATAGAATTTCTTATAGCCGCATAAGCAATTCCTGCCGATGCTACTGCAATAATTGCAACAATTATAATAGCAATGATTATCTTCTTTTTTTTCTTATTTTTTACAGTTGCCATTTCTCTACCTCTATAATTATTCAAATTATATTTTACAGTACGAACATAGTATAATTCCTGTATGTATAAAAGTCAATAACTACAAGTAAACAGATTTGTAAACATTTAATTAATAAATTTTTACAAACCTGTTTATTATCAAAATATACTTAAACTGTAATTGTTAAAAAAACATTTTCCTATTTTCCTGCATTTAAAGCTCTTTGACCGATATCTTTTCTGAAATGCTTGTTCTCAAAATCAATTTCATCAACAGCTTTATAAGCTTTATCAAGAGCATCCTTTAAATCAGCGCCCATTGCCGTTATGCCAAGCACTCTTCCACCTGATGTTACAAGTTTATTTTCATCTAAAGCAGTGCCAGCATGATAAACAATAACCCCTTCGTGCTGACCATTTTCAAGACCGGTAATTTCAAGACCCTTCGGATAGGATTTCGGATAACCGCCGGATGCAATAACAACACATGCTGCCGCATTATCAGACCATTCTATATTTAAATCAGAAAGGGTTTCATTATTGATTGCTTCAAAGATATCCATAATGTCCGTTTTAAGACGAGGAAGCACAACCTGTGTTTCAGGATCTCCGAAACGGCAGTTATATTCAATAACCTTAGGACCCTTAGGTGTTATCATCAAACCAAAATAAAGGCAGCCTTTAAAGGTTCTTCCCTCGGCATTCATAGCTTCAATTGTAGGAATAAATATCCTTTCCATACATTCAGCTGCAACGGCATCCGTATAATACGGATTCGGAGAAACGGTACCCATACCGCCTGTGTTAAGGCCTTTATCACCATCAAGTGCACGCTTATGGTCCATAGAGGAAACCATCGGCTTAACACATTTACCGTCTGTAAATGCAAGCACAGACACTTCCGGACCTGTTAAAAACTCTTCAACAACAATATTGTTTCCGCTTTCGCCGAAAATTTTATCCTGCATTATTTCCTTTATGCCTGCTTCAGCCTCTTCAAAGCTTTCAGGGATAATAACACCCTTACCAAGTGCCAGACCATCTGCCTTAACAACAGTAGGAAATTCATTTTTTTCCTTAACATAAGCAATTGCATCATCCGCATTATCAAAAACCTTATATTCGGCTGTAGGAATATTGTATTTCAGCATAAGATTTTTAGAAAAAACCTTAGAACCCTCAATAATTGCAGCATTTGATTTCGGTCCGAAGGTTGGAAAGCCCTCTGCATTAAGAGCATCAACCATACCTGCAACAAGCGGATCATCAGGAGCAACAACAACAAAATCCGCCTTGATTTCTTTTGCAAGTTTAACTACACCATCTATATCCGTTGCTGAAACTGGATAACATTCTGCATCATAGGAAATGCCGCCGTTACCCGGACAGCAGGCAACTGCCGTTACCTTATTTGATTCCTTTATTTTTCTGATTAATGCGTGCTCTCTTCCGCCGCCGCCTACTACTAAAACTTTCATTTTAACTCTCCTTAAAAAAGCATTTTAAGCAAAGGTAATATGCCTTTGCTTAAATTATAGACTTTATACATTCTTATTAATGATTCTTGTTTCTTCTTCGCCTGTTTCAAGATGGATAAAGCGAGTAAAAAGGGAAACCTTATTATCTTCATTAAGATGATTCCAGATAACTTTTGTCCATTCCTCGATATCATTTGTTTCAACTGCAACAGGAGTAGGCTCTCCTTCAAATGACGGGATCGGATTACCATCGCACTTATATGTATGAATAAAATGACCAAGACCTGCTTCAGCAGGATATTCAAAGAAAAATCTTAAGCACTGAGGCTTGCCCATATTTGACTTAAGAATAGACAAAACATAATCGCCGTCCGGCTTAACAACACCGGAAATTCTTGGGGTATAGTTTGGCTCATCAGGCTCAAATTCACGGGTTAAAAGAGCATGACGATAGCATTTTCCCTCTTTCATAAAATCATAAATTGTATCTGTCTGATCTCCATTGGTTACAATCGTTTTGCCGTCAAGCTTCAAAACAGGATTGTAAATAATAAGACTTGGGTCAACCATTTTGCTTTCATCAAATGCCTTTGTGCGAATTCCGCCTCTGTCATTTTCTTCAAAAATACGGTTGCGGCTGTTTTCGCTTCTGCCCATAATAAAATAGGCAATAACTGCTTTTTTACCATCAGGTGTCTTACCAAGAACAATGCCCCTGCCGGGATATGAATTTGAAGACAATTCTTCTGCTATATTAACAATTTTCATATGACTCACCTTTATATAATTTCTGTTTTATTTCCGATTATCTTAATTCTTCCTTCACAGAAAAGAGAAACTGCTTTGGGAAGAATTTCCCATTCTGCCAGCCTCATTACACGATATTGAAGAATATCCTCATTATCGCCCTGTTCAACAGGAACAGCCTTTTGAAGAATGATTGCTCCGCCGTCTGTAATTTCATTTACAAAATGAGCAGTGGCACCTGTTACCTTCACTCCGCTGTTCAGAACTGCCGTATGCACCTTTTTGCCATAGAAGCCATCTCCGCAGAAAAGAGGGATAAGGCTTGGATGAATATTAATAATTTTATTTCTGTATCTGCTTACAAGCTCTTCGCCAAGAATGGAAAGAAAACCTGCAAGAACAATTAAATCAATATTCTTATTTTCAAGTGTTGCGAGAACCGCCTTATCGTATTCTTCCTTTGAAGCATATTCCTTTCGGGATACAACAGCACTTGGAATGCCCGCTTTTTCAGCTCGCTTCAGCGCATAAGCACCATCATTCGATGCAAGAACAAAGGTTATTTTGCCATTTTTGATTTCTCCTCTGTCCTGGGCATCAATAAGAGCCTGAAGATTTGTTCCGCCGCCGGAAACAAAAACAGCTATATTCATCATGCTAATTCTACTCCCATTTCGCCTGCTTTAATCTCGCCTATAATTGCAGCTTTTTCGCCTGCATTATTCAGGATAGTAACTGCTTCTTCTGCCTTTTCCTTATCAACAGCGATTACAAGACCGGTACCCATATTAAAAGTGTTATACATATCATGCTCACTGATATTGCCTGTTTTCTGAATCAAATCAAAAATCGGCAATTTAAAGCATTTATCCTTTTCAATAACAGCAGTAAAGCCATCTTTAAGCATTCTCGGAACATTTTCATAAAAGCCGCCACCAGTAATATGGGAGATCGCATTAACGGTTACCCTGCTCATAAGCTCAAGAAGAGGCTTAACATAAATTCTTGTTGGAGTGATAAGTTCTTCACCAAGCGTTTTTCCAAGTTCCTCATAATAAACCTTAATTGTGTCCTCGTTGATATTAAACACTTTTCTGATAAGAGAGAAGCCGTTTGAGTGAATACCCGAAGAAGCCACACCGATCAGTACATCGCCTGCTTTAAGATTATCGCCTGAAACAAGCTTGTCTTTTTCTCCGATACCAACAGTAAAGCCTGCAAGGTCATAATCCTCATCAGGCATAAGCCCCGGATGCTCTGCCGTTTCACCGCCTACAAGTGCACAGCCCGCCTGAACACAGCCATCTGCAACACCTTTAACAATCTGCTCTATCTTTTCGGGATAATTTTTACCGCAGGCAATATAATCAAGGAAAAATAATGGCTTCGCCCCACTGCAGGCAACATCATTTACACACATTGCAACGCAGTCAATGCCGATTGTATCATGCTTATCCATAAGCATAGCAAGCTTAAGCTTTGTACCTACACCATCTGTTCCGCTTACAAGAACAGGATTTTTATATTCATTGGCAGCAATTTCAAACATACCGCCGAAACCGCCTATTCCGCCGATTACACCGGGAATATTTGTTTTCTTTACATGAGATTTAATAAGTTCAACAGACTTGTAGCCGGCTGTTACATCAACACCTGCTGCTGCATAGCTTTCGCTGAAACTCTTTTCCATAATGTATCTCCTAAATCAATTAAATTTCTTTTATTTTTTCCTGCAAAGCCTTATCCTTTTCGATAACGGCAGCAGCCATTTCTTTTCTCATATCCCTTAATTTCTGCATAAGCGCATCATCGCCTACTGCAAGAATTTCAGCAGCAAGAAGAGCCGCATTTTTTGCTGCATTAACACCAACAGAAGCAACAGGAATTCCGGGCGGCATCATAATTGTTGCAAGCATTGCATCCATACCATCAAGCACTTTTGCAGAGCAAGGAATTCCGATTACCGGAAGTGTTGTTGATGCGGCAAGCACACCGCCAAGATGCGCAGCCATACCCGCTGCAGCGATGATTACACCAAAGTTATTATCTATTGCTGATTCCGCAAAAGCCTGAGCCTCTTTGGGCGTTCTGTGCGCACTCATAACTCTTACCTCTGTTTCAATATCAAGCTCCTTAAGCTGTTTGATTGCAGGGGTAACAATAGGCAGATCACTGTCTGAACCCATTATAATTGCAACTTTTTTCATTATTGTTTGCCTCCGATTTGATTTTTATATATTTTACAATATACGCCATTCTTTTTCAATAGAAACGGCATAATTTCTTTTTTTAGTTTACGAATTGTATTATAATAAAATAAAACTTTTCAAAAGAATGTAACCTTTTTCCATATTGTATCGTTACTTAAGCGAAAGGACCTTTCAGAATTTAAACGGTGGTGACTGAATGCGTGAGAATGAATTTATAGCAATTGTAAATCGAAACAATCAGCGGCTATATCTAATTTCACTTTCCTATACAAAAAACAGCACGGACACAGAGGATATTATGCAGAATGTTTTTATGAAGCTAAGGGATTTATATGACAAAAGGAACACTGATTTCTCAGTGTTCCTTTATTTTTATGATTGTATTATCTTCTTATACAAGCTCAATGATGCACATTTCTGCTGCGTCACCACGACGAGGGCCTGTTTTGATAATACGGCAGTAACCACCGTTTCTGTCTTCATACTTTGGAGCAATTTCATCAAAAAGCTTTTTAACTACATCTTCCTTAGTTACATAAGCAAGAACCTGTCTTCTTGAATGAAGGGTATCGTTTTTACCGAGAGTAATCATCTTCTCAGCCATAGCACGAACTTCCTTAGCTCTTGTAACGGTTGTTTCAATTTTGCCGTTTTCTAAAAGATAAGTAACCATACCTCTGAGCATAGCCCTTCTGTGGTCAGTTGGTCTGCCCAATTTTCTGGTACCTGGCATAGAAATTCCCTCCTTTAGTCCTCTTCACGATTAAGTGTAAAACCAAGAGTTGAGAGCTTTGCAATAACTTCATCAAGGCTCTTTTTACCAAGGTTTCTAACTTTCATCATATCATCTTCGGATTTACCGATTAAATCTTCAACAGTATTAATGCCTGCTCTCTTCAAGCAGTTGAAAGAACGAACTGAAAGATCAAGCTCTTCAATGGTCATTTCAAGAACTTTTTCCTTACCGTCATCATCCTTTTCTACCATAATTTCCTTGCTACCTACTTCTTCGGAAAGGTCAACAAAGAGCTTAAGGTGATCATTAAGAATCTTAGCTGCAAGCGAAGCAGCCTCATCTGCCGGAATTGTGCCGTCTGTTTCAACATCAAGAACAAGCTTATCGAGATCTGTCTGCTGTCCTACACGAGTGTTCTCAACAGTATAATTAACCTTGAGAACAGGAGTATAAATGGAATCTACAGCGATAGTTCCAATAGGGAGATCCATTAACTGCTTGTTTCTGTCGCAAGGAACATAGCCTCTGCCGCCATCAGCGGTAAGCTCCATAATAACACTTGCACCCTCATCGAGATAAGCAATGTGAAGATCCGGATTAAGGATTTCAACATCAGAGCTATGCTCAATATCTCCTGCGGTAATTTCTCCCTCTCCATGCGCTTTGATATAAAGAGTTTTTGCGCTTTCATCATGTATTTTAAGAATAACATTTTTAAGATTGAGCACAATCTCGGTTACATCTTCCTTAACATGAGGAATAGTAGAAAACTCGTGTAATACACCATCAATCTTAACGGAAGTGATTGCATAGCCCGGAAGAGATGAAAGAAGAACTCTTCTCATACCGTTTCCGAGGGTTGTTCCGAAGCCTCTTTCAAGAGGTTCAACAACGAACTTGCCTACGCTTCTGCTTCCCTGAGTAGATAACTCTACTATATCGATATTAGGCTTATCAATTTCTATCATTTAAAAGCCTCCTAAATTATATTTTGTTGCACTAAATAAAAGAAATGATCAACTATTATTTAGAGTAGAACTCGACAATAAGATGCTCTTCAACAGGAGTTGCGATTTCTTCTCTTTCAGGAGCTCTTAAAATCTTAGCCTCCATAGCACCCTCATTCTTTTCAATCCACATAGGAACCGGGCGAGAAGCATTAGCTTCAGCAATAGCCTTATATTCTTCTGTAGATTTGCTTTTTTCTCTTACAGCAACAACATCACCTGCAGAAAGAAGATAAGATGGAATATCAACCTTGCTGCCGTTAACGGTGAAATGTGCATGATTTACAAGCTGACGAGCCTGCGCTCTTGAGCTTGCAAAGCCTGCTTCGTAAACAACATTATCCAAACGGCTTTCGCAAATCTGAAGAAGATTTGTACCGGTTACACCGGCTTTTCTTTCAGCCATAAGGAAATATTTATGGAACTGACCCTCAGCAATGCCATAGTAACGGCGAGCGCTCTGCTTAGCACGAAGCTGAAGACCATATTCTGAAGTTTTTTTGCGGTTTTGACCATGCTGACCAGGTGCATAGGAACGACGGTCAAAAGCACATTTACTTGTATAGCATCTGTCACCCTTGAGGAAAAGCTTTTTTCCTTCACGGCGGCAAAGCTTACAAGCAGGTCCTGTATATCTTGCCATATCAAGTAACCTCCATTAAATACTATACGCGGCGTCTTTTTGGCGGACGGCAGCCATTGTGTGGAATAGGAGTAACATCTTTAATAAGAGTAACGCTGAGTCCAACAGTTTCCAATGCTCTGATAGCAGACTCACGGCCGGCTCCCGGTCCCTTAACATAAACTTCAACAGTTTTCATACCGTGCTCCATTGCAGCCTTAGCAGCTGTTTCAGCAGCTGTCTGAGCAGCGAAAGGAGTTGATTTTCTTGAGCCTCTGAAGCCCATTTCACCTGCTGATGCCCAAGAAACAGCGTTTCCCTGCATATCAGCAATAGTTACGATAGTGTTGTTGAAGGTTGACTGAATATGAACTGTACCACGCTCAATATTTTTCTTCTCACGGCGTTTGTGGGAAGTAGTGGTCTTTTTTGTAGCCATACTTGTTTCCTCCTACAATTATTTCTTCTTGTTTGCTATGGTCTTTTTAGGACCTTTTCTTGTGCGGGCATTGTTCTTGGAAGTCTGTCCTCTAACCGGGAGACCCTTTCTGTGGCGAATGCCGCGGTAGCAACCAATTTCTATAAGTCTTTTGATATCGAACGCAACATCTCTGCGAAGGTCACCCTCAACAGTTACGTTCTTTTCAATGTAATCACGAATTTTAGAAACCTCATCTTCAGACAAATCTCTGCATCGAGTGTCCGGATTGATTCCTGTTGCTTCGATAATCTGAGTAGCTGTTGTTCTGCCGATACCGTAAATATAGGTAAGACCGATTTCTACTCTTTTATCATTAGGTAAGTCAACACCTGAAATACGTGCCATTTTACAGTTTACCTCCGATTCTTAGTTCAGGATTAGCCCTGACGCTGTTTATGCTTAGGATTTTCACAGATTACCATTACTTTTCCATTGCGCTTTATTACTTTGCATTTATCGCAAATTTTCTTAACAGAAGGTCTAACTTTCATTTTGAATATCCTCCTTAAAATTACTTTGAACGCCAAATGATACGACCTTTAGTGAGATCGTATGGAGACATTTCAATTGTTACCTTATCACCGGGAAGAATACGAATATTATTCATACGAAGCTTTCCGCTGATATGGGCTAAAATAATGTGATTATTCTGAAGTGATACCTTAAATGTTGTGTTTGGTAAAACCTCAATCACGGTACCTTCAACTTCAATCATATCTGACTTTGACATCATTATACCTCGCTATACCTAAATACGATTAAGATGTTTTAATTTAACTGGAATCACATCGCGGCGTAGTCGCCAGCAATTGATTGCAAACATCAGATTCTGGTCATTATTACGGGACCATTGGATGTTATTGCAATGGTATGCTCAAAATGAGCAGCCAATTTGCCATCCTCCGTAACAACTGTCCAGCCATCTGATAATTGTTTTACCTTATAGGTTCCCTGATTGATCATCGGTTCAATTGCCAATGTCATTCCGGGTAACAGTCTGATACCACGACCTTCGTGCCCGAAGTTAGGTACACTTGGATCTTCGTGAAGCTTTCTGCCCACGCCATGACCTACGAAATCACGAACAACGCCGTAACCCCGCTCCTCGCAATACTGCTGAACTGCATGACCTATATCGCCGATTCTGTTGCCCGGTACAGCCTGCTCAATACCTTTATAAAGGCTTTCACGGGTTGTATCTATCAGCCGCTTTGCTTCGGGAGAGCAAGTCCCAGCCACAAATGTAGCAGCATTATCGCCGTTATATCCATTTTTTTCAGCACCGAGATCTATGCTTACTATATCACCCTCTTGAATGATACGGTTTGCCTTCGGTATACCGTGGATAACTTCATTATTTATGGAAATACATGCAGTAGCAGGAAAATCATATAGCCCGAGAAAATTGGGAGTTGCTCCCCTTTTCTTGACTAAATCATATGCGATTTTATCAATTTCTTTAGTAGAAACACCGGGCTTTACTGCCTCTCCTGCCACCATTAATGCTTCAGCAGATATCTGACATGCTTCTTTCATAAGCTCCAGTTCTCTGCTGCTTTTAAGCACTACCATGTTAATCCTCCAATGCTTTAAAAACGAGAGCAGTTGTATCTGCTACTTCTTCCTGTCCCTCAACAATAACAAGCTTGCCGAGATTGGAATAGAAGTCCTTAAGCGGCTCAGTCATTTCATGGTATTCTGCCAATCTTGCCTGAACTGTTTCAGGAGCATCGTCTTTACGCTGAACAAGTTCGCCGCCGCAAGCATCACAAACACCATCAACCTGAGGCTTTTTGTAAAGCATATGATAGGAATTTGCACACTTTGCGCAAACACGGCGACCGGACATTCTTGCGGTAATTTTTTCATCAGGCACTTCAATATCAAGCACCTTATCGATTGCAATACCCATATCCTCCAAGGCCTGAGCCTGCGGGATTGTGCGTGGGAAACCATCAAGAATAAATCCATTTTCGCAATCTTTTTCCTTTAATCTATCTTTGATAATTCCGATAACAACCTCATCCGGAACGAGCTGACCGGCTTCCATATAGGATTTTGCCTTAAGTCCCATCTCCGTGCCGTCTTTAAGAGCGGCACGAATGATGTTTCCGGTTGAAACAGCCGGTATACCATACTTTTCAACAATTTTTTCTGCCTGAGTGCCTTTACCTGCACCCGGAGCACCGAGAAGTATTAATTTCATAAAAACTCAACCTTTCTTATTAATCAAGGAAGCCCTTATAATGACGCATCATCATCTGAGATTCAAGCTGACGAACAGTTTCAAGAGCAACACCGCACATAATGATTACAGAAGTACCGCCCAATGTAATAGACATACCGCCGTCTGTTCCATCCTCAGTAAGAGGAGGAATAGCTGCATCACAGATAAGTGACCAGATTAATGGGAAGAGTGCAACTACTGCAAGCATAAGCACGCCGATAAGAACAAGTCTGCTTATAACTCTGAAGATATATTCAGATGTTGGCTTACCCGGACGAATACCTGGGATTGCACCATTGTTTTTACGAAGGTTATTTGCCATTTCTATAGGATTATACTGAATTGTACTATAGAAGTAAGCAAAGAAGATTATAAGAATGAAATACATTCCTGCGTACCACCATGAATCACTCTGGAACGCATCAAAGAAGCTTTCCCAGAAGGTTCCTTCATACTTATCAGCAGAAATAAACATCTGAACAGTTGCAGGAAGAGAAAGAATTGAAGAAGCAAAGATGATTGGAAGTACACCGCTCATATTAACCTTAATCGGCATATGAGTAGACTGACCGCCATACATTTTACGACCGACTACACGCTTCGCATACTGAATCGGAAGTCTTCTTTCGGCATTATCCATAAATACGATATAAGCTACCATTAATATGAATAATACCATAACGGTTGGTACGAGAATTCTATAAACAAGTCTGCCAGTGCTGAGATACTGGAATAACTGTTTAATTAATGTCGGGAAACGAGATACGATACCAGCAAAAAGGATAATTGAAATACCGTTTCCGATACCATCAATCGTAATCTGCTCACCGAGCCACATTATGATAGCTGTGCCTGCAGTTAAAACTGCGATAATAACGAACGCCTGGAATACAGCAGCAAAGCCTGTAAATGCAGCGCCGTCAGCACCTACCATAAGGTAGTTGTTTGTACGAAGGAAGAAATAGTAAGCAAGTGACTGAAGAATTGCAAGAAGAACCGTTACATAACGAGTAATTGAAGCAATCTTCTTTCTTCCCTCTTCGCCCTCCTTCTGAAGCCTTTCCAAAGCAGGAATGGCAACAGCAAGGAGCTGCATAATAATTGAAGAGTTGATATACGGGGTGATTGACATAGCGAAGATTGTTCCGTATGTGAAAGCACTACCCGTCATAAGACTCAAATAAGTTAAAATTGTATTACCCTTACCGATATCAATTTCATCAACGATATCAAGGAACGGAACAGGGATAACTGAACCGATACGGAAAATAAGGATAATAAATGCTGTGAAAAGTATTTTTTTCCTGATTTCAGGAACCTTCCATGCATTAACGAGGGTTTTAATCATTTAAAGCACCTCCGCCTTGCCACCTGCAGCCTCAATTTTTGCTTTAGCTGATTCACTGATTGCAGCAACCTTAACGGTTAATGCCTTTGTGATTTCGCCCTTGCCAAGAACTTTAACACCGTCAAGTTCCTTTTTGATGAGACCGCAAGCCTTAAGGCTTTCAGCATCAACAACAGCACCGTTCTCAAATCTTTCTTCAAGAGATGAAAGATTAACTACTGCGTACTCTGTTCTGAAAATATTGTTGAAACCTCTCTTTGGCAAGCGTCTCTGAAGAGGCATCTGACCGCCTTCAAAGCCTGCCTGACGACTGTAGCCTGAACGAGCCTTTGCACCCTTATGACCTTTACCGGCAGTTTTGCCTTGACCGGAACCGGCACCACGACCGATTCTCTTAACAGCTTTTTTAGAGCCTTCAGCTGGAGAAAGTTCATGTAATTTCATCTATCTGCACCTCCTCTTAGCCTTCTGCAACTTCAACAAGGTGAGAAATCTTTGCGATTTTACCCTTTGTCTGAGCATTGTCCGGCTGAACTGTTTCGTTGCCAATTTTACGAAGACCAAGTGAGTGGGCGGTGGCAATCTGGTCTTTTTTGCTACCAATTAAGCTTTTTACAAGCTTGATTTTAATATCTGCCATTTTCCACCCTCCTTAACCTAAAATTTCTTTTGTTGACTTGCCGCGAACAGCAGCTACTTCATCAGCAGTGCGAAGCTGAGCAAGTCCGTTCATTGTTGCTCTTACTACATTGTAAGGATTGTTTGAGCGGATAGCCTTAGCACGGATATCAGCGATACCAACTGTTTCTACAACAGCACGAACAGGACCGCCCGCGATAACTCCGGTACCCTTTGGAGCCGGCATAAGTAATACTTCGCCTGCACCGAACTTACCCTTAACCTCATGAGGAATTGTTTTTCCTCTTAATGCAACTTTGATACAATTCTTTCTTGCATCTTCGATACCCTTGCGGATAGCATCAGGAACTTCACCTGACTTACCTACGCCGAAGCCTACAAGACCATTTTTGTCACCAACAACAACAAGAGCTGAGAACTTATAAATTCTACCACCCTTAACTGTTTTGGAAACACGATTAATGGTAACTACCTTTTCTTCAAGTTCCATTGAAGATGTGTCAATCTTTGCCATAAAGTATTTCCCTCCTTCGTTAGAACTCAAGTCCGCCTTCACGAGCGCCGTCTGCTAACGCAGCAACGCGTCCGTGATAAACGTAACCGCCGCGGTCAAATACGCACTTTTCAATGCCCTTTGCCTTGGCTCTGTCTGCTAATGTTTTTCCAACAGCCTTAGCTGCTTCTGTATTTCCGCCATACTGAGCGAAGTCTTTTTCAGTTGTTGATGCCTGTGCGATTGTAACACCTGCAACATCATCAATAAGCTGAGCATAGATATTGCTGAGGGAGCGATATACATTAAGTCTTGGACACTCAGCAGTACCTGAAATCTTTCCACGCACTCTCTTATGACGCTTTTGTCTTGCCTTATTGGCATCCTGTCTTGAAACCATAGTAATTCACTCCTTCCTTTATTTCTTACCTGCTTTTCCTTCTTTACGGCGAATATGCTCTTCAGCATATTTAATGCCCTTGCCCTTATAAGGTTCCGGTGGTCTTTTTTCGCGAACCTGAGCTGCGAACTGACCAACAGCCTGCTTATCAGCACCAGAAATGATAATCTGAGTAGCAGACGGACATTCTACCTTAACTCCTTCCGGAGGAGTCATAATAACCTGATGTGAGAAACCAAGGTTCATAACAAGGTTTGAGCCCTGAAGCTGAACACGGTAACCAACACCATTTACTTCAAGAACTTTCTTGAAGCCGTTTGTTACACCTTCAACCATATTTGCAATAAGGGAACGGGTAAGACCATGAAGTGATCTGTTTTCCTTATTGTCATCCGGTCTTGAAACATTTACCTCGCTGCCATCAACACTAACGGTGATATTTGGATGTTTATCCAAAGTAAGAGTACCATTTGGTCCTTTTACGGTTACAGTGTTGCCGTTGATTGAAAAATCAACGCCGGCAGGAATAGCGATTGGCTTTAAGCCTATACGAGACATCCTAACTGCACCTCCTTACCAAATAAATGCTAATACTTCGCCGCCAACATTCTGCTTGCGAGCTTCTCTGTCTGTCATTATACCTTTTGAAGTGGAAATGATTGCTACGCCGAGACCTTTCATAACCTTAGGCATATCTTCAACATTTGAATAAATGCGAAGACCCGGCTTTGAAACCCTGCGAAGGCCTGTAATTACCTGTGACTTACCCTCACCATACTTGAGAGTTGCACGGATAACGCCCTGCTTTCCATCTTCAATTACTTTATATCCTTTGATATATCCTTCATCAACAAGAATCTGAGCAATTGCCTTCTTCATGTTAGACGCAGGAATATCTACTGTATCGTGTTTTGCTGAATTGGCATTACGAATTCTTGTAAGCATATCAGCGATTGGGTCTGTAATATGCATTGATATTTCCTCCTTATAAATTTAGCAATCTCAGTTTCTTACCAAGAAGATTTTGTTACACCCGGAATCTCGCCCTTATGAGCAAGCTCACGGAAGCAGATACGGCATACGCCATACTTACGAAGATAAGCATGAGGTCTACCGCAGATCTTACATCTGTTGTAAGCTCTAGTTGAATACTTAGCAGGTCTAGCTGCCTTAACTTTCATTGATGTTTTAGCCACGATATTCCCTCCTTATCCTGCAAACGGAGCGCCTAATAATGTAAGGAGCTCTCTTGCTTCTTCATCTGTATTTGCTGTTGTAACCATGATAATGTCCATACCGCGAACTTTATCAATCTTATCATAATCAATTTCAGGGAAAATCAACTGTTCCTTGATACCCATAGCATAGTTGCCACGGCCATCAAAAGAATTTGGATTAATTCCTCTGAAGTCACGAACTCTTGGAAGAGCAAGATTGAAGAATCTGTCAAGAAATTCATACATCTTGTCACCGCGAAGAGTTACTTTAACACCGATTGGCATGCCTTCACGAAGCTTGAAGTTAGCAACAGACTTCTTTGCACGGCAGATAACCGGCTTCTGACCTGTAATAATACCAAGGTCATTAACGATAGCATCCACTACCTTTGAATTTTCACGGGCTTCACCGCAACCAACATTAATAACAATCTTGTCAAGCTTTGGGATTTGCATAACAGACTTGTATTCAAACTTTTTCATTAATGCAGGAGCGACTTCGCTCTTATAGGTTTCTTTTAACCTTGCAGCCATTGTTATGTTCCTCCCTTACTTAAAATTCATTACCGCATTTCTTGCAAACACGGCTGCCATCTTTATGTCCTACACGAGTAGCCTCGTTGCACTTAGGACATACAAGCTGTACTTTTGAAGCATAAAGAGCTGATTCAACTTCGATAAGTCCGCCCTGATCGCCCATTTTACGAGGTTTAACATGCTTAGTTACCTTGTTAACATTCTTAACAATAACCTTGCCCTCTTTTGGACTAACAGCGATAACTTCGCCCTTAACGCCCTTTGATTTACCGCTGAGAACCACTACAGTATCTCCGGTTTTAACAAACATTTTACTCATAATTCAGCACCTCCATTAAAGTACTTCCGGAGCGAGAGAGAGAATCTTCATATAATCCTTATCACGAAGCTCTCTTGCTACGGGACCAAAAATACGGGTGCCACGGGGAGTTTTATCTTCCCTGATAATTACGGCAGCATTTTCATCAAAACGAATGTACTGACCGTCGTCACGACGTACACCTTTAGTTGTACGAACGATGACTGCTTTAACAACTTCGCCTTTTTTAACAACGCCGTTTGGAGCAGCCTTTTTTACGCTTGCTACAATAACATCGCCAATGTTGGCATATCTTCTTCCTGAGCCGCCGAGAACACGAATGCAAAGGATTTCTTTAGCACCTGTGTTGTCTGCAACTTTAAGACGACTTTCCTGTTGTATCACAGCATTTTCCTCCTTCGTACTGCAAAATAACACTTTGCATCTTGCAGTTATTATTTTTATAACTAATTATTAAAAGCTTGTAATTCGTAATGATTACTTTGCCTTTTCAATGATTTCAACCACACGCCATCTCTTGTCCTTGCTCATCGGACGAGTTTCCATAATAAGAACCTTATCGCCTACTCCGCAAGTATTTTCTTCATCGTGTGCTTTGTACTTAACTGTACGGTTGATGATTTTGCCATAAAGCGGATGACGAACCTTGTCTTTAATTGTAACAACAACGGTTTTATCCATCTTATCGCTTGAAACAACACCTACTCTTGTTTTTCTGAGGTTTCTTTCGCTCATAATAAACTACCTCCTATCTTAAGAATTTGAGCCAGCAAGTTCGATTTCGCGTTCAACTGTCTTGATACGAGCGATATCTTTCTTAACTGCTTTTATTCTCATAGGGTTATCGAGCTGATTGATAGCCTGCTGGAAATGAAGATTAAAAAGTTCTTCCTTAAGCTCTGCAAGCTTCGCTGTACGCTGTTCAGCGCTTAAAGCCTTAATTTCTGCTGCTTTCATTACTGCTCTCCTCCCTCTTCTTTAACTATAAATTTGCACTTGATAGGAAGCTTGTTTGCTGCAAGACGCATAGCCTCACGAGCAACAGTTTCATCAACGCCTGCAAGTTCAAACATAACTCTGCCCGGCTTAACTACTGCTACCCAGTAATCAACATTACCTTTACCTTTACCCATACGAGTATCAGCAGGTCTTGCTGTAATTGGCTTGTCGGGGAAAATCTTAATCCAAACCTGACCGCCACGCTTTGTATAACGGGTCATGGCAACACGGGCAGCCTCTATCTGAGCGGCTGTAATCCATGCAGGCTCTGTAGCCTGAAGACCAAACTGACCGTATGTTACTTTGTTTCCTCTTGTAGCCTCACCGGTCATACGACCTCTGTGCTGCTTACGGTGTTTTACACGCTTAGGTAAGAGCATTACTGATTTCCTCCTTCCTTACGATTATCCCTGCGGCGATTGTTATTAAATCTTCTTCTCGGAGCCTTATTTCTTGACTCACGAAGAACTTCGCCCTGATAAATCCAAACCTTAACACCGATACGACCATAGGTTGTAGCAGCTTCTGCTGTGCCGTAATCGATATCAGCACGGATTGTCTGAAGTGGGATAGTACCTTCTTTATATGTTTCAGTACGAGCAATTTCTGCTCCGCCGATACGGCCTGAAACCTGAACCTTAATACCACGAGCACCAAGTCTCATTGTATTGCGGATAGCCTGCTTAACTGCACGGCGGAATGATACACGCTTTTCAAGCTGTGTTGCGATGCTCTGTGCAACAAGAATAGAATTAAGGTCTGGCTGCTTGATTTCGATAATGTTAATGAAAACCTCATCAACGCTTTTACCTAATTTCTTAGCACAAATTGCCTTAAGCTTTTCGATTTCAGCACCCTGCTTACCGATAACCATACCCGGCTTTGCGCAATGGATGTTGATTCTTACACGCTTAGCATCTCTTTCAATTTCTACCTTAGGAACACCTGCGCTCTTAAGAGTGTCAAGAAGATACTCACGAAGATTATGATCATCAATAAGAGTATTTGCAAAGTCACCCTTTTTTGCATACCAGCGGGAGTCCCAGTTTTTGATAACACCGATTCTTAAACCGGTTGGATTACATTTCTGTCCCATCTAACTTTTCCTCCTGCTTAGTCTTCCATTTCCTTAACGGTAATGGTAATGTGTGATGTTCTTTTATTAATTCTGTAAGCTCTGCCCTGCGCTCTTGGCTGAATTCTCTTAAGAGTCGGACCTGCTGTTACATTGCAGAAACTTACATATAATCTTGATACGTCCATATTATTGTTATTCTCAGCGTTTGCCATTGCTGATTTAAGGAGCTTCATAAGAGGCTCTGTTGCAGCCTTTGGTGTGTACTGAAGAATAGCCATTGCCTTATCACAAGGCTGATTTCTGATTAAATCAAGCACAATCTGCACCTTGCGTGGAGATATACGAACGTATGTTGCTTTAGCTGTTGCTTCCATAGTTTAAATCTCCTTTCGCTTATCTTGATGTTTTTGCGCCTGCATGGCCGCGGAATGTTCTTGTCGGAGCAAACTCACCGAGCTTGTGACCAACCATATCCTCTGTTACATATACAGGAACATGCTTTCTTCCGTCGTGAACAGCAAATGTGTGTCCTACGAATTCAGGGAAGATTGTTGAACTTCTTGACCAGGTTTTAATAACCTGCTTGTCGCCCTTTTCGTTAAGAGCCTCAACCTTTTTGTAAAGACTTGCTTCTACATAAGGTCCTTTTTTAGTACTTCTACTCATTTAATCTTCTCCTTTCTTCTTATTTGCCGTTGCGGCGTCTTACGATCATCTTGTTAGACGCTTTTTTCTTGTTGCGTGTCTTGTAGCCAAGAGCAGGTTTACCCCAAGGAGTAACCGGTCCCGGTCTACCGATTGGTGACTTACCTTCACCACCACCGTGTGGATGGTCATTCGGGTTCATAACAGAACCGCGAACTGTCGGACGCCAGCCCATATTACGCTTACGACCGGCTTTACCGATTTTAACATTTGCATGGTCAGTGTTACCAACAACACCAACTGTTGCCATACAATCACAAGGAACATTGCGAAGCTCACCTGACGGAAGTCTGAGGAGCGCATACGGACCTTCGAGAGCCATAAGCTGAGCGCTGTTGCCTGCTGAACGAGCAAGCTGAGCACCTCTGCCCGGATAAAGCTCTACATTGTGAACAATTGTACCAACAGGAATGTTCTTAAGAGGAAGAGCATTACCTGCAACAATATCTGCATTAGGACCTGCAACAACTGTTGCACCAACCTTAAGACCCTCCGGAGCAATGATATAGCTCTTTACGCCGTCTTCATACTGAATAAGAGCAATATGAGCTGAACGGTTTGGATCGTATTCGATTGTTTTAACCTCTGCAGGAATATCGAATTTCTGTCTTTTGAAATCGATAACACGATATTTTCTTCTGTTTCCGCCACCACGATGACGAACAGTAATTCTTCCGTAAGAGTTACGGCCTGATTTTTTGCTGAGCGGTTCAAGCAAAGATCTTTCAGGAGCAACTTTTGAGAGGGAAGAATAATCTGTAACCGACATATTTCTTCTTGAAGGAGTAGTCGGCTTATAATTCTTTATTGCCATAATTATTTCTCCTTTCCGGATAACTTTGCGATGAGATGGCACTCATCATACCTCATCATCCGAAATATTCTCATTTTCGCTATACTATTTATATAAGGGGTTATGATTACATCATATCATTGAAGAATTCAATTTCCTTTGAATCTTCTGTAAGAGTAACAATAGCCTTTTTCCATGATGGAGTATAGCCACTGTGGATACCCTGACGACGCTCATGACCACGAACATTCATTGTGTTTACCTTAAGAACCTTAGTTCCCGGGAAAACAGTTTCAATAGCCTTTGCGATTTCAATTTTGTTTGCATCCTTAGCAACCTTGAAGGTATATTTCTTTACCATAATACCGGTCATAGACTCTTCTGTAATGATTGGCTTAAGAATAATATCCTGAGCAGTTTTCATTATGCATATACCTCCTCAATTTTCTTTGCTGCATCCTTAAGTACAACAATATTGCTGCAGTTAAGAATATCATAAACACAAAGTGTGTTAACTGTAACTACCTTAACACCCTCAATATTGCGGGCACTCTTGTAGACTACATCATTGTTTTCAGGAAGAACAAGAAGAACTTTCTTTCCTGTTTTAAGCTTTGTGAAAACCTCAACCATAGCCTTGGTTTTGATTTCTTCAAGCTCCAACTTATTAAGAATCATCATTTCTGATTCAGCAACCTTGCTTGAAAGTGCAGACTTCATAGCAAGTCTTTTAACTTTCTTATTTAAAGTTACTTTATACTTTCTTGGCTTAGGACCAAGAGCAATACCGCCGTGTGTCCACTGTGGGCTTCTTGTTGAACCCTGACGAGCACGACCTGTACCCTTCTGTCTCCAAGGCTTAGCACCGCCACCAGATACTTCTGAACGAGTGAGAGTTGACTGTGTGCCCTGACGCTGTGCAGCAAGATAGCTGACAACTGCAAGATGCATTGCATTCTTATTTGGTTCAATACCAAATACTGAATCTGCAAGTTCTAATTTTGAAGTCTTACGACCTTCCTGGTTATAAACCTGAACCTGTGCCATTATTTATCTCTCCTTTCGTTAAGCTTTAACTGCGTCTGCGATAATAACAATTCCGCCCTTTGGACCGGGGATAGCGCCTTTGATAGCAATAAGATTGTTTTCTGCATCAACCTTAGCAACCGTGAGGTTCTGAATTGTTACTGTTTCGTGACCGTAATGACCTGCCATTTTTCTGCCCTTGAATACTCTTGAAGGACTTGAGCAAGCACCGAGTGAACCCTGATGTCTTGCATTAGGACCTGTACCGTGAGTTTCACGGAGTCTGGAGAAATTCCAACGCTTGATAGCACCGGCTGTTCCGTGGCCCTTTGAAGTTCCCTTAACATCTACGATTTCGCCTTCTGCGAATGTATCTGCCTTGATGATATCGCCAACATTAAGAGCTGAGCAATCTTCAAGACGGAACTCTTTAAGTGTTTTCTTAGGAGCAACGCCGTTCTTATCGAAGTGGCCCTTCATCGGCTTATTAACTTTGTTAATCTTAACATCGCCAAAGCCAACCTGAACTGCTTCGTAGCCATCGTTCTCCATTGTCTTCTTCTGGGTAACTACGCATGGACCAGCTTCAACAACTGTTACAGGAATAACTTTTCCTTCAGCAGTGAAAATCTGGGTCATGCCGATTTTCTTACCGATTAGACCTTTTTTCATATTTTTTCCTCCTTGGTTATTGGTTGGTTTCCCAACTTGACCTCGACTGCGTTGTAATTATAATTTGATTTCGATGTCAACGCCTGCCGGGAGCTCAAGACTAGTCAAAGCTTCAACTGTTTTGTTTGAAGGTCTGAGAATGTCAATGAGTCTTTTGTGTGTTCTCTGCTCAAACTGCTCACGGCTGTCCTTGTACTTATGAACAGCACGAAGGATTGTGATAACCTCTTTCTCAGTTGGGAGCGGGATAGGACCGCTTACCTGAGCGCCGGTGTTCTTTGCAGTTTCAACGATTTTTTCCGCAGCCTGATCAACAAGATTGTGATCATAGCCTTTAAGCCTGATGCGGATTTTAACTTTGCTTGCTGCCATTTACTTTTCCTCCTGAAAAATATTGGTGCGATACTTTACCGGTTATTTCTTACCACCCCGCCGTGTGTTTCAAGCCTGCTCTTTTAAAAACCGAATGACACAATATCACTCGGGCGCAGACTTATCCCCACAGACTGCAGATGTTCGCAAGTCACCTGCGGGTAGCTGAATACTGGTATGATTTCGCCCGGTTTAAAATCGGACATACTCCGCCGAAATTCCCATTCAGTGCAAGCAAACACACTGAACGCCACCTCCGGCATCAACGCATATCTGGTTGTGCAGAAATAGGCACTTATATATAAAATAAATAATTACGCTTTTCCACACGCTTGGCTATTATATTATATATTAAGTGCCTTGTCAAGAGTTTTTTGCAATAAAATTTGTAATTTCTTACAATATTTTTCAAAAAAATTCTGTAATATTGCACAACGAAAATGCAAGAGTATATTTTGCTTTGAGCAAGCACTTGCACTACTATATATTGTATATAACAAATCACCGGAAAAACAACATAAAAAAACTGCCGATAAAAAATCAGCAGTTCATTTGCATTGGAACAATTTTTTATGCGCCCTGACGCATAGAGAGTTTTAACTTATCGGCAATCATTGCGATAAATTCAGAATTTGTAGGCTTACCTCTTTGAGATTGGATTGTGTAGCCGAAATACGAGGAAAGGACATCAACATCGCCTCTGTCCCAAGCGACCTCTATTGCATGACGGATTGCACGCTCAACTCTTGAGGAGGTTGTATTATACATTTTCGCAACAGTAGGATAAAGCAGCTTTGTTACCGAACCCAGCATTTCGGAATCCTCAACACAGAGCTTAATTGATGTTCTTAAATACTGATAACCTTTAATATGAGCAGGAACACCAATCTGACGCATTATATCCGAAATAACTATATCCATATCATTTTCAGAACATTCCGAAGACAAACGCTTTTTCTTTTCGGACTTCCAGGATGTAAGGCGTTCTATTCTTTTGGCAACCGAATGTGCAGCTACAGGTTTTATAAAATAATAATCCGCACCTGCATTTATCATCTGTTCTTCAAATTCAGCATTGTCCATCGCAGAAACAAGAAGGACAAGCGGTTTTTCAGCAAGAGAAGCTGTTATATGTTCAAGCACTTCAACACCATCTGCATTCGACATAAATGCATCCATAAGTACGGCATCAAAATGCTGCGTATCAAGAAGCGACATTACACGCATACCGTCTTTTTCTGTAAGTACCACATCAAAGCCGTTTGATTCGAGCTCTTTCTTGCATTCTTTGCCGAAAGCCGCCGAATCATCAGCAATAAGTACTCTCAAATTGTTTTTCATAATAAAACCTCCGTTGTGTTAATTTTTACAAATTTTACCATATCTTTTAAATTTTTGCAATAGTTATTTAAATATTTTTGTGATTTAATTTCCCTTATTATTTTTCACGATATTTTTAGATATTATGCGACATTTTACGATATTATTCGAATTCTTGTTAACAATAATTTTTAATTATTTTGTGATTAATATTACAACAAATTTTTACAAAATAATTTAACGATAGACAAAATAATATGCTGAAATTGCAGAAGTGCGTCAATTTTGCACATTTTTTGTCTATCGTTAAGTTAATTTAGTATTCGCTTTCCTCCAGCATGGTTTGAGAAAATATTGCATAGCCCTTCAAAGGATTATTTACAATAACATGCGTTATAGCGCCTACCAGCTTTCCATTCTGGATAATAGGCGTTCCGCTCATCCCCTGAATAATACCGCCTGTTTTTTCTATAAGCTTATCATCCGTTATTTTAATAATCATATTTTTAACATCATCATTAAAAGATATTTTGGTTATTTCGGCTGAATATACCTGAGGTCCTGTTTCATCAACAGTACAAATAATCTGGGCAAAGCCCTTTTCCACCTCCTGCGGAGAAGCAACCTCATATTCGGAATAAGAAGATAAATCTATTTTCTCATTATAATTTCCGTAAATGCCCATATTTGTATTTTTATAGAGACTTCCGATTGTTTTGCTCAGAAAATCGCAGCAGAGCGAGCCTGTTTCATTAGAGCTGGATTTTATAATGGAGGTAACATTTGTTTCAACAGCCTCGCCGTTCAAAATAGGCATAATCTCACCTGTATCAACATCAGTTATAGGATGACCGAGAGCAGCAACTGTGCCTGCCTTTTCATTAAAAAAAGTTACCGTTCCTATACCTGCAGTTGAATCACGCACCCACATTCCTGCTTTATAGCAGCCCTCATTTTCTAAATAAACAGGACTAAGTCTAAAGGTTTTATACTCTTCTCCGCGCTTAACGGAAATAACATAATCCTTTCCGTTATTATCATTCAGAATCTTTTCAACCTCATCAGAAGAATACACCTTTTGGTTATTAATTGATATGATGACATCGCCAACCTCAATACCTGCTTCCTTTGAGGGATTAACAGTTTTACCGTTTACATTAATGTCCTTTGTACCGACCACGATAACGCCGTTTGTATAAAGCTTAATTCCGAAAGGCTCTCCGGACACATAAACGCTTCTTGTATCCGATTTAACGACTTCCTGATTTTTAACAGGAATAACGCCTAAAAACTTTAACTCTGCCGTATTTGCACCAACAGAACGGGCACTCTGAAAATCAACGCTTTCATCATTCAGAGCGGAGACGGAATAACACTTTCCGACAACTCGATCCGCAGAATTTCTTATAACCATTTTATCAGGCATATTTACAGAGCCATAGATTATAAATAAATATATAAATACCAAGAATACTGCTAAAACACCGTCTAAAACACGAATTAATTTTCTCATAAAATCACCATAAGTATTCTTTACGGATTTTTCAATTTTAAATCATGTAATTTTTGCAAACAAAAAAAGCCTTGAGAAATCAAGGCTTTAAAAATTTTTTTAATTTAAATGTCAGATAGAAACTTCCATTGCTACCGTAAAGAGATCTTCATCAATATATTTTTTCATATTGAGAGCTTCAAAGATATCATAATCAACTACAACACCGTTTTTGGAAGCCACAACTCTGTTACCGATATTCTTCATCAAAAGTTCCTTAACAGCATAATTACCCATACGGGTTGCCATAACTCTGTCCTGTGCAGTAGGACTTCCGCCACGCTGAATATGACCGAGAATACATGCACGGGATTCAACACCGGTTTCATCCTCAATCTGCTTGGCAAGGTCTGTTACATTAACACCCACACCCTCTGCTACAATAACAAGAAAATGCTTTTTATCCGTACGCTGCGTACGCTGCATTCTTTCTATAACATCCTTATGAATATCAAATTCTATCTCCGGAACTAAAATGGAAGTTGCACCGACTGCTATACCTGCATTAAGTGCAAGATAGCCTGCACGACGACCCATAACCTCAACAACCGTGCATCTGTCATGAGATTCAGTTGTATCACGAACACGATCTACACATTCCATAATTGTATTAAGGCAGGTGTCATAGCCAACGGTATAATCACTGCAGGCAATATCGTTATCAATTGTTCCGGGAATACCAACGCAGGGAATTCCGCGCTCTGACAAATCACGAGCACCTCTGAACGAACCGTCTCCACCGATAACCACTACACCCTCAATGCCATATTCATTACAAGTACGGATAGCCTTTCTCATACCTTCTTCTGTTGCAAATTCAGTCGAACGAGCGCTGAAAAGCTTTGTTCCGCCCCGATGGATAATATCTGAAACGGAGCGTAAATCAAGTTCAACAAAATCACCGTTAATAAGCCCGTTGAAACCACGAACAACGCCGAGAACGCGAATACCGTTTACACAAGCTGTTCTTACAACCGCACGAACAGCAGCATTCATTCCCGGTGCATCTCCTCCACTTGTTAATACCGCAATAGTTCTCATAAGATTTTCCTCCATCCTCATATTCAAAATTAAAACAATTTTACTCAAAATGTTCAAAAAAGTCAAGTACTAAAATATGAATTATTCTTCATTCTATAAAAACAACATTATCACCGCCAAGAATTCTTTTCAGCTCAACCAACATTGTTTTATTCACTTCAACAAAAAGTAACCTGTTCTGGAGCTCATACTTCTTTTCATCAAGATAATAAAAATACAAAGGATAGCTGCCGTCAAATATCGAAGCAATATTTATGGCCTTTTCAATATTTTTATCATCTCTTGAACTGAAACGAAGAAAAAGTCCTCTTCTTTTATGACTCTTGCTATCCGGCTTTTCCGGTTCTGCCTTTTCGGAATGATTAAGAATTTTATCACCAAGCTTAGGTGCTCCGCTGATAACATTTGCAAGCACCTTTGCATCCTTTTCCTCTTCAAGAGAAAGAGTTCCGAAAACAGTAATTACGCCGGACTGAATCAAAAACTGATTATACTTTACAAGAGCATTCGGAAATACGATAATTTCGACAGAGCCATATAAATCCTCAATTGTAACAAACGCCATATTATCGCCTTTTTTCGTCTGTTTTAATGTTATATGACTTATAATGCCTGAAATCGTTATATTTTCGCCATCCTGATATTTTGCATTCATTCCGCTGTCTTCAAGCAAATCAACCGTTCTTGCATAGCCGAGCGAAGCAATAACATCATCATATTTATCAAGCGGATGTCCGGAAAGATAAAGCCCTGTCATTTCCTTTTCCATTTTCAGAAGCTCATTTTTAGGAAACTCATCAACATCCGGCATTTCAAAATCAAAACCGAAGGCGTTATCATCTGCTCCCAAATCAAAGAAACCAACCTGACCATACATTGTTTTTCTTCTGTGTTCTTCAAGATTGCTTACAAGAGCAGGCAATGCCTGAAGCATCGCACAGCGGTTTGCTCCAAGACTGTCCAAAGCACCGCATCTTATAAGACTTTCAACAGCACGGCGATTGAAATGGCCAAGATGAATAAGCCTTGAGCAGAAATCAAATAAATTCTGATATTTTCCGTTTTCACGCACTCTGATAATATCATTAATAAATTCAGAGCCAAGATTCTTAATTCCGAGAAGTCCGTAATTTATTACATTTCCATCAGCAAAAAAGCCTTTAACAGATTTATTAACATCAGGTACGGAAAGCCTTAATCCCAACCTTTTGCATTCGGCAATATAACGGGCTACTTTGTTTGAAGAATCAAGCACCGAGGTCAAAAGAGCCGCCATAAATTCAGCAGGATAGTATCTTTTCAGATATGCCGTTCTATACGCCACAAGAGAGTAACAGGCAGCATGAGATTTATTAAAGGCATATTTTGCAAAATCAGCAATCTGATCAAAAATATCGTTTGCAATATGTTCGCTGATTCCTTTTTCGGCGCAACCCTCAATAAATGTTACACGCTCAGCTTCCATAACATCTTTTTTCTTTTTACTCATTGCACGGCGGACATTATCAGCTCTGCCGTAAGAATAATCGGCAAGTGCGCGGAGAATCTGCATAACCTGCTCCTGATAGACAATACAGCCAAAAGTGTCCTCCAATATCGGTTTTAAAAGAGGCGTGCTGTAATGTACCTTTTCAGGATTATGCGAATTTTCAACAAAGGTGTCTATCTGCTTGGCAGGACCGGGACGATACAGTGAGTTTGCCGCAATAAGATGCTCCAATTTAGTGGGCTTTAAATTCATAAGCATCTGCTTCATACCGCTTGATTCAAACTGGAATATACCCTCTGTTTGTCCTCTTGCAAATATTTTATAAACCTCCGGATCATCAATCGGAATATCATCCATATTTATTCCTGCATTTTTTGACGCATCATGAATAACCGTTAATGTACGAAGCCCAAGAAAGTCCATTTTTAAAAGGCCGAGTTCTTCCAGCGTTGTCATAACATATTGCGTAACAACCAAACCGTCATTTGTTGCAAGCGGCACATAAGCCGAAACCGGATCATGCGTTATAACCACCCCGGCAGCATGCGTTGAAGCATTTCGCGGCATACCTTCTATTTTGCGTGCGGTTTCAATCAGCTCATTAACCTGCCTGCTTTCTGCCATAAGCTCTCTTAGCTCTTTAGACTTTTTTACAGCATCGTCAATCGTAATTTTAAACTCATTCGGAACAAGCTTGGCAACGGTATCAACAGAAGCATACGGCATACCCATTGTTCTGCCTACATCCCGAATCGCCGCCCTTGTCTGCAGAGTTCCGAAGGTTACAATCTGAGCAACATGATCCATCCCGTATTTTTCGGTTACATAATCAATAACCTCCTGCCTGCGTTCATAACAGAAATCAATATCAAAATCAGGCATTGAAACTCTTTCGGGATTTAAAAATCGTTCAAAAAGAAGATTATACTGCATAGGGTCAACATCCGTTATTCCGATACAGTAAGCTGCAATAGAGCCTGCACCCGAGCCTCTTCCCGGACCAACGGGAATTCCTCTGCTTTTAGCATAGGATACAAAATCAGCAACTATAAGATAGTAATCCGTATAGCCCATTTTTTCAACAGTTGAAAGCTCATATTCCAGTCTGTCAGCATATTCCTTGGGCGGATTGTCGTATCGTTTATAAAATCCGTCATAGCAGCATTTTTTAAAATATTCGAAATGGTCCATTCCGTTCGGAGTTTCATAAAACGGAAGCTTTGTATTGCCGAATTCAAAATCAAAATTGCATTTTTCAGCTATCACTGCAGTATTATCAACAGCATCCGGAACATCGGAAAAAAGGCTTCTCATCTCTTCTTCCGATTTCAGATAGAATTCTTCCGAATGGAATTCAAGACCAGTATCCTCACCCAGAATATGGTTTGTTGCTATACAAATTAAAACCTGCTGAATTTTGCTGTCCGGCTTTTCTATATAATGAACATCATTTGTTGCAACAATAGGAATACCGGCATCAGCGGAAAGCCTTTTTATGCCATCCTTAACAATCTTTTGTTCATCAATACCATGATCCTGGATTTCAAGATAATAATTATCCTTACCGAAAACATCAAGATACCATAGCGCAGTTCGCTTTGCGCCCTCATAATCTCTTTGAAGAAGAGCCTGCGGAATTTCGCCTGCAAGGCAGGCTGAAAGACATATAAGACCCTCACTATATTTTTCCAGTATATCATGATCTACTCTTGGTTTATAATAGTATCCCTCTGTAAAGGACATAGAAACAAGCTTTATAAGATTTTTATAGCCGATTTCATTTTTGCAAAGCAGAATCAGATGATTGTAGTCCTTATCAAGTACCTTTTCTTTATCAAATCTTGTTCTCGGTGCAACATAAACCTCACAGCCTATAATCGGTTTTATTCCATTTTTTTTACAGGCTTTATAAAAATCAACAGCCCCATACATATTACCATGATCCGTAATAGCAAGGGACTGCATTCCAAGCTCTTTTGCTTTTAGAACAAGTTGATTTATACGGCAGGCACCGTCCAGCAAAGAATATTCTGTATGAAGATGTAGATGAGCAAACATAACGGCACCTCCCTTTCGGTGAAAATGTTGAAAATATAATTAATAAAATAGCAAATTAATATCTATAGCTCATCAGCAATACGGATAATCTTTTTCAATCTATGATTCACACCGCTTCGGCTTAACGGAGGATTGCACATCTCAGCAAGCTCAGAAAGGCTTAAATCAGCATTTTCGTATCTGATTTGTGCAAGTGCTTCAAGATTTTCGGGAAGATATTCTTTACCCTTTAACTTCCATATCTTTTCAATGGCACGAAGCTGTTCGGAAGCAGCATTCACCATTCGATTTATATTTGCGGTTTCACAATTTGCCTTTCTGTTTGCCATATTTCTGAAATCCTTAACAATTTTAACATTCATCATTTCAAACATGGCATCGGAAGCACCCATAAGATAAAGGCAATCCTCTATCGCTTCGCTTTCCTTGAAATAAACAACATTATAACCATGACGATATGTATATTTAGGATTTAAATCCATTTCCTCAATCAGTGTTAAAAGACTTTTAGAAAGGTTAAGATAAGGCACTGTAAACTCAAGATGATAATCCTTTTCCGGAGTTGAAATCGTTCCGCAGGAAAGGAAAGCTCCGGCAACAAATGAATTTACACAGCTTTCACAATCAAAATTTGAATGATTGACTTTAAGGCTTGCCGCACCCTCATGTCCAAAGGATTTAAAAAGCTTTGCTGCATCATTTGCTTCTGCAACGGAAACAGTTATATTTCTTCCTTTAGGAGAGGTTTTAATGATTGAATGAATATTGAAAAGCTCTTTTAAAAGGCTTTTATAAAGCTCTGCTATATTTTCATTTTCCGTTTGCAGAGAAACACTGCCGGCTGAAAAAGTTTTTCCAAAAATGCACATTCCGTAAAAAAACGATTTCTTGCAGCAAGCTTTTTCGTATTCAGTTTTAACAAGTTCATTTTTAACCTGCATTGAAAAAGACATTATTGTTACTACCCACTTAATTTCTGTTTATATCTCTATGATTAACGGAAACATTATCCCAACGGCCACAGAAATGCTCTTTAAGTGACTCGGCTATAACCACCGAGCGATGATTTCCGCCTGTACAGCCGATGGCAACAACGATCTGGCTTTTGCCCTCTTTAATATAAAGCGGATTCAGGAAATCAAGCATGTCAACAAGCTTTGCCAAAAGGGTCTTTGACTCATCAAAGGAGAAAACATAATCCACAACCTCTTGATCAAGCCCGGTTTTTGATTTCAGACTTTCTACCCAATATGGATTCGGAAGACATCTGACATCAAGAACAAAATCTGCTTCAGCCGGAATACCATGCTTAAATCCAAAGGACATAACATGGATATTCATAACCTCTCTGTCACTTCCCAGGAAAATTTGCGTTAATCTGCTTCTAAGCTGATTTACAGCAATATCCGAGGTATCAACAACATAATCGGACATTAAGCGAACCTGGCTTAATTTTTCTCTTTCATAAGCCAGAGCCTGCGAAATATCGCCATTAAAACGATCGGAAAACGGATGCTTTCTTCTTGTTAATTTATATCTTTTCAAGGCAATATGCGTTTTAATATCAAGATACAGCACCTTGATATCATAATTGAAATTATCCTTTTGATGAAGCAGCTCAACAAGCGAATCAAAATTTTCCGTTGAGCGGATATCAATAACAATTGCTATCTTTTTTCTTTCACTTTTATTTTCAATAAGCTCAAGAAAGGTAGTAAGAAGCGCCGGAGGCATATTATCAACGCAATAATACCCGATATCCTCCATAAAGCCGATAGCAGTTGATTTACCCGCACCCGAAACACCTGTTAAAATAACTAATTCTTTTCTTTCATCCATCATTCTGTTACCCTTATTTCCATTTCCAGCTTAACGCCTTTTTCTTTCATCACTGTTTCACTGCAAATTCTGCAAAGATGTAAGATATCTTCGCAGGTTGCATTTCCTTTATTTATAACAAATCCGGCATGCTTCGTGCTTACCTCTGCACCGCCGACTGATTTTCCCTTTAGACCGCATTCTTCAATAAGCGCACCTGCATAATAGCCTTCCGGTCTTTTAAAAGTTGAGCCTGCACTTGGATACTCAAGAGGCTGCTTATCCTTTCTTCTTTGAAGAAAATCATCCATTTTTGCTTTTATATCTTCCTTGCTGCCTTTCTTCAGTTTCAGATAAATTCCTGTAATAATACAATCATTTTCATAATAAGCCGAATGGCGATAAGAAAGCTTCAGATCATCATTTTCAAGAAAACCTTTATTGCCGCCTTTATCTATATGACTGCATTTACAAAGAACATCTTTCATTTCTCCGCCGTAAGCCCCTGCATTCATAAACGCAGCACCGCCGCAGGAGCCCGGAATACCGAAAGCAAACTCCAATCCCGAAAGACTGTTTTCAAGCGCAAATCTGCAAAGCTTCATCAACGAAGCTCCGCTTTCGGCAAAAACAATCTCTTCATCAATCAGTCTTACATCCGAAAAGTCATTTGAAAAGCACAGAATGGCAGCCTTGATTCCTTTGTCGGAAACCAGCAGATTGGAACCGTTTCCGATTGAAACAAGCCTTATACCAAGCCTGCTGCATTCCTTAACAACAGATGAAACCTCCGTTTCACTTTTCGGAAAAATCATAACCGAAGCGTTGCCGCCAACCTTAAAGCTTGTATGATTTTTCATTGATTCATTTTCAGCAAATTTAATATTCTCTTTTTCTAAAAAAGCAATTAAATCTTTCAAAATATCACCATTAATTAATTGAACCGAGAAGAGCAGCGCCGATAATGCCGGCGTCATTACCAAGCTCTGCTTTCATAATTTTTGTTTGTATCTTGCTGTGAATTGAATATCGTTCCGCCTGAACAAATTTGCTGAGAGGCTTCATAAGGGTATCACCCTCATTACAGATACCGCCGCCTATACAAATAATTTCAGGCTGAAGAGCATTTACAAGATTAATAAGACCGCACGCAACATACTTGATATAATTATTAACAACATTGATACCTGCGATATCGCCCTTTCTCATAGCATCAAACGCAGTTCTGCCGCTTACCTTTCCCTCTTCTGCTGCAATTTTGTGCATAACGGAATCAGGATATTCAGCCATAGCTGCCTTTGTCTGATTAATCAGTGCCGTTGCAGAAGCATATGCTTCCCAGCAGCCTTTTCTTCCGCAGGTACACTCCTCGCCGTCAACCATAATTACCATATGTCCGCATTCTCCGCCTGCTGCATTTACACCTGTTACAAGCTTACCTTCCGCAATAATACCTGAGCCGACACCGGTTCCGAGCGTTACGGCAACAAAATTCTTAGAGCCATGGCCGCATCCTGCATAAGCTTCACCAAGAGCTGCACAGTTTGCATCATTTGCAATAAAGACAGGAACATCGCCGAGACGCTCTTTAATCATATCTTTTGCAGGAACATTATTAAAACCAAGATTATTTGCAAATTCAATAACACCATCATCATTTACCGTACCGGGAGTTCCCATCCCGACGGATGATATATCAGCAATCGTAACACCTGCTTTTTCCATTGCTTCACAGCAAACTTTGGCAATGTCATCAAAAATCTCTTCTGCACTTCTGGGTGTATTTGTCGGGGTCTTTGCAGTTGCAAGCATTTTATATTCTTCATTTACAACAGCGGCAACAATATTTGTTCCCCCTAAATCAATTCCAATACTAAGCATAAATTTTCTCCTTTATTTTCTAAAATATTTTTATTAGCCGGCAAATCAGGAATTCTTCCATATTTCCAGTTCGGTTTCTCCCGGCTTTATATCTTCCATGCCAAGACCGACCATAAGCTCCCTTGCCGCATTATATCCCATTTTTTTCTGGCGGTTATTCATAGCAGCAGTTTCAATAATAATGGCAAGATTTCTGCCCGGATTAACGGGAATCGTTAAAACAGGAACCTTAACATCAAGAATTTTGGTATATGTATCATCAAGTCCAAGCCTATCATAAGCCTTTGTTGAATCCCACGGCTCAAGCTGAATAACCATATTGATTTTTTCGGACACCTTAACAGCACCCATACCGAAAAGACGGCGCGCATTTATCATACCGATACCGCGCAGTTCTATAAAATGCCTTATATTATTAGGAGATGACCCGATTAAGGTGTGATCATCAATTTTTCTGATTTCAACAGCATCATCGGCAATAAAGCGATGTCCTCTTTTAATAAGCTCTACAGCCGTTTCGGATTTACCGGCTCCGCTTTCACCTAAAATAAGAACACCTTCGCCGTACACCTCACAAAAAACGCCATGCCTTGTTATTCTCGGAGCAAGACTTGTATTAAGATACTGGATAAGCGTTGCCAGAAACGGAGATGTTTCCTCTTTTGTGCGAAGAAGAGGCACTTTATATTCTTCACAGGCTTTGATAAAATAATCGGGAATTTCAAGACCTCTTGTTATCACAGCAGCAGCAGGATGAAGTGCAAGCCAATAACCCAAAGCCTTTTGCCGTTCCTCCTTATCCATTTTCTGAAGAAAGCCTAATTCTGTCCATCCCAAAATCTGAAGTCTTAAGGAATCAAAATAATCCGTATAGCCTGTAAGCACAATACCCGGGCGGTTTATTTCATTGGTTGTTATTAAAATATCGTTTGCAGCTTTTGGAAGATAAATTATTTCAAGAGAATGAGAATCTATTATCTTCTGAAGAGAAACGGAATAACCTGCATCCATTTCATTACCTCCTAAAATTATACACCTTTATTATATAATAAAATAACAGCGAATTGCAATATTTAAAAAGCAGTTTTTATAAACTTATTGTGAATATTTAAATCAAAGATTTACAACAGGAAAAAAATATGCTATATATTAGAGTGAATAATTACACTTTCCGAGGGGAATTTATGAAAAGAAAATACAAAATTGCAATAGGAACCGATGCGTTTCCTCCTACTACAGACGGAATCAGCAATGTTGCTCAGAGTTACGCAGATGTTTTAAACAAACATCACTGCGAAGCAATTATAATTACACCTAAAAACCCAAATCAGCAAGACCAAAAATATCCATATGAGATTTTCAGATACAAAAGCTGGTGGGTACCGAGTAAAGAGGGATACAGCATTGGATGGCCCTTTAAAGAATCTCTAAGCTATGATATTATAAATCGTAATTTTGATTTGCTTCACAGCCATGCTCCGCTTGCTACCAGCTATTATTTCAGGCTGGTTAACAGAAAAAAAAGAATACCAACCGTTCTTACATATCACACAAAATATGAATATGATATAGACAAAAGAGTGCCTACAAAAAAAGCCAAAGCTTTTGCAAAACGCTTTATTAAAAGAAATGTTGAAGCAGCAGATGAGGTTTGGGTAACCAGTGAAGGCTCTGCCGAAAGCCTGAGAAATATAGGATATACAGGCGATTACATTGTTATGCCGAACGGATGCGATATGCCTAAAGCTGAAATACCGCAGGATATAATTGACAAAATAAAGGATACGCATTCCATTCCGAAAAATATCCCTGTTTTCATCTACACAGGAAGAATGATATGGTATAAAAACATTCAGTTCATCCTTGAAGCGTGCAGAATCCTTAAAGATAACGGAAAGGATTTCAGACTGATTATGCTTGGCTTTGGAGCCGATGAAAAGGCAATAAAGCTAAGATATAAGCTTCTTGGAATTTCAGACAAGATAATTTGGACAGGAAAAATACTTAACAGAGAGCTTATTCAGCAGTATTATGCAGCATCTGATTTGCTTATTTTTCCATCCACCTTCGATACAAACGGGCTTGTTGTCCGGGAGGCAGCGTCCTGCGGAACACCTGCTTTGCTTGTTGAAAACTCATGTGCGGCAGAGGGCATTGAAAACGGAAAGACAGGATTTTTCTGTCAGGAAAACGCACAAAGCATTGCTGATAAGCTTTTGGAAATAATGGATAACAAAAAGCTTCTGAAGGATGTCGGAAAAGAAGCACAGAATACGATTTATATAAGCTGGGATGAAGCTGTAAAAAAGGCATTTGAACGATATGAAGTGGTTATAAATAAATTCTTTTCCGATAATCACAGCAACGAGGAATATAAATATTAAAAAGCAGTGTTCATAACACTGCTTTTTTCATTGGTATCAATCAAAAAAAACCGAAAGGCAAAATCCTTTCGGTTTAAAATTTTTTAAAGCTTTGATATTTCCTCAATAAATGAAGATGCAGAATCAAACTCTCTGTAAACTGAGGCAAAACGAACATAAGCAACCTCATCTATTTCACGAAGCTTTTCCATAATAAGCTCACCGATACGAACACTCGTTACCTCCCTGTCCGTTGCACTTTGAAGAGTAGTTTCTATTTCTGAAATTGCATTCTCAAGTTCAGCAACATTAACAGGTCTTTTTTCACATGCGCGAAGCATACCTTTTAAAACCTTTGTACGGTCAAACACTTCCCTGCTTCTATCCTTTTTGATAACAAGAATAGGCACATCCTCTATCGTTTCATAGGTTGTAAAGCGCTTTGAACATTGAATACATTCTCTGCGGCGGCGAATACGCTCATTCTCATCAGTAGGACGGGAATCAATAACCTTGCTTTCTTCATATCCGCAAAACGGACACCTCATAATAAAAACCCCCTTCAAGATTTCTCATAGTATATATTGTAGCACAATATATAGAGAAATGCAAGTGTTTTTACTTTACACAATATATTGAGCAAATCAAGTCTTTTTATGAAGCAAATTCCTGTTGTTGTATAAGAACATCCATACAGCCATTGCACAAATAACAAAATAACCCACAAAAGACCATAAATCAGGAATATCCCCAAAAGCAAAAAAGCCAACGATTGCAGCAAAAACTACCTGTGAATAGTCATAAACAGAAATTTCCCTGCTTGGTGCATGCGTATAGGCAGCTGTAATGGAAAACTGACCTCCTGCAGCACAAAGACCTGCCATAAGAAGTGCAGCCCACTGCCAAGGCGCCATAGGATGATAGTCAAAGATAAGATATGGAGCTGTTACAAGGCTTGAAAAGGCAGAGAAAAGAAAGACAATAAGCTTGCCGTTTTCGCCCATTATTCCAAGCTGACGAACACAGGTATACGCCGCACCGGCACACATACCGCCGATAAAGCCTGCCATTGAAGCAATAATATTTTCGTTTCCAAAGGTTGGCTTTATTATAAACAATGCGCCTATAAAGGCAATGGCAATCGCTATTGCCTGCTTGGGCTTTACTTTTTCTTTAATAAATAAAGCGGAAAAAATCAGTGCAAAAAACGGACTCATTTTATTAAGCATTGATGCGTCGGAAAGCTCTATTTTATCAATTGCATAGAAATTCCCGAAAACACCGGCAAGCCCTATAACAGAACGAAGTATATGATATTTTAAGCAGCCTTTTGCAGGCTTTATGCTTTCTCCGGCTTTGATAAGGGCAAAAAGTGCAAAAAACATTGCAACAAAATTTCTGAAAAACACTTTTTGAAAGGTAGGAACATCGCCCGAAAGCCTTACAAAAGTATTCATACCCGTAAAAAAGACAGCGGAAAGCAGAATATAAATTACACCCTTGGTTTTATTACCGATTTGCTTATTCATAAATTATCCGATAAGCTTTTCAATACATGCAAGCTGAACACAGATACAAAGAAGCTCTGCCGCAAGATCAAGCTCAGCAACAGGCGGAAAGCTGGGAGCAATGCGGATATTGCTGTCATTATTATCAATACCGTAAGGATATGTTGCACCGACAGAGGTTAAAACAACACCTGCTTCCCTGCAAAGCTCACCGACTCTTTTTGCACAGCCATTCATAACATCAAGACTGATGAAATAGCCGCCTTTCGGATTAAACCATTCCGCAATTCCCTTGCCTGAAAGCTCATCATCAAGGTGCTTAAGAACAATATCAAATTTCGGCTTAAGAATGGCAGCATGCTTTTTCATATGAGCCTTTACACCGTCTGCATTCTTGAAAAATTCAACATGACGATGCTGATTCATTTTATCGTAGCTGATTGTCTGCGCATTCAGACGCTTTTTAATTGCCGCAATATTATTATCGCTTGCAATAAGAGCAGAAACACCGGCTCCCGGGAAAGTAATTTTAGATGTTGAGCAAACCTCAATAACCATATCCTCATTTCCAAACTGAGGTAATACATCAAAAATATTCAGAAGCTCATCACCGTTATCATCCAAATCATGGATGCAATAAGCATTATCCCATATAATTCTGAAATCCTTTGCTGCAGGCTTTAATGCAGCAATACGTTTAACAACATCATCACTGAAAGTAATACCCTGCGGATTTGAATATTTAGGAACGCAAAACATACCTTTAACACTTTCATCCTTGATATATTCTTCAATAGCATCCATATCAGGACCATCAGCCTGCATTTCAACATTAATCATTTTAATTCCGAAATGCTCAAGAATTGTAAAATGACGGTCATAACCCGGAACAGGGCAAAGGAATTTTATGTCATCAAGCTTGCACCAAGGTGTATCGCCTGCACCATGCGTAAAGCACTGGCTGATATAATCAAACATAAGGGTTAAGCTTGCATTAGGACCGACAATCACATTTTTCGGCTCTACACCCATTAAATCGGCAAAAAGCTTTTTACAGCTTGGAATACCATCCATAATTCCATAGTTTCTGATATCAACACCATCAGATATATAGCTGTCAACCGTATTCATAGCATCTGATAAATCAAGCTGATCAGCGCCCGGCTTACCTCTGCTCATATCAAGCTTTAAATTTTTTGCTTTGAAATCATTATAGCGATTTTCAAGAACTTTTTGTTCTGCCTTTAATTCATCAGCAGACATTTCGGTATAAAGTTTTGCCATATAATTATCCTCCGTTAAAAATTTAATGGAAGTATTTTATCACTTTTCAACTTATTTTGCAATATTACTATTAAACAAAATTACTACTCAACAAGCTCCAAAAACCATCGAGTTTCCTCAAGAAAAAGATAAGTTTCCCTGCCCTCTATTCTGCATTTATAGCGAATTCCTGCACCGCCCGATTTAAGCGAAGCAGCAGGACGAATATCCATAACTCTGTCAACCTCAAACTTTTCATCATCAATTTTAACAGCAATCGGAGTTATTACACCCTCTTTGTCAAAAACAGCAGTAACCTCAACATAACTTTTCATCGTTTATCTTCTACCTTTCTTTAAATTCCTTAAAATATCCTATTGGATGAATTGTATGATCATCATGGGGATTAAAATGGCTGAGCCCCGTATCGGCAAGAAGCGAGGCTCTTTGAATTGCATAGCTTCCGAATCTTCGCCTTACATCATCAACCGCCTTTTCGAGCCTTTCAAGCTTTTCTCTTTTTTCAACAGAATGGGCCAAATCAAACTGCACAGTTTCATCAATATCAAAATCAGACACAGCAATACCGATACTGCGCAGCGGATTTTTCCAATTATAGTTTTCAAGAAAAATCTTCATTGCCATATTGATAATTTCGGACGAAACATCGGAATGAGCCTGCAGCTGCCCCTGTCTTGTAAAGTGATACAGATTTTTATCACGCAGTGTTATCGTAATGGTTTTTCCCTTTACACCAATTTCTCTCATACGGCGTGCAACACTTTCCCCCAACACTGTAAACACTGTTTTAACATCACTGTTATTTACCATATCACGAGGTGTAGTAGTTGAATTTCCAACACTTTTAACCGCCTGAATATCATCAATATGCCGAACCGGTGTAGCATCAAGTCCATTGGAAAAGCTGTAAAGTATTTCTCCATTCTTTCCAAAAACAGATGTTAAGAAGCTTTTATTCGCTGCAGCAAGATCGCCAATCGTATAAATACCATAAAAATTAAGTTTTTTCGTTGTTGCAGGTCCAACAAAAAGCAAATCACTGCACGGACTTTTCCAAACAATATCCTTATAATTATTTCTGTCTATAACCGTTACGGCATCAGGTTTTTTATAATCGGAACCAAATTTTGCAAAAATTTTATTCCATGAAACACCGATGCTTACCGTTATTCCCAGTTCCTCTTTAATTCTTTTCCGGATCTCCTCTGCAATTACCTTTCCTGTTCGTTTATCTCCCGTAACATCAACCCAGTTTTCATCAAGACCAAAAGGCTCAATATAATCCGAATAATCCTTATAAATGTTTTTTGCCATATTTGAAAAGCGGACATAAAGCGGAAAATTCGGAGGAACAACAACTAAATCCGGGCATTTATTCCTTGCCTGCCACAAAGGCTCTGCCGTTTTAACTCCGTATTTTGATGCGATTTCATTTTTAGTTAAAACGATACCATGGCGTGACTTCTCACTGCCGCCTACAACTACCGGCTTATTTCTTATTTCAGGTCTGTGCAGACATTCAACGGAAGCATAAAATTTATTACAGTCTATATGAAGAATCGTTCTTTCCATCCAAATCACCTTATTTCGTTGTTAGTCGAACATTTGTTTTATTATATAGCTAAACGAATAAAATGTCAATACCAAAAGCATATTTTTTTACATATTCTTGATTATATTTACAAAACGCCTTATACTGTACATATAATAAAATAGAATTTCAACGGCAGATATAACTTGTATCCGTCTTTTTTATCAGGGATGTATTTATGTGGGAGAAAAAATAAAAAAGGCTATCAGCGTTGAGGGACTTCGTAAAAGGAAAAATATATCCTATTATTGGTTCTATTGCGAAAGATGGGCAAATCAATGGGGACAAAGATTTTCCGGAATGAAACAGAAAGACATCAAATAAAAAACTTCACATTGACAAAGAAAAAATACTATGCTATGATATTTACATACTTTTAGTATGTAATCAAAGGATATGCACTATGGCACGAAACAAATACCCGGAAGAAACAAAAAAGCTGATTATAGAAAAGGCAACGGAGCTGTTTTTGCTAAACGGCTATGAGAACACCACTGTTCAGGATATTATTGATCATTTAGGCGGATTAACAAAGGGTGCCGTTTACCATCATTTTTCATCCAAAAATGATATTTTGCTTGCGGTTATGGCAAATATGTATTCGGAAAATCATCTGCTTGCGGACTGGGCAAAGGTTCTGAAACAAACAGATTTAAACGGAAAAGAAAAAATCAAAAAAATGTTTCTTATGTCGCTTACCGATGCGGACGAAATGAAATTCGCCTCTATGAAGGTGGATTATAAAAAAACGCCGGAGCTTTTATGCGATTATCTGAACAGAACCGTCAGCCACTTGGCACCAACCTTTTTTGAGCCGGCAATATATGAGGGAATTGCAGACGGGTCCATTCAAACGGATTATCCCGCCGAGCTGGCTGAGGTTATGCTTGTGATTGCAAATATATGGCTGAACCCGATTGTATTTCCCTGCGGCGATGAAAAGCTGAAAACCAAGTTTTTGTTTTTATGTGACTTGGCGGAAAAATTCGGAATAGACGGATTGCTGAACGATATTTACCCTGCATTTGAACAATATGCCCATCAATAACACCATACAATAAAAACCGAACAATCGGTTTTTATTTTAACAGTTATACATACTAAAAGTATGTATAATGGCAAAGGAGATTCGCCTATGAAAAAATCATATAAAAATAAACACGGCTTATCAAAAAAGGAAACTCTGATTTACGGAATTGCAAACGGCGGCCAGGTATTCGGCTATTCGCTCGTTACATCATATCTGATGTATTTTTATCTGAATGTTTTTCAGGTAAATGCAAAAATAATATCCGCTGTATTTTTAATCGGCGGAATATGGGATATTATAAACAATCCGCTTATCGGAATGATGATAGACCATAAAAATAATGCTTTAGGAAAACAAACGGAAATCATCCGGCATTTTACTCCGCTGCAATGCATGGTTACAATACTGATTTTTATGGGTCCTATCTTTATAAAAAGCAATTCCGATACCTCTCTCTCAAAAATCATCTATCTTGTACTAACCTATTTTTTATGGGAATTCTTTTATTCCGTAACCGATGTTGCTTTCGGGGGACTGGTTGCCGTCATCTCCCCGAAGCCGAAAGACAGGCAGAAGGCCATTTCCGTTTCGAATATCTGCAATCAGCTTTCTGCATCACTTGTTGTAATTGCCATTCCAATAATGCTTGATATTTCAAAATCAGGCAAAACAGGCATTTCGCTTGAATGGGTATTTGTCATTATGGGGCTGCTTGCAGGAATAATCGGAGTCGGATTGTTTTCACTTTCAGGATATTTTGTTAAAGAAAGAATTACGCAAACGAAAGAAAAGCAATCTATAAACGAAATACTGCACTGCGTTATTCACAATAAACCGCTATTGCTATTGCTTTTATCTAATCTTATAACAAGCCTTTCGGGAATAGGCGAAGCATTTTCAACCTATTATTATCTTGATGTTTTAGGTTATGCAAGTATGTCTATTATCGTTGCCGCACCTGCTTTTGTAATTTCAATTTTTTCATATTCACTTATCAAATTCGGAAAAAGATTTTTCAATAACAAACATCTTTTTATATTCAGCAATCTGGGTGCTGCTGCAGCTCAGCTAATTCTGTTTTTCATCGGTTTAAACCATTATGCAAATTTAAAGGTTATGCTCCCCTCCATGATCATATGCAACTGCATTGTTGCTCTTTTTGCCGGAGTGCTGAACACTTTGCCAACGGAAATGCTGACGGAAGCAACCGATTATGCCGAATGGAAAACGGGCATAAGAGCAGAAGGAATTGCCTTTTCATTAAAAATAAGTGTTGTTAAGGTTTACGGAACACTGGCACAGGGCTTTGCAGCATTTCTGCTCAGCATAATAGGCTATGTTTCAGCAGCCTCCGCTCAAGCTGTTGTTCAAACAGATACCGTTCAGCAAAGAATATGGATTGTTTATTCCATAATTCCCGTAATCGTTCGTGTTGTAAGCAGTATACCTGTATTCTTTTATAATATAGTCGGAGAAGAAAGAGCACAAATGTTTAACGAATTGAAAATAAAAAGAAACGGCCCGATTTAGCCGTTTCCTTTAAATCTTTTAGCTGTATATTTATCCACTGTTATTTTAAGAACGGTTGTTATGCCGAGTTTTGCACATTCTTCAGCTGAATAGCCTGTTATATTACAATGCTGAAGAAGCAAATCCAATCCTTTAACGGCACCCTCATAATCTGCAATTTCAGCCGTTCCAAAACCGATAAAGCTTCTGTAATTCGTTGTTACGCCCCGTGCAGTTTCAACATAGCCGTTCATACCATCTATCTCAACACAAACCTTTGGATTTTTCTTTATCAATTCAAGCTTTAAGCCTTTTTTTGCAGAATGCGTATAAAAAACAATTTGATCATCAACTGCTTCAAAACCGAAGGACAACGGCACAACATAAGGATATTCCCCGTTATTGATTCCCAGCCTTAAAGTATCGCAGGAATTGATGATTTCCGTTATTTCTTCAAAATCAGTGACTTCTCTGTCTTTTCTGTTCATTGTTATTTCTCCTTATTATGGCTGAACATCCATTCAAGCCAAGGCTCCTGCCTATAAAATTTATATGACATTTTATGTCCATATTTATCCCATCGGCTGTATTTAACATCTGCACCATACTCTTTTAATTTAGCATAAAAATAATCATCACTTGCAATTTCAACAGCTACATCATCGCTTGCATGTGTCATCCAGATTGGAATTTCAGCAATCTCTTTAAATTTATTTTCATCAAGAGATTCATACCCAAAATAACAACCCATTGCTTCTAAAGCACAAGCAAACAAATCAGGACTATCCAAAAGAATATTCCACACACAGCCGCCACCAAGAGATGTTCCGTAAACATAAACTCTGTCACTGTCTATATCATAATCTTTTAAAAGTTCTCTGATTAATTCAGCTGTATTACATGCAAAAATTTTCCTGCACTCTGTTTCAAAGGAACCTCCGCCCGTAATCTGCGGCAACAAAACATTACAATCAAATTTGTTTACACTTTTTCCTTTAGCATAATAAAGAAATTCATGAAGCAACTTATTATTGTCGCAACCAACTGTTCCACCTCCGCCTAAATAGACAACAAGCGGCTGATTTTCTTTCTTAGCCTTTTTAAATCTGAAAGGCATTACATAGTCGTGATCTTTGTTGATATACAAATACTTATTGAAACCATAAATTCCTAAGCCTTTATTTATGATTTTATGTGACGCATATTTCTTTAAAGCTTGTTCTTTAAATTGAAATACTTTATTAAACCTTTTGAAATTCTCGTATTGTGATTTACAAATCAATTTAGGAAAATTACTTTGATATTCTCTTTTTCTAACAGTACCACTTAAAGTTAAGCTATATATAAAACCATCTTTTCCAAATGCACTAATTTCTTCGTTATGGTCAATAAATTCTTGCAATCCGAGATTATTAGCGAAATCATTATACACACTATCGTCAAAATGAATTTCAGCAACCATTCCATTCTTATAAGAATTAACTATATATTTATTTAATCTATCAAGCTTGCACCATGCTTTTGTGGCATAAAAGAAATATTCCATAAATTTACCCTTTACTTAAAGTACATATAATACTGGCATTTAATCATACCGTTATAAAGCTTTCTGCGTTTATCTGCCTTTCTGCCGAAGCACTTTTCAAATTCCTCATCGGGAGAAATAATACCATAGCTCCAGCCGTGCTTTGCGGCAAACTTGTCGCCCATAATATGATAAAGTCTTTCAGCCTCTTTGATATCAAGCATACGCTCACCGTATGGTGGATTTGTAACAAGCGTTCCTCTTTCACTTGTCGGACTAAAAGATTTAATATCCGCCGTATCCAGCCTAAAAAATTGATCAACCTTAATACGCTTTGCATTTGCAAGAGTCAGCTCTATTGCATGGTAGTCAATATCCGTTCCGAAAGCAACAAAATCCGTGTCTGTTTTAATAATCTCACGGCATCTGCTTCTTTCCTGCTTCCACACAGCTTCGGGAATAAAGCCCCATCTGTCCACCTCAAAGTTACGGTTTATACCCGGTGCAATATTATGAGCAAGAAGTGCTCCCTCAATCAGAATGGTTCCGCTGCCGCAGAAAGGGTCATACATTGTATGATAATGACGCAGCTTTGAAAGAGAGCAAAGTGCAGCAGCAAGCGTTTCCCTTATCGGTGCTTCATTCGCTTCAGGGCGGTAGCCCCTTTTATGAAGCCCCGTGCCTGATGTATCAAGCATAATTGTAACATCATCCTTGATAATAGAAAACTGAATCTGATGAACAGGACCTGTTTCCTCAAACCAGGAAATATTGTAATCTTCCTTAAGACTTTCAACAACTGCCTTTTTTATGATTTTCTGACAATCGGGAACAGAATGAAGCTCCGAATTCAGGCTATAACCCTTAACGGGAAAGGTATCCTGAGAACCGATAAAATCGCTCCAATTTATCATTTTTACATAATCAAAAAGCTCTGTAAAGGTAACTGCCTTAAATCGGTCAAGAACGATTAAAATTCGTTCGGCAAACCGGCAATTTATATTTGCACGGGCAAGTATGCTCTCATCACCCTCAAAAAACACTCTGCCGTTTTCGGCGGTAACATTTTCAGCACCCATAAATCTGAGTTCATCTGCAACAAGACTTTCAACACCGAAAAGGCACGGCGCAACCATATATAAATACATATCTGTTAAATCTCCTATTAAATCACTTTGGATGCGTGGCGTGTTACATGACAGCCGACATTAACTGCAACAGGAAGCCCTGCAATATGCGTTGGATAGGTTTCGATATTCACTGCCAGAGCAGTTGTTCTGCCGCCGAAACCCTGCGGGCCTATATCAAGAGAATTGATTTTATCAAGAAGTTCTTTTTCCATATCTCTATAAAACTCAACACCGTTTCTTTCAGAAACAGGGCGGCAGAGTGCTTTTTTCGCAAGAATAGCACTATATTCAAAATCTCCGCCGATACCAACGCCGATAACAACCGGCGGACACGGATTAGAACCAGCTGTTTTAACGGTATCAACAATAAAAGCAACAATATCTTCCCTTTTTGCACTTGGAGTAAACATACGAAGCCTACTCATATTTTCACTTCCAAAGCCCTTGGGAGCAGCCGTTATTTTGATTTTATCGCCGGCAACAATTTTGGTATGAATAATTGCAGGAGTATTATCATCCGTATTCACTCTATCGTAAAACGGATCTCTTACAACGGATTTACGAAGCAGCCCATCTGTATAGCCAAGGCTTACACCCTTATTTACAGCAGCTTCAAAATTCCCGCCGACAATATGAACCTCCTGCCCTATTTCAGCAAAAATAACTGCCATACCCGTATCCTGACAAACAGGAATATCAAGCGCTTTTGCAGCATCAATATTAGCCTCTAAATCAGAAAGAATGGATTTTGCTGTTTCGTTTTTTTCATCTGCCTTATAACAGCCTATACAATCCACCAGGTCATCCGGCAGAATTTTGTTTGCTTTTATAACAAGCTCTTTAACGGCCTCTGTTATTAAGAATGCGTTAATCTCTCTCATTGTTTTTCCTCTTTCCTATACTTTATAAACACCTAAAAAATTAAGCCGAGAATCTGCTCTCGGCTTAAAAACTAATTACTACCCGAAATATCATAAAATACGATTTCATCGGATTTTACATATCCCTTTTCACGAGCCTTTTGCTCCATATATTCATCTTTATCTTCAGATTCAAGAATTGTATCAAGCTCTTCGTTCTCTTTCTTTTGATCTTCAAGCTCCTGAGCATAAGCAGCTTTCTGCGCATTCAGCCTGGTTATATCAGCAACCTGACCGATAATAACACTGCAGCAATAGAAAAATAAGCCAAGAATAATTGAGGCAACTAAAATAATCTTAGCTTTTTTATTATGTATTAAATTCTGAAAAATCTTCTTCATTTAAACCACCTGAATTTTTCTTCTTTCCCAGCTTTTTATTGCGTTTAAATCGTAAAGGAATATTCCTTAACATATTATAATACACTTTCTTGATACTTTGCAATACTTTTTTGAAACTTTTTAAACTCTTTTTTATAACAAACCTTAAACCATTAGCAATAGGGCGAAAAATATATACAGTAACACGATATAAGGTCAGTATATATACAAGATATCCAAGCAGCATTGCTGTAAAGTAAAACACCCTTACTAATCCGTTGTTATAACTTAACAAAAAAAGGAATATTATAGGAGATATTGTAAAGAAAAACAGAAAATCTATTATAAATTCTTCCCATTTCTTTTTAAAAATGAGACGAAAAAAGCGAAAAGCATCATAAACTGCACCTATTCCGAAACCCAGAAAAAGAAAAACTACAACCGCTTCGTTCACGAAAACATCCTTTTTAAGAAGCCTTGATTTTTTTCTGTTTTACTGCTGTAAACCAATGCAGCAATCTCTCCTGTAACCTCCAGAAGACCCGTGTCTAAATTCAGTTCCTCAACATGAAGTTTGCTTCCGCTTACTGTTAAACAGCCATAATCTGTGTAGGCAGTAACCGTATCCTCATCAAAGGAATCAACATCCGTTACCCCTGTTAATTTTAAACCGCATCTGTTTTCAAGACAAAGATTATGTGCCTTTTTAAGTTTTGTTTCCATAAAAAATCACCTGCTTAAGTATATGAAGCAAGTGACAATTAAATGTTAAATTAAATCATTTTATACATTTTTGCAGCATCCTCTTTAAGAGCGTGTTCACTGACTGCAACAACCTGGTAAGTGCGGGATACAGAACCCATATTAACAGTTATTTTATCGCCGACTTTAATATCATAAGAAGCACGCTGAACCTTGCCGTTTACCTCAATTTTTCCTGCGTCGCAGGCCTCGTTTGCAACAGTTCGTCTTTTTATAATTCGGGATACCTTTAAATATTTATCAAGTCGCATAAATTCACCTAAAAATTCAGCCGTCACATTTGTGACGGCTTAACTTTCTTTCATTATTTTACAGCATCCTTAAGAGCTGAACCAGCCTTAAATGATGGAACCTTTGCTTCAGGAATATTGATAACTTCGCCTGTGCGTGGGTTCTTACCTGTACGAGCTGCACGAGTTTTAACCTCAAATGTACCGAAGCCAACAAGAGCAACCTTTTCGCCGTCCTTAAGAGCTTCTGTTACAGCATCGATAACAGCCTTAACTGCTGCATCTGCATCCTTCTTTGAAAGTTCTGCTTTAGTAGCAACTGCTGCTACAAGTTCAGTTTTATTCATTTAATTTTCCTCCGTTTTAGCCTTTTCGGCAATTATTATTTTTGCTTTATTCCAAAGAACATCAAGTTCCTCTATTGAAGCCGTTTTCATATCGATATTCTTTTCTTCTGCAAGCTTTTCAACTATTAAATAACGATTTACAAATTTATCAGTGGCGCCGGTAAGTGCCTCTTCAGAATCAACATCTATAAATCTTGAAATATTCACACAAGAAAAAAGGATATCTCCGAATTCATCTTCTATATTTTCACTGTTATTCTCAGCCAAAGCACACTTTAACTCATTAATCTCTTCGTATAACTTTTCAACGGCACCGGAAACATTATCCCAGTCAAAACCTGCTTTTGCAGCCTTTTGCTGAATTTTCTGCGCTCTCATAAGGGCGGGAAATTCGCGAGGTACTTTTATTATTGCCTCGCTTTGCTTTTTCATACCCTTTGTTTTGAGCTTAACAGCATCCCAACTGATTAACGCTTCCTTTTCGTTTTCGGCAGATACATCACCGAAAACATGAGGATGGCGAACAATCAGCTTCCGACAAATATCATTTGCTACATCGTTGAAATCAAAGGTGCCCTTTTCGCTTTCCATCTGAGAATGGAGAGCTACCTGAAGAAGAATATCTCCAAGCTCTTCACGAAGTCCGTCTGCATCATTTTTATTGATAGCCTCTATAACCTCATAGGTTTCTTCAATAAAATTCTTCTTAATGGATTCATGGGTTTGCTTTATATCCCAAGGGCATCCACCGGGCGCTCTTAACACTGCAACAAGCTTAATCAAATCATCAATGTTATATACATCTTTAAATTCAAATTCAGCCGCCACAGTAACACCTCTTTTCGATTAACTTGTTCTTATCAATAATACTATATAAGGGATATTTTTTCAAGTATTTAAGCCATTTTTTTACTTGATTGCATAAATTTGATTTCAGAAAAAGTTACAAGCTTTGTCAAAATGCAACCAAATGTAAAGAAAATCAAATATACTGTACTTAAAACAACAAAATTAAGCAATGCTCCATTATCACCGAAAACGCTTCCCAACACGGCATTTGCTGCAAAAAACGAAGTTGCCGAGCATATCAGCGGTTTAATAAAAATATCTGAAAATTTAAGCTTAACCTCAGAATACTTTTTATATATCCGATAGTTTGAAACAAGAATTACCAGGTATCCGGCAGCGCCAGATGCAATTGTTCCATAAATATTATATCTGTAATCGGAAACAATAAGATAATTCATTCCAACCCTTACCGCTGCAGAAATAATAAAGGACGGAATACTTTTTTTTGCACAGCCGATTGCCTGAACAGCAAAAACAGAAACACCCGAAAGACAATAGAAAACCATTGTAAAACCAAAAAAATAAACAAGCCTGCTGCAGCCGATAACAATATCCGGATTATTTGAGCCGTAAAGAACATTCAGCATAAACGGTGAAATAAGAGAAAGATAAAAACCGCCTCCAAAGGCAAGAATAGATGTATACTTAAAGATACTGTTTGAAAGGAGCGACAGCCTTTCCCTGTTATGTGATTCGAAGGCGGCTGATATAGCAGGAACCGCAGCAACCCCCAGCGCCATCGTTAATCCCGGAAGAAGATTTTTAAAATCCTGAGCAGAAGAAAATAGACCGAATATATATGTAACAACATCCTCATCCGGAGTGGAAGTCAGTTGCAGGCAGCTTTGATAAGCTTCCTTCAGCTTATCAAAATTACATTGCGAAAGACAATACTGAACAGATGAATTATCAAGAAATGTTGAAACACTTTGAATAATAGTTGAAATAATTATAGGAGCAGAAAAGGAAATAATTTCTTTAAAGCTTTCTGAGGTCTTATATTGTTTATTGAGAATTCTGGAATTATATTTAACCGAATTGTAGACGGAAACATATATAAGACTGAAAAACGAGCCAAGAGTTGCTCCCGCCATCGCCGCAGCAGCAGTAAATGGATAAATGGCAGACAATGCTGCTTCTTCATTTTCGCAGATTACTCCGAAAACCGAACTGCTGTCTAAATACATCTGATAAAGATAAGACATTGCATATCTTGCAAAAAGCAGACCGAAAACCAGCTTGAATACAGCTTCAATAATCTGGCTGACAGAAGTAGGCACCATATTCATATATCCCTCGGCAAACGACCGTTTTGATGCTTCCATAGAACAGAAAAGAACAGACGGCGCCAACATATAAATCGTATAGATACTTTTGGGAGAAGATGAGATCAATTCCGCATACGGCTTTGCAAAAAAGCCCATAAAAGCAAAACCTATTAAACCTGCCATAAAAAACAGGATACCGGAGGCTTTTTTCAAGGAATATATTTTGGCTCTGTTCCCTTTTTCATTGTACTTACTTACCAGATGCGTTACAGCAATAGGAAAAGCTCCCATAATGAGAGCATGAACGGGCATATAAAGATTATAAGCAATATTGAAATATCCCCTGCCTGTTGCTCCGATATAAGCTGTTAAAGGAATTTTATAAACTGCGCTGATTGCTTTAACAAGAATTGAAGAAAGAAGCAGCAGCAATGCAGAATTTATATATTTTTGCTTTGTATTATTCAAAAAATCACCACAAAAAAGGCAGTGCCAAAACGAATTTGCACTGCCTTGAAATCTTTTTTAAATTCCTTATATATTTATTCCTCTTCTGCCTCTTCAGGCTCAACCTCAACTTCTACAAAAGCATTATCATACGGCTTTGAGGATTGAGAAACTTTGCTATTTATAGCATTTCTTGCATTCTCAACCTGTTTTTTAATAACCTCTTTTGCCTCCTTGGAAGCAATAATAACTTCCTTTTTCAAATCCTCAGCCTCACGCTTTAAATCCGTAGTATCATTCACCTCATCAAGCTGAGCCTTAAGTTCGGCAAGCTTTTCTCGATAGGTAATGATCTGAGCCGTAAGCATATCCAGCTCATTTTCATCAATCTCTTCTCCGGCAAAAACATTAAACTGAATTCTGCCGTATTTTTCATAAAGCTTGGATATCTTCGCCTTGGCATCCAAATAATCCAATCTTTTTCGTGACATATCAAATGCCTGTGCACCTTTTTTATTAAGGCTTTCGGCAACTGTTTTTGTTTTTGAAAACAATTCATCGAAATTAGAAATTTTTATATTATCAAATTTACCCATAACTAAAACCCTTTCAAATGAATTGGGAGCAAAATCCCTATCAATAAAACTAATTGTATTGCTAATTGAAAAGCAATTCAATACAAATTGTATTAATTTATATTATATTAATAATTGAAATTCCGTTTATAAATTATATTCAGTATAAAAACGGGTTATACTTTGCTTGCGTTTAAGAATTTCATCAAAACGATCTATATATTCATACGGATATTTATAGTTATATACCCGTTCTATCTTTCCGGAATTCGGATCCTTAAGCTTAATAACAGCCCCGGCGCCAACAGCAAGAACAGTATGCGTTTCATCCATCATAAAAACATTATAAAGGCAATCATACCCATTCTTACACCAACCGACATTTTCGAGATTGCCAAGAGATTTACCCTGACGATACATATAATACGGATGATACTGATGCTTTGTTAATGCCTTATTGCTGAAATCAACCATTGCAGCAACGATTCGCTTCTGCGAACTGTCAAAAGCCGACTCTCTTGTTGCCATATATGCACCGCTTTTCAACGAGAGCGTATGAATCGTTACAGATTCTGTGTCAAGCTTAATGCCTTTACATAAACTTTGCTCAAAGGATTCTTCCGTATCGCTCGGAAGTCCTGCAATAAAATCCATATTTATATTATCAAAACCGCAGTTTCTTGCAAGCTCAAATGCTGAAAGCGTTTGAAAAGAAGTATGCTGCCTGCCGATTATCCTCAAAACATCATCATTAAAGGTTTGCGGATTAATGCTTATTCTTGAAACACCGGCTGTTTTTAAAGCCAGAAGCTTATCCTTTGTTACAGTATCAGGTCTGCCTGCCTCAACAGTATATTCACGGACGGTACTTAAATCAAAATTCTTTTCTATTGCCTCAAAAAGCCTTGAAAGATTTTTGGCGGAAAGCGTTGTCGGCGTACCTCCTCCGAAATAAACAGTTTCAAGCTTTAAATTAAGCAATTTGGCATATCTGCCTGTTTCTTCAATTTCCTTTATAAGCAAATCAACATATGGCTCAACAAGCTTTACCGTATTTTCTATAGCATGAGAAACAAAGGAGCAATAGGAACATCTTGTCGGACAAAAGGGGATTGATATGTAAAGTGAAAAGCTTTTACACTCTGACAAGCCAATAATTTTATTTTCGCTGTGCATAACAGCCGAGGTAAGCTCTGTTTTATCATGATTTACAAGATATTTTTCCCTGAAAATACGCTTTGCTTCCATTTCGGACAGGCTGTCCGTCAAAGCATGCATTCTTCTTGCAGGGCGGACACCGTAAAGAAGCCCCCAAGGATATTTTATTTCAAGTATATCGGAAAGAACATGATATAAAAGCACAGAAAGTGCATTCTGCAAATCGGTTTCATTCTCAGCAGCTGCACTTTCTTTTTTATGCTTATCATAAACAAAGGCATCCACAGTTAATATATTATCTTTTATTTCAGTTATTACCGTAACAGGATCTGTTTCATTACAAGCATTTTCAAATATTCTGATTTTTTCATAAGGAAAAAATATCGTGCTTATATTCTCCATATCATAACGATACGGATGATTTTTTACAAGTATTATCATAATTTATCTCATATATGGATTATTTTGTTTTTCAAAATCAAGAGTTGAAAACGCTTCGTGACCTGGATAAATCTTATAATTTTTATCAAGGGCGGCAAGACGATGAAGACTATTTTTAATTTCTTCGAAGGAGCCTCCCGGAAAATCCGTTCTTCCGCAGGAGCAGAAAAACAAGGTATCCCCTGTAAAGACAGCATTATCTGCAATATAACAGACTCCGCCCTTTGTATGCCCCGGAGTTTCCATAACCTTTATTTCCGTTTCCCCCAGCTGAATAACATCGCCTTCCTTTACAAGGATATCTGCATTCGTATCATTATGTACACCACCGCAGAAAGCAGCAAGACTGAGCTTCGATGAAGAGAGCATAGGAGCATCTGCCGCACTGATAACTGCTTTTGCATGAAATCGTTCTTTCATTTCTTTAACTCCGCCGATATGATCATAATGACCATGGGTTAAAAGTATATATTCCAAATCGGCATTTTCTACAAAAGAAAGCATTTTTTCTGATACATCCGTGCAGTCAACAAGTGCTGCTTTTCCGCTTTGCACATCCGTTAAAAGATAACAGTTATTTCCAAGCTCTCCAAGGCAAACTGATTTTACATTTATCATTTCAAATCCTCACTATCCAGAATTATGGTTACAGGACCATCGTTTATAAGCTCCACTTTCATATCAGCACCAAAGTGACCTGTTTCAACCTTTGACACGCCTGCCCTTTTTAATTCTTCAACAAAATATTCATACAGCATATTTGCTTCGGCAGGCGGAGCGGAGTTTATAAAGCTGGGTCTTCTTCCGTGTGAACAATCCGCACATAGAGTAAACTGAGAAACAACAAGCATTTCCCCGTTTATATCAAAGCAGGATAAATTCATCTTTCCGTTTTCATCCTCAAAAATACGAAGATTCGGGATTTTCTTTATCAGCTTATCGGCATCAGACTTTGTATCGCCCTGCATAACACCAAGAAGAATCATAAAGCCCTTTCCGATTTTACCGACAATTTCTCCATCTATTTTAACATTTGAATGAATCACTCTCTGAATAACTGCTTTCATTTACACACCGCTTCTTTCAAGATGATAAACACCATCAATTTTTCTTATAATTCTTGCAATATTTTCAAGATGTTCCTTGCTGTTTACTGCAACAGTTAATGTTGTTAAGCAATTACCATCATTGATAGGACGGGCATTGATGGAATGAATTTTAACATGCATATTCATCAATGTACTTGTAATATCAAGAACAACACCATCTCTGTCTATTGCATAAACATCAAGCGTAGATTTTGTTTCAATTTTACAGTTTTCATCCCAATGGGCTTTTATCCAGCGCTCCGGTTCAAGGCAATGCTCTATATCCTGCGGAACATTTACACAGTTTCGCTTATGAACGGAAAGTCCGTGACCCCGTGTAATAAATCCGATAATTTCCTCGCCGGGAAGAGGAGAACAGCAGTTGGCCATTTTAATAAGACAGTTATCAATTCCCTCAACAATTATACCATTTGAGGAAGATGCTTTTCTTGGCTTATCAATAATATTGGTAACAGCCGGCTTTTCCTGCTCTTTATCTTCTTTCCAGTTTCTGTTGTACTCATCTTTAATACCCGGCATAAGGCGACTTAACTGAATTCCGCCATAGCCCACAGCTGCATAGAACTCATCCGTATCGCTGAAATGCTGACGCTCGGCTATTCTTACGATGAAATCATTATATTTATCACCCGAAAAACGAATAAAGTTTCGGCGTAGCTCTTTTTCAACAATAGCCTTACCCTCTTCAATATTCTCTTCTCGTCGTTCCTTTTTAAACCATGTTCGTATTTTATTTCTTGCTTCACCTGTACGAACAATTGAAAGCCAATCCTTGCTCGGACCTTTATTCTGCTGATTTGAAGTTAAAATCTCAATTCTTTCACCTGTTTTAACCTTATAATCAAGAGGAACAATTCGTCCGTCTACCTTAGCACCAACCATTTTATTTCCAACCGCTGAATGAATAGCATACGCAAAATCAATAACGGTTGAACCGGTCGGCAGGCTTTTAATATCGCCCTTAGGAGTGAAAACATATACTTCTTCAACCGATAAATCGCCCTTAATATTTGCAACCAAATCCTCAGGCGTATCAGATTCCTCTCCCGTTTCAAGCATGCGATGAATCCATGCAAGTCCTGCATCAAGGCTGTCTTTACCGCCCTTACCAAGCTTATACTTCCAATGAGCAGCAATACCGAATTCTGCCGTTCTGTGCATTTCCCATGTTCTGATCTGAATTTCAAAGGGAACACCATTGGGAGAAAGCACGGTTGTATGAAGCGACTGATACATATTCGGCTTCGGTGTTGAAATATAATCCTTAAACCGTCCCGGGATAGGCTTGAACATATCATGAACAATACCAAGTACATTATAGCAATCTATCATGGAATTAACAATAATTCTTACGGCGTAGATATCATAAATTTCTTCAAAGGATTTGCCCTTTATATAAACCTTTCTGAAAATGCCATGAACAGATTTTACCCTTGATGTTATGCTTGCATTATCAATTATGGGAGTAATCCTGTCACTTATCTGCGTTTTAATATCATTTAAGAAGTTTTCTCCCTCTTCCTGCTTCATGGAAAGAGAGTTTTCAATTTCTCTGTATGCAATAGGATCCAGATATTTTACTGCTGCATCCTCAAGCTCCTCCTTAATCGCACGGATACCGAGCCTATGCGCAATAGGCGCATAAATCTCAAGCGTTTCAAGGCTTTTTTCACGCTGCTTATATTCAGGCATATGCTGAAGCGTTCGCATATTATGAAGCCTGTCTGCAAGCTTGATAATAATAACGCGTACATCCTTGTTCATTGCCATAAACATTTTGCGGATATTTTCAGCCTGAACCTCTTCCCTTGTTGAAAGCGGAATCTGTCCAAGCTTTGTAACACCGTCAACAAGAAGCTCTACATCTGTTCCAAAGCGGCTTCCGATATAGGAAAGCGTATAATCCGTATCCTCAACAACATCATGAAGCAGCGCACCTATAATACATTCATTATCCATTCCGAGCCTAAAAAGAATTTCGGCAACAGCAACAGGATGCATAATATACGGCTCGCCGGACCGCCTTTTCTGACCTGCATGTGCATGATTTGCCAGCTCATAGGCATCTTTAATTTTTTCAATATTATATTGAGGATACTTTTTTACTTCTTCAAAAAAAGCTTCAAAGCCATCGTTATATTCACTCAAGGCCCAATCTTCCTTTCAGTTTTTTTATAACAGGTGTATTCATCAAATCAACCTTTGCACTTACATTGCAAATGTGAATATCATTTTCATTATATTCAATAAGACCGCATTCTAAAAATGCTTCAAGAGCAAATTTCAATTTTCCGTATGTAACAGAATTCAAAGCAAAATAAAGCTCATCAAAGCCATAACGCCAGCCTTTTTTCTGCCTTAAAAACTTATAAATAACCGAGCAGTCCTCTCTATCTGGATAAACATTTTCAGAATTATTTTTATTTAACACAAAAAGCTCGTATTCTTCCTTTTCGGCAAAGTATTTATCATCATCATTTCCATGCCGTTTAATATCGGCAGCCTGAAGTGAAAGATATTCCCTGCCGTTATAAAGATTTTTTGATGCTTTCACAACAACATCTATATATTCACCTGCTGCAAACGGAAATTCATCAGCAGTACATCTGAATTTGGAAATTTTAAGGCTTTTTCCTTTCTTTTCACATTCGAGCCTGATATGCTTTCCGTTCCCCATAGGCGTTACGGAAATAAGTCTTAAATTCATCAAAGCAAAAACCGCACTTCGATTTGCCTCGCCGAACGGCTCCAAAACGGAAAGGGAATCAACCAATTCAACATTAAGAAAGGCAGGAGAAATTTTACAATCAACATTTATAGACTGAACAGGCATAATAGGATATGCCGAAACGGCATATTCGTTTATTCTGCATCGGAATTCATCAACATCATCTGTATTAAGCCCCAAGCCTGCTGCCTTCGGATGCCCGCCGAAATGATCCAGCATATCTGAGCAGGAAGCGATTGCTTCATAAATATTAAAGCCATCTATACTTCTTGCAGAGCCCATAGCCATACCGTTTTCTTCACTTAAAATAATTGTTGGCTTTCCGTATTCCTCAAGCACCTTCGCCGCAACAATGCCGACAACACCCATATGATAATTTTTACCGCAGACAACGATAACTCTGTTTTTTGAAATACCCGGATTTTCTGCTATTCTGAGCTTAACATCTTCAAAAATATTCTGCTCAAGCTCCTGTCTGTGCGCATTATCAATATTAATCTGTTCTGCTCTGAAAACGGCATCTTCTTCGTTTTCGGAAATCAGAAGCTCTGCTGCTCTTGCGGCATCATCAACTCTGCCTGTTGCATTAATTCTTGGACAAAGCGTAAACGCAATATCGGTTGCAGTTAATTCTTTATTCCCTGCGCCTGCTGCTTTTTTCAAGGCATCAATGCCTATTCGTGAATTGCCGTTAATCAGCTTTATTCCCGCTTTTACAAACGCTCTGTTTTCGCTGACAAGAGGCATAACATCGGATATGGTACCAAGAGCAACTAAATCGACAAACTGATAAAGCATATCCTCCGTATCTCCGTAAATTGCACATGCCAATTTAAAGGCAACACCCACTCCGGAAAAATCGCGAAAATCAATTTCATTTTCTGCTCTATGCGGATTTACAACAGCTTCTGCCCTTGGAAGTGTATTTCCAACCTGATGATGATCTGTTACAACAAGCCGCATACCGAGGGAATAGATATATTCCGCCTCTTTAATTGCAGAAATTCCGTTATCAACCGTAATGATAAGCTTTGTTCCGTTTTCCTTGATTTTATCAATAGACGCCTTATTCATTCCATACCCCTCGTTAAGACGGGAGGGAATATAATAATCAACATCAGCACCCATATCCTTTAGAAATGTATAAAGAAGAACGGTTGCAGTTACTCCATCGCAGTCATAATCGCCGAAAACGGTTATTTTTTCTCCGTAATCAACAGCCTCTTCTATAGCAGAAACAGCCCTTTCCATATCACAAAGAAGAAAAGGGTCTGAAAAATCGTAAGAGGAGGCTAAAAAGTCTGCCACATCGGCGCTGCTCTCTATCCCCCTTGAAACAAGCATGAATGCAATAAATGGATCAATATTAAATTGTTCGCTTAAATCAGATGCTTTTTCTTTATCGGCATCTGCTATTATCCATTTTTTATATGCCATTATGAATTTTTATCCACCTGATGAAATTTTTTAAGATTACCGCGCTTTGCTGCTCTTTTTTCAAGCTCAGCTTCAATATCTTCAGGCGTAATACCCTGATTTGCCATCATAACAAGGGTATGATAAATCAAATCCGTTACTTCATAAACCGTTTCTTCCTTATCATTATTTTTTGCTGCGATAACCATTTCGGTACATTCCTCGCCAACCTTTTTAAGAATTTTATCAATTCCCTGCTCAAAAAGGTAAGCCGTGTAAGAACCCTCAGCCTTTTCACTTTTTCTTTCTATAATTACTTGATATTCATTTTTAATTAAATCCATCAGAAAATTTCTCCTTAATTTTCGCATTTTATTTCATTAAAGAAGCAGCTATGATTGCCTGTATGACAGGCTGCCCCTGTTTGAATAACTTTAATAAGCAAGGTATCATCATCACAATCGCCGTGAATGGAAACAATTTTCTGAAGATGACCGCTTGTTGCACCTTTATTCCAAAGCTCCTGTCTGCTCCTTGACCAGAACCATGTATAGCCTGTTTCAAGCGTTTTCTGCATTGATTCTTTGTTCATATATGCAAGCATAAGTACCTCACCGGTACCCGCCTCCTGAATAATTGCAGGAATTAAATCCGACTTTTCAAAATATTTCTCTAAATTCATCCTTTGCACACCTCTATTGCCTCTTCAAGAAGAAGCGTTTTATCATAAAGGCTTTTTCCGCATATTGCGCCATAAAGCCCTTCATTTTTAAGAGCAATAATATCATCAATATTTGTTACACCGCCCGAAGCAGTTATATCACAGGAAACAGCATTATTTATTTCAATAAGCTGATTGATATTAGGACCGCTCAATGTGCCGTCCTTTGAAATATCAGTATAAATAATGGTCTTAACACCAACTGCTTCCATTTGCTTTGCAAGATCTGTGAAATAAACATCAGAACCCTCTGTCCATCCTTCGGTTGCAGCATAACCGTTTTTAGCATCTATACCGACGGCAATTACATCTCCGAATTCTTTGACAGCTTCTTTAACCAAATCCGGATTCTTAAGGGCAACTGAACCGAGAATTATGCGGCTGATGCCATTATTTACATAAAAATCTATATCCTGCATTGTTCGGATACCTCCGCCGATTTCAACCTTAAGACCTGTTTCGTTTGCAACAGATGTAAAGGTTTTAGCATTTACAGGTTTTTTCTGTAAAGAGCCATCAAGATCAACCATATGAATCCACACAGCACCTGCCTTTTCAAATTGCAAAGCGGTTTCAAGCACATTATCGGCAACCTGATGCGCAGTTGAAAAATCCCCTTTGTAAAGGCGCACAGGTTTACCATCTATTATATCAATTGCAGGAAAAATAATCATTACAGAACTCCTTTTGTTGAAAGTATTCCGCCGTTATTCTGAGTTACGGCAATTTTTAATGCATGAGCAAGCGCTTTAAACAAAGCCTCAATTTCATGATGAGAATTTGATCCGTAAAGAACATTCAGATGAAGCGTTATTCCGGAATTCATAGCAAATGCACGGAAAAACTCTTCCGTACAGCAGGTTTCATAATTTCCGCAGCGTTCCTCATTAAAATCTGCACGAAACACAAGGAACGGACGATTTGAAATATCGAGAGCACACATTGCAAGACTTTCATCCATCGGAATGTAAAATGAACCATATCTGTTAATTGAACCCATATTACCGAGTGCTTCCTTAAATGCTAAGCCAAGAGCAATACCCGTATCCTCAACAGTATGATGCGTATCAACCTCCAAATCGCCTGTTACCGTAACATTTAAACCAAAACCGCCGTGAACAGCAAAGGCATTCAACATATGGTCAAAAAAACCGATACCTGTTGAGATTTTAACATCGCCGCCATCCAGATTTAATTCAATTTTAATCTGCGTTTCTTTTGTATTTCTTTCAATAACAGAATTTCTCATTTTTACACCTCTTTCAATCTTTAAAAAGATTGTTCATAAGATTATTTATATTACTTTTTCTTTTTTCTGTTTCTTCGGCTTCAACAGAAATTTTTATAACATCGCCCTCTTTTACACCATTCGGCAATGCTTTAAGAGGAATATCCGTAAAACTGCCCTCTTCAATTTCACAAACTGCAAAATCAGCTTCAATCCTGTCTACAATCAAAGTTTTCATTCTATTATTCCTTTTCACAATAAACCTTAATATCTGTTTTATCGGAAACAACAGCAATATTTCCGTTTATATCCGTTCTTAAAATCTTCGAACCTATTTCGCTCAAGTTATTTATCGTTTCATAATGAGGATGATTATAGGAATTATCCTTTCCCACCTCAATAACAGCAGCCTTTGGCGATACAGCACTTACAAATTCAAAACCTGAAGCAGTTTTACTGCCATGATGCCCAACCTTTAATACATCCGCTTTCAGCTTACCTTTTTCTGAAGTCTTTAATATATCCATTTCTGCAGTATCCTCTGCATCACCCATAAACAGAAATACATTATTTCCGTACTGAAGCCTTAAAACTGCCGAATAATTATTAAGATTATCATAGCTTGCTTTAACAGGAGCAAGAAATTCAGCAGACAATGCATCATTTTGAATAACAGTAACACCTGCCTTTGCCGTATTAAAACGCAAACCCTTGTCTGCAATCGCAAGAAGCAGATTTTCATATGTTTTTGTGTTTGCCGATGCTCTTGGCATATAGATTTCGCCTATATCAAAATGTTCTACAACGGCTTTCATTGAACCGATATGATCCGCATGAGGATGTGTTGCAACTAAATAATCAATTTTGCTGTAACCCAGACTCGAAATAAAATCAATTATTCTCTCTGCGCAATCAGAGGTTGATGCATCAATCAGCATACATTTGCCATCAGGAAGCTGAATAAACTCGCTGTCCCCCTGACCAACATCTAAATAATTTACAACTATTGTACCATCCGTCTGCAGATTTTTCCCTGTTTCAAGCGCATTGGTTTCAGTAAAATAATATCCTGCACCACCGAATAAAGCAACAATTATAACGGCTATAACAGTTGTTATAAGCTTTTTATTTCTCATTTTTCAAATCGTACCTTAATTGAATTGGCATGAGCAGTTAAGCCCTCACTGTCTGCAAGGGTAACAATCTCGTCCTTAACCTTGGCAAGCTCCTCCTCCGTATAATAAATAAAGGAGGATTTTTTCACAAAGCTGTCAACAGACAGCGGACTGAAAAATCTTGCTGTTCCGCTTGTCGGAAGAACATGATTCGGACCGGCAAAATAATCGCCGAGAGGCTCAGGCGACCAATTCCCGAGAAAAACAGATCCGGCATTATCAAGCATACCGATATATTTTAAAGGCTCTTCAACACAAAGCTCAAGATGCTCGGGAGCAAGCTCATTAGCAAAATCTATTGCCTGGGCAAGACTTTCACAAACAATGATTTCCCCATAGCTTTCAAGGGACTGCTCTATTATTTCCTGCCTTTCAAGAAACTTAATCTGTTTTTCAATTTCCTTTGCAGTAGCCTTTGCAACAGCCTCTGAGGTTGTTAAAAGAATTGAGGACGCCATTACATCGTGCTCGGCCTGACTCATTAAATCGGCCGCAAGAAAAGATGGTCTTGCGGTTTTATCCGCAACAATAAGAATTTCAGAGGGTCCTGCAACCATATCAATATCTACAACACCATAAAGAAGCTTTTTGGCAGTTGCAACAAAAATATTGCCGGGGCCTACAATTTTATCAACCTTTGGAATTTTTTCAGTTCCGTAAGCAAGAGCAGCAACAGCCTGTGCACCGCCGCAGAGGAAAACCTTATCAACACCTGCAACAGCGGCAGCTGCCATAATATTCGGATTCGGCGAACCATCCTTTGAAGGAGGGGTTACCATTATAATTTCCCGAACACCGGCAATTTTTGCAGGAACAGCATTCATTAAAACAGAGCTTGGATACGCAGCCGTACCCCCCGGAACATAGATACCGACTCTGTGAAGTCCGCGGACACGCTGTCCCATAATAACACCGTTTTCCTTTGTTGTAAGCCAGCTTTGTTGCATCTGACGCTGATGAAAATCATATATATTATTCTTAGCATCAACAATAGCTTTCTTAAAATCATCGTCAACTAAATCAAGATAGGATAGAAGCTCGTCCTTTTCAATAACTGTCTTTTTAGGCATAGCACCATCAAATCTTGCAGTATATTCACGAACAGCATCATCTCCGCCCTCTTTTACACCCTGAATAATGGATGTAACAATATCAACGATTTTCTGATCTGTTTCGCCGCTTCTTTTTTTCAGACTTTCAATAAGTGCATACTCGCTTTTTCCGTTTGCTTTTGTAATTTTCATATTTTACCTCACGCTTTACTTGCTTTTTCCATAGCTTCCAAAAAAGCTTCAATTTCATCCTTGCGAAGCTTCATTGAAGCCATATTAACAATAACTCTTGCCGAAATAGGAAAGATTTCTTCAACAACCTCAAGCCCGTTTTCTTTTAAGGTAGAACCGGTTTCAACAATATCAACAATACCATCTGCCAAGCCTAAAAGAGGAGCAAGCTCAACGCTGCCTTCAATTTTAATTATATCAACATCCATACCCTTTGATTTAAAGAAATCTCTTGCAACCTTCGGATATTTTGAGGCAACTGTTTTTCTTTTATATCCGCTGAAGAAATCCGTATCCTTAGGGCAGGCAAGAGCAAAACGGCACTTGCCGAGATTTAAATCCATAACCTCATAAAAAGAGCTGCCATGTTCAACAATTGTATCCTTACCAACAACGCCTATATCACATACACCATGTTCAACATAGGTTATAACATCAGGCGCCTTTGAAAGAACAGCCTCATATTTATCTACGGGAAGAATTAATCTTCTTCCCTTATTCTCAAGCTCATCTGTATCGAGCCCCATCTTTTGAAAAAGCTTAACCGATGATTTTTCAAGCCTGCCTTTTGTCAGAGCAATTCGGACAGGTCTTTCAACATTTATAATTTCATTTTTTGCATCGCAAAGCGCATTTACATCAACACCGAAGCCGATTGCAGGAACATCAAGACCAAATTCAGCAATAAGATTATCATATCTTCCGCCCGAAAGAATGGTTGCACCTGAACCCTCTGCATAGCCTCTGAAAATAACACCTGTATAATAGTTAGAACGGTTAACAAGTCCTAAATCTATCATAACAGAATCGGAAATATTCTTTTCTTCAAGCTTTCGCAAAAGTGTTTTCAGATAATCAAGCGCTTTATCTGAATTCTCACTTTGATAAAGCTTTTTCGCTTCATCAAGCACCTCTGTTCCGCCAAAAAGACGGGGTAGCTTATGAAGCACCTCTGTTTCAGCCGTGCTTCCGATTTCATCCAGCATATCGCCGAGCGCCGCATAATTTTTTCCTTCAATAAGCTTGCATATTTCCGTTTTTTCAGATGATGATAAATTCATTTTATCAAGCACAGCATTGAAGAAGCCTGCATGACCGATTTCAATTTTGAAGGAATTTAGTTCGGATCTTTTCAGTGCTTCAACCGCCATAGAAATAACCTCTATATCTGCTTCAAGAGAGGCATCGCCGATAAATTCTATTCCGCTTTGAGGAATCTCATCCGTAGTTCCTGCAAGCACCTTATTCTTAACAAATACATTTTGGTTGTAATACAGCCTTACAGGGAAATCAGCTTCCTTAAGCCTTGTTGCAACAAGACGGGCAATCGGCATTGTGTTATCAGGGCGAAGCACTGTTGTCCTGCCATGATTATCGGTTAACTTATACATATCATCGGCTTCTATGCCAGCATTGCCGCTTGTAAACACATCAAAAAACTCGATAGCAGGTGTTATAACCTTACGATAGGCATTTTCCTTATAAAGGGCAGAGAGTGTTGCTTCAACATTTTTTCTGTCATCGCATTCTTCAAAAAGAAAATCACGGCTGCCTTCAGGTGTTATATTTGAATATCTTTTCATAGTATATCTCCTCGATTGCACTTTAGTGTGCTAATGTGCTACTATGCTAACACATTAAAACAATAATGTCAACCATTATTATATATTAAAATAAAGAAATCTGATTGCTGTCTGGCAGATTGCCAAGGGCTCCGCATTCACGCAGAGAATCAACAACACTTGAACCGATATGTGCTCTTGCCATTAAATCATCACATGAAATAAAATCTCCATCACCATCATGAACTGCATCATAAATGGATTTTGCCGCATTTTCGCCAACGCCTGAAATGGCTGAAAACGGCAATCTGATTTTCCCATCTTCAATCTGATAAACACGCCAGTCTGATTTATACAAATCAACAGGCAGAAATTCTATCCCTCTGGCAAGCATTTCAATAACAATCTGATTTACTACATAGGTTGATTCTTCCTTGGCAGTAATCGCTTCATTGTTTTTCTTTTTTGCATTATATTCATTCATTTTCGCTTTAACCGCATTTTTTCCTGCAACTGCCGAAACGGCATCCAAATCTCCGCCGCGAACAGTAAAATAAGCAGAATAAAAATGAATAGGATAATAAATTTTATACCATGCAAGACGAAGTGCTGCAATAACATAAGCAGCAGCATGTGCCTTAGGAAACATATATTTAATCTTATAGCAGGAATCAATATACCACTGCTCAACGCCAATTGTTTTCATTGCCTCCTCATACGGAGGAAGCTCTTTAGGGGCCTTACCCTTACGGGTATATTCCATTATCTTAAAGCAATCCTTCTTTGAGAGAGGAGATTCCTTGCCTGTTTCTCTTTCATAATTCTCAGCCACATGGATAAGATGGGTCATAATATCATCACGGCAGCCGATAACCTCGGAAATTGTGCAGGTTCCGTTCTGAATAAGCTCCTGCGCATTGCCAAGCCAAACATCTGTACCGTGTGATAAGCCTGAAATCTGAAGCAAATCGGCAAAGGTTTTCGGCTTAGCCTCTTCAAGCATTCCGATAACAAACGGCGTACCCATTTCCGGAATAGCAAGCGTACCTGTATTACAGCCGATATCTTCGGGAGAAACGCCGATAGGCTCTGTTGATGTAATGAGCTGGTAAAGCTTCGGATCAGCCAAATCAACATCCATAACGGGAATTCCTGTTGAATCCTCAAGATATTTATAAAGAGTCGGATTATCGTGTCCAAGCTCATCCAGCTTAAGAAGTGTATCGTGAAGTGAATTTTTAAAGTCAAAATGTGTTGTATAGGTTCCCTTTGCAGCATCATTTGACGGATACTGAATGGGTGTAAAATCTTCAACAGTATATTTATCAGGAACAACAACCATTCCGCCGGGATGCTGGCCTGTTGTACGCTTAATACCTGTACAGCCCTTGGTTAAACGGTCTATCTCTGCTCTTGGTGTGCCGATGATATTGCGTTCATCAAGATATTTCATAACATATCCATACGCAGTTTTATCGGCAACAGTTGCCATTGTTCCTGCCTTAAACACATATTCCTTTCCGAAAAGCTCTTCGGTATATCTATGAGAGCGGGACTGATATTCACCGCTGAAATTCAGGTCAATATCAGGCTCCTTATCTCCATCAAAGCCAAGGAAGGTTTCAAACGGAATTTCATGGCCGTCACGCTTCATAGGCGTTCCGCATTCAGGGCAGTTTTTAGGAGGCAAATCAAAGCCCGAGCCATACTCTCCGTGAAGGAAAAATTCACTGTGCTTACAGTTTTTACAATAATAATGCGGCGCAAGCGGATTAACTTCCGATATTCCGCCGAAATGTGCGGCAAGAGAAGAACCTACGGATCCTCTTGAACCAACAAGATATCCGTTTCTTTCGCTTTCCTCAACAAGGCGCTTGGCAATAACATAAAGCACACCGAAGCCGTGTCCGATAATTGAATCAAGCTCACGCTGAAGTCGGCTTGCAACATATTCAGGAACAGGATCTCCGTAAAGTTCTCTGGCCATAGACCAGCATTTTTCGGTTAACTCTTCATTCGCACCATCAATATGAGGCTGGAAGGTTCCCGGGGGAATCGGAGGAATATTATCCATAACCATATCTGCAATTTTATTTGGATTATCAATAACAAATTCCTTTGCTCTGTCCCCTGCCCAAGCAAAATCAGCCAGCATTTCATCAGTTGTTTTGAAGTAAAGAGGTGCTTGATTATCCGCATCATCAAAGCCCTTTGACGCCATAATGATTGCACGGAATTTCGCATCCTTTTCATCAAGGAAATGAACATCTCCGGTAGCAACAACCGGCTTTCCGAGTTTGTCCGCAAGTGCAATAATTTTTTGGTTTATATTGATTAAATCTTCCTCGGTGTTAACCTTCCAATGAAGATTTTTCTTTTCCTCGCCTTTTTTATTTGTTATATATTCCTGATCGCTTGTACGAAGCATAAAGGCATTGTTTCCGTTTGGCTGAATTTCTAAATAATCATAAAAGGAAGCAATCTTTTCAATTTCTTCCTCCGGCTCTTCACGAAGAATTGCCTGATAAAGCTCGCCCTGCTCACAGGCAGAGCCCAAAATCAATCCGTCACGCTTGCTTGCTAACAGGGATTTCGGAATCAGCGGACGGGTCTTATAGGTTTTAACATTTGAACGAGAAATCAGTTCATAAAGATTTTTTCTTCCGTATTTTCTTTCTTCTTTCGGAATACTTTCATCAAGAGAGGTATCCTCCTTTACAAGCAGAATAATATGATGGCGCTTAAACTGCTTATTGGAAAGCTCCATAAAATCAGGATATTTTTCATCATCAACAAGATAGCCCTCCATACCAAGGATAAGCTTTATTTTTCCCTTTGCTGCATTATATGCCTCGGGAAGAGCCTGTACAACACCATGGTCTGTTACGGCAATTGCCTTATGCCCCCAGCTTATAGCCCTTTTAATAAGGGAGGCAGGAGATGAAATACCATCCATATCGGAAAGTGAGGTATGAAGATGAAGCTCAACTCTTTTTTCCTCTGCGTGATCCTCTTTTTCAGCTTTGATTACCGTTTGAATACTGTCAGGCGTAATCATATATTTTCCTGAAAAGCTGTCTTCCTTATAACCGCCCCGTACAATAAGAGTCTGTGCATCTGCAATTTTGGATGCCACAGCATCAACAACATCCTTTGTATCAAAAACCTTAACTGAAACAGACGAGGTGTAATCGGTTATATCAAAGGTTAAAATTTTATAATAACCCCTTTTTGTATCCTTAAGCTCAAAATTAAGAATATCACCCCAAACAGTTGCAACACCTGTATCAAAAGCAAGGTCGCTGATCGGCATAGGCTTTTCTTTGATTCCTTTGCCGAAAATTGTTCTTGCTGTATCTATGTAAACAGGTAAATCACCAAGAAGAGTATGCCTTACATTCTTAATCTCTTCTTTTTTGACTTCCTCCTCTTTTGCTTTTTTTTCTGCCGCAGCTGCCTTAGCCGCCTTTTCAACATCATAGCTTTCGGTTTCTATCATTTCAACTTTAACAGACATACCGAACATATCAAGAAAGGTGTTTTCTATATCCTGATCTACACCCTGCGTTAAAAGCAGCTCAAGACCGCCCTTTTTAAGAGAAATCTTAAGTGTATCCGATTCAAGCGAAACATCGGCATCATCAAAAAAGCCATTTGCAGCAGGGTTTCTTCTTTTAACATAATCAATCATTGAAAAGAAATACTGCAGCTCAAACAAATCGCTCATATATCTTGGCTTAATCATAACTTTTTTTAGCTGCATGACTCTTTTGATATCATTTTCTGCTGTTACAATTTCAGAATACGGAACAAGTTCAGGAAGCGTCAGCGCAATACTGATTTCCCTTGCTTCTTTTTTTATAGTAAGGCGGTCAATAACACCGGCACCAAGGCTTGACAGCTGGTACGCATTAACATAACCGCCGAAATAATCCTTAAACAAACGCATTACAATTTATCTATCTCTTTCATTAATTCTTCAAGTAATTCATTTTCGGGAACCTTACGAAGTATTTCTCCCTTTTTAAAAATCAATCCGTTGCCATCTCCGCCTGCAATGCCGATATCGGCTTCCTTTGCCTCTCCGGGACCATTTACGATACAGCCCATAACAGCAACCTTGATTGGTTTTTTACAATCCTTTAATCTTTCTTCAACCTGCTTTGCAAGACCGATTAAATCAATTTTTGTTCTGCCGCAGGTTGGGCAGGAAATAAGATAAGGGCAATCCTTTTTCAGCCCTACTGCCTTTAGAATATCGAATGCCGCAAACACCTCTTTAACAGGCTTATCAGAAAGGCTGACACGGATTGTATCGCCTATTCCCCTTGTTAAAAGAGAGCCGATTCCGACAGAAGATTTAATTATACCCATTCTTTCCGTTCCTGCCTCGGTTACACCGAGGTGCAGAGGATAGCAGCATTTTTCAGATGCCAGCTCATAAGCAGCAATCATTGTATTCACATCAGATGATTTAATTGAAATTACAATATCATCAAAATCAAATTTTTCAAGAAGAGAAGCATGATAAAGCGCAGATTCAACCATGGCCTGCGGAGTCGGAGAACCATATTTTGCAAGAATCTCCTTTTCAAGGCTTCCGCTGTTTACACCGATTCTGATAGGAATCCCCTGTAATTTACATATATCTGCAACTGCTTTCACTCTTGATTCATCTCCGATATTGCCCGGATTAATCCTGATTTTATCTATTCCTCTTTCAGCTGCTCCGAGTGCAAGCTTATAATCAAAATGAATATCTGCAACAAGAGGAACATCAACAGCCTTTTTGATAGGCTCAACAAGAGCAAGCGCATCTTCATTCGGAACAGCAAAGCGGATTACCTGACAGCCTGCTGCTGCAAGCTCCTTTGCCTGCTCAACCGAGCCGTCTATATCAGATGCAGGAATATTAAGCATAGACTGAACAAGAACAGGAGAATCTCCGCCGATAAAAGTATCCTTAAGCTTTATTTTTTTTGTTTCTCTTCTTTTAATCATAATTTTTACCTCTATCTTAAATTTTCAGCAGTTCAATGCGAATCGATTTAAAACAGCCTTTTTACATCCGAGAATGTTACGAAGAACATCAGCAGAAGCAGTAAGGCAAGACCGACTGCATTAATAATATATTCCCATTTAACCGGAAGCTTCTTTCTTGTTACAGCCTCAGCAAGAAGAACAAAGAAGCGCCAACCATCAAGAGCAGGAATCGGGAAAAGATTGAACAAGCCAACATTTATTGTTAATAAAGCCATTATTCTGAGCATTGAGCTAAGGCTTGTTTTAACAGCATCCGAAACTACGGAAACAGCACCCACAGGTCCGCTCAAATCAGATAAACCGTACTTCCCTACAAGAATATCATGAACGGAAAGGAACACCATTCTTGCATATGAAACAAAATTACCTGCCGCACTTGACAAAATACCCGTAAAGGTTTTTTCCTTTCCAAGCAGCCAAAAATCCATTTTAATATACTGATGCCCCTCATAAGCCTCCATATCAAAGGAAATATTGAGCGTAACATCTTCTTCGTTTCTGGTTACAATCATTTCAACATTGCCGTCAGATGAACGGGAAAATCCTGTGTTAACATCGGTTGGAGTATAAACTCTCATACCATCTATGGCTTTGATTTTATCTCCTGTCTGCAAGCCGTAAGAAGAACTGACGGCATCATCAGCAAATTTTGCAACCGTTGTTGTGCCGATTAAATTCTGACTGCAGACCATGCAAAGAACAATAACAAAGCCAAGCAGCAGATTCATTATTGCTCCTGCAACAACAACAAAAGCTCTTGCACCAACCCTTTTTGATGAAAACGAACCCTCGCTGTCAGATGCTTCATCTTCCCCCTCCATAGCACAAAAACCGCCTATCGGAAACAACCGAAGGGAATATCTTGTTTCTTTCCCTTTAAAAGAAAGAATTTTCGGACCCATACCTATCGCAAATTCATTTACCTTTATTTTCATAAGCTTTGCAGCAACAAAATGACCGCCCTCATGAATAATAACAATAAATTCAAAAAACAAGATTGCAATAATTATAGGATAAACTGTACTCCATATTGATGATAAATTCACTGAATCGCCTCTTCTTTAGCTTTCGCCATATTCATTAATACTGTTTCTTACAAATTCTCTTGCCATTTTATCTGTTTCAAGAACATCAGCAAGAGTAAAGTTTTTCTTTTCAGGTGCATTACGCATTGCCTTATCATTAAGATATGCAATATCTGTAAATTTAATTTTACCTTCAAGAAAAAGTTTTACACTTTCCTCATTTGCACCATTTGCAGCAGCAGGATGAAGACCGCCCATTTCGATTGCATTTCTGCAAACATCAATACATTTGAAATTTTCATAATCGGGCTCAAAAAAGGTAAGCCTGCCGTAATCCGAAAGGGAAAGTGAGGCAACCGGACTCGGTTTACGCTCAGGATAAGTTAAAGCATACTGAATCGGAATTCTCATATCGGGAACACCAAGCTGAGCAATCATTGAATTATCCTGATAAACAATTGCCGAATGAACAACCGATTCACGATGAACAACAATTTCTATATCCTCATTCGGCATATCAAAAAGCCATTTTGCTTCAATAAATTCAAGACCTTTATTCATCATCGTAGCCGAATCTATAGTGATTTTCTGCCCCATATCCCAATTTGGATGCTTTAAAGCATCCGCGGCAGTAACATGCTCAAGCTCTTCAAGTGTTTTTCCGAAGAACGGACCGCCGGATGCAGTTAAAATAATTTTCTTTACTGCCGATTTCGACGGACTTCCCTGCATTGCCTGAAAGATTGCCGAATGCTCACTGTCTACAGGAAGAATGGAAACACCATATTCCTTAGCAAGGTTTGTAACGAGATGCCCGCCGGCAACAAGCGTTTCCTTATTGGCAAGCGCAATCGTTTTCCTTGCCTTGATAGCCTCAAGCGTTGGCTGAAGGCCAATCATTCCGACAACGGAATTCAGAACTGTATCTGCGCCGTCATAAACTGCGCATTCAATAAGACCATCCAGACCGGCAACAACCTTTGTATTCATATCAGAAATTTTAGCCTTCAGAGTACTTGCTGCTTTTTCATTCATCATACAAACGATTTCCGGCTTGAACTCACGGATCTGTGCTTCCATTAAATCAACATTGGAATTCGCAGTTAAGCATTTAATGCTGTAGCCATGCATACGGCAAACATCAAGCGACTGCGTTCCGATTGAACCTGTTGAGCCTAAAATAGAAATATTTTTCATTTTATTCACCTCAGCAGAAAGCAACTAATGCAACAACATAAGTAAGCGGGATTGTGAAAAGTGATGAATCAAATCTGTCCATAACGCCGCCGTGGCCAGGGAAAATTTTCCCGAAATCCTTAACACCGAAATTTCTTTTTAAAACAGAGGCACTTAAATCGCCCATCATCCCCATAAAGGAAATAGGCAGACTGCAAAGAAGAAGAATCACAATTGCACTTGTTTCAAGCTTAACTTCCGCAAAAACATTGTAAAGAGCTACTGCTGCACCATTTAATATTAAAGCAAAAATAACACCGCAGACTGCACCCTCAATTGTTTTTTTAGGGCTGATATTCGGACTCATTTTGTGCTTACCGAATGCCATACCGCCAAGCTGAGCGCCGCTGTCTGTTCCCAATGCGCAGATAAGACCGAAGAAAATAAGATAAATTCCAAACTGTTCATTATCAAACATATCACGAAGCCTTACAAAAACCGAAAAGCCATAAGGAACAAGAACACTTGCAAAAACTGAAATGGCAACATCCTCAAACTTCGTATGTGAATAGCCCTTAAGCATAGCAAGAAGAAAAGCAAGAACAAGCAAAATAACAAAAGCAACATTCGGAACTGCATTTATAACATTGCCCCAATATTCCGATTCAATAAATGGCAAAAGCACCTTTTCGCTTCCGAAAAACGGAACAGCAGCGGCAAAAGCTGTGCCTAAAGTAACGATAAACTTATTTTTAACATTCGCACATTTCATAATTTCATTTGCTGCAACAGCTGATAAAAATGCAATAACCGCAACAAAAAGCGGAGTATTTATCTGCCAAACTACAAGCGCAAGCACTGCAAGCAAAACAACTGCCGTAATAATTCTTTTTTTCATATAGAAGTCCCCTTATCTTTCATTATCCGCCGAACCGGCGATTTCTTTTTTCAAATTCATGAAGTGCCATATGAAGATCCTCTTCATCAAAGTCGGGCCAAAGCACATCACTGTACCAGAATTCACTGTAAGCAGCCTGCCACAAAAGGAAATTTGAAAGCCTTTCCTCACCGCTGGGTCTTATGATTAAATCACAATCCGGCATGGTATAAACATTATCGCTTATATCCTGCTCCGTTATCTCTGTTTTACCGCCTGCAATCAGCTTATTAACAGCAGACACGATTTCCTGCCTGCCGCCGTAGTTGATTGCAAGATTAACAACAGTTCCTGTTCTGTCAGCAGTTGTAACCTCTGCCTCATCCATAAGCTTCAGCAGCTCAGAATGAATGCCTGATCTTTCCCCGGCAAACTTTATGCGGATATTTCCTGTTTCGGCAATTCTATCCTTTGCTTCAATAAGAAAATCATAAAAAAGACGCATAAGCGTATTTACTTCTTCTTTCGGACGCTTCCAGTTTTCGGTTGAAAAAGCATAAAAGGTTACCTCTTCAATGCCAAGCCTGCCGCATTCCTTGCAAATTTTTTCAAATACATCTGCACCGGCTCTATGCCCTGCTGTTCTCGGCAAGCCTCTTTTTTTCGCCCATCTTCCGTTACCATCCATAATAATTCCGATATGCTTTGGAAGAATGGTAAATTCATCCTTTTTCTTTTCTTTTTTCTTAAATAAAGCCATAATGTACTCCTTAATAAACGAGAGAACGGCGAAGGAAAATCACCAGAATTCCTTCGCCATATAACACTTAATACCTTAGATAGAAAGGATTTCCTGTTCTTTTTTCTTTTCTATCTCTTCAGACTGCTTAATATAGCTGTCTGTAATATCCTGAAGCTTCTTTTCTCCGTTTTTCTGATCATCCTCAGTAATTTCATTATCCTTTTTAAGCTTCTTTAAATCATCCATAGCATCACGGCGAACATTTCTGATAGCAACCTTCGCTTCCTCGCCTCGCTTAGAAATATCCTTAACAAGCTCTTTACGGCGGTCCTCGGTAAGAGGAGGAAATGAAAGGCGGATAACCTTTCCGTCATTGCTTGGATTGATGCCGATATCAGAAGTATTGATTGCTTTTTCGATTTCCTTTAATGTGCTTGCATCCCATGGCTGAATCATAAGCATCCTTGGCTCAGGAACACTGATAGCTGCCATCTGATTGATCGGAGTTGCACAGCCATAATAATCAACCATAACCTTATCCAGAATAGCTGGATTTGCTCTGCCTGCACGAATTGCCTTGTAATCTCTTTCCAAAGCATCAAGGCATTTTTCCATTTTCTCTTTTGTTTTAGCAAATAAAGCTTCCATCATGTTTACCTCACTTAATTATTCTGCACAAGTGTGCCTATTGTTTCGCCGCAAACGGCTTTGCAGATATTTTCCGGATCATCAAGATTAAATACAAGGATAGACATATCATTGTCCTTACAAAGTGAAAATGCTGTTGAATCCATAACCTTTAAATCACGGTTAATAACCTCACGGAAGGATACTGTATCATATTTAACAGCATCGCTGAATTTATTCGGGTCTTTATCATAAACACCATCCACATTGGTTGCCTTGAAAAGAACATCAGCGTTAATTTCAACACTGCGAAGCGCAGCAGCAGTATCCGTTGAAAAGAACGGAGAACCCGTTCCGCAGCCGAAAATAACAATTCTGCCCTTTTCAAAATGACGGATTGCCTTATTTCTGATATAAGGCTCTGCAATCTGGCGCATTTCAATAGCAGTCTGCACTCTCACATCGGCACCAAGCTGTTCAAGAGCATCCGAAAGAGCAAGCGCATTCATTGAGGTTGCAAGCATTCCGATATGGTCTGCTCGTGTCCTGTCCATACCCTCACTTGTTCTGCCTCTCCAGAAGTTGCCTCCGCCGACAACAATGCCAACCTCAACGCCCATATCAGCAACCTGTTTTACTGATTTGCATATTGTTACAACAGTATCATTATCAATACCCGTTCCTTTTTCGCCTGCAAGAACCTCGCCTGAAAGCTTAAGCAAAATTCTTTTATAAGCAATACCCATTTTTATACCTCCGTGTAAATGGAAAGTTCTGTTTTTATTATCTATATATTAATATATTTTATAAATAAAGTAAATAGTTATATAAGAAAAAGGCAGTAAATTTACCGCCTTTTAACATTTATTCATAAATAATCAATATATTTTCTCTATCCAAATTCCGTTTTCTTTAACAGACATAAATTCGCTTAAGCTATCATCATCAAAAACCTTAAACATTGTTTCAAAGCCTTCTGCCAATTTATATTTATTCAAATCTTCTTTTTTAATTCAGAAAACCTTGCCCTCATTTGATGATTGAAGATTTCCGCTGAATTCATCTGTTTTATAAAGCAAAACGATATATCTTGACCTTTTTGACCACTTCCAGTGCTTTATACCGCAAAGCCTTGGATTTCTAATATCAAGCCCTGTTTCTTCTTTAACCTCACGGATAACGGAATCATGAAAGCTTTCTTCCTGTTCTATATCCCACCGGGAAAAGACAGCCCCCAGCTTCTGCCGATTTTATCCTGAACAAGAATATTGCCGTCATCATCATAAATCATACACATATTTGTAAGTACTACTTTTTCCTTCGCTTCCATAAAATCCTATCTCAACGCATCTTCAACAAATTCTAAAAAGATTTTCTTTTCAAAAGCACCGTTTTTGATTTCTTTTTGTTCCTTTAATCTTAAAATTTCATCAAGATTACTGCCTTTCGCTTTTGCAAGATATTCGACTACTTCCAGAATATCTGCAAGCTCCATAAGCTCTTCACTTTCAAGAAATTCATTTGTTTCTTCAATAAGTTTTGTTTTTAACTCCTGCAAATATTTATCATTATCAAGTATTGAAGTGTGCGGTATTTCTCCGTTTTTTCTTATGATATCAGGTATGTTATCCCTGACCAATTTGTTATAAACCCTCATACTATTACCCCTCTTTAACAAACATTATTTAAGCCGTTGAATGTACCCTGTTTTTTCAAATCTGTTATAGCCGTTCTTCTGATAAAACTTATGCACACTGCGCTTTTTTGAACCTGTTAAAAGCATCATTTTATAGCAATGATTATCAACAGCTATCTGCTTTGCATAGGAAAGGCAGGCAGTAGCCAAGCCGAGTTTTCGATATTCTTTTTCTGTAACAACATTTTCAATTAAAGCATATGGCTGCTGATTATGTGTTAAATTCGGCACAATAACACAAACGCAGGAGGAAACGATTTTTCCGTTCTCCTCTGCAACGATGATATGATGATTTTCATCTGAAAGTATTTTATTGAAAATTGCAATATTTTCATCATTATTTTCAATAGGTTTATTACTATGCAAATGCGTATATAACGCACTTAAACCATTAAAATCATTTTCATTTATTTCTCGTATAATCATAGGTTTCCTCAACTGTTAATGATAAATAACACCATCATTTACTCTGTAAGTTTCGTTAAACAAGCCTGTTGTATCAACAAAATAATTATTCATATTATTCGGCTCATAGTACACTTTAACTGTTTTGCCTATGCACTCCAATGTAACATTTTCTCACACATTATCACTTCTGAATCTATGTATCTTTAAGCCGTCATCATAATCAGCTTCAATAATAAACGGATAGTGTTTATTAACCAATATTCTTGTGTTTTCGTAAAATCTTACAACTTCAGCATGAATGACAAGACTATCAAGCTAATTATAGCATACGGAAAAATACTTAGCAAGGAAAAGGAGCATCTCAAACGAGATGCTCCTTATGTATTTGCTTTTCCGATATAATAGAAGCCATTAGAAAGATTGCCACTAACTGTTTTAAACTTTGTCTTTCCATATTCCAATTCATAAAAATCTGCGAATAAGTCTTTTATATACTGATTTGTATGATGGCGAAGAATTCCACCATCTTTAAGCTTATAGACACCATAAGTATTATATTTAATCATAAACTTAACATACTTAAAAATACTTTTAATATCATTGTTAATTAAAAAATCATTAACATAAATTATTCCATTAGGTTTTAAAACTCGCTTGATTTCGTCTATCAAATTACGCTGTGCATTTTCGTTGACTACCGAACATAACACACCAAACAAAATAACAGCATCAAATTGATTATCATCAAATGGTAAATCTGTACTATTTTGAACAAAATTAAGATAAGGAAATTCCCTTTTGCCTCGTTCAAGCATTCCGGCAGAAGAGTCAACCCCTACAAGATTTTTATATCCGGCATGATACAACTCATTCAAAGTTCTTCCATAACCACATCCGACATCAAGAATTTTTGAATTCTTACTAACATAATTACGAAATACCTTTTCATCAAATATAGTCGTAAAATTTCTACTATCAGCCACAGAACTCCAATAATCACTTTGATTCATTACAATGCTCCTAAATATTCTATTCATAAAAAACGGCTGTCTTTCGACAGCCGTTAACTATTAACCATTAATCTGCTTTGC